>CAZWRV010000178.1:0-1588 GCA_964636325.1 uncultured Victivallaceae bacterium | reverse complement strand
TACTTAACTTTTGCAGTTCATTTTTAGGCGAAAAAGTTTACTGCACATATGGCAAAGCAGCCTCTAACATGTTATATTGGAATTGGTTACAAAACATTCCAAAACCAACATGAAAGAGGCCTTGATGAAAAATATAACCATCGACATCTGGGAAATCAAAGAAATTTGCAAGAGGCACGGGGTTGACACTGACAGTCTTTGGAACGATGTCCGCCGTCGCATCAGGTTCCCCAGGCTTGCGGAATCGTCAGGTTTTCGTAAAAGATCCGGGGCTCCCGCCGTCGCCCTCTTCGAGACCGCGCTGGCGGTGAAGCTCTTTTCAATCGGCTCGGTTCTCGGATATTTCGCCAAGTCCATGGCCGGGGCCGCGGGGTTCGAGAAGAGCGCACTGTACAGGTTCCTGCAAAACGGCCTGGTTGACTGGAGGGCGGCGCTGTATGAGCTTGGAAGGCAGCTCCGTCCGGAGGAAGGCAAGAATGCCGGGACAATGCCGACGGCCATCGTCCTTGACGACTCTCCTGTCGAGAAGTCCGGGAGGCGGATTGAAGGGATATCGTCGATCCACGACCATGCGGCGGGGAGGTTCGTACTGGGCTTCAAGCTGCTGGCCCTGGCCTGGTTCGATGGAGCCACATGCCGTGTGCTGGACTGCGCCCCGGTGAAGGAGGGCGCCAAGGCGCTGAAGAAGGTCAAGAGGAGGTTCCGGAAGCGCAGGAGCCCGGACAGCCCCGGGGCGAAGCGGAAGGCGGAAATGGGCAGGGACAAGATATCGCTGGCCATATCCATGCTGAAGCGGGCAGTACGTAAAGGCTTTGTCCCGCAGTATGTCCTGACAGACTCGTGGTTCACCTGCCTCCTGCTGATAAAGGTTGTGAGGAGCCTGGCCAAGGGCCGCATCCATTTCCTCGGCATGGTCAAGTTCATGAAGCGGAAATTCGAATGGTGCGGGCGGCTTCTGAGCCTTGCGGAGCTGAGAAAGGCGAACATGGCGCGCGTCAGGCGCTGCCGCAGGTTCAGGTCCAGGTATGTGCAGATCGACTGCGTCCTGCCGGGCTTCGGAGAAGTGAGGCTGTTCATAAGCCGGTACGCCGGTTCAAGAAAGTGGGTCGCCCTGCTGACAACGGACATGTCGATGACGTATGTAAAGGCCATCGAGACATACATGATACGCTGGAACATCGAGGTCTGCTTCAAGGAGGTCAAGCAGCTGCTCGGACTTGGGAAATGCCAGTCGAGGGACTTCGACTCCCAGGTCGCCCATTTCGCCCTGGTGTTCATGGCGCATTCCCTGCTCGTGGATTTGAAGGCCAGGGAGGAGTACAGAAGCCTCGGCGTACTGTTCGAGTCGCTCGGCGGGCAGCGGCGGGCCGCCATCGTGGCTGAACGGCTCATTGCGGCATTCGAGGAGTTCCTCGCCGCCGCCGCCGAATCGATGGGCGGAGCCGACAAGGTGACGGTCGGCGAGCTTATGCGATCTGAGATATTTGCAGTGTTCAAGAATATCATCTCGGGAACGTTGACGGATTACTGTTCAAAATGGAATCCGTCGCAAGCCCCTGACAACAATAATGTTAACGGCTGCAATGCG
>CAZWRV010000177.1:0-3068 GCA_964636325.1 uncultured Victivallaceae bacterium | reverse complement strand
CAGCACGGCTTCGCCCTCCATCGAGTTTCTGATCGACAGAACTGCGAGGTTCGCAGATAGGCACTCCTGAAACTCGACAATCTTAATCGCGATCTTCCTCTCTATCTTCGTCGACTTCCGGAGTCTTGAACCGCGTGCCGCGCCGTAGTCCTGCGACCGTGCGGACGAAGGCGGGTCGTCCGTAATCGTCCACCGAAAAGTTTCTCACCGGCAAATCTGCGCAATCCGCAGTAATACCCCCCTGGGAGCGCCGAGCCCCAGAGCTCGGCTTGACTGTGCCATCCCGTTCCGAGAATGCGCACCTTCGTCCAATTCGGCATCCCATCCCGATAGAGCAAAAAGCTTGATTTATAGGCAGGCAAGTTATACTTTAATAATGAAAATCAAGGACATAATACAATGTTTAATGCGACTGTCCTCAAGGCTCATTAAGATGGGAGAAATATCGTCTCTTCCGGAATATCAGTCCAACCAGACGCTCGGCCGGATGATTCGATTAACGCCATCTCGCAATCCTTCTGCCTGCATAAAGGGGAAACGGCTGTTCTTTCTTTAGCTTCATCTGTCGAGTCTCTAATAATGATCTTGACAGATGATGCGGCCGCCAGGATAGCAGCAATCTGAAGAAATATTCTGGCCAGAGTTCATTCAATATTTAGCAAGAGGAGTTACCATGAAAAAGTCGGCAAGCTTTACGCTGGCGTCAGCCTTCCTCATGTCGCTATTCGCCCAAGACTCCGCCGGCCTTCCGCCTGCGGCGAAGGAGTCTTTGGTAACAGAAAAGCACGCCAAGACTACATACAAGGACCCCTACCGCTGGATGGAGAATTCAGACGATCCGGAATTGTACCGGTGGCTGGCCGCCGAGAAGGCGTATACCGACGCGCAGACCGCCTCTCCGCTCCGCGAGCAGCTCGTCAAGGAATTCACCGACATCCTCTCGAAGGGCGATGGCAAGGGCGAGGAGCCCGGAAGCCTTGTCTTCGACGAGCGCGATGAGAAGATGTTTTTCCGGCACCGCTTCAGGCTCAAGCGGGACGGGCCGGACTCGGCGGCGGGCTTTAAAAAAACATCGCCCTCCGGCAGATATGAGATCAAAACGACCCCTGGCAACACGGACATCAGGACTCTCCAGATCTGCGACAACAGCATCGGAGGATACCTGAAGGACGTCCTCACTGTTAAGTTTTGCGACTGCGTATGGGATGCCGACGAGAAGTCATTCGTATATGTCTCCGGCCGCGACGGACGGATAATGGACGGGGCGACATATGTCATCCGGAGGCACGTCCTGGGCACGGATCAGCTCAGGGATACGGTATTGTTCGAGTCGGATGAGCCGATGGAGGACTTATGGATGATGTTCGAGTCGGGAGGCTACCTCTGGTTCTGCAGGAACCGCAGCTCCAAGTATAACATAATCTCAGCTTTGGAGCTGGCTTCCGGTCAGGTGCAGACTATCCTCCAGACCGAGGACGGACTCGGCTACGTCGGCTATTATGGAAACAGCCTCGTCTTCGGCAGCTTCATTGAACAGGACATGGGAGAGATTGTATCCTTCGATCTCGACTCCGGAGTTTTTACGACGCTCGTCCCGGCCCGTGATGCGGCGTTCGACAGGGCGGTCATATACGGGGATTCCATTTATGCGACCTATGTGCGCGACGGCGCCAACGAACTGCTGCGCTATAATCTTGAAACATGCGGATCAAATCTGATCGAACTGCCTGAGCAGGGGGGCGTTTACGTCGACAGTATGAGCTCCGGCGAGCTGCTCTTCTACATCGACACATGTGTTGCAGGGGCAACCCTTTACGGGTATGATCCCGCGACTGGCAAGGTGCGTGTCGTCACTCCGGGACAGAAGCCGGACTTCGAGCTTGACGCCCAGCTTGTGGAATATGATGCCGCAGAGGGCTGGAAGTCCGTCATCTGGGTCGTCAAGCGCAAGGACGTCGGCTTTTCCCCAGAAACACCTGTCTGCTTCTACGGCTACGGCGGCTTCCGTGTCAACATCATGCCGTTCTACGACCCCACCTACCTTCCCTGGCTGAAACGCGGCGGAGCGGTCGCAATAGTGATCCTGCCCGGGGGCCTCGAATACGGCGAGGCCTGGCACCGCCTCGGTATGAGGCACAGCAAGAAGAACGTCTTCGATTCGTTCGCGAACGCCGCCCAGACGCTTATCGACAAGGGCTGGACAAGCCCAGAAAAGACCGTGATGCAGGGCGCCAGCAACGGCGGTCTTCTTGTCGCCGCGACCGCCCGCTACTATCCGAAGCTCTTCCGCGCGGCGATCCCTTCGGTCGGAGTCCAGGACATGGCCCGGTTTTCCCTTTTCAGGTGCGGACAGGGCTGGGTCGGCGAATACGGCGACCGCGACGAGGCCTCCGACTTCAAGTTCCTGCTGTCGATATCCCCCTACAACAATGTGAAGAAGAACATGAAGTATCCGGCGGCGATCGTCGTCACAAGCGACCATGACGACCGCGTCGTCCCGGCTCACAGCTACAAGTTCGCAGCCCGCCTCCAGGCGGCCTTGCAGAAGCAGCGCATACTTCTCCATGTCGCCCACGGGACCGGCCACAACTACCACGGCGCCACCCTTGAGGAGAACGTCAGGACGCTCTCCATCATCTGGACCTTCGTCATGCAGGAGCTTTCGGTAGGGCAGTGACGGATGCAGTCCGCAGGATTCGCAGTTTTGTCGAAAACCCGATGCAGTGCGAAGTCCGCCATCGGCGGATTGAGCTGGGCTCAACTCTCCATCGAACGAAATCGAGTTCCAGGAGGAGGGCGGAATTCTATTCCGCCGCCCGGCGGGAGTTCCCGCCGCCGGGAAGACGGTTGAATGGAATTCAACCCTCCATCCGCCGGTCGGCGGATATAAGAAAGACAATCGAGTCTCAGGAGAGTGACCGTCTGGAGGTGCCAGTTTTGTCAGCGAGAAACAGTAGTTTGCGCGCGCCGCGCGCAAGCAACGGAACACGGCATTCCTCGCATGCAGAGTTTCCCCTTTGCGCGCGGCGCGCGCAAGCTAGTGCGCCCGTGGGGCGCACATCATAGAG
>CAZWRV010000176.1:0-3105 GCA_964636325.1 uncultured Victivallaceae bacterium | reverse complement strand
AGTTTCTCCTCCTCTGAAACTCGCCTGAAGTAACGCAGACATTCCTGTCTGCGGCTCGCAGGTAGGAATACCTGCGCTACTTCAAGTTACACACCGACAGAACTGCGAATCTCGCAGGTGGTCACTCATATGAGACTCTATTCCTGGTAACGTCAATCTCCGGATTGGCGAATTATAAGGCCGAGCTGCTGCTCGGCGTTTCCAGGGATTGCCGGCGGCGAAACTGCGAAGTTCGCGGACGCAAACACTCAAGACACCAGCAAGGCCTTCAGCACGGCATCAAGATAGTATCTATAATTGTCAAACGAAATGTCGGCAGAGACGGAGTGGTCGATGGCGGGGATGAATCCGCCTTCGTCAATCACCGGCTTCAATCTTGCGAATTCCGCATCTATCGCTTTCCTGCCCTGGGCGACGATCCGCTTGTCGAAGCCGCCGATGAGGCGCAGTTCCCGTCCGAACTGGCGCCTGAGGGCTACGGGTTCCATGTTCGCCGCCACCTCGCATGGCGCGACACCGTTGATGCCGACGCAGAGTGCTGTAGAAGCAACCGCCGTCAAGAAGGACGACGCAGTCTTCCTCTTTCGCCCTTCTCACACGCTCCTTCCAATCGGCATCGAAGCGGGCGTCCAGGTCGGACACATTGAAATGCTCGTCCATCACGCGCCGAAGATCGCTTCCGGACTTGACAGGGAAGTCGAGCCACTCGGGCATCGTGGTGTGGTGCTTGAAGTCCAGCACTGTGCGTCCGCAGCTGTCGATCTTGGCGATGGTCTCGGCATCCTCCTTCAGGATTTTCTGCTCGAAGGGGGGATATATCCCTGCAATTCCAGTGACGTTCATCAGGCGCAACGGCTTGACGCCCAGATACTCATGGATATCCTTCACATTTTCAGGAAGCCCTTCCTTCCGCCATCTCGCCAGCGTGTCCGGCCAGGCACCGACAAGATGCAGCGGACGCCGGTCGACCTTCTCGTAGCGGTAAGTTTTCAATAGCCTCTCTTTGTCCGTCATTTCCTTTTTTCCTACGACATATTATTTGCTTTCTGCCATCGCAGGTCCGGATACCATGCCACATCGAGGTTCTCGTAGGGCATTTTCATGGCGCGGGGCCTGTACTTTTCACCGAGCAGCGGAATCATGGTTGATTCGAATCCCGTGGCGGACAGAGGGGATCGGTCTATGTCGCGTCCGTCCACGCTGATCGAACGGAGGACGTTTTTCTCGGTGAGCCAGTTGATCGCGAGCTCGTGCCCGCCGTGTATCCATCTTGCGCGGCGGTTGCCGGAGAACCACCAGTCCTCGACATGTCCGAGCTTCCAATTTTTCCTGAACTTGTCGAAGTGGCCTGATTCGTCCGGACCGCTGATTTCGGCGAGGAATCCGTTGAACGTTTCGGCCAGCTCCGCCTTTTCAAAGTTCCGAGTCCGCCCCTCGTAGTTGATGAACGACACGACTTGGTAGCGGTTTATCTTTTCCAGGCGGACAAGCGATTTTCCGCCGTGCCTTGTAAGTGTCATGGGATAAAGTGCGAGGTATGCGCGGCCGAGATTGATGAATATCGGAACCGCCTCGGAGCTCTCTGCCGAAAATTCCTTGACCTGCCTCGTCCCCATCCAGCAATCCTCCACCGCGAAGAAGTGCGACGGTATTATGATGCATTGCCTCATCAGGCGAATCTCTTTCTCAGAGTCCGCGCAAGCCCTGCTAAGGAGCATGACAGTGTTCTCGCGTTGGACTGCCCTTGAGATGCCGCTGTTCGGGCAAAGGCCATTTTCGCCGCCACGGAATTCTGTCGGCTTGCCCGGTTCATCGTCGTTGATCAGGAATCTCGAATATACGCAGCCGGTCTCGGAGAAGTTGCGTGGCTTATTGCTTCTGCAGTAGACGGCGTAAAATACTTCGGATTGTTTTTCCGACAAATATCCGCCGCTGGAGCTTGCGACCGCATATTCCGGCATATGCCACGATGTCGAGAATATCTCCCCGCCGTTGTCGCCGCCGGTCTCCGCGCTCGACTTGAACTCGTATGGGTATTTACGTTCTGAGAACGCATTGAGGAGATACCGCGGCAGATGGAATTTAGCGAACATCGAAATTATGTCCGAGACGCTCTTCCATGCATCGCCTTCGAAATGGGAAACCTGGTTCTCCAAAGGCTTGATCGCGAAGTCGAACGGGCAATAGGTTGCGGGGATTCCCGCCGCCAGCCACAGCGCGCATGAAAGCGTGTCGACATGGCCGACGCTGTTCCATGTGTATGCGCGGCTCTGCGCGGCGGCGTTGCGCGCCGTTGCGGTGTGGTGGTGCAGGACGACGTCCGCCCACAGCTGCTCCTCGATGCCCCTTGCCAGCGAACGGACTGCTGCGTCCTTGGAATATTCCGCGACTTTCGCGACACCGCTGATTGTCAGAGGCAGATAGTTTCCGCTGGAATATTCGCTGACCATGCCGCGGCGCGAAAGGATTTCGGCGAACAGCTCAAGGCGGTAGACGCCGTCTTCGACGGCCTGCCGGTCGCCCAGCGCCTCGCCGCCCAGGATGAGCCCGCTTGCGGCATGCGACGGCATGTTGTCGTTGTAGCCGTGGAAGATGTAGTCGGGCTGCGCGCTTCCGGCGAATCGGCTGAAGTTCCTGCGGGCCATCCGCTCAAGCTTCTTCCTGGCTGCGCCGGAAAGCTTTTCGCCGTGGAGTGCAAGAATATGGCAGGCGTCGTTCGACTGGAAAATGTTCCAGTCAAGGGTCAGCGCCTTCCGCGCATCCACCAGGTTTTCCTCCAGCGACAGGAGCGTCCGGTCGACGCCGTCGCCGCAGAAGACCTGGAGGATAAGCTTTTCCGCCAGCGCATGCTCCCTTTTTCCGCCGTGCATGAGCAATGCCGCGGCCGAGCGCATCCTGTCCCTGTCGTCCGGCGGCGGTGCGGAGCCGATGTGATTACCCTTGCCGTCGTAATGTTCCAGGCATGCCTTGGAAAACAGATCCAGGCAGTAATTCAGCCGTTGATCCTGTTTTGAATTCATCTTCCAATTCCCTTTCCATATGCCAATTGCAACTCCTCTGAAACTCGCCTGAAGTAACGCAGACATTCCTGTCTGCGGCATCGCA
>CAZWRV010000175.1:0-3288 GCA_964636325.1 uncultured Victivallaceae bacterium | reverse complement strand
GGAACGAGAGGCCTTTCAAATCCCATTTCACCAAGCGACGGGAAAGATCATAGCCAGGCTTGGAGAGCTGGAGTGCGGAACTGCCGGATATGTAGAAAAAATTTTAATATTCCACCAGAGGCAGGATCCGGCTCAGCGCAGGAGGTAGAGGTTGATTTTTTCGGCGGCGTTGCGGCCGGAGGCCATGGCCCGGACGACGAGGGAGGCTCCTGTGGTGACATCGCCGGCGGCGAAGCAGCCGTCGATGGTTGTCATCAGGTTGTCGTCGGTCTCGACGTTGCCGGCCTTGGTGATGTTCACGCCGAGTTCGGTGATGAGGCCGGCCTTTTCGGGTCCGGTGAAGCCCATCGAAATCAGGATCAGGTCGGCTGGTATCGTGAATTCGCTGCCGGGGATCTTGGCCATGGTCTGCGGGCGTCCGAGGATGTCGCTCTTCCATTCGACCCTGGCGGCCTCGACCTTCTCGACCCTGCCGTTGGAACCGACGAACTTTTCGGTTAGGACGGCCCACTCTCGGACACAACCTTCCTTGTGGCTGCTGGAAGTTCTGAGGATATAGGGCCAGTTCGGCCAGGGGGTGTATGCCGGACGGCCTTCGCCCGGCTTCGGAAGTATCTCGATCTGTGTGACGGACTTGGCCTTCTGCCGTATGGAGGTTCCTACGCAGTCAGCGCCGGTGTCCCCGCCGCCGATGACGAGGACGTTCTTTCCTGTGGCGGTTATCTTCGGGCCGGAGATGTTCTCCAGGCCGATCCTCATGTTCTGCTGGCGGAGGAAGTCCATGGCGAAATGGATTCCTTCAAGTTCCCTGCCGGGGATCTTCAGGTTCCTGGGCTCCCTGGAACCGCACGCCAGGCAAATCACGTCGAAGCGGGAGCGAAGGAACTTGAGCGAGACGTCGCTGCCGGCCTTGACGCCGCACTCGAAGGAGACGCCCTCCTGCTCCATGATGTCGAGGCGGCGCTGGACGATTGATTTTTCCAGCTTGAAGTCCGGTATGCCGTAGCGGAGGTAGCCGCCCGGCTTCGCGTCCTGCTCGAAGATGGTGACAGTGTGGCCGTAGTGGTTGAGCTGATCCGCGGCCGCAAGTCCGGCCGGGCCGGAGCCGATCACCGCGACCTTCATTCCGCTTCTCCTCTGGGGAGGCCTCGGGACTATCAGGCCTTCCTTGTAGCCCTTTTCAATCAGGCTTATCTCGATGTGGCGTATTGAAACGGGATCCCCGTTGAGGCCGACCGTGCATGACGCCTCACAGAGGGCGGGGCAGACCCGTCCGGTGAATTCAGGGAAGTTGTTCGTCGCATACAGCAGTTCGAGGGCCTCCTTCCAGTGGCCGTGGAAGACCAGGTCGTTCCATTCGGGGATGAGGTTTCCCAGTGGACAGCCGCAGCCGTGGCAGAAAGGTATCCCGCAGTCCATGCAGCGCGCCGCCTGGACCTTCATCTCCTCCTCGTTGAGGCGCTTCTCCACCTCGTGGAAGTCCAACACGCGCTCCTCCACCGGACGGTAGCCCGGATCGGTCCGCGGTATCTGGATGAACCCTTTCAATGGCTTGATCATTGAATCCCTCGTTCCTTGAAAAACGGCAGAGACTATAATCCGGTTTCCCCGATGTTCAACGGCGTTCCGGAAAAAATGAAAACGTCACGTCCGCAGCACCCCTTGAATTCATGGATGCGCAACACTATTTTTCGTGGCATCAACTAAGAATCTCTGCCGGAAACATATGGAACAGGAGCCGAAAAGCTGCGAGCATCTGTACCTGCGGTGCAATGTCTGCGGGACAATGAATGGGGCTGTGAAGCCCATGAGAATTATCTGCGACACATGCGACGCGGTCAACTTCCTCCATTCCTACTGCCGCCGGAACGGGAAGCAGATATTTAAACAAGACTGCGACAGCTGCGCCACTTTCACGGCATTTGTTTCGGAAACCGGGAATGCCACCGGCCAGCGGGGTAAAACTTCGGGAACTGTCCTATCGGCGGCCGCAATGGCATTCAAGGCCATGCTTGTCGTGAACCAGGCTCCGGACAAAGAACGCAGGGCGCTGATGGAAAAGGCGGCATGGGCCATAAGCCTCCTTTCCGGCACCGACTCCATCATCGCGCTTCGCCGGCGGATTTTCTATAGGATGATTATCGCTGAACTAAGACGGGACGAGCCTCATGGCGAGGACTACGCCCTCATGCTGCAGGACGGTGAACGCCTGACACAAGCAGGACATACCGATCCTGTTCCGGTCTACATGGAGTTCGCCAAAACAATAAAGAAGGAAGACATCAGCGGCGGCCCCTCAGAACTGCTGCGCTGGTCGGAGCATGTCTCGCTACCGATCCTGCGGTTTTTTGGAATCAAATGCTTGGGCGACGTAATCGTCGCATATAGGCAGTTCCTATTCGCAGTCCCTCTCGACAAGATCATACGTAAGCACGGGCTCATCCGTGGTTAACAGCGCTAATTCGCCGCACGTTCTGATGTCACCCGTCAAGGCGGAACTGGATATTCACTGCACCGGCTGACCGTCCGTCGGGGCCTTAGCGGCCTTCGGCTTGAGTAGGAATAGTGCCGCCGCGATGATCAGGAAGAAAATGGTCTGGGCCCAGAAGTAGCCGTGCGGAATCTTGAACGTTTCGCACGCCTGGCCGGCGTAGAGGAATCTCTGGAGGACACGCAGGGCGAGCAGGATTATCACCCCGTTCACGATCCCTCTGTTCCTTGAAGGATCCAGAGCGGCGAACGCCGCCATTATTCCGAACGCAAGCATGTATGCGCCGAACATGTGGGCGACATGCTGCAGTTCGGGTGTGAAGCCAACAGAAGCGCGGTAGAAGACGCGGGCGAGCTTCTCGACAGACACCCCCGGAAAGAAGGCGGCAAGCCCGATGATCAGGTGCGCCAGCGCCACAGAGGCCATGACGAGCTTGAACAGCGTTTCGCGGTGCTTTTCCATATTTTCTCCTTAGTTTCTTGAGAGAATCGCGAAAGTCGCAAATAAATGGTTTCAGGTGTCAGTGTTCAGGTGTCAGCAGGCGCAATACGGCAGAAGACTAACGGCTAGCGATCAGCGACACCTCCAACCATTCACATTTCACAATATTCTACGCCCCGTCCTCCTGCATATGTGAAAGGAGCATTCCCCGCTTCCTTTCAACCTCCTTCCTGAACGCATAGTTGCAGGCGAAGAAACTTAACGCGTTGCGGATGTTTTTGCAATTGGCGGAGAAGTCGAGCCAGCAGTAAAGAATGGTGAGACTGGATAAGTGGATGACTGTATGGATGGGTGTT
>CAZWRV010000174.1:0-4052 GCA_964636325.1 uncultured Victivallaceae bacterium | reverse complement strand
AGTCCCGCGCCCTGGCCAGCGCCGGCATGAGGATGGCAAGCAGTATCGCGATTATCGCGATGACCACAAGAAGTTCGATCAGCGTAAACCGCACACATATGCAGGACCGCCGGCGTATTCCCGCCGAGAGGTTCCGGCTCGAACCTGCAGGTTTCGGCAGGTCTCGAAATCCGGGTTCCGGTCCGCCGCTTGCCTTGCGCTGCGAATTTTCGGCGCGTATAAAGCCGCCGTCGGCAAGGCGCCGGCAATCGCTTGCAGTCCGCACAGATGCCTGCGCCGCAGAAATATTTTCCGATGCATTCATATCAACCTCGCTGGTATAATATATGCCGTGTGCCGATTTTTTCAACTGGCCCGGCAGAGACTACAGCTCAGAATCCCGCCCCCGATCCGCATATGGGCATGTTCACCACCAGTACCGCCCGGAAGTCGTGCGGTTCGATCTTCACGCGGAACACATTGTCCTGCAGCAGGATGCAATCGCCATGCTGCAGATCGCCGATCTGCGGCATCTGATCCTCCTTGGGCACGGACTTCTCGGCGATGTAGCCGGGGAACTCGAAGTCCTCGAAGTCCCAGACGACCCTTTGCTCGTCCTTTGCGGGCTGGCGTATAAGTCTCGGGAAATCGAGCCAGATCCTCGCGTTCTGGGCGTTCTTCGAATAGTTGGCGGCGATGATCAGCAGGACATCGTCCTTCTTGTATACCGCGGCATCGAGGTCCTTGCCGTCCATTAGTTTGAAGAGTCCGCCGGCCTGCCAGCCCGGGACGAACTCGAGATCCCCGCCCGGCATCTTGTTCAGCATCTGGAACTTGCCTTTCAGGAAGGACTTGTAGTTGATCCCCTGGAAGAACTCGACGCCGTGGACGAGCATCGTCGCCATCGCGGAGCGGTGGACTTTCATCGCCGCCTCGCGGTCATATTCCCCAAGGTCGTCCAGATAGGTGTCGGTAGCGAAATGATACAGATGGGAGAGCTTGTATCCCCAGAGCGGCTGGTTGTACATCACGTCCATGAAGTCGCGGGGATGCATGTCCATGAAGTCGCCCGCGCCAGGATTGTCGCCGCGCGGGGTGGCCATCTCTCCGCCCATTGCGAGATCCGCGAATCCCATTATCGGGGCGAACTGGTACCGGGTGTTGTGGATGCATATGCGCGAGGGATCGCGGCCTTCAACCTGCAGAAGAGTCCGTATACGCTTTATGTGATCCCTCATGCCCCAGAGATTGTAGCCGGGCTGTATGCGGCCGTCGGGAAGGCGGTATGCGGTGCCGTAGTGCGTATTCCAGTTGAGCCGGTTGAAGACGTTGTCGAAGTAGTATCCGTCGAGACCGCAGTCGTCTATCCACTTCTTCGTCATATACAGCAGCGCGTCGTTGGATGATTTCCCGAAGAACGGCGAGCCGCCGACATCGCCGCCCACGTCCCATTCCTCCTTGAAGTATTCGACATCCTGCGGGAAGAAATCCTGGTAGCTCATCTCGGTGTACGGGGCATATAGTCCCTTGTACTTGTGGACAAGGCCTACATATTTTCCGTTCAGCTCGGGATCTTCCGGATACCTGCGTGCAAAAACGGAGCCGCCGGGGCTTTTCTTCGGATTCCAGCGTCCGGTCTCGGTAAGGAACCCGAAGACCATCCTCGAAGGCACCTGGCGCGTAACCTTACGAACGGGATTCACGTTCAGTCCGAATTCGATCTCCCTCGGCTCCGTGAACTCCACCGTATCCGACGCGATGTTAAGGACGATGTCAGCGCCGCCGTCCTTGTCCCGGACTATCTCCGATGCAGGCTTCTTTCCGCCCGGCCACCACCCCTTGTCGCTGTCGGCGAACCAGGTCATTCCGCTGCTGAGGTTGCCGAGCCAGAGGATGGGGACGAAGGAGCCGGCCGTCATCTTCTGATAGGGCATGTCGGTGGACTTCCAGGCGATGCCGTCCTTGTCGCCTTTCGGGATGAGGCCGGCGATGTTGGAGAGCCGCATGTTGAGGCCGTTGGCCATGAAATGGGTCGCGCCCTCGGAACTGAACGGGATGACAAGCCTCAGCCCTTCCAGCTTCGCGGTCCCGTCCGCCGGCTCCAGCCTTACCTTGAGCCTGCACGTGCTATCATACTCCCAATGAGCGGCGGTGGAAATCTTTATCGGGCCGCCCTGCCCGGCGCCGCTGTAGTCGGCATGTGTCTCGGATGAGTCTTCAAGAACCGGACCTGCGCCGCCGCCGATTCCGAGGAATCCGGCTCTTCCGGACGGCTTGACTACGAAGGGCTTGCCGTCCGCCTGGCCTTCGATCCTCATCGGGCCTCTCAGAAGGCTGATCCCCGCGGCCTCTATCTTTTCCGGAAACGCGCAGCCGTCAAGGGCAATCAGCTTTTTAAACGCGCTTACCGCAGGTCCTGAGACTTCAAGCCCTTCGAAAGGTCTGACCACGATGTCGTCTTCGCCGATCTTGTTGCCGAGCCACGGAAAGTCCTTCGCATGATCCTTTCGGACGAACGACGCCTTTTCCGCCCCCAACACCTTGCCGTCCTTGTCGAGCAGATGTACCGCACAGAGATATTTGCCGGGCGCAATGTCAGCCGGAACAGGGACGGCGGCTTCGCCGGCGCCGTAGTCGAACTTGTCGATCTCGCCCATGGCGATGCCTGGTCTCGCATCATCTGAGACAATTGCGAAGCGCGCCTTCACGACATCGTCCGCCTTGGCGAAGTCGTATTTGTCGACCCTGACCCGCACATAGTTGGAAAGAGGGTTGTAGAATGCGGTTACCGGAAAGAGCTTCTCGTCCGGCGTATATTCGAGGCCGGTTTTGTTTTCAATGTGGTTGTACCTTACCGGATAGCTCCAGGTATATATCGAATTCTCCCCCTGCCTGACGATGACAGAGATGTTGTAAGCCTGCTGGTCCTTCACGTTTTCCCCGGCCTTGTCCTCGACCCTGAAAAGCTCCTTTGCGCCAGGCGCCAATGAAATCGGACGCACCTTTTCGAAAAGTATTTTCTTCGCCGAGTCCTTCTCCCTCGGATCGATTATCCTCGTCACAAGCTCGCCGCTGAAGTCGCTTGCAGTAGTGTTGGTTACGCCCATGTCGAAGACGATTCCGCGGTATGCCAGCGAACGGTCGGGACGTTCCATCCTGATTTCAGGGACGGAGTCCTTGAAGGTCGCCGGAATCTTCCATCCGTAGAATCCGCTGAAGCACCACGGGCGGTGGAGGTTTGTCGCCAGTCCGATCCACCACAGGTCTCCGTCCTTGATAGGATCCTTCTGATAAACTGTCTTCCGGGGGATTGCGATTTCCGCCTCCCAGAATTTGCCGTCCGGAGTAAGACGCTGGGCGTATTTCCATTCGCCGTCCCACCCGATGAAGTTCTGTCCGATCTCGTATTGGTCTTCCCGCTCCCACTGGTTTCCGACGGCGTTGCCCATGAACTGCCAGCGGCAGCCGGAGCCGTGAGAACCGTGGCTCTTGCGGTCCACGTAGACCTCGAGGCTCGTCTCGCCGCAGTAGACGTTGTCGTGCTTCGGTTCGCGGTTGAGACGCAGCGGCAGCTCGCCCTTGCGCATCGGAAGTATCTGCCCGAAATACACGTATTCGGGATCCCACCCGACATAGGACATCGAGCTCGGCCGCTCGAACATCCCGTAGATGCCGGTCGTGAGCGGGATGCCTACCGCGCCTGCCCACTCCTTCGCGTCGACTGCACCGTCAATCACGGGCGGAGCCTTCAGCCTTGGTATCCAGAACTGGGTGCTGTTGATGTCCACTCCGCCTTTCCTCTTGGCTTCGGCAATCATCTTCCTGGTCTCGGCCAGCTTCCTCCTTGTCGCATCGGCGGCCTTCTGCTGCTCCTGATACTCCCCTTCCAACTTCTTTGCCTGCGCCTGAAGATCGCTTTCTCCTGCAGGCAAGGACAATTGCATGCAGCATAGCACGAAAAGCAGGCACGAATTCTTCCAACTCCACATCTTGGTCATGGCAGCACCTTTCATTTCATTTAAGCTCGTTTTAAACAGTTGGAAAAATTGAAATGTTGATAATCAACGACTTAT
>CAZWRV010000173.1:0-4179 GCA_964636325.1 uncultured Victivallaceae bacterium | reverse complement strand
AGGGGACTTGCACCCCTCTATGATGTGCGCCCCACGGGCGCACCAGTTTGCGCGCGGCGCGCGCAAGCAACATAACACAGCATTACTCGTATGCAGAGTTTGCCCTTTGCGCGCGGCGCGCGCAAGCTACCTGCGCGCCGTAAGGGCGCCTTTTCCCCGCAGGGAAAAACATAGGACTTCGAAAACAAATAATTCAGGGAGGACATGGAGGACGCGCACTTTTTGACATTCGATGGATCAGATGAATCGACAAATTCACCATGGCGGCGGCCTTTCGCGGCGGCGGCTGCGAGGGTTAAAAGCCTATTTCGGGAAATCACGGATTCCAGGTGCCCTCCTCCCAGTGCGCCAAACTGATGAAACAGTTCAGGGAATATGATAAGTTTATCACAGGTTTCGCTGGATTTGGTATAGGATTTGTCGAAGAATACTTCCTTACGCCTCCGAGATGCCAGTAGCAGCGGTATATCGGGAATGTGGAGACGGCATAATTCTGCTGTTTGATCACAGCTTCCTTGTACAACGCCCACGTGGTTTCCGCAACCGGAGGCAGTCCTGCATTTGCTATATACCAGCCAGGATCTATCTGCATATCTGACATCTCATAGAAATAACTGACGTTCCCAGCATCGCAATTATGAATGGTTCCATTAACGCCCACACTTGCAGTCACATTGAGTCCGCCCTTGGTATAATTTACAGATGTGGGATTAGGCCTGTCATAAATCCCCCACCAATCATTGTCTATCCTCTCCAGCCATGCAGGATCATCATCATTCAATGCGCTGTTCAGCGACTTGTTCAGGTCGCTTGGGCATAGGTAGACCTTGTTGCTTGTGAGGAAGTTGGGGTATAGCATGGATGTCCATGGAACCATTTGCTGGTCGAATTCGCCTTTGTAGTTCTGTATTGCCACTCCGATCTGCCGGAGCTGGGAGAGGCACTGGGTTTGCCTGGCCTTGCCCCTTGCGATAGACAGGACCGGGATCAGAAGTCCCATGAGTATGCCGATGATGGCGATTACGGTGAGGAGTTCGATGAGTGTGAACGGGATTGTCCGGCCTGTTCTTAGTTTGTCAGGCTTCATGATTAGTTCCTCCTGCATGTATTGTGAAATTCCAATAATCAAGCACCATATTCCGAATAAATTCCAATGTCCAAATTCCAAATTATAACGCTGAAGCCCGGATTTATTATGTTTGGCGCTCTGATTTCGTTTTCATTCAAGCCCTGAAGGGCGGGAAAACCTAAGCGCCCTTCGGCGCATATGTAGCTTGCGGCTTCCAGACGCAAATGGCGAACTCCGCATGCGAGGGCTGCCATGGTTTGTCTTTTGCGCTCGGAGATCGCAAACTACTTTTTAGGCAAAACATTTGAGATAATTTTCCGCAATGGGCTAACGCCGATTAATAAATTACGGCTCTTCGTTCTTCTCCGCCTCCGGGGCGGAGGTGTCTTCCTGGCCCTGGTCGAAACCGTGTGCGGTCTTCTCCCAGTAGAAGGGATCGGTGAAGAACTGCAGGAACCCCTTCCATGCACCGATCGAAATCATAAGCCAGTAGACAGGCATCAATACGGCCAAAGGTATCAGACTATAATACCTTCTTTTGACACATGCAAGGCAGTGGATGCCGACAAACAGGAAGTTTGCCAGCATGAGGACGGCGCTGATGGAGAAGAAGATTATCGAGAGGGCGACCCAGCCCCTGTCCTCTCCGGGGCCGTAGCATACGAGCGGCCATGCCTTGAGCTGCAGTCCGCAGAAAGTCACTCCGGCATATCCTCCGGCACCGTGCGGGCCGACAAGTATCTGTTCCGGCGAATAGCCCTGTCCAAGACCGATCAGGAACATGGCGATGTAGAATCCTCCGATTATCCAGTAGAAGACGTTCATGAGCATCATCTGGACGCTGGCTCCGACGGTCATGTAGAAGCCTGCGAGTCCCCAGGGACCTAGCTGGCGGAGCGTGCGGAACGGGTTCCGCGCGTGGACGAAATGCGTCTGTATGTATCCTTTGACCCAGCGTGAGCGCTGGCGGATCCAGCTCGGCAGCCTGGAGTTGGCCTCCTCCCATGTGGTGGAGTTGATCATGATCGTAGAGAAGCCTTTTTTGTAAATCCTCACGCCGAGTTCGCAGTCCTCGGTGACGTTGAAGGGATCCCATCCGCCAAGCTCCTTCAGCGCCGCGGTCCTGAAATGGTTCGAGGTTCCTCCCAGGGGGACCGGTATCCTGAGCGTCTCCAGGCCGGGGAGGAAGAGGTCGAAGGTTGTGCTGTATTCGACCGTGAAGAGCCTTGTGAGGAGGTTCTGGCGTCGGTTGTAGTAGTTGAGCTTTGCCTGGATGCAGACGACCTTCCCAGGGGAGTCCCTGAATGCTACGACAGCCTTCTTGAGCTGGTCCGGCTCCGGCCTGTCCTCGGCGTCGTAGATGACGCAGAACTCGCCCTTGGCCCTCTCCAGTCCCCAGTTGCATGCCCTCGGCTTGGTCTTCGGCAGCGAAGCGGGGACGACGATCACATCCACATTGCCGGAGAAGCCGCTGCGGCGCACGGCCTCGAGGGTCGTCGAGTCGTCCTCCTCCAGGAGTATCTTGATGTCGAGCTTCTCCTTGGGATAGTCCAGCAGCATGATGTTGTAGATTATCTTGCCCGCCACGTTCGACTCCTTGTATAACGGCAGCAGGATCGTGTAGACCGGAAGCTCCTCATCCTTCAGCGAGGCCAGCTCCTTGCGTGTGACCTTGCGTTCGCCCAGCCCCAGGAAGGAGACCAGCGCCGCGCCCGCCTTGAAGAGCGCGCCGCCGAAGTAGATAAGCGCGAACCAGGCCGTCATCAGGAAGATGAAGTAGTCCCACCTATACAGGAGCAGGGTGAAAAGAGCGACGGCGCAGCAGGAATAGAAGAGCATCTGGCGCCTTGTGAACGAGACCAGCGCTGACTCGAAGTTCCCGCTCCGCACGCAGCGGGATGTGACGTCGTCGTATTGCATTATTCAAGGGTTCAGGTGTCAGGTGTCAGAAAGAAGAGGGAATCGAGGCCAATAATGGCCGCGCACAGTAATCATTAACGATTAGTTCATTTCTCCTACGGTTCCCCGTCTCGCCCCCGCCTTCCATCCCCCGGTTCCCCAGTATCCAGTTTCAAATTTCCAGTTCCCAGTATCCAGTATCAAATTGTTCGACGCTGCATGATCAGAGTTGAATGTTGTATGCTTTAAATTTCAATCCCCGTGCCTATGACAGGCAGGACGGTCTTGAGTCCGGGATACTTGACGGCCATGTAGTCGGTGAAAAGGGATGGGTCCTCGGTATTTTTCGCGAACATTCCGTAATGGCCCGGAACTGTGACCTTCGGCCTGACGGCTCCCGCGAGATCCGCGGCCTCCTGGTATGTCATGTTGCCGATGCAGCCTGAGCCGAGCCTCTTCGCGTCGCGGCCGTTGATCGGGAGGAATGCGAGGTCGAAGCTCCATTTCTTCAGGGATGAGGCCTGGCCGTCGTAAACGCATGTGTCGCCGGAATGGAAGACAGTGACGCCGTCCGTCTCGATGACGAAGCTGAGGAACGGGTATCTGCCGCCGAACTTTTCCTCGTCGAAGAATTCGTGCGCCGCCTTGACCGCGGTGATCTTCACGCCGTCCTCGTCGAGCGCCCTGCCGTCGTCGAGGAGCCTCAGCCTGGACTTGTCGAGCCCAAGCTTCGCCAGTGTTCCTGCATGCGCCTCTGATGCGACCAGCACCGCCTTCGGCGAGGCCTTCATTATCCCCGGCAGGGCCCAATGGTCGATGTGGTCAGAATGGTCGTGGCTGCCGGTCACTATGTCGGCATTGACCAGCTCATCCGGCTTCATCAGCGGGGGGCAGAGACGCGACTTCGAAGGGTTCAAGTAAGGATCAAGGTAAATGGTCTTTCTGTGTGTCTTCAGCGCGAAGCTGATCTGCCCCAGCCACCAGAAGCAGAGGCGGCCCTTCTCGACCTTCCTCTGCCGGATATCTTCGACAAGTTCGACACCATATTTCATGCATGCTCCTCCGCGATTTGTGTCAATCCCCAAAAATGGCATGGCAAGCCGCAATATCAAGCCGTTTTCCCTCCTGAAAATCGACCATCTTTGTCGCGATCTGCCTCGTTATCTTTGTCGTCTTCCGGAGGGTTGAGCCAAGCTCAACCGCGGCTCAGC
>CAZWRV010000172.1:0-4456 GCA_964636325.1 uncultured Victivallaceae bacterium | reverse complement strand
CGATGCCGCAGACAGGAATGTCTGCGTTACTTCAGGTGAGTTTCAGAGGAGGGCGGAGCCGTGCTCCGCCGCGGTTGAGCTTGGCTCAACCCTCCGGAAGACGACAAAGATAACGACAAAGTTACCGATAAAGATGGGCGAGTTTCAGAGGAGTGTCGAACTGGCGGCGCCAGTCTTGTCAGCGAGAAACTTAAAGTAGCGCAGGTATTCTTACCTGCGGAATCGCAGACAGGAATGTCTGCGCCACTTGAAGGCTAGTTCCAGAGGAGTATCGCCATCCACTTGCTCTTTGCATGGCACAAAGTTATTGTATCGGCCATGAAGCACATGGACAAGAAGATTGAAGAAGCCTACAAGATACTGGACGGCAAGGAATTGAACGAAAAAGAGGCCCTAGCCCTTCTTCGGACGGACGCGCCGTTCCGGATGGACTTGTATTCGCTGGCGGACAAGGTGAGGCGCAAGTTCTGCGGTTCCGAGTTCGAGGCCTGCGAGATAACAAACGCAAAGTCCGGCCGGTGCTCCGAGGACTGTTCGTTCTGCGCCCAATCGTCGCATCACAGCACCAAGGCCGCCGTATATTCCCTGAAGACTCCGGACGAAATCGTGGAATCCGCGAAAGTCGCAAAGAGGCACGGTTCTCAGAAATTTTGCATCGTCGTGAGCGGCAAGGGCTATAAGCACCCGAACAGGGAATTCATGAAAATCCTGGCGGCGGTAAGGGCGGTCAGGGAAGATACCGGGCTCGAAGTCCACTGCTCGCCCGGAATCCTGAGCCGGGAGACCGCGGGCATGCTCTCGGAAAGCGGTGTCGCCGTCATAAACCACAACATCGAAACCGCTCCTTCGTTCTTTCCTGAAATCTGCACTACGCACAGGGCCGAGGACAGGATCGAGACAGTCCGCCTCGTCAAGGAGGCTGGCATGAAGATATGCTGCGGCGGGATCATCGGGCTGGGAGAATCACTTGAGCAGAGGATTGAGTTCGCGTCCACTTTGAAGCGGCTTGACGTGGACGCGATACCTATAAACATCCACCAGAAGATAGAAGGCACAAGAGGCCGGGCGGCGCCGATCTCCGTGGATGAAATCCTGAGCTTCGTCGCGGTGATCAGGCTTCTCAATCCCGCCAAGATCATAAAGATCGCCGCCGGCAGGAACACCGTTCTTTCAGACTATCAGGGGCTTGCATTCAACGCCGGGGCGAACGGCATGCTGGTCGGCGGCTACCTCACCATTTCCGGCCGCGAGATCGAGAAGGACTGGGCGCTCATGGAGTCGCTGGGGGTACGGTGAAACAAGTAGTCTGCGCGCGCCGCCCGCACTCGGTTCGAGTTTCAGGATAACCTGCCGACGGTCGCCCTGAGGATTTCCCTGTTCTTCTCGGACATGGGGCACAGCGGCAGACGGTAGGACTCCTCTATGAGGCCCTTCATAGCCATCGCGGCCTTGACCGGTATCGGATTTGTCTCTATGAACAGATCCCTGAAGACGGGGTAGAGCCTCCTGTGCATGAGCTGCGCCTTCGCGCTGTCGCCGGACAGGAATGCCTCGACCATGGCCTTGACCTCCTTGGGCAGGAGGTTCGACGCAACGCTGATGACGCCCTTGGCGCCGACGGCGAGCATCGGCAGGGTCAGGATGTCGTCGCCGCTGAGGACCGTCATGTCGCAGGCGTCGAGTATGGCGCTAACCCTTTCCACGCTTCCTCCTGCCTCCTTGACCGCCACGATCCCGCTGTTTTTAGCGAGCCTGGCGATGGTTTCCACGTTGATCGGCACTCCGGAGCGGCCGGGGATGTTGTATAGGACGACCGGCAGTCCGATCTCGTCGGCGACCGTGGAGAAATGCCTGTAGAGGCCTTCCTGCGTCGGCTTGTTGTAGTAGGGAGTGACCTGGAGCGTGGCGTCGGCGCCGACCTTCTTGGCCATTTCGGTGAGGCTGATCGCCTCCGCGGTGGAATTGGCGCCTGTCCCGGCAATGACAGTGCAGCGCCCCTGTGCGGCCTCGATGACGGTCTCGATTACCTTTATGTGCTCCTCGACCGTGAGAGTCGGCGATTCGCCGGTGGTGCCGACCGGGACGATCCCGTCTATGCCGGCCGCTATCTGGATTTCGACAAGCTCCTTCAGCTTCCTGTAGTCCACCTCACCCTTGGAAAAGGGTGTAACTACAGCCGTGTAAACGCCTTTGAGTTCCATTTTATTTCCCGTCCTCCGCCTTTTATGTTCCGGGCTTGCCCCGCAAGTCCGGCCTCTTCAAGTCCGAGCGCCGACCGAATGCCTGATGCGGGTCAGAAAATCTGTGTTTCATAAGTCCCCGTGAAGGCTTCGACCGCCGGACCTTCCAGGCTCACCTTTGAAATGGGAAATATATTTGTCCTGTCCTGCAAGTCAACCGTCAGAAGGTCGGATTCGGCGGTTAAAAAGCGGACAGGCGGCCTTATGCCGAAGAATGACATGAGCACGACCGACGAGGCGGCGATGCCTGTTCCGCACGCGGAGGTTTCGCCCTCGACGCCCCGCTCGTATGTCCTGATCCGGAACGGCCCTTCGTCGGTGTCCGGCATGGAGATGAAGTTGACGTTGGTTCCCGCAGGGGCGAAGAAGGCGTGGTTGCGCAGCGTCCTGCCCTTTTTCACGACGTCCACGGCTTTGACATCCTTGACGCGGACGACGGCGTGGGGGACTCCGGTGTTGCCGAAGAACAGCGTCCTGCCGTCCAGTTCCGCCTTTTTGAATTCCCCGGCGACAGGGATTTCTATCCTTGCGCACTCCTGTCCGGTGATCTCCGCATGGAGAGTGCCGGCGCCGGTCTTGAAGGTTATGCGTCTGCCGGACTTCATGTGCTTCCATGTGAACAGGGCGGCGCAGCGGAGGCCGTTTCCGCACATGGAGGCGGCCGAACCGTCGCAGTTGAAGAAGCTCATCTTGAAAGGCCCCTTGCCCTCCAGAAGGATAAGCCCGTCCGCGCCGACCCCTCGGTTCCTGCTGCATATCCCGGAAATGAAGCGGACGTCCGAGGGCCAGTTTCCGGAGGAATTGTCGGCCACGATGAAATCGTTTCCCGCCCCGTGCATTTTGGAAAACTTCAACCGCATGTTTTACTCATCTGAAACTAAAAACGCAGTCCGGGAGTCCGGACTGCGTTGGCTTTGGCTGAGAATTCGCCTCTTTATTCCTTGTTCTGGAATATCCCGGAAAACTGAGCGCTGATCTCCTCGATGTTGTCAGGGGTGATTAGCAGATATCGCTTGTCGAAGGCGGCCTTCATGTCGTCCGGGGGCCTGCTCTCGTCGAACTTGGCGCCGGGGCTGAAGGTGACCACGCCTATGATTGCTCCGCTGGCTATGGCCTGCTTGAGGACGTAGATGTCGGAGTTCAGGAGCGCGAATTTCGGCTTCGGCTTTTCAGGCGTCTCCTCCATGGTCCAAACCGCCATGTTCTCGACGTCCTGGGGCAGGCCGATGAGCGAAATGACCAAGTTGCAGTCGGGGTAGTTGGACAACATGGCGTCGAAATCAGCCGCCTTCATCATCTCCCTTATGGACATGAATTCCTCGGGGCGGGGCATGCCCATGGGGCCGCCGGGGCCGCCGGGACCGGGCGGGGGCGGGGGGGTAGCGCCTCCCTCGGCGGGGGCCGCGCCGCCTTCAGGAGCGGCGCCTCCTTCGGGCGCGGCGGACGGGGGATTCATGGCCGCTGGGGTCGGGGTGGATTCGGCGGCGATCGTTATCCTGCCTGCGAAGCCCTTGAGAAGCCCGTTCTTCTGCTCGTCCTGCACCTGGTTGCTGCGCTTGTCCACCACAAGGAGCGCCTTGGCGCCCGGACATTTTTCCGCAAGATACTGGCCCAGGATGAAGCCTGCAGCCTCGTTGTATTTGAGCTCGTTCTTGAAGAATGTCGCCGAAGTCCTGTCCCCGAAAATACCTGTGTTGTAGAGGATTACGAACGCGCAGACGAGGACGACGCCCATAAGCGCGATGGCCGCGGGCTTGGCAGCCTCGTTGGTCTGCTGCTTCCTCGCGCAGATGATCATTCCGACGAACGCCAAAACCATGACCGCTCCGGCGATTATCACCGAAATTGGCACATTCCCTATGTTCATTTACCGCCTCCATAGCTGTTTAAAATATAAGCCTTGACAAACAAAATATCCCCGCCTAAAGAGAATTCAACACAAAACAAGCACAAAAGGAACAATTTGTTCCGGTGTTTCTTTATAATTCCAGAGTGAGGTATATATTGATCGCGTATAAGCGTTTAGGGGGACAGGAAAAGCAACCGGCTCGGGCTTTGTCTTTTCCGGAAGCGACGAAGACCAAAGACGAAGATAGCGAGTAAGATCGCGATTAAGATATTCACGTTGCGGAGGAGTGGCGAGCTGCGATGCTCGCAGTTTTGTCGGTGTGAAACTTAAAGTAGCGCAGGTATTCCTACCTGCGATGCCGCAGACA
>CAZWRV010000171.1:0-4668 GCA_964636325.1 uncultured Victivallaceae bacterium | reverse complement strand
TTATCTCCCGAACTATTTTCGCGTATGGTAAAAATCAAAATTCCTATCAGTCAGTTATCAGTTGACCCTAGTAAGGAGTGGGCGGCAGGCTCTTGGGCGGTCAATAATGACCGTCCACGGTAAGCTCTCATCCGGCATCCGGTATCATTCCACAGCGAAGACTGTCAGTTCCCCGGGCAGAGCTTGAGTATCTGCTCCGGCGGGCGCATCGGCCTTCTCGTCTTGATGTTGACGCAGGCGTGGACTGTGTGGCCTTCGACCAGCAGTTCTCCGTTTCTGCGGACTTCGCAGCGGATGAGCAGCCGCGCGCCGCGGGCCTCGTCGAACCAGCCCGACACTTCGAGAAGATCGTCGTAGAAGGCGGGGTTCCTGTATTTGCAGACAGCCTCTATCACTGGCAGCATTATCCCCTGCTTCTCGATTTCGAGGTAGGGCAGGCCCGCCTCCCTCAGCAGCTCGTTCCGAAGACGCTCGAAGAGCACGAGGTAGTTGGCGTAGTAGACGACGCCCATCTGGTCTGTGTCCGCATATGGAACTCTGTACTGAATAGTCGACTTGTGCATTTTTCAGATATTATCCTGAGTGTTAAATAATGTTTGATTGTGATGGAAAACACGTGCGGAGCTTTCAAATCCGCCATGCCGAAACTTGAAGCTGGAAACTCCGGAATTCGGAATTTCCTAGTCGTGAATTTCCTGGATAACATACGCGAAAATTGCGACACTTCAATTTCCCATGGAAATTCCGGTCTTTGCCGACCTTCAAATTCAGATTTTCCGGCGCCTGGCCATGTAAGCAGGCGTGGACAAGGTTCTGTCCGACGGCTTGTCAATGCTACGGGGAGGAAATCTGAATGTGCTTCATCATGAAATCGACGACCTCGGCGATGGTCATGCTGGTGCTGTCGACGAGGACGGCGTCGTCGGCCTTTCTGAGCGGGGCGACCTTTCTGGTCGAATCGGCCTCGTCGCGCTTCGCGATTTCCGCGGCGACGGACGCGACCGTGGCGCCGTCCGGGGTTTCGCCCTTCTGCTGGAGCCGGCGCATCGCCCTGGCTTCAGGTGTCGCCGTCAGGAAGAACTTGTATTTCGCATCCGGGAAGATCACCGTCCCGATGTCGCGGCCTTCCATTATTACGAGTCCGAGGGAGGCGAGTTCGCGCTGCTTGTCGAAGAGCCATCTGCGGACTTCGGGGATCGCGGATATGGCGCTCGAATATTTTGCCGCGTCGGGAGTCCGTATACTGTCTCCTGCGGGGCTGCCGTTGAGGAAGAGTTCCACGCTTGACGGGGATGTCCTACGGTATTCGAGCGTTGTCTCCTCCAGCATATGGACGATCTTCTCAGGCTGCAGAGGTTCGACAAGCCTCCTGTCCATCGCGGCGACGGCGACGGCCCGGTACATGTTGCCTGTGCTGATGTAGGTGCCGCCGGTCTTTTCCGCGATCAGCCCGGCTACCGTGCTCTTGCCGGATGCGGCCGGCCCGTCGATGGCGATGACGTTGTCAAGCTTCGACATTTTTCTTCTTCTTGCCCGCTGGCTTTGTTTCCGTCTGTGATTTGATTGATTCAAGGGCTTCAGCGTCGGCGATGTCCTTGGTTCTTCCCGTGGCTCTTTTGTTGACTATTAGATCATCAATTGAAGGGATATGGATGTCGAGGCCGTCTATGGATACGACTGATGAACGTGTGAATGCCTCTGCGTTTCTTTTGACAGGCTTGACCCAAATGTCGATGTCCATCGTTGACCGAGGATAGCCGTGTGCGGCCAGGGCGTAAGCTCCAACGAGGAGAAAGCTAACGTTTTCTTCGGACAAGGACTGCAACATGTCTTTGTAATCTTTGTTCAGCATCTAGATTCCTTGTCAGGGATGCGATTTCGCGTGTCAGCGGCCAAACCATGCCGATGCGGCTGGCCGCCGATTCGGGCACGAGGCAGTTGTCGGACAATTCGGAGACAGTCCCCTTGCGGACAAATTTGCGGTTCAGAGGCTTCATGCGGGGAATGGCCGTTAAACAGGTTCTAATCTAATGCGCTTCTCCGCCAATATATGACTTGAAGCAGATGATGCAAGAGCCTTTAAGCCCTCGTCAGCGGTTAAGAATGGATGGATTGTTGGACGACTGGATATCTGTGAGCCTTTCAGCCGAGGGCATCGACCTCGGCGCGCGCGAAAAAGTCCATGTCAACTTCTCTTGAAATGCTGCCCCGCGCAGATTAGCTTAACAATTTCGGAAAGCCATAATTCCTGCGAATTGTCTTCGTCTGATCTCCTTGGTTGTCGGCCTTTGCCTTTGCGCCGATGACGAAGGGCGGAGAAGGAGATTTCAGACGGGGGAGCTTGGAGAACCAGCGATGATCATACGTACAAAAGGCCATCCGCGGGCGGGCCTGGTCGGGAATCCGTCCGACGGCTATTTCGGGAAGACCATCTCGTTTACGTTCAGCAACTTCGCCGCGGACGTGACCTTGTATGAGACGCCGGAGCTGGAAATCCTGCCGAACGCGAGGGATCATTCTCGTTTCGACAGCATCGGCGCGCTCGCCCGGGACGTCCGGATGTACGGCTACTACGGCGGCATCAGGCTTCTGAAGGCGACGATCAAGCAGTTCTACGACTACTGCCGCGAAAACGGTGTCCGCATCGACCCCAGGAACTTCACGATCCGGTATTCGAGCAACATCCCGGCGCAGCTCGGCCTCGCCGGATCGAGCGCGATCATCACGGCGTGCATGAGGGCGCTGATGGCGTTCTACGGCATCTCGATTCCGAAGCCGGTCCTGGCGAACCATGTGTTGTGGGTGGAGACCAAGGAACTGGGCATTCCGGCCGGCCTGCAGGACCGCGTCGCGCAGGTGTATGAAGGCCTGGTCCACATGGATTTTTCACGAGAGCTGATGGAACGCCAGGGCCACGGCAACTACACGCCGCTGAACCTTGCCCTGCTGCCGCCGGTCTACATCGCATACCGCACGGAGCTTTCCGAGGGGACCGAGGTCTTCCACAATGACATCCGCGAGCGGTGGAACCGCGGCGAACCGGAAGTCGTGCAGGCGATGAAGAACTGGGCCTCTCTGACCGACCAGGTCCGCGACATTCTGCGCGCAGGCGGAAAGGAGAAAATCGCTCCCCTCATCGACGCCAGCTTCGACCAGAGGAGGAAGATCTACAAGATCAGCGAGGGCAATATCCGGATGGTAGAAACCGCGCGCAAGTGCGGCGCCAGCGCGTCGTTCACCGGATCCGGCGGGGCGATCGTCGGAACCTACAGGGACGAGGCGATGTTCAAGCTTCTTGAGGGAAAGCTGGGAGAGATCGGCGTCAGGGTCATCAAGCCGCATTTCGTGCATCCCATGGCGGGCTGAACAAAAACAAAGTGATTGCAAAACTAAGTTTTGCATGTCAGGTGTCGGGTGTCAGGTTTCAGCATGATATATAAAGGCTAAACAGATAACAGTATTTTTGTAGTATTGACACCTGAACACTGACACCTGAAACCGCCAATTGCCTACTAATGCAATTGGCTCAACCCATAACCCGTTCTTATCATGATACGAAAAGCTGTAATTCCCGCCGCCGGCTTCGGGACACGTTTCCTGCCCGCGACAAAGTCGCAGCCGAAGGAGATGCTGCCGATCGTTGACACTCCGACGATCCAATATGTCGTGGAGGAGGCGGTGGCCGCCGGAATCCGGGACATCCTTATGGTCATCGGAAAGGGCAAGCGCGCAATCGAGGAGCATTTCGACCGCAATTTCGAACTGGAGGCGGAGCTCGCCGGAAAAAGCCGGAACGCCGAGCTGGAATCCATCCGGCATATTTCAAGCATGGCGAACATCCATTTCGTCTGGCAGAAGGAGCTCAGAGGCCTTGGAGACGCCGTCCTCTGTGCGCGGGATCATGTCGGCAAGGAGCCTTTCGCCGTGCTTCTCGGCGACACGTTGATTGACGCGACGCCCGGCGTGACTGGGCAGCTGATCAAAGTCTTTGGCCGGTATGGCGAATCCGTCGTCGGGCTGGAGGAAGTGCCGAAGGCGAAAGTCAGCCGCTACGGCATCATGGCCGGTAAGCCGATTGATCACGGTGTCTATCTGATCGAAGACCTGGTCGAGAAGCCGAAAGTGGAGGAGGCGCCGTCGAATCTAGCTATTGCCGGACGCTACGTACTAACCCCCGACATCTTCGACCTGCTGGATTCGCAGGCTCCCGGCAAGAACAATGAAATCCAGCTTACCGATGCGATGCGCCGCCTGGTCAGGACTCGCGCCATGTACGGGCTGCGGTTCAAAGGGACGCGTTACGACATCGGCAACAAGCTCGACTTCGTCAAGACGAACCTGGTCTACGCGCTCAAGCGCGGCGACATGGCGAAAGACCTGCGCGCGTTCATGAAGACGCTGGTGAAATCCGAGTAGGAATCAGACCAGCAAGATTAATCTAGGTCATCCGTTAATATTAATTTCACAAAGATGCCAGACTTGCTGGAAAAATGCGCCCTTCCAGCGCGTAGGAGTAGCTTGCGCGCGCCGCGCGCAATTGGCAAACTCCGCATGCCAGGAATGCTGTGTGCTGTTTTTTGCAGATAGATATTCCAAGTCGCCCGTCCCGTAAGGAACTAGGTTTTTCCCTGCGGGAAAAAGGCGCCCTTGTGGCGCGCAGGTAGCTTG
>CAZWRV010000170.1:0-5390 GCA_964636325.1 uncultured Victivallaceae bacterium | reverse complement strand
CTGCGATGCCGCAGACAGGAATGTCTGCGTTACTTGAGGCGAGTTTCAGAGGAGGGGCCATCTGCGAGATTCGCAGTTTTGTCGTTCAGAAACTCGATGGAGGGCGAAGCCGTGCTGAGCCGCGGTTGAGCTTGGCTCAACCCTCCACCGAAAGGAATCAAGTTTCAGGAGAGTTCATGGAGGCCAGTCAATGCTGAATGGAAGGACGTCTTCGGGTCTGCCGACGCTGGGCCGTCGTTCCGAGGAGATACTTTTTGATCTCCGCGGGAAGATGGATACCGGTGCATATGCTCCGAACACTCGTCTTCCCTCCGAGCACGAGCTCTGCGAGATCTTCAAGGTTAGCCGGACAACTGTGCGGCGCGCCCTGACCCGTCTTGTGCACGACGGGCGTCTCGAAGTCATACATGGATCCGGCGCCTATGTCCTGCCTGTCCCGAAAAACGAACATCCATCCTGCACCATATCAGTAATGTTCCCTTTCGACGGCGCGAGCCTGGCGCATGCGCAGCAGACGGCCTTGGACTTGGGATATCTGATTTCCGTCTTCACCCACACTGACTGGTCTGCGGCGACCGAACGGAAGTTTTTAGAGCGCGTCCTTCAGGAGAGGCATAAGGCGCTGCTGGCATTCTGCACCCCGCATCCGCCTGGCAACGATGACCTGCTTGACGAGATCGAAAAGTCGGGAACCCGCGTGATACATGTCGAGCATTACAGGACCGAGCTTCCTTCCAGGAGCTATGTTCTTCCGGACTACCGGCGAGGGGGCGCAATTGCGGCCAACGCGATGATGATCGCAGGCTACGATTCCTTCCGCTTCATCCAGATCGAGGGGGACGGCCCCTATGTGCCAATAACATATGAAGGGTTTGTCGAGTCCCTTCATGAACAGCGGGAAGAATTGGCGGACGAAGAAGTGCGCGTGGTTTTGCCGCCGTCCTTCGAAACAACCCGCGAGGGGCTGCGGGCTTGGAAATCTTTCCTTTCCAAGATGCCGCGGAATACGGGCATACTGGCGCGCTCGGAAAGCCTCGCAGAAGTGGTGGCAGAACTCCTGCGTAAATCAGGCATGCGAATTCCCGAGGATTTCGGGGTAATCGGCCTGAAGCAGCTCCTTCATTATTGTTCCGGCGGAAGCACGGACCACGTGGACTTCGACTGGGGGGGCCTCCTTCGAGACGCCATAGAGGCGGCGGCAAGTCCGGCGTGGAAAGGGATACGGTCGCTTTACAAGCCGAGACTGATCAGGACGGGAACTCTGAGGAAATAACTGAATGATGTGAATGTAAAACCAAGTTTTGCATACCAGATGCCGGGCGCCAGTTTTCAGTTAGATTTAGGAAAAAATTAGATATTTCAGCTTTTTGCAGTTTGCTGACACCCTGACATTGACACCTGAAAACCGACAATTGCTTACTTATGCAAATGGCTCAAAAAAATATTCAAATTAGGAGGCGGACATGATGAAAGGATCAGAGCGGACGGTCTGCCGGCTTCTGTCGGCGCTATTGTTTTTTGCTGCGTTGAACGCCTCGCAGGCGGGGGATGCTGTGCAGGTGATCTCCGTGTGCCCGTCGAAAATCCTATATGACGAAGGCGAGCAGATCTCTGCGGTCGTCGAGCTGAAGAACCTGGTGCAGGAGAAGCAGGATTTCATCGTCCGTGCCTGGCTGGAGGCTGACATCGACACTGCTTCCCAGCCGCAGGAGGCTAAGATCTCGGTCGAGGCCGGAAAGAACGGGACCGCCGAATTCAAATGGCCGAAGCCGCTTGCCAAATTCGGGCATGCGGTGAAGGCCGAAGTCATGGTCGGCGGACAGAAAATCGCCGCCGGCGAAGATTACTTCATGGCGTGCAACGACTACTGGAATGTTGCGTTGATATCGGCTCTGGGGTTCATCTGGCAGCAGTTCGACAACTTCAAACCGCGGCCCGACATGAAGTGGGCCGACGACACCGTCGCCAGCTGGCGCAAGGAATACTTCAACGGTTTTGAAAAATTCTTCTGGGCGCCGGACGACTTCCTGGAGTTGACACCCGAGCAGGAAATCTGGTGGTCGGGCCAGGCGCGCTATCTGGAGACCAAGAAGGGCCTGCAGACGCTTATCGCAAAAGGGCATGAGCAGGGCATCAAGGCCGTTACTTACGCCAAGTTGACGGGAGGAGGTCCGACCGGAGTCGAGATGGCCCGGCGCCATCCCGAATGGCTCTGGCAGTCCGAAGGCACACTCTCCGTCGACCGCAACGCGAAACAGATCGCCGAATGGGACATCACCAGCGAAAAGCATTGGGGCGGCTGGGTGCCGGTCAACTACAACATGAACGATCCGAAGGTCGTGGACATAGGGATCAAGGAGCTCATCGACTCGGCCGTCATGTTCGGATGGGACGGCGCACGCTGGGACGGCAACTTCGACGTGTCGCGCGAAGTCTATGATCTGGAAGGCAAGCTTGTTGAGAAGCTGACGGCCGAGCAGGCCGATGCACGGAACACCGGGAACATGCGCCGGACGAAGGAACTGATCACCAAGGCGCATCCGCGCTATTTCTACGGCTACAACTGGACGCAGGGCAACTGGGCGCAGAGCATCGCGACGAATCCGAAGGAGTCCGTCGAGCTCTGCCGTGGCGGCGGTCTGATCATGAACGAATACATCAACCAGGCCGAGGGCGTCCAGCATCCGCTGCACCGCTGGGACGTCTACGGGCCCAGCGTCGCGAACGATGTCGAGGCGATCAAGAAGCTCGGCGGATACTACGGCCCCATCCTTGGATCGGCGGACTCCGCGGACGGACGCTACACCAACGTCTTCGCATATGCGGCCGGCGCCCATCCATACTACCATCACCACTGGGGCGCGTTCATGACCCGCTTCGGAGGATACTGCTGGGACAACGCGCTGGTCCGCCGCAGCGATCCGGAGAAGGTCGCGAAGGTTTCGGACGGTGCCTGGTGGAAGAGCTGGGTCTTTGAAAGGCCGTTGGACGGGAAACGCAAGCAGCTGATAATACATCTGATAAATCCGCCCGCGAAGCCGACTGTCGGGGAGGGGAAGAAGAAGGAGGATCTGCCTCCGCCCATTAAGAATGTGCAGGTGACGCTTCTCGATACGGGCCTGGAGGGATGGCGTCCGGTCCGCGCCACGCGCCTGAGTCCGGAGCCGATATTGAAGGAGTCCGTCCCGGCGTTGGCGGGAGGCAATGCCTCGACCTTCACGTTGCCAGAGGTGGCCGTATGGAACATACTCGTCGTGGATTGCGAGAAATAAGGGGGGCCCTCTAAATGAAAAATATGATCCTCAGGACAGCTTCGGTTCTTGCTCTCGCGGCATCGGTCCAGCTTTTCACCGGCGGCGCGGCCAATGCCGCCGCTTCCGCCGAAAAGAGCGGCGACAGCATCACGATGCAGAACGATCTTCTGAAGCTCTCAATCGACCTCAAGAAGGGCGCCCGCATCTCGGAATTCCTATACAAACCCTTCGGTGGCAACATAGTGTATCCTGTGGAATCCGCCGGCGGAATGCTCATGGACCACGTCTGGGAGCAGACCTGGCCGGGAGAATTCCTGAACCGCGCATACGAAGGCGAGGTCGTCAAGGCGGGCCCGGACGAGGCGTCCGTAAAGGTCTCCTCTATGGGGATTGGCGACACCATAAAAGGCATAAAGCTCGAACGGCTAATCACGTTGAAGGCCGGCGATCATGCGGTGTATTGCAGGCTTTCCCTGACCAACACGTCCGAGCAGGGCAAGGTGACCGGCTACTGGATCCAGAACAACTTCTGGTTCGGCGGGAAGAAGGAGGGCATCTCCTGGTTCCGCCCCACGACTCGCGGAATCGACCGCATGGGCCGCGACGCAAAGGGCGACGAATGGTTCGGCAACTCCTGGTATTACATCGACGACGCCACCGCAGGCTGGAACGGAGCCGCCAGCAAGGAGCTCAAGCAGGGCGTCATGTTCCTCATGGACTACAACGACCTGTGGCGGATCTACGACAACGCGTTCGCCATAACCACCGAATGGATGTATGACAGGGTGGCGATCCCCGTCGGAAAGACCTGGAATACGGAGATCGTCTTCTATCCCGTCGCCGGAGTGACCGGATTCACGCACGGAAGCCGCAATGTGGCGGCGAACTTCGAGATTTCCCAGGAAGGGGATTCGCTGACCATTGAACACCAGGTTGCGAAAGGCCTTGTACCGCTCAAGGATGTAACCGTTTCGACAAAGGTATGGGGGCTCAAGAAGCCGTGGGAACTCAAGATGCCGGATGCGAAGTTCGCAAACCTCACCGACGCGGCGCAGGCCGCCGCGGTCAAGGCTCCAGGGGCCGGTGCGATGCCCGCCGGAATCCAGGTGACGCTGACCGGCACTGCGCCCGACGGAAAGACAATCACCGAGACATATGGCGACTACTACGGCGGCGCCGAGGGCAAGAACAACGATCCATTCACGATGAAGCCATATCTCGCGTTCGAACGCCCGCCCAAAAGAAAGGTCTACCTCAAGCCGGATGTGGTAGAATACAAGGCGAATGCCGAACCCAAGATATTGTATCTCAAAGGATTATGGACCAACCTGTTCCGCGTGGAAGAGGCCGTGAAGGCCGGGCTTCCCACTGCGAAAGTCGCGGACGGCTGGCTCGACGCCTCTCCGGTGGGACTTACCGTCACAAGCTTTCCGGCAGACTATCCTTCATTGACTTCCAACGACCTTTATATCCTCGGGAACATGCCGGCCGCGCCCTTCGGCCTCGTCGGCCAGGAGATGCTGAAGGACTATCTTGCCGCAGGAGGAAACATGCTGATCCTCGGCGGCGACCAGGCGTTCGGCCAGGCGGATTTCAGCAACAATGAATTCCTGGACATGCTCCCTGTTGAGGTAGGCGGGCATTACAACTGGCGCAAGATCGAAGGCGGCGCGTTGAAGATTTCGGACGGCTCCAATCCTGTCGCACAAGGCGTCAGCTTCGGTAGTTCGGACAAGGTTTTCTACAGCCACCTCTGCAAGCCGAAGACGGACGCGAAGGTCGTCGTCACCGCCGGCGACCGTCCCATCCTCGTCCTCGGCACGACGCCGAAGGGCGGAAGGATCGCGTGCGTGCTTGCGACCACTTTCGGCGAGCCGGGCGCAGGCGACAAGGCGTTCTGGGATTCGCCAGCTTGGCAGAGGCTGATGCAGAACACGGTTCAGTGGCTGGTAATAAGGTAGAGTCCAATTCGCATAAGCTGAGCATATGGACAATTGGGCGTCTGCGAGCTTCGAAGTTTTGTAGATGAGAAGCAAGTAGTTTGCGCGCGCCGCGCGCAAGCAACTCGAGTTTCAGGAGGGGTGCCGCTCTGGCGGGGAAATCCGCCAGTTCTGTCGGTGTGAAACTTAAAGTAGC
>CAZWRV010000169.1:0-5854 GCA_964636325.1 uncultured Victivallaceae bacterium | reverse complement strand
AAGAAAAGAAGCCAGCTGTCTTGAGGCTGGCTACATACTTCGCTGAATACTTACGGGAGTTGTTAGTCTCACAACATCTTTGGACAAATATACAATCCGAAAGTTCCTTTGCAAAAAGCTTGCTATTCAATTATAAGGGACAATAATTGTAGCCGTGAAGCATGTCTTTAATTCGGGGGACGAACGTGAACAAGGCGAAGATAGTCGGGACGATAGGCCCTGCGAGCAGGGAGACGGAGGTTCTAGTGGAACTCGGGGCGGCGGGCCTGGACGTCTGCCGCCTGAACGCATCCTTCGGAACGCACGACGAGCGCGCCCGGACCATCGCGAACATCAGGACGGCCGAGAAGAAGGTCGGCAAGCCCCTGGGGATACTGATGGACCTGCAGGGGCCTAAGATCAGGGTCGGCAAGCTGAAGGAGCCGCTGGAAGTGAGGAACGGCGACACGCTGGTACTTTGCGGCGGAACCGAACATCAGGAGCCGAACAAGATCCCGACCACCTACGCGGACATAGCCTCCGACACCGAAGAGGGCAGGCATATCCTGCTCGCCGACGGCCATATTTCCCTCCAGGTGCAGAAGACCGATCCGTCGAAGAAGGAGGTCGTCTGCAGGGTGCTCAAGGGCGGAACCATCCTCACCGGCAAAGGCATAAACCTGCCCTACACTAAGATTTCACTGCCGGCGCTTACCGAAAAGGACTGCGGCGACGCCCTCTTCGCCATGCGCGAGAAGGTCGACTACATCGGGCTCTCGTTCGTAAGAAGGCCGGAGGACGTGTCCAAGCTCAAGGCCCTCATGGAGAAGGAGGGCGTCAAGATACCAATTATAGCAAAGATAGAAAAGCCGGAAGCGCTGGACAACTTCGACGCCATCCTCGAGGAAGTCGACGGAGTGATGGTCGCCCGCGGCGACCTCGCGGTCGAAATCTCATTCGCAAAGGTGCCGGTCGTCCAGAAGGACATCCTCCGCCGGGCGAACCGCAGGGGAAGGCTCACCATCGTCGCCACGGAAATGCTCAACTCGATGGTCGACAACCCAATGCCCACACGCGCCGAGGCCAGCGACGTCGCCAACGCCGTCATCGACGGCACCGACGCCGTGATGCTCTCCAACGAGACTTCCATCGGCAAATATCCCGTCCTTGCCGTCAGGGCGATGGGCGACATCGTGGCCGAGACCGAGGCCGCCCTCGGCAGGGGCCTCTGCAACCAGAAGCTGGAACTTCCTGCGGTTCAAGAGCTTACTGGGGCAATGTGCGCGTCGGCGTCCTACCTCACAAGCTACCTCAGCGAGAAGGCCACCGTAATCATCACGCACAGCGGCGGTTCGGCAAGGATACTTTCCAAATATCGGCCCGATTCGATGATCGTCGCCGGAACCTTCACCCCGGAAAGCTACCACAGGATGGCCCTCTACCACAACGTCCGCCCGATGCTCCTCGACCAGGCGATCTTCAAGGATCAGGAGACGGCGGAGAACGCCATAGATTCGCTAGTCGCAATGATGAGGCGCGAACAGCTCGCAGGCAAAGGCGACAAGCTCGTCTTCCTCACCGGAAACATAAAGTCCAACGGATGGAAGGTCAACTCCATCAAGGTGGTGGAGGTCGGCTAGAATATCCGGCAGCCAGGGAGCAGGCCCGTTTCTCCACAATTCGAAGAGAAGATGGGATTTGATGGGGAAAAAAACAGCCCGCCGGACGGCGGGCTGGGATTTTCGCCGGTAATCTTTTCCCGGGCAAGGTGCGGCCGTTCACTTAGGGTTTTCGATGTATGTCCCGCCTCTGCACTGCTTGAGGTAGTTGAGCGAGTAGACCTGGCCGGTCATCTCCAGTTCGCCGCGGTAGACCGGGTCGTGCCAGCCTTCGATGTCGATCGATCCTTTGAAGCCGCCCATCCTGAGGTCGGATATGATGGCGGTCCAGTCGGAGTCGCCGAATCCGGGCGTCCTGTGGAATGCGAAGGGCTTGGGGCCCCTGATGCCGTATTCGCGGACGACGTCCCAGTGGACTGTGGCGTCCTTGCCGTGGATGTGGAAGATCTTGCCGACCCACTTCTTGAGCTGTGGCATCGGATCGATGAGCTTGACCATCTGATGGCAGGGCTCCCACTCGAGTCCCAGGTTCTTCGACGGGACGGCGTCGAACATCATCTCCCATGCGACCGGGAACTGCGCGATGTTCCAGTCGCCGGCGTTCCAGTCGCCGCCCATGTCGCAGTTCTCAAGCGCTATCCTGACGCCCTTGTCCTCGGCGCGTTTTACGAGGTCCCCGAAGACCTTCTTGAAGACGGGCATCGACTCGTCTATCCTCTTGTTCCTGAGCCTTCCTGCGAATCCGGCGACGATGTCGCAGCCGAAGAGGTGGGCGTTGTCGATCAGGAGCTTCCATCCCTTCAGAGTATCCTTGTCCTTTTCCCCGCTCTCTAGCGGGTTGCCGAAGATTCCGACCGAGCTGATCACGCAGTCCGTGCCTTCGAGGACCTTTTTGACCTCCTCGGCATACTTCTTGACGTTGACATCCCCGATCGTCTGCCAGAACGTGAGTGAGAAGCTCTCGAACCCGTGCGGAATTATCTGGGCCAGATAATTTGCGCCGCTGGACGCCGAAGCGAGCGTCCCGATCCTGATGTCCTTGTGGTTCTTCCTGTCTATCGTCTCTGCCATAAGCACTCCATGATTTGGGGGTTGAAAGGCGGATAATATAGGATGGGATCCGAATAACGCAACAGACTGGCATTTTCATGATCTTCAGAAAAACGGCTGCAATCGGCTGCGGCCGTCTGCGTCCGGCCGCAATCGGCTTAAAAACTGCGGATGGCGTTTCAGGAGGGACTCTTTTTTCCAGCCGCCAGCGACAGCGCCCAGGCGGCAAGCAGCACCGCTCCAGTCAGAACTATCGCAAGCTTGACGCCCATCCAGCCTATCAGATAGAAGGACGCGAAGAGCGTTCCGGCGATGCTTCCGGCGCTGGATAATGCGTAGACCGAGCCGGCGGCAGATCCGATCCTTGAGTTGTCCGGCGCGATCATCCGCACGGCGAAAGGCACTGCTGCGCCGCAGAATACGCATGGAAGAAAGAACAGCAGCATTGACGCCGCCAGAGCGCCCCATTTCGCTTCAAGCCTCAGCGCCGCCAGCCCCTGGCAGGCTGCAGTTCCATAGGACGGGAACGAGACCATGAGAAGCGCCGGGGCAAGAAGCAGCCATGACATCATGCGTGGCTCCGGAAAGCGGTCGGCAAGCCTTCCTCCGGCCGCATAGCCGGCGCTAAGCCCGGCGAGAAAGACTGAGATCAGCGCGCCCCAGACCTCGATCGAGCCGCCGAACTCAGGAATCAATACGCGGCTGCCGAGTATCTCGAACGACATCACCGCAAAGCCCGCAAGAAAAACTGCCGCGAAATAAATTTTCCCATGCAGATGCATCGCCGTCACTTGGATGGCCGGATGGATATTCGCACGCTAAATGAGTATAAATTAAGTTTTCGTGGCGACGATCCCAATTGGCAGAGTAAAAGCTTTTCCCAATTCCGGCAAACTTTTTCTCTTGCTCCGTCCCCGGAAATCTGAACCTTCTCACTTCATCGTCTCCACGGGAGCGTAATCGTCTGTTAGCACGGCCGCATCGCCGATATATTCCCTCAGGTCTTTGTCGGGCATCAGGGAGGGCATAAGATCCTTCATTTCGAACCCGAGCTTCCCGTAGTTTCCGGCGGCGATGTTCTTTTCCAGCGCGGCGATGTCTGGGGCGCCGTCCTTGACTGCAAAGACGATGTAGCTGGTTCTCGCCTCGTTGGCAAAGACTTTCATGCCGGGGAATACCTCCATGACGGTCTTCAGCTCCGCCCTGACAAACTCGTCGCCGGTCAGTTTAGCGATGTTAGCAGTCATCACTCCCCCGGAGTTCAAGATTCCGTGAATCTTCCTGAAGAACTCCAGCGTGGTGAGCTGGAAGGGGATTCTGTCCGCCGTATAGGCGTCTATGAAGACAGCGTCATATTTCTTGTCGCAGCGGTTCGCATATTCGCGTCCGTCGGCTATCTGGAGGCGCATCCTGTCATCCTTCTTGAAGGAGAAGAACTCTTCGGCGATTCCGGGGATGCCTTCGTCGATTTCAACGATGTCGATAAGTGTTTCCGGACAGTTGCGCCGCAGATACATCGGGATTATTCCGGCGCCGAGCCCGATGAAAAGCGCGCTCTCCGGCTCCCTACCGGCGATCGGCAGGCAGAGCGAGGTGAACTGGCAGTATTTAGAGCAGAGCGATTCTGGCTCGGCAGGATTCCATATCCCCTGCGAGCCGTGGTTCGGATTGAAGACCAGATGGCGCAGCCTCTCCGAATCGACCTCGACCGTAACCCGGAAATACTTTGTGTCCTTCACAAGAAGAATCTCCCGTTTCTCGGCATGTGGAAGGAAGAAGTTGCCTATGCCCTCCCAGAAGCCTTCGCTTTCGGGCGCCTTCGGCCTGCTGGCGTCATCATCTCCGGCAGCGCAGGTGGCACATATGGACAACAGGATGGCCATCCCCACGGCGCTTTTGCGCCGACGGCTTTGCCGTCGCGAATCAAATAAACGGCAGTCGAGGTTAAGTGCAGCCAATAGATTAAGATTCACAATTGATTTCTTTGTGCCTTTGCGACTTCGTGAGAGATTATCACGGCTCGAACATCGCGTCTTCGGTCTCGGGGTCGAGCCTGTATTCAACGACCGTCAGGCGTTCTCGGTCCGCGGCATAAAATATTTCGGTCTCGGAGGCGATCATGACGCCCCTGACCAGCGAATATTTCTTTGTCTCGACGACGTATGAGAGCCCGGCCTTCCTAGTGACTATCTTCTTGGTAAGGTAGTCGTCCTTGCCGACATATATCGCGATCGGCGCCAGGTCCTTGAACTTCGGGATGCATACGACCCTGTAATATTTCTCGGGCCCCTCGTCGTCGTCAAAGACGTATACCTTCTCGAATATTTCCTTCAAGTCGATATTCGCGCAGGCGCCTAGAGCGTTGAAGAGCTTGAATCTTTCGAGATCCTCTCCCTGCATCTGCCTCTTCTCGCCGTTGCCGTCGATCATCCAGCACTTGCCGCCGTTGTAGACCAGAAGGGACTGTATCTTCCCGTCGACGGTCGTCACGGTCCTGGACTTGTCGGGGAACTTGAACGTCATCTCTATGAAGGTCTGCCCGCCTTCGGACTGCAGCTTCTGCCTGAGGTAGTATGCCTTCGCGTTCTGCAGGACGCCGTTAGGGTCGAAGGACTTCCGCATTTTCGACATCAGCTCGTCCACCGGCATGGCCGACTGCGGGCCGCTGACGTCGTCGTAGCTCCTGCAGGACAGCAGCCCGAAGGCCAAGACAGGCGCGAAGAATATCAGCGGCAAGAGCCGGAATGCGTTTGAATACATGGTCAAGCCCCCCTTGGTGTATTTGCTTTAGACTTCCATGCTTTAAGCTATCACTTCGCGGATTAATTGCAAAATGGGTCCGGAGAGCCTGTCTGAGCCGTCCGCAGTTTTGTCGGCGAAAAACTCGGTCGAGTGGGTCAGACTAGGCGGATTCGAATCGTAATCCGTAATCACCCAGCCTTGAATTCGACAAAGACAGCAACAAAGATAAAGGCAAAGATGTCCAAGTTTCAGTGGCCATCTGCGAGATTCGCAGTTCTGTCGTTCAGAAACTCGATGGAGGGCGAAGCCGTGCTGAGCCGCGGTTGAGCTTGGCTCAACCCTCCACCGAAAGGAATCGAGTTTCAGAGGAGTGCCGCTCTGGCGGGGAAATCCGCCAGTTCTGTCGGGGAGAAACTTAAAGTAGCGCAGGTATTCCTACCTGCGGATTGCGCAGACAGGAATGT
>CAZWRV010000168.1:0-6121 GCA_964636325.1 uncultured Victivallaceae bacterium | reverse complement strand
GACATTCCTGTCTGCGGCATCGCAGGTAGGAATACCTGCGCTACTTTAAGTTTCATACCGGCAAAACTGCGGACTTCGCAGGTTTACTGCCTCTTGAAGACCAGGAGGGTTTGGTCGTCAGACTGCTCCATCCCCTCGGTGAAGCCGTCGATGGCCCTGAGCACCTTTTCAATGGTCTCGTGCGGCGCCATCCTTGCGGTGCAGCATTCGGAGAATACCTTGCACAGATTGTCAATGCCGAACTCCTGCTCCTTCGCGTTGAGGGCCTCCGTGATGCCGTCGGTGAACATCATCAGCGTCATCTCGGGCAGGAAGGAGAATGCAATCGTGTCGTAGATGCCTGAATCCTCGCAGGACATCAGGCCGAGCGCGGTGCCGTCCGGATAAATCCTCCTCAGCCTGCGGTCGCCCACCTGCACGAGCAGCTCGGTGTGGCCGCCCCTTATGAATTCGACTATGTTCCTCCTGTAGTCTATCAGGCAGCATGCGACGGTGACGAAGCGCTCGTCGGCGGTGTTCCTGTAGAGGTTGCTGTTGAGCTCGCGCATGAGGTCGATCAGGTTTGTGAAGCGCTCGGCGTTCGCCCTGATGATACTGCGGGTCATCGCCATCATGAGGCATGCCGGGATCCCCTTGCCGCACGCGTCGCCTATCACGATGAGGAGCCGGTTGCTGTCGATCTCGACGAAGTCGTAGAAGTCTCCGCCCACCTCCTTGGCCGAGCGGTAGAACGCGCTGACGGCGAGGCTGTGCTTCTCGGGATATACCTTTGGCAGGAGGGATGACTGCAGCTGCTTGGCGAACTCGAGCTCCTGGCTTATCCTCTGCTGCCTGCTGAGGGTGGAGTAGACGCTGACGATGTTGTATGCGAGGATGACCTGCGACGCCATGAACTTCAGGGCGCTGAACTGCTCCGGTGAGAAGGGCATTCCGTCCTTCCTGCTGTTGACGGCGCAGATCACCCCGACGAGCTTCGCCTCCTGCAGCATGGGTACGGCCATGAACGTCTCGATGGCCACTGCGCTCTCGACGGCGCTGATGCGGGGGTCCTCGGAAGCGTTTTCGATGATTACCGCCTCGCGCCGCTGGGCGACCTCGCCGATTATGCCCTCCCCGATCCTTATCTTCTCGCGCCGCAGGGCCTCGAGGATGTAGCGCGGCTTGGTCAGAATATATTCGGGCGCCTTGTGCAGTGGCGGGAACGCACCCGATATGCCGGCGGCCTTCAGGCAGCCCTCCTCGTCCGCGATGAAGATGCATAGAGAGCTGGCGCCGACGAGGTCGGCGACATACCTCGCCGTGAGGTTGATCGAATCCTCCACCTCCTCGACGCTTTTCAGGTTCTTGGAGAAGATGTTGAGGAAGTTCCCTATTTCAACCTTCTGGTGGAGGGCCCCGTCAAGCAGCCTCCTCATCATGGAGATCCTGAGCTGCTGGAAGACGATCACAGCCACAAGTATCCCCAGAAGCAGGACGATTGACACTATGCTTGCAGCGCTGGTCACCATCGAAGTCTCGGATAATGATGTCTACGATCGTTCAAAACGTATTATATATGCGGCGGCGGCGCATTTCAATCTCCCGTTGATTTTTGGGACGCGGCGGAATATCTTCTCAAATGGGCATATTCGTAAAAATCTGCGGGATCACGCTGGAGAAGGACGCGCTTTACGCGGTTGAATGCGGGGCGGACGCCATCGGACTTATCGCATACGGCCGGAGCCCCAGGCACATCGGTCCGGACGCGGCCGCGCGGATCTGCCGCGCGCTTCCCGCGGGCGTGAGGAAGGTCGGAGTCTTCGTGGACGCACCCCTGAACGAGATAGAAAGGTATCTGGACGCCGGCGTCGACACTGTTCAGCTGCACGGCGGCGAGGATGGCGAGTTTGCAAGGACAATCCCCGACCATGTCGAAGTCTGGAGGGCGATCTCGCCCAGGGCCGAGGACGATGTCCGCAGGATATTGGGCTACCCCGCGGAAAGGATTCTCGTCGACGCGTTCTCACCTGACAGGCGGGGCGGCACCGGGAAGCTGGCGGACTGGAAGCTTGCGAAGTTCGCAGTCCTGTCGCTGCGTGTCCCGGTGATCCTTGCCGGGGGCATCTCCCCGGACAACGCGGTTGACGCGGTCCGCGAAGCCGGCCCCGCAGGCCTGGACGTCAACAGCGGCGTCGAATTTTCACCCGGAGTCAAGGATCATGCCAGGATAAGGACGCTCTTCCAGAAGCTCGCGGAGGCGGGGCTCAGATGCCGGACATGAAGTTCAACTGCGTCGGCTGCGGTGCGGAAATCCATGCGGACGCGGCCATGATCGGGCGGATTGTCCAGTGCCCCGGGTGCCGCCACGCCGTGAAGGTTCCGCGCGACCTTGTCAGGAAAGGCACTGTCCTGGGCGACTACGTGCTGGAACGGCTGCTCGGCAGGGGCGGGATGGGTGAAGTCTGGCTCGCCACGCAGTCCTCGGTCGGCAGGAAGGTCGCGTTGAAGATACTCTCCCCGGCCCTCTCGGGCAACGAGGAGTTCACCGCGAGGTTCCTCAACGAGATAAAGATGACCGCAAAGCTCGACCATCCCGGAATCGTCTCGGCCTACGAGGCGGGTTGCGACGGCGGCTTCTACTTCCTCGCGACATCCTATGTTGAAGGAGTGACGCTGGAGGCGAAAATCGCGGAAACAAAGGGCCTGCGCGAGAAGGAGGCCCTGGAGATTGCAAGGAAGGTCGCGGAGGCGCTCCGATACGCCTGGGAAAGGCACCGGATGCTCCACAGGGACGTGAAACCGTCCAACATAATGCTCGACAAGGCCGGCGGAGTCAAGCTGATGGACATGGGTATCTCGAAAAGCGTGAAGGATCGAAGCAGCATCACCATCACCGGCGCCATACTGGGCACGCCAAGCTACATGAGCCCCGAACAGGCGAGAGGCGAAAAGGAGCTCGACTGCCGGACCGACATTTACTCGCTGGGCGCGAGCCTCTACCACATGCTTACGGGGAAGCTCCCCTACGGTGAAACCAACGCGATGGCGACCTTCGCAAGGGTCCTGCTCGACCAGGCCACGTCGATCAGGAAGTTCAACCCCCGCATCTCTCCGGCCTGTGAGAGCCTGGTGAAGAGGATGATGGCCAAGGACAAGGCGCGGCGTCACCGGGACTGGCAGGAGCTGCTGGCGGAGCTCGGCGGACTACTCGACGGGGGAATTCCGCTTCCGATACAGGAAAAGATCGATTCCTTGAAAGAGCGGTCTGCCGTCCGGGCGAGGCGTTCCAAGACCTTCTGGATTTCCGTAGCGGTCGCGGCGTTGTTCATTGTCCTGCTCCTGGTTCTTGTCTCGACCCGGCGCGCCAGGGCGTCCGCCGCCGAAGGCGATTCCATCGAGGTCGTTGAAATCGGCCATGGGCTGCCAGACCTGGACGGCATGGAGAAAGACTTGAAGGTCGGCAGGCTTGCGCCGCCAGCGGAAAGCGTCGCCCAAGTCAAGAGCTTGGACAGCGAGCCAAAAAAGTCCGGCCCCACGCCGGCTACTGCCGCGGAAGAACCGGGAAAATCCTCTGGAAACGGCGAGCCCCAGGGAAAAGTCGCAGGCCCGCTGGAGACGGACTCAGTGAAGCGCCATCCTGAATTCGCAGGCAACATCATCCACAGGCACCTATCCGAAAAGCTCGGTTTCACAGAGGAGGAAATCAAAAGCTCCGCCCCCGTAATCCTCGCATACCTCAAGGAGCTGAAAAAACTGAAGGACGAGAAGCCGTCAGGGGGGCGCAAACTCGGCGAAATTAAAAAAAGGCTGGATCAGATCGCCGCGGACACCCAGAAAAAGGCCGAGGCCGTCCTGGACAAGGACAAGGCGGAAAAGCTGGTCCAGTTCCTCGAGGACAAGAGGAAACAGCTCTCAAGGCCGGGAATGATGAGGGGCGGATCCGCGAAGCCCGGGAGATGAAGAGAAACGATCGCAGCCGGCCGCTTCCGGCCGCGACCGATCTATTGTTGCGCTCCCGGTTCAGTTCTCGCCGCCCCAGGCGCTCTTCGTCGTCCCTGCTCCCGCGTTCCCGTGGCATGACTTGCCGCCGGAAAAACAGTTCCTGGCTTTCTTTTCAGCTCCGCCCTCGCCGCCGTTGAAGCCGCCGTTCGCAAGCCTGTGCATGATCCTGGACATTTGCGGATGCTTCTGGGTCATGCGTTCCCGCAGTTCCTCGGGCAGGGTCTTGAAGACTGTCTCGATCTGCTGGGCGATCTTCTGCATCTTCTCGCGATCCTTGTCCTCATGCGCCTGCTTCATCTCCTCCATGAGGGACTTGATCTGCTGTAGCTGATCCTTGTATTCGGCCCATTCTCCGCTCGGCCCGTCGCCGCCGGCCTGACCCTCCGGCGCCTCGTTCCTGGCCGTCGTTGGCATGGCCGCCATCGCGATCAGCGCCGCCATCACGATAATCTTTTTCATCTTGCGTCCTCCTTTTTTATCGTTTCTACGAAATACTACACAGGGACAATCGCGGATCTTTCACCTTATCCCGACTTTTCTGCACAGTCGTCCTGCGAAACGCCGCATCGCCCCCCTTTAAAAAGTCTGCGCACCCCTCTATATTGTATGTATTCAGCCATTAGTGTCCAATGTTTAGCCGAATATTTATTCTGAAAGCGCAGCGAACGCGGGATGGCCGGCGCGCCGGCAGACGAGCGGGGTGATGTGCCTAAGCGGACGATCGAGATGAAATGCGAAGTTTGCGGCCATGTTCAGGAGGCCGAATACTGGGACTTCGTCTGCCATCCCCTGGAGAAGGAGGCCGTCGAAAGCCTTTTCAGCGGCAGCATCAACATGTTCAAGTGCCCGCAGTGCGACACCAGCAGGTTCATAGACAGGCCGCTCTGCTTCTACGACATGGATCTGGGCATCTTCCTGCAATACCTCCCGCCTTCATACGTCAACGATTCATCCTCGTTCGATGTTTTCGACCTCAACGGGGACATGGACGGAAAAATAGTGGACGCGCTGCTGTCGGTCAACATCGCCAAGATCGAAGGCAAGGAACCCGGCGAAGCCTCTTATGCCCCTCCGGACAGCAACCGGGTCTTCTTCAACGTCACGGACATGCTTGACTTCGCCATATTCAGGAAGAACCTTTGCTGCCACTTCATGGAAAAGTCAAAGGCGATAAGGAACATGAAAGTTCCGGAGCACCTGATGGGCCGCTGGAACGGGTTGTACAAGAGAAAGAAGATCAGACTCATATATGCCATATGGCACTACGTTGAATGCAACAGGATATATTCCGAGGACGAGCTGCGCGATCTCGTCCAGTCCAACCTCCAGTTCTGCGACAGGAACACGCGGCTCTCGGAAAAGTATTCTCCGGAACACATCGCCAGGGGCATGATCGACATGGGCCTCATGGAGAGGCGCCCTGACGGATCCGCATACTGGAAGGTTCCGGCACGGCTGCTCGATTCCGGGCTGAAGTTCCCCGACAGCATCGGAGGCATGGAAAAGATGGGCTACAGGATCTATTCGTGCGAAGGCGACGGCTACAGCGTCAACTACTTCAACGAAAACAACGACACCGGCACCGTGTACATCTACGACAAGGGACTTCTCAAAATCACGGACGACGAGATATCCAAGGAGTTCAAAAGGGCCGAGGACGAAATCCTCCAGTGCAAGGCGGAGCTCAGGCCCTTGAAGCGCTCGACGCAGGTATACAAGATCGGCAGGGACGGCGCCAAAGCCGACTTCTATGTCTCAGACTTTGACTTCCTCGACGCCGACCCGCAGACTCCAAGCAGATCCTACGTCGTACTCACTTCGCTTAAGAACGAATTCCTCAAGATACGCCTCAGCTATATGCCCGGCCTGGACACCGACCAGAGGTTCGGCGAATTCCTCAAGGAAATCGTCTCGTCGGTCCTCTGACGGTCTAGTCGGTTCCGGCGTTTTGAGCATGATTCACAGAGGCGGGTCAGAAAATCTGAATTCCTCATGCGCGTTTTTCCCGCTTGATTTCAAGGCCTACCGGATTATCTTCCGGAGTGCAGTAGCCATCAGAACAGACACTGAGTTTCAGAGGAGTGCCCATCTGCGAGATTCGCAGTTCTGTCGATCAGAAACTCGATGGAGGGCGAAGCCG
>CAZWRV010000167.1:0-6236 GCA_964636325.1 uncultured Victivallaceae bacterium | reverse complement strand
CGCCCTCCATCGAGTTTCTGAACGACAGAACTGCGAATCTCGCAGATGGCCACTCCTCTGAAACTCGTCAATCTTATTCTTAATCTTGCTAATAATCTTGATTGCGGCATCGTCTCCCTCTTCGTTAGCCGCAGTAATCTCCATCACGGCTTGAAGTTGTCTGCGACGGTGGAGCTTTGTCCGCCGGCTCGTATCGTTTCCCGGACGAGGTTGTATCGGATGGTGTTGTTTCCTGCCGCCGCCTCTTCCACTTATATTCACCCGCTTATAGCAAGCTTCGCATTCCTCAAGGAGCTCCACTCCCGGTAATTTTCATTGACATGGAATCAATCCACATTTCACCGGTGACGCTAACGACCGCGGTCGGCTGGACCTGCTGCTGCGACTCGACGAAGAAGTCGAGGGAATATTTCTTCCATTCGTCCGAGAGTTCGACGTTGTCCAGGCGCGGAGTGAGATGGTGGGGAATATTCCAGAAGCACATTCCCAGCTTCCCTTTTCCGCGGGCTGTAACCTCGAACTTATAGATTCCTCCCCTTCTGAGCGGTTCCGCCATGAAGCAGCCCAGCGCAGCATACGTTCCTGGGCCGCTCTTGAAGTATAGAGCTTTACGGCCGTCCTTGCCTTCAGCGACAACCTTGTTTTCAGAGCCCGGGCCGTATGGAATGAAAAAACCTTTGGGATCCTTCGGCGGTATTGCCGTGCCGAGATCAAAGTTTGCGAAATTAGTCGCCAGGAGGCATTCCTTCCCGTCAGGCCTGACGAGTTCCATCTTCCTGCCCTCGACAAGGCGGATGTCGTCGACAAATATGCATCCTTCCTCGGGCTTGAAGTCCGAAGATGAAAGGATGATCTGCATGCTAGTCTCGCCTGGCCTGGCCAGGAAATCGTAGTCGCATTCTTCGAAAGCCATCCTGTCGCTCATGCCAGAGGCGAGCTTGAACGGCCTGCCGTCCCTGACAAGCTCTACATTGAGCGTAGAGCGCATGGGCTTCATGACGCGCATGAAAAGGCGATATTCCGTAAGAGGCTTGACGGCAACAGGTTCGCCGATGATCTTTTGTTTTGGGTTTAGCTGCAGGCAGGTTTTTCCCAGGGCCGCCTTCTGCGTTGAAATAGACGGCGCAGAACCATCCTCGCATTTCCATCCTTTACTTCCGTCCTCGAAGGAACCGTTGACTATTGGCACTTCATTGTCGGCGCCTTCCTCCTTCCTTTGGATTGCCAACTGTCCGACGGCGTCCATGAGCTTGTAGGCCGTCTCGGCGGTTTGGAAGGAGGTGAACGGGCTTGCATTGAGAAGCTCCAGCCTGCGCGGTGAAACCAGGGCGGCAATCTCGCCGGCGTCTCCGTAGCGCAGGACGCTGGCGAGGAGGGGTGCGCGCTTCGCGTAAGCCGGCGCCGTAGCCGCCCACGGCCGGTCGGAATATCCTTCCGAAAAATCCGAGCAGTTCAAGTCCGCCACGCATTCCTTGATCCTTTGGTCCAGGGCCGCCGCAAGTAACGCGGCATATCCCGCAGTATGGCCGGAACCGACCACCCGCAGAGAATCCAGCGAACAGTCCTTGCGCATTCTAAGATAGGAGATGGCCGTCCGGATGTCATGCACGGCCATGCCAAGCTCAGGCCTTCCCCAGACACGAACGTTCCCCTGCCAGTCGAGCGCGGGGATCTGTCCTGGTGGGCTTACGGTGAACGCCCATTCGCCGCGCAGGCGCTGGTCGATCGCAAGGACGGCCCTTCCTTCCTTCAGGATATCCTTGCATTTCGAGCGGAGCGGTTCAACGAAGACGTCATTTTTCCCGTTGGCCGATACGACAATGGCCGCCTTGCACGGTGAAGCGGCAGCGCCTTTCGGCTTGATGAGAAGGGCCGGTATACGGACATCGGGTTCGGAAAGGTACCAGAGCTTCTCAACGTCCCAGCCTGCAACGTTTTCCATCCCGCCATCAAAAGATTCGACAGTTTCCGCGAGCGTCGCGACATTTTCACCGAGCAGGTCTTCAATGATACGTTTCATCTTCTGAACGTATGCCTCAAGATCTGCCTTGCTTTTCAATACCGGAGGCTGATACTTCAACCAGGCGCGGACAACCGACGCGAGGTTGGGATTTGACCACTGGTGGGCCTTCGGCACATCGCCGCGGAGGGCCTGCAGCGCGGCCGGCTTTTCCATCTTCAAGTTCTCTTCCGGAAGCGGCTTTGGCTCCTTGAGGCCTCTCAGCCACCAGTCCATCCACCAATACATCCGTTCGCGCATCGCCTTGGTGTAGTCATGAGGGCCCTCCCATCGCTCGGCGACATAACGTCCGTTGGCGCTGCTCAGGAGGCGATAAGACTTGTCGCCGTCGACGCTGTCCACCTTGGGACCGTTCTCAACCTTGAAAAGATCGTAGACTGCCGCGACTTCCTTCGCCTCCTGATTTATGAACTCCGCGGTCCAGTCGCCGGTCACGGTGAACTGGACTACGGGCCTCGGCGCGATTGCGGCAATCAGCTCATGCTGATCCATGTAGCGCATGGCGCCCAGCGGGGAATAGTAGCAGCATCCGAAACAGTGGAAATAGCATACGCGGTTGTAATATGTGGGGAAGACCGCGATGGCCGCGCACTTGATCCGCGGATCTAGCGCCGCAACATCCATGGACTGCATGCCGCCGCCTGATGCGCCGGTGACTCCGATGCGGTACTTGTCGACCTGGGGAAGCGACTCCAGGACATCCAGGCCCCTGATATTGTTCCAGAGAAACACGCCGCGCATGGGAAGCCCGCTGGCGAGATCCTCGAAATGCTCGTACTGCACGACTAGAGACACGTAGCCCCGCTTGGCCAGGCCGATGCAGCGCGACTGGACGATGTCGTCCGCAGACCAGTTCGCCCAATGCCCGTGCGGATGCAGGACGGCCGGCGCGGGAAAAGTGGAGTTCTTCGGCATATAAAGAAAAGCAGTTGCGTAGAACCCCGGAAAAGTCTGGTAATACACCCGTGAAATCGTGCAGTCCTCCCTCTCGAGGCTGCTTCCATATGTCAGATCGAGCGGGACTTTCGGAGGAAGCGGATCCAGTCCGAAACCGTCCATGGCGTTCTTGAGGATCATTTCACGGCGCCCCTCCCATTCATTTAAAGTCCTTGAGGGGATCGGCCGCTCCTTGGATATCCGCGTCCAATACGCCTTCAGCATCTCCTTGCGCTCCTTCTCCGGGAATATCCGGATGTCCGGCACGGCATCCTCGGCGGATACAACGCCATGCATCATAAGACATAAGAATGAGAGGCAGCACCTGCCAGCGCGCGACCGAAAATCCTTCATTCCGCAACCTCCGTTCCTTGTCAACGCCATTTTTTTCCGTCGTCGCGCAACGTTTCGTCGCGGGAACACATGGAAAAGCTGTGCTCGAACATTCTGAGGGGCAGTTCTTCCTCTATCAGCTTCTTCGTGTGCGAGATCTTGCTTTCGGCCATCTCCACTGTGAACTCCGCTGCGTTCACATAGTCATGGCCGATCCGGTTGTTCCTAAGCATGCATGCGAGGCCTTCCTCGGCGTTTGCAAGCTCCTCCTTCGCGATATCTCGCAGCTCCGTCAGGCGACAGCGGACCAGGCCCAGGTTTGAAGGTTCCTGGAAGTATTGATCGCGGAGGATGAAGAAACGGATCAAATTGATCGCGGTCCGTAGGATGCAAAGGATGGCGCGGCAAAGCGCCTTATGCTCCAACAGCTTTCCATTGGCATAAGGATCAGCATGTGCCGATGGCGGCGCTTTCTCGAGAAAACTGCAGCCATGCTCCCAGCGCCTCTCCATTTTTCCCAGGGAATGCAGGCATTTTTCCGTACCGAACGGATGCGTCCAGTTGAGATCCATGTCGAAGAGAGGATGAACTTTTCCCGGCCTCAGCCAGAACTGCGGGCTCAATTCTCCGATATTATGGGGATCAAAGATCAGCGGATGCGTGAATCCGATGAAAAACGGCCCCCTCGCAAAATGGATGACGTTCCCAGAAAATGGGAAATGCTCCATGGCCGCATCAAAGCAATGCCAAGCATTCATGACCGTCCGGACATTATGCCGGCCGAAATCCCTAGCGGCAATTTTCTCGAGCAGCTTATCGGCAGGCGGGCACGGCCGCCACGACATCCAGGCCGCCAGTTCCCCGGGAATCTCCTCGGTATAGCCGGTAAACTCCCAGGCGAATACCGCGCCTCTGACTCCGGACTTCAGAAGTCTCCCATATTTTCTCGCCCAGCGCGTGTTGGCGGGTATCGAAGGGATGTTGTGTATTTCACGCGGACATCCGCTTTCCAGCTTTGCCATGGTCTTCAAGCCCCTTCTCTCCGCCGCGGCAAGCTGTGCCTGGAATCCGGACGAGGGCCCTACGCATGTGAGGCTGTAATCTGAGTATGCACCCTCCACCCCTTCCCGCCTGCAAATGTCGCCCGTGTCGAAGTTGCAGATGAAGCTACAGTCCAGGGAGAGGCGTGATATGAGGCGTCTGGCGTTGCGGCTCCACGTGTGCATCCCATAGGTCCAGACCGCTGTGATCGCCTCCGGGCATTCATTCTTGACGGAACGCGCAATCCCATTGGCCAGTTCCGCCACAGTCCTCTCAGGCTCCAGCCTTCCGCAGCGGGGACAGTCGGTCATGTTGTGCGGACGCGATGCAGGCGCCGTGTAGCAATGAAGCGGCAATTCCAGGCACCAAGAGGAATCAATGCTTATTTCGCCGGGCTTTCCCGCGACGTCAGGGAGGAGAATTTCCGGATATGCCGGATCTGAGAGCTTCCGGAAGACAAGCCGCGTCCTGGGATCGCGTTCCAGCTCCGCCGGATCCACGTTCGCGCTTTTCGGATGTGAATCTCTTTTTCCCATGCGGCGATTACCGATCACAGTTCGACGACAAACACCTGCACCGAATATCCGCGCGCCGCCCGGAACAGGACCTTCTTCCCGTCCGGCGACCAGACGGGATCGTTTTCCCGCCACTGCTGGACCGGAAGCCGGACATCCTGCGAGCAGACGCTGCAGAGCTGCTCGATTTCGCACAATCCAGTTCCGGGATTCGGCCGCAGGATGAAAAGTCCTCTCATCGAGTCCGGGAGATCTGCGAATGGCACCGATCCGTCACGCAAATCCATGACAAGTAATTTTCCGTCAGGGGAAGGCGAGCAGTGCCAGGCGATCTGCCTTGGATCTTTGAAAGTATATTCCATCGGCAGATCTCGCTCCAAGTCGAATATCCCCACATACTGGCGGCGAGTTCCGCCTTCAAGAAGATAGTTTCCGTGGTAGGCTATGCGCCGGCCGTCAGGGAACCAGCGTTCGTGGGTGACAGTCACCCTGCCAGTCCTCTGATCGCGGATTTGCCTGAAGGCCTTCTCCCCCGCTCTTCGAAGATAGATGCGCCCGAACTTCGAAGCCTTGTCCCCTTCATGGCAAAACATGATCAAGCCTGGATCCTTTGGATTGACTGAGATGTGATCGACCATGGCGGCATTCTCACTCCACAGGGATTCGATGCGGCCGTCATCCAGATCCACTCTGACCAGCTCGGAGACGAACTCATACTTCTCCATGACCGGATCGACGTTCCATCCGACCTTTCCAAGCGCTTCCGCTGTTTCCTCAGACATGTGGAATATCGGCAGGACATGCCACCTGCCGTCGTATGAGACGTCGGTGTCCCCCCCGCTTGGGCCGGGCAGGTCCGCAAGCTTGCGGGCGCTTTTCCCGTCTATGCCGGCGCGCCAAAGCTCTCTCCCGCGGACAAACGTCGCGTCTTCAGTGCCTGGGATCATGTTCAATGTAGGCCAGAGGATGCCCTTCTCCTTTTCAGTCCCGACAGGAAACGGGCCGGCAACAGATCGTAACATCCCCGTCGCCAGCTCGCAGGCCATTACAGATTCGCCGTCCTTGTCGACGCGCATGAAGACTACCCATCGCGAGTCGCCGGTCCAGGCGTGGCTGTTGAAATACGGCGAGACATTATGACCTATATTCGTCAGCTGATGCACGACTCGCCCGGTCAAGGGATCTTTGAAGCTCTTGAGTTCCGACATCTGCATCCTCCTCTGAAACTCGCCTGAAGTAACGCCGACATTCCTGTCTGCGGCATCGCAGGTAGGAATACCTGCGCTACTTTAAGTTTCACACCGACAAAATTGCGGTCACCGCACACGGGCACTTCCTGAAACTCGCCCATCTTTGTCGGTAACTTTGTCGTTATCTTTGTCGTCTTCCGG
>CAZWRV010000166.1:0-6260 GCA_964636325.1 uncultured Victivallaceae bacterium | reverse complement strand
CGTTATCTTTGTCGTCTTCCGGAGGGTTGAGCCAAGCTCAACCGCGGCGGAGCTCTGTTTCGCACTCCATCGAGTTTCTATTCGACAGGACCCCGAGCGCTTCGCCTCGGGGAGCAGCACTCATGAAACTTAAAAAAAGGCGAGGGCTGCGAACCCGCAGTTGTCACTTTTACTAATAACAATTCTTCCCTCAATATATACGGTCAATCCCTTTTCGCGCATCCGAAGTCCGCTTGTATGCCCATTTTGGCAAACTTCGCATATTGTTTTGCAAGAGGGCCCGCCCTGCTATAAGTTTATCGGAGTACGGAATAAGTTTCCTATGTAATGTGGAGAGGACGATGAAATCAATCCTTTGTCATGTCCTGTTAGTTCCATTATTGATGGCTAGCGCATGCTAATGGCTTTCCGCCCAGGCGCAGGCCCCCGCCGCCGATGAGACACCCCGTCCCGAGGTGTTGCAGTCCTTCGAACGCGAGACGCTCTCTTTGCTCGGACAGGTCGAGACGCCCCAGGAGCTGCACGGCGACCTAGAGCAGATCTCGGGCGAGCTGGAACGGACGCGCGATGAGCGCGGCGGCCCGGCTCTCCCGATACGGCCGCGGACTCTTCTGAGCGTTCCTGCTGTCTTTGTCGGCACCCGCCGTACCGATGTGTACCGCATGGCTGCTATATCTGATTCCGGACTCTTCCCAGCAGGTGCGCGCGGTGGCCGACGGCCTCACGGCGGCGGGGTGGTCCGAGCGCCTTACATGGATCGGGCTTCGCCTCGGGACGGTTCTGCCCCTGGCGCTCGTGGTGCTCTCCACGGTTGGCTATGTTTATACGGTCGAGAGGATCATCGACTACCTCCAGCAGACATTGCTGCTGATCGTTCTTGTCAACATTGCGGTCGCGGCCGTGCACCTGCTCGTGGACGCCTGGGCCGAGAGATGCCGCAATCTCCGGACTCTGCCTGGGCCTGCGGCCCAGCCCGCCGCCGCAGCCATCGAGGAGAGCGATCCCGCCGACGAGATTCATGTCCGGGAGACTCACCGATCACCGGGTCCGCGTGGAGCTGCCGCTTTCCCTTTCCTACAAGAGCGACCTCTCGGAGGCGCTGCAGCTCCTGATCGATGTGGTCAAAAGCCACCCCAAGGTGGAGGCCGCACCCCCGCCGAGCGCGCTGGTAACCGAGCTCGGAAACACGTCCGTGAACGTGACGCTCCGCTTCTTCGTGGCCAACCAGAGCCTTCGAGCCACTGTGACCTCCGACATGATCGTCTCGCTCGCGACCGCCTTCGCGGACGCCGGGACATCGGGCGGCGCCTCCTGGACGCTCGTCCCTTCGCCCATCGCTAAATAGTGCCTGTTCTATACTCCTTTAGGCTGATAAAGTTACATTTTGATTGCGGAGATTTCGGAATTTGCTTCGCATAATACGGGCATTCCGATCCGTGGAAAAAGAGTTGCGGTGAAATACCGACCCCCGGAAGGTATTTCATTTCAAATACCGAAGAAGATAATTCTTGATTTTCCGTCCGGGAAATCTGAATCAAAAATCCTTGAAGCATCGGATTTTGGGTACAGATTATTCTCCAAGGATCAGGCTGTCTTCAGTTATAACGAAGGGGGAGCATCATGCGCATCTACATTATGACGGACATGGAGGGCTGCGCGGGAATACTCAACCACGACGACTGGGTGATCCCGTCAGGCCGGTACTTCGAGAAGGGCGTGTCAATCCTTACTAACGAAGTCAATGCGGCCATCGAAGGTTTTATCGCCGGAGGGGCGAAGGAATTCCTCGTCGTCGACGGCCACGGCGCCGGAGGAATAGATCCGCTCCGCCTCCATCCTGCGGCGGAACTTTCCCGCGGCGCTCCTAATCCCGTATATCCCTGGCTTCTGGACAAGGATTTTGACGGCGCGGCATGGATTGGCCATCACGCCAAGTCCGGCACGCCGTTCTCGCACATCACGCATACCCAGTGGTTCAACTGGCTGGACCTTTCCATCAACGGAATATCGATCGGCGAATACGGGGAGACGGCCTTGTGCGCAATGGAGCTAGGCGTGCCGTCCTTCTTCGCCAGCGGGGAGCAGGCGCTCTGCGAAGAGGCGCGGGCCCTGACTCCGGGGGTTGTCACTGTATCTGTGAAGAGGGGGATACTCCCGGACGGACTCGACCAGCTCTCCGAGGACGAATACCGCAAGGCCAAGCTGTCGGCCATACATCTTTCGCCCGCCGAGGCCTGCCGCAGAATCAAGGTCGGAGCGGAAAAGGCCGTCGCAAAGCTGCGAAAGTCGCCCGGCGCATTCCGCTACCCGAAGATAAGGAAGCCATACAGGCTTGTCCGGAAGATGCGGAGCGGCGCCGGGAAGCCCCCGCTCGTCCAGGAGGCATGCCATCCCACCAGCATCATCGCCGCGCTGAACACGCCTTGGAAGGATGCGGCTGAATAATCGCAAACTTTGCATATATTTTAGCAACATATGCAAAGAAATCTCTAAAAGCCGCCTTACCTTCACTTCAAGAACAAAGACCGGATCCGCCATTATGAGCAAGCACAGAAAGACCCTGCCGCAGTCCTGCATCTTTCCGGGAGGCGACTTCCCCTTCAACGTAATCACGTCGGTGAAGGGTTACGAGACCTTCGGCGAGTCCAAGAACTACCATATACATCCATTCGCCGTCGAAATCCAGTATATCCGATCCGGCAGCGGCTATTACTTCATCAAGAACAGAAAATATCCGTTCAAGGCGGGGACACTCTTCATCATCCACGGCGACGAACTCCACGCCTTCATCAGGGGCGAAGAGGGAGTCCTCGTCAAAAAGACATACATGGCCTTTTCATATTCCTTCTTCGCCAAGTATCCCGAGATGAAGCCGGTCATGGACAAGATATCGAAATGCCGCGCCGGCTTCCACCACAGGCTCCAGCTCGACGGGACCAGCGCCACCCACGTCGAATTCCTGGCGGACATCCTCCAGGGCGAATGGGATCACAAAGGGGTATTCCACAAGGAGGCGATAGTCAACGCGCTCTCGCAATTGCTCATATTCATAATACGGCTCTCCGAAAATGCTCCTCGGACTCTCGAGCCGAAGAGGAAGGAGCATCCGCTCATAGACAAGGTCTTTAAACACATCGACTCCAACTTCAAGAGCCAGCTCACGCTCTCGGACATCTCAAGGCACGTTTGCTACTCCCCGTTCTACGTGAGCCACATGATCAAGGATTATACAGGATTCTCGTTTCAGGAGAACCTGATCAGCAGAAGGGTCATTGAGGCGAAGAGGCTTCTGGAATCATCGCCGGACATGAAGATAATCTCAATTTGCGAAGCCTCCGGCTTCAACGACATCAGCGTCTTCAACCGCGATTTCAAGAAGCTGGCCGGAATGACACCATCGCAATACCGCAGGCTCTGCGAATCGTTCCGGAGCTGACAATTAAAACTCGAAATTCAAATATCGAAATTCAAAACAAATGGGGAAAGTCAATTGTTTGAAATTTTGAATATTCCTTTTGGAAGATGTTTCGAATTTCGTGCTTCGGATTTCATAAACATTAAGAAAATTGCAGTTCAAGTCAAAGGAACTAAGGAGGAAGCATGTCGGATCTTGCAATATTCGGCGGGCCGAAGACGGTGAAAGGCGATCACGCGGAACTCTTCACTTGGCCAATTGTGACCAAGGAGATCGAGGATGCGGTGCTGGACGTCCTGAGGCGCGGGGCAATGTCCGGCGGGGATGTCACAAGGCAGTTCGAAAAGGAATATGCCGCATGGCACGGCATGAAGTTCGGGCTCGGATGCAGCTCGGGAACTGCGGCGCTCCAGTCGGCCATGTACGGCTGCGGAGTCGGCAGGGGCGACGAGATAATCAGCCCGTCCGTGACCTACTGGGCCTCCTGCATTCAGGCTTTCTCCCTGGGCGCGACGATCGTTTTCGCGGAAATCGACCCGAAGACATTGTGCGTCGATCCCAAGGACATCGAGCACAGGATCACAAAAAAGACCAAGGCCATAGTCGTCGTCCACTACTGCGGAATGCCCTGCGACATGGACGCGATAATGAAGATCGCCCGCAGGCACAAGGTCAAGGTCGTCGAGGACTGCTCGCACGCCCACGGCGCCCTCTACAAGGGAAGGATAGTGGGCAGCATCGGCGACGTGGCAGGCTTCTCGCTCATGAGCGGCAAGTCGTTCGCATGCGGCGAGGCAGGCATCCTCCTGACAAACAACCGGGAAATCTACGAGAAGGCCCTGGTCTTCGGCCATTACGAGCGGGGAGGCGAGCTAACGATCAAAGGGATCGCCGAAGCCGGCGGACTCCCATGGGGCGGCTACAAATACAGGATGCACCAGATGAGCTCCGCGATGGGTCGCGTCCAGATCAGGAACTATCCGAAGCAGATGGCGGAGATCGACAAGGCGATGAACTGCTTCTGCGACCACCTGGACAAGATCCCCGGCCTCAGCCCGCACCGCACCCCAAAGGGCGGCAGGACGACCATGGGCGGCTGGTACAGCCCGGTATGCCTCTACGATCCCGCGAAGTTCGCAGGCCTCTCTGTCGGCAGGTTCTGCGAGGCGCTGCGCGCTGAAGGCGTGACGGCATGGCCTGGCTGCAACAGGGCGCTTCACCTTCATCCACTTCTCAACACGGTGGATGTCTATGGCGACGGCAAGCCGACCAGGATCGCGAATTCGAAGAGGGATCTCAGGCAGAAGCCGGGAACCCTACCGGTCTCTGAGGGGATACAGGAGAGAGTCTTCTCGATTCCATGGTTCAAGAAATATTCCCAGAAGGCCATCGCCGAATACGCGGCCGCCTTCGCCAAGGTCGCCAGGAACTACAAGGAATTGCTCGAAGGGGACACGGGGAAGTCGGCCGCCGCCGGCGGATACGCTCTGACGAGGCGTTCAGGAGCGTAGAACCGGACTTGAAGCTGAATCCCAAACGCCAATAACCAACATTCAAATGAATTCCATATCGGGGGAAATCCATGAATAGCGGCATCTGTCTGAACGCCAGAGACTTCGGGGCCAGGGGCGACGGAACGGCCGACGACACGAAGGCGCTGCAGGCGGCGTTGGACGCCGCCGGCAAGCAGGCCGGCATCGTCTTCGTGCCCGACGGAACATACCTGACTTCTACGCTTAAGTTCCATCCCCACACCGGAATCCAGGGGAACGCCACCTGGGGATACCAGTCCGTCGGCGGCTCGATACTGAAGCTCAATGATCCGAACGCGAAATCGCTTCTCGACATAACAGGAGCGGTCGGCGCGGTCGTGAACGGCATCACCCTCCATGGCAACGACCTCGGAAAGGATGTCCATGGCATTTTCATGACAAAGCTCGAGAACCGCCGCGAGGAGGAGGCCAACAAGATAGAACGCTGCCATATCGAGCGCTTCACCGGCGACGGCATCCACCTCATCAACGCCTGGTGCTTCAGCGTGCGCCACTGCGAGGTCATATTCAACAAGGGGAACGGGCTCTACGTGCAGGGCTGGGACGGGTTCATCCTCGACAACTGGTTCAGCGGCAACGGCGGCGCAGGCTACCTCTCCGACCAACCGAACGCCTCCATCACAATCACCGGCAACAGAATCGAGTGGAACCGCGTCGGCGGAATCGTCATCCTCGGAGGCTCGCACTACAACATAACCGGAAACTACATCGACAGATCGGGCCATGCAGGGATAAGGATTCAGGCCCGCGGCGAGAAGGACTCCCCGAGCCTTTGCATGACCATCACCGGAAACATCATCTACCGTTCCGGCAAACCCGAGTGGACGCCGGACGAGAAGTCCAGCGCCCATGCCATCATCGAGGATTCCCACGGAATCGTCTTCACCGGCAACTCCATGTGCATCGGCCAGGACGACGGACACGGAAAGAACTCTCCTCTCTATGGCATTGTCGCCAAGGGACTTAAGAACTGCGTAGTCGCCAACAACGTCCTGCACATCGGCGCCATACGCGAACTCGTCGCCGACCGCGGCGGTCACGGCGAAGGAGTAATCATAAAGGACAACGTCGGTTCGCTGTATACCGATGGTGATCTTGCAATCTGGGGATCGAAGCTCCGGTAGGAAGGAAATGATCAATTAACGATAAACAATTATCAATTGACAATTATGGAAGCAATATCCGTAGTGCCTCAGTGTCTTTGTGAAAGATAATATCATTTATGAATAATCCATAGTTAGAGCCCGTCTATAAAAATATAAATATTTAACAGAGAAGGACTTGCATGCGCC
>CAZWRV010000165.1:0-6504 GCA_964636325.1 uncultured Victivallaceae bacterium | reverse complement strand
CTTATCACATTTCGCGGAGAGGAGATTGACCTTCTCATACTATCTCTCCTGAAACCTGCCTCAAGTAACGCAGACATTCCTGTCTGCGGCATCGCAGGTAGGAATACCTGCGCCACTTGAAGTGTCTAGCCCATAAAACTGCGATGTTCGCAGATGGGGCGAGAGGGGCATGGCCTCCGTCGAAACCTGCGGGCTCATGCCGAATCCTTCCGGAACTTTCGAATTACTAATCGTCTCGAGAATGTATGGAGGCACCGCCGGCGCAAGGTCGGTGGCGTCCATATTATTAGACGATTGGTAACAATCCTGAAGCGCTCAGCCGTTCGGTCACTTTTCAACGCATCAGCATATCCTCAGCGTGAGGATGCCATGTTTATGGAGTTTCGCGCTGAAGTTCTTGCCGTGCACAGGGTGTTCCTCGTCTGCTTCCAGCAGGTTTGTCCTGTTGACGCTGCGTTCCTCTTGGAATTTTAGCGAGACCTTTGTGCCTTTTCCTCCGGCCTCCTGGACGCGGAGTATCCAGCCCCTGCCGTCTTCCGCGTTTTTCCATGCGGTAACAGCCAAGTCGCCTTCCAGTCCGAACGGCAGTTCTATCTTCGCCGGCATGTTGTATTCGTAGCCGACGCGAGTGAGTTCGCCGGGGGAGAGGGCGTCGGTGTATGGCAGGAGAGAATATTCGAACTTATGCCTGCCGGGGTCGCGCATTCCCTCGATGTCCCAGAACTCGTAGCTGCCGGGTTCGACGAGGCAGAACGCGTATTCGGGCGAACGGACGAGTGAGATGTCGAGGCGTTCCGGCATCCATCGGCAGCATGGCAGGCCGCGGTTGAAGAGGGCGACGCCGCTCTTCCCGTCGATCTTTTTGCAGATCCAATGGAGCGTAGGGAATTCCATCGAGTGGGTGTCCCATGCGCTGTATTTGAGCTGCTGGGAGTCGAATGTCCTGTCTATGAATCCGAATGGAACTTCATATGTCGCCGCCTGATCCTTCGAAGCGACCGGGAAGGCTGCGCGGATGCGCCTGCTTCCGGAGTCCCAGTCGAGTTCGACGGTGAAGTCGAGGCGTCTGCCGTCGGCCGAGGCTGTGACGGTCTGAGTCCATTCGAGCTTCTTGACCTTGGTGTCGCCTCCGTCGTAGCGCCCAGTCCATCTGACGGCTCGGTCTGAGGCCTGTACTTTCCTGTGGTAGCTTCCGAGCTGGACGGTTGAGAAGCTGTCCCAGCCATGCGATCCGGGAGGCCCGATACGCTGTCCCCAGGGGTCGCCGTAGTCCGGGTCCAGGAGCAGTTCGCCGATGCGCGTGTCGCGGCTTCTGTTGTTCCATTTGGGCTGTTCTACGGAGAACAGGTTGCGTCTGCCGCATATTATCTTCGTGATTCCGTAAAGATCGAATGAGACGTCAAGTCTTCCCAGCCTGATGTTCGTCGAGCCGGTCTTGACCGGGAGCAGGTGTCCGATGTCCGGGCTGGAAGGTTTCACCCGCAAGTATTTGTCCGCTATGGAGTTGGCCTCGTCAAGCATGTCGTGCAGTTCGCGGTTAGCGTTGTCGATGTGAGTCCCGGTGATGGCGTCGTGGAACTGGTTGAATGCGACTAGCCGCCATGCCCGAGCTAGATCCTCGGGCGGCGCGGCGGGGGTGTTTTTCCTCCACGATGCGTTTGCCAGCACGGATTCCGCAGCGACAAGTTTGTAGGCGGCGGCCCGCGTCCCCTGCTTGAGCCGGATGCGGCTGACCATGCAGCCGGGCATCGCGGGATTAAGGTCTGCGGAGGGCTTGCTGTCGCGCTTGCGCAGCGCGGCAAGCAACTTGGGGCGGATCATCCTGTAGACCTCGCCGGGATTTGCGAAGCGGATGCGCGCGCGGCCCTTGAGCCCGCAGTTCATCTCGTCCACCAGATCGGCGATCCTGGAATCGGGGAGGACTTCCTCCGTCAGAAGACGTATTGCAACCCAGGGCTCCTTCCTCTTGACGGCGTCCTCGACTGTCTTCCTGAGCGCGGCGAGGTCGAATCCGTCTACGAAACGGAGCCCGGTGGAATTGCAGGCATTGCAGCCTTCACCATGGCACGAAGGGCAGGGTGCGTGTTTGGCGAATGCGCCGCTGAAAAGCGAAGGATGCTTGTCCGAGACCATGATCTTGCTGCCGTCTATTCCGACCCATACCGGCTCGGGGCACGGCCGGTAGCTCAGGCAGGCCGCGGCCTCGGCGCCGACTCCGCGGAGGACTTGCGGATAATTAGGGCCGTTGCCGAAGGCGTCCTCGAGCCAGGCCAGCTTCATCGCGGGAAGCTTGTCCGCCCCAAGCTCCCTGTAAAGAGGCTCCGCGACCAGGAAGTTGCGCACCAGCCCTTCCGCCGTGGACATCACGCTGTCGGGGACGACCTCGCCTGCGCGGTGGATCTCGAGGCGTCCGGTGGCGATTTCCCTCACTAGGTGTTCCTTCCGTTCCGGGTTGTGCTCCAAGTATTTGCGGAGGACCGCCGCCTGGCCTTCGCTGAAAGTATAGCCGCGCGGAGCCAGCTTCAGCCAGCTTTCGATGCAGTGCTCCTCGACTTCCGCGTAGCTGCGGACCGTAACTCCGTTGTAGGACGCAGGCCTGTCGAAGCAGCGGCGCCAAGTCGGATCGAAGTGGTTGTGCGGAACAAGAAGAATGTCTTTCGCCATCTGGTTCTCCCTCGTTAATGTTTGCAGGCTCTAAATCTAGCTACTTGGATTCCGCTAATCAAGCGGCATTGCAGGCGCATGCGCCTGACCTGAATCGTGAGGCATTTTCCAAACTGCGGACGCTGCATGCGCGTCCCTCCATTTTATCCGCCGGGGCGGATGGAGGGGTGAATCCTATTCGACCGAATTTCCCTCAAGGCCCTGCGTATCTGCGGTCTTTCAGATTGCCGGATGACCCTGCCGCCGTATTTCACTTCGCAGAAGATTTCGGTGAGTGTCCGCACCTGCGGCGACCTGGGATATGCGCCCTTCTCCAGCCTGGACAGGAATTCGAAAGGAGTCTCGGCGTTGTCGCGGAGGAGCTTTTCTTTCGCGAGGAGCCGGAGCATCGCGCCGTAGAAATGCGTCGCCTCCATGGAGCTGGACTGATCCTTCCTGACGGCTGAGAGCAGTGCTGCGATTTTGCGCCTGGCCCTGAAGGTGATGATGCCGAGCGCGAGTATCAAGGCGCAAAAGAGGATCACACCCAGGTTTCCGGGAATGGAGTTCTTCGCCTCCGCGACGGTTTCCGCGGCAATCGCGAGCATCGACTGCTGGTCGCTGAGCGAGAAGTTGACGATCTTAGAATACCATATGTATTCCAGCCAGTCGCGGGCGGAGAGGGCGAGGCTTCCGGCCCCGGCGCCGGCCCTGTTCTGAGCGGCAGGCGTGGCGTCCACGATGACCCATCCGCGTCCCTTGATGTAGGCCTCGGCCCATGCGTGCGCGTCGCCGCCCCTGACGTTGTGGAAGTCGGCGAACTGGTTTTTTTCACCCGGGAGGAAGCCTATTCCGACTCTTGACGGGACACCGGACATCCTGAGCAGGAGGGCCGCGGCAGACGCGAACCTCCCGCAGTGCCCCTTCTTTTCCTTCAGTACGAACTCCTCTACCGGCGCAGGGCTGGATATCCCCGGCGCTCCCAGCTCGTACATGCATCCGTCCTTCAGCGCCTTTTCGATTCTCCGGGCGACGCCGCCGGGATCCTTCTCCCTTCCGACCGCCTCGTCCAGCCACTTACGCAGCGCCGCGGACTGCTCCGGGAAAGCCAGGCAGCGCTCAAGCTCGTTCTTGGCAGGCGGATCGCTCTGATCGTCCTTCGTCCAGTATTCATATTCGTTGTTGCTGCCAGGCCAGAACGAAGTTATTCCAACGCTGTCTTGCACCCTCACATAGGCGCCCTGGAAGAAGTTGCCCCTTATGGCGACCACATATCCGTCTACGGGCAGCGAGCTTCCGAGGCTTTTCACGTCGTTGACGTTCACCTTCCGGTGCTTGCAGGAGCTGAGGGGGATGCCCCGCCTCGCCGGACGCGCCTGGCTGCTCCATCGGCTGGCCTTCCACTGCGCGCCGTCGAACTCGTCGAGGGAATAGGACTTCAGGTATCCCAGATCCTTGCCTTCGATGCGGAAGAGGACTGAGTCCGCAGACTCCGCCCCTCCGAAGGTGGCGTCCAGTTCGGGCTGAATCGCGCCTCGCGCCGACATGAGCACGTTCATCCCAGGCGTCGCGTATATCCGCCTCCTCGGGAATACGACGAAGAATGCGGCCATCAGTATGACGAGCAGGATGTAGCTGCCCCTGTTCTCCATCAGGCGGAACGGGCGGAAGTGATTGCGGCCCTCCTGCATCGTGTGGTTTAGAGCCTTGGGTATCAGGATCAGCGCCGCCGCCAGGATCAGGATGAACGGATAGTCAACCATGAAATGGCTGCCTATCGCTAGGAGAGTGATCGACATCGCGCACGAGAAGAGCTTCTCCCGCTTGCTGATCGGCCGCAGCAGGCGCATCGCCTGCAGGACGAGAAGCGAATTGCCGACCGACATAGTCTTTGTGTAGTAATATGAGAACCGGGTGCCGCCGCCCTGTCCTCCGTAGATAAGCGACAGAAGGAACGCCAGCATGAAAAACAGCAGTTCCATATGTTCAGATATAAGGTGCTTATTCCTCTTGACCATGATGCACAGGCACCACAAGCCCGCGAAGAGGAACGGCATCGCCGCGTCTTCCCATGCAAGCCCCTGGCAGATGAAGCCGACGAGCGTGAGGAGATTGAGCGGATCCTTGAAGTCTTTCGGGTTGAAGTTCATAGTCCGGCCTTTAACCTGATACGAATGCGGCGAAAATCCGCCCGCACGCGGCAACCAATTGCTGGAATTTCATGTTGTTTTTCGATACCTTTCGAAGCCTGCCGAAACCTTTCGGAACCTGCCGGGAACCCGTTGGCAGATGACTCGCGACTTGCGACCAGTGAAGTGACTTGCGCCGCACAGGTCTACCATTCAACATCCACTATTCACCATTCACAATATCCGGCAACCGTCATCTGCCGCCCGTCCCTAGGCGCTCATTCAACTATCGAATTCTCCGTGTAATACTTCACCGAACAGCCTCCGCCGTCGAAGTTCCCCCCCATGTATTTGGCCGGGAGGTATGCTGAGACGGTGCGTCTTTTTGCGGCCAGGCCGGAGGCGGTTTCCGCGGATGCGGTGCTCGGCGAAGTGAGGATCATGCATATTGCGGATTTATTTGAGAGTGCTGCCAATGCTTTGTCGAAATCATTGTGGGAAGAGGCGGTTCCGGCCTCTTTGACTCTGGCAAGGCGCTCCAGTATCGCGTCCCCGCCGGAGAACGGAGGAATCGCCATGAATTCCAGTTCTGCGAGGTCGATCAGTTCGGCATGGTGGCCGACATCCAGCGCGGCGAAGATCAGCGAGCCGGCGCATCTGACCGCCCAGTCGACGCGGCGCTCGCCGTTTTCCGCTGGGACGGGGCTGCAGTCCAGGATGAAGGATATTCTTCCGGAAAGCTCCTCGCTGTATTCGCGGACCATGACTCCGATGCCCTTCGAGCTCGATTTCCAATGGATGAGCTTGACCGGATCCGTCGGCTGGAGCGGCCTGATTCCGGCGAAGTCGACTCCGGAGCGGGAGCGGTGCCTTCCAGAGAATCCGCCGCCTACCATCGCCTCGAAGCCCGCCGCCTTCGGAGGCTGGCATTTGTAGAGCGCGGGCAGCACCACGAATTCGCCGCCGCCTCCGAGCCTCCTCGAATAGCGGGCCAGCCCGAAAGGAAACTCGGAGGAGACCTTGAGCCCACTGAACGGATATATCCCGCGCGTCCTGAACGTAATATCCGGCGCGGTGGAAAGCTTGGAGCCCGCCTCGATGCCGCCCGCCTCCACAAGAGTGCCGTATGGGGACGAGACCGACAGCAGGCCTATCCCGGCGTCCGACGGATTGCTCAGCTCGATCCGGGCGACAACCTTGCGCCCCTCGGTCAGCCTTATCTCCGCAAGGGATTCCATCCCGAGGCTCAGCGCGCTCCTGCGCGCCTTGAAGATGTTGATCACGAAGCATCCGGCGACTATGCCTAGGATCAGGAACAGCAGCCCGGACTCCGATTGGACCGAGGAAAGATAAAGAAGGAAGCAGAGCCCCAGAAATCCCCATCCTGTTTTTGTGAGGGAGACCATCGGTTTGGTTCCTCGCGGTGCGGTTTGAATGGAAAATATATTTCACCCGGTGGAAAGTCAAGACGGACGGAAAGTCGGATGCTTGCACATTTTGTTATTTCGTTTTTACAACTATATTAACAATTCTAGTTTTAGCCTGAATAATCCATGGACTTTGCCTCTCGCAAAGGCACAAAGACCACTAAGAAAGAACTTTGTGATCATACTCCTTTAGCGTGAAAATTTACATTTTGACGAGCAAGATTTGGGATTGGATTTTTTCGTTCCGACGGAGAGGCGACATGAATGTCGTCCGAGGAAGGAACGGAAAAATACGGCCCAAAGAT
>CAZWRV010000164.1:0-6566 GCA_964636325.1 uncultured Victivallaceae bacterium | reverse complement strand
ACTGGCGGATTTCCTCGCCAGAGCGGCACTCTACTGAAACTCGAGAACTTTGTCGCTTACTTTGTCGTCTTCCGGAGGGTTGAGCCGAGCTCAACCGCGGCTCAGCACGGCTTCGCCCTCCATCGAGTTTCTGAACGACAGAACTGCGAATCTCGCAGATGGCCACTCCTCTGAAACTTGCCTCGAGTAACGCAGACATTCCTGTCTGCGGAATCGCAGGTAGGAATACCTGCGCTACTTCAAGTTTCTCGCCGACAAAACTGGCGCCGCCAGATGGCCACTCCTCTGAAACTTACGCCCTCGCAAAAGCTCGGGATTGCTTGAGTTATAATTTGTCTTACATCTGTGAAATGGAAATCTTAAAGATCATGACCTTGCGCTATCAGGATGCGTAAGCTCCTCGTGAAACTCGATTCCTGGGGACGAAAATATCCGGATTGGCGAGTACTAGTGCCGAGCTGGAGCTCGGCGTTCCCAGGGATGCAGTATCATGCCTGCTTCGCCGGCTTTATGTCGAGCAGTTCGAGCCTGCCGTCCTCGTGCTCGACGACGGCGGAGCAGAACTCGGTCCAGCACCCGCAGTTAAGGTACCTGATTCCGGAGATCTCCTTGTCCGCGGCCATGTGGATGTGGCCAACTATGACGGTGTCGACGTCCTTCGAGGCCAGGGCCTCGTGGGCGACAAGATGTTCGTAGCTGCCGATGAACTTGACGACGTTCTTGACCTTCGACTTGAGGTACAGCGAGAGCGACCAGTAGTCCTTTCCTAGCAGCTTCCGGAACCAGTTGTAAACCCTGTTGATGAAGAGGGCGAAATCATACATGGTGTCGCCGAGCCAGTAGAGCCAGGGCATCTTGGTGACGACTCCGTCGAACTGGTGCCCGTGCATGACCAGGCATCTCCTGCCGTCGGCGGTAACGTGGATATCGCGCTCCTTTAGGCGTATGTTGCCGAAGTGCTCATGGATGAAGAATTCGAGGAATACGTCGTGGTTGCCGATGACATATTCAATCTGGACGCCCTTCCTGGCGAGCCTGAGCAGCTTTTGGAGGACCGTGTTGTGGCTTTCCTCCCATGAGAATGAGCGGCGGCTGATGGCGGTCATGTCGACGATGTCCCCGACGAGGTAGAGCTTTTCGAACTCGTGCTCCTTCAGGAACTCGAGGAGCCTTCCGGACTGCGAGACGCTTGTCCCGAGATGCACGTCGCTTATGAATATCGTCCTGTATTTCATGATTTCAGATTTCCTTGAGCCAATTACATAAGCCTGCAATTGGTGGTGCCAAGGGTTCAGTGTTCAGGTATCAGTATTATAAAAAAGCTGCTGTCTCTTGAGTTTTCATAAGTTTTGCGTAACCGTTAAGCTGGGGGCGGCGCGTATATTTAAGTTCGCCCGGGAGAAGTATGCCGACTTCGGCGAAGTCGCCATACTTGGGGGTGTGCTGCATAGGAACACACCCAGCTTAACGGTTACAATTTTGCTGAAACCTGACACCCGACACCTGGTATGAAAACTTAGTGAGGATGCAGTGCAAATCACTGAAGTTGTGTCAGCGATTTGAAAAGTTCTATTTCCTTGATGTCGAACGGGGTTCCGTCTTTCCTGAGGAGATCATGGAACCATAGCTTCGGCTCGGGCGCGCCTTCGGGGCTGCCCCAGGGGAATATGGTCTGGGTCTTTCCGGCGACGAGCCCCCAGTTGAGGCATCCCACCCTTTCCCTGTGGAAGATCGGAAGATGGGTTGCGACATCGCTTTTCCCGCGGAGGAGCCATTCGGTGCAGACGAGAGGACGGCCATGTATTTTCAAGTCCGCGATCTGCCGTATCAGATCTTCGGCGACGTCGTAGTGGTGAAAGGTGATCACGTCGGAGTTCGCGATCTGGAACTCCTTGATGGGCTTGTTTTCAGCCCATACGCCGGAAGTGAGCGGCTGATCCGGAGCGACCTCCCTGGCCCATCCGAAGACCTCCTTCAGCAGCGGCAGCGACTTCTCGTCCCGCTTGCTGTTTCCCGGCTCGTTGTAGAGGTCCCACATGAGGATGCGGCTGTCCTTGCAGAAGGATTTCAGGACGTCCTTCACATATTTTTCCAGGCGCGGCCAGCCCGACTGATCGTCGGCAGCCTTCCTGCCAGGGCTTTGGAGCCAGCCTGAATTGTGCACGCCGGGCTTCGGAGCCGGCTGCCTTCCCGGCTTCGGATCCTCCAGCCAGCAGTCGTCGAAGAAGACGAAGATCGGCCTTATGCCATGCTTCCCGGCGATCCGCAGAAACTCGTCGATCCTCTTCCTGAAGCCGGAAGGATCTCCCGTCCAGGCGAGGTCATGGAGATAGACCCTTGCGGTGTTCATTCCGATGCCGGCCGCCCAGCCAAGCTCCCTGTCAATCGTCGCAGGATCAAAGGTGTCAGCCTGCCACATTTCGAGCTGGTTTATGGCGGTGCTCGGGATGAAGTTGCAGCCTACGGGCCAGCGTAGCCTGGAATACCATTTGTTCGCCTTGTCGACGGACCAGTGATTCATGCTATCTCCTTTAAGACTGGGAAAACCGCGGCGAAGAATCGCCGCGCACGGTAACCGATTGTGGACTTCCGTCATCCGGTATCCGGCGTCCGGCTTTATTCACCCCACCTTCAGCCTCAAGGTCTTTATTTCGAACGGCCTGAACGAGAGGTTCACCGCACCGGAAGAGAGCTTGAGCTTTCTCTTCTCCCTTTCGAGCATGTCGGTCTCCGCGGCGGTCTTCACCGGCAAGGACGTGCGGAATTCGCAGTCCACTGAGGATCGAGCGGATTCGTAGAGTCTGACGACGATGTCGCCTGAGCCGTCCTCGGCGGGCTTGACCGTCTCGACGATCACGGACGGCGAATCGGTTCCGAAGAGCTCCCTCCTGCCTGCGGCGCCGTCCTCGACGGAGAGCGGGACGTTGAGGTCGTAGGATTCCTGGACTACGCGGCTGGAGGCCAGCGGCCCCTCCCAGAAGTAGAACGAGTAGGTGAACTCCTGGCGGCCCTTGTCGGCGGTCATGTCCGGCGCGAGCGCGGACTTGAGGAGCGTGAGGTTGATGCTGTTCTTCTCGACATTCACCCCGTACTTGCAGTCGTTTAGGACTGCGGCGCCGCGGTTCTCCTCTGCGAGCGCGGTCCACTTGTAGTTGCAGACCTCGAACTTGTCGGCGTCATACTGCTTGGAAGAGTGCGTCGGGCGACGGATATGGCCGAACTGTATCTCGTGCAGTGCGTCCTCGGAGCGGACGTTGACGGGGAAGTTGACCTTCAGCAGCTTGTGGCTTTCGCGCCATTCGACGACCGTCCGGAAATCGAGCCTTCTGGAGCCCGCGCGCAGGACAATCTCCTGCGACAGCTCGGACTTCCCGAACTTCCTGCGGACCGTTATGGAGGCGAATATGGGTCCTTCGGCTCCGACATGTATCTCGGCCGCGGCGGGTATTTCCACCGGCTGCAGCTTGTAGATGCTGTCGATGTCCCAGGCGTCGAACCAGCCGGGGACATCCTTGTAGAGCCTCAGCCTGTTGCAGGTTCCGGCGGCAATGTCAATACCGGTCTTCTTGTCGGTGAAGCTCACCAGTTCGCCGCAGGAGTTGAAGACGGCCTTGACCAACTCGTTCTCCAGGCTGTTCTTCGTGGCCCTGGCTGCGCCTCCGTGCCTCGGCGGGACGATGGCGGAGTTGCGGACGGTCCTCCAGCCGCACGAGGGGACGCCTCCGACGAGCGCGAAGACTCGGCCGTCATGCTTCTGGGTCTGCAGAATCTGGCCGTCCTCGTCCTCGGCGCCTTTGAAGTTCGGAGGAAGTTCGACGACGCCGTCGCGGCTCCAGGAGAGGGAGTTGAATACGGTGGCGGCGTTCCTCTCCTGCTTCGCCATGCTGAGCCGGGCCTCGCCGGCGATGGTGCCGGCCTTTGCTATCACGTCGGCGTGGAGCGCCTCGGCCTCGACATAGACGCGGGCGATGGAGGAGCCGGGGATGATGTCGTGGAACTGGTTTAGCAGGACCGCCTTCCACAGTGAGTCGGCCTGTTCGAGCGGATATGCGAATTTCGCAAGGGCCGAGGCGGCGGCGCCCCAAAGCTCGGCCTCGCGGAGTGCGAACTCGCATTTGCGGTTGCCCTTCTTGGTCTTCGCCTGAGATGTGTAGGTTCCGCGGTGGGCCTGGAAGTAGAGCTCGCCGAACCATGCGGGTATCTTCTCGGTCTTCGCCTTCTTGAAGAATGCCGCGGGCGTTCCGATATGGCATTTAGGGGCGCCTTGAAGGTCTTTCATGCGGCGCAGGAACTCGATGTGGTCCCTGGTCGGCCCGCCGCCGCCGTCGCCGTGTCCGAAAGGCATGAGGCGGCCGGGGTGCGTGGTGTCCTTCTGCACCCTTTCGTTCCAACGGGTGAAGACCGACTTGGGATCCGTCATCGAATTGTAGTCGTTGTGGAAGTACGAGAGCACCCTGGAGCCGTCGATCCCCTCCCACCAGAAGAGGTTGTACGGGAACTTGTCGCCGCCGGGATAGTTCCAGAATATCTTCTGCGTGGAGAAGTATTTGATTCCGCAGCCGCCCATGATCTGCGGCAGGGCGCCTGAATAGCCGAAGACGTCCGGCAGCCACATCATCTCGCTGTCGAATCCGAACTCCTCCTTGTAGAAGCGCTTGCCGTGGATGAACTGGCGGATAAGGCTTTCGCCGCTGGTTACGTTGGTGTCGGACTCCACCCACATGCCGCCGTCGGGGATCCACTGGCCGTTCTTCGCGGCCTCCTTGATCCTGGCATAGAGCTTCGGGTAGTGGTTCTTGACCATCCAGTAGAGGTGGCACTGGCTCTGCAGGAACTTGAATTCGGGATACTCCTCCATGAGCGCAAGCTGTGTGCCGAAGGTCCTCGCGCACTTCGACTCCGTCTCGCGCAGCGGCCACAGCCAGGCCACGTCGATGTGCGAATGGCCGAAGCAGTGCATGAAAGGCGCGGTCGAGCCGTTCTTTGCGTCGAGGAGCGGCTTGAGGACGGCACGTCCTCTGCGGACGGTTTCCATCATCTCCTCGCGGGGCAGCTCAAGGTCGACGACGAGCGTCATCTCCTTCAGGGCGTCGTCTATCTCGGCGACGCGAAGCGATTCCTTGTCGGCGATGCATTCGCGGAGCTGGAAGAGAGTCTCGGCGTCCAGCCAGAGCTGGTAGACCTCCTCGAACCAAATTCCGAAGGAGCAGCATCCAGCCTTCGTCTGCATGGGCGGCGGCTCGGGGACGGTCTCGACTCCGTCCGGACAAGGCCCGCCGCCGCATACGAGGGGTCCGTGCCCCGCGTATGCTTCGATCAGGACATCGAACTTCTCGCCGCCCTTCGCCTTCCGTGCAAGAGTCAGATAACGGTGGAAATGGTCGTTTGCGCCGGCATTGATTCCGTCGACATATACCGCGGACTCGTTCGGCCAGGAGTCGGTCTTCAGCACGATGCGGCGGCCTGCGGCGCTTCCGGGAACGGCCACCTTCGCCCTGAACCAGGCGTATTCCCACTTTGCGCCCCATTCCGTGCCGGGCGGCATGTGCTTGAACTGGCGCTTGACGGCCTGCTCGGCCGTGAGCTGGTCCATAGTTGTGAAGCCTTCGAACTCGACGCTTCCGAGCTCCGCGTAGAACAGCCTGGGCATCGTGTTGATCCAGTGGGAGATACGCTGCCTCCATTCGGGATTGAGCACCATTGAGATTCCTCCGGTATGTTTTTTGACGGAAAGTTACAAGGACTTGCGAGAGAGAGGGAATTTATAGGGGTAAGGGCAAAATACAATAGCGCCGTGTCGGCCAGCAGAGTTTGCCTAGAAAATGTTATTCCCAACATGCGGATTTGTCGGTCTGAAACTTTTAGTGCGCCGCTCGATCCGAGAGCGGCCTTCCTGGGAATGCCGAGCCCAGCTCGTTTTTTATGTCGCACTCGGATCGTGCGACGTCCTTGAGGCAAGTTTCAGGAACGCGGCGAGATGGCGGACACGACTTGTCCGATTCACCTTGTTCAGATTTCCGGCGCATATCCCTGAAAGCGTATAAGGGGCTTTCCCGGATTTTTCATCACATATTGGGGTGGAGCAGGAAATCTGAAATTAAAACGGCAGGCCTTCCTGATCCTTTGCGGAGTCTTTACCGCCGCCGGACTTCCCCTCTTCATCCTCGCCCTTTTCCTTTAAGTGATAATGATCTGTCGGCGAGGACCACGTCGGCGGCCGAAAACAGCCCCATGATCTGCCTGAAGAGCACCTGCTCGCCGACGGCGAAGCACGCCGGCTCCATGTGGAGCAGCGCCCCGGTGGCCAGGGAGAACACTGCGAGGAGCCTGATGATGGGGAATCCGCAGCCCTTCTTTTGCCTGGGGTGCTGCGGATATTCCTTCTGGTTCTCCGGAGTGTCGGCCGTCGTCGCCGTGCTGCCGTCCACGATCCTGACATTCCTGCCCCGCCACCTGAACTTCCCGTCCGCCTGCGACTCCAGCGAGTCCCTGACATGCCTGAACACGCATCCCAGCTTTTCCTCGGACAGCCTCTGCCTGCCCTGGCAGTATGCCGACGTCGACGG
>CAZWRV010000163.1:0-6914 GCA_964636325.1 uncultured Victivallaceae bacterium | reverse complement strand
GAGTGACCATCTGCGAGATTCGCACTTCTGTCGATCAGAAACTCGATGGAGGGCGGGCGGAGCCGTGCTCCGCCGCGGTTGAGCTTGGCTCAACCCTCCGGAAGACGACAAAGATAATGACAAAGTTCGCGACAAAGATGGGCGAGCTTCAGGAGAGTGCCGCTCTGGCGGGGAAATCCGCCAGTTTTGTCGGGGTGAAACTTAAAGTAGCGCAGGTATTCCTACCTGCGATGCCGCAGACAAGAATGTCTACGCCACTTTGAGGCGAGCTTCAGAGGAGTGATCGTGACATTTGAAGAGATGCATGGAATCATGCGCGGGTGCCGGCTCTGCCCGCGGAACTGCGGGGCGGACAGGACCGCCGGCGCCGGCGCCTGCGGCGCTCCGGACAAGCTGAAGGTGAACCTGCACCAGCTCCACCGCTGGGAGGAGCCGGTGATAAGCGGAACCTGCGGAAGCGGCACTATCTTCTTCTCGCACTGCGCGATGAAGTGCGTGTTCTGCCAGAACTGGAGGATCAGCCATATGGGTCACGGGAAGATTTGCACTGAGCAGGATCTTTCCGATATGATGCTTGAGCTGCAAGGGCAGGGGGCCCACAACATAAACATCGTCACGGGAACGCATTACACGCCGCAGATAATCTTGTCTCTTGAGATTGCCAGAAGGAACGGACTTTCTATCCCGGTGGTCTGGAACAGCAGCGCATACGAGAACGTGGATACCCTGCGGGCTCTTGAAGGCATGGTCGACGTCTATCTGCCGGATTTGAAATATTCCAGCCCCGCCAATTCCGCAAGATATTCCGGCGCGCCGGAATATCCGGAAAAGGCGAGGAGGGCGATACTTGAGATGGCCCGCCAGGTGGGACGCCTGAGGGTCGAGGACGGTCTCGCGGAAAAGGGCATCCTGATCCGGATACTCGTACTGCCCGGGGATCTTAATTCGACGGAGGATTCGCTGCGTTGGATTTCCGACAATCTCGGCGACGGGGCCTGGATCAGCCTGATGGGACAGTATTATCCGGCGCACAGGGCCGGCGAGTTCCCGGAAATAAGCAGACCCCTGTCCGAGGCCGAATACTGCGCCGCGTCGGAACTCCTTGATAAATACGGTCTTGAGAACGGATTCGTCCAGGTTCCGGGCTCGTCCTGCGACTATACGCCGGACTTCAAAGTGTAGACGGCCTCCCCTTGAATTTTCAATTTCGAGCGGTAGAAATGTAGACCCGTCGACGTGAGCATTGCAGGGAAACAAACGCATGACATAAAGGCCTCAATCAGATGGACCAGATGCTTCAGAAGACAGTCGCCGAAATCAAGCCAGCCGACAAGTTCTGGCGTGACAAGGCGGTCGAACGCATAAACAATCTAACCATGCCGACCTGGGCACTCGGGCGCCTGCTTGATCTCGGAGTAGACATCGCCGGGATGACACGCGCGCTGAACCCCCCGATCCGCAGGCGGACGGTGGTGGTCATGGCGGGAGACCACGGGGTCGTCGCCGAAGGGGTCAGCCCCTATCCGCAGGCGGTCACAGTTCAGATGATCAAGAACTTCGCGGTGCTCGGGGCCGCCGGAATAAACGTGCTCGCCAAGCAGGCGGGCGCCAAGGTCCTCGTCGTGGACATGGGCGTGGCGGGCGACGTCGCCGACCTGGTCGAACAGGGCAAGGTGATTGACAAGAAGATCGCCCGCGGAACAGCCAATATGGCGAAAGGGCCCGCGATGAAGCGGGAGCAGGCGCTGCAGGCCCTGGGCGCAGGAATCGAAGTGGCGCTCACCCTCGCATCCGTCACGGACATGCTCGCCACCGGCGACATGGGCATCGGAAACACGACGCCGAGCACGGCGATCACTTCCGTCATATGCGGCATCGATCCCGAGAAGGCCACCGGTTGCGGGGCCGGCGTGGACGAGGATGGCAGGAGGCGGAAGGCGGAAATAATCAGGAAGGCCATCGAACTCAACAGGCCCGACCCCAAGGATCCTATAGATGTTCTCGCCAAGGTCGGCGGCTTCGAGATCGGGGGGATCGCCGGCCTTATTCTGGGCGCCGCGTCAAGGCGCAAACCAATTCTGATAGACGGCTTCATCTCCACGGCCGGAGCCCTGATCGCATCGCAGATATGTCCTGCCGCGGCGGACTACATGATCGCCTCGCACCTAAGCGTCGAACGCGGCCATGGCGACGCCTTGGCGAAGATCGGCAAGCAGCCGCTTGTCAACCTGAACCTCAGGCTCGGCGAAGGGACCGGCGCTGCACTGGCCATGAACTTCGTCGAGTCGGCCGTCCTCATCATGAACGAAATGGCCACATGGGAGCAGGCCGGAGTCTCGAAGAAGCCGGAATGAAAAAGGCAGGTATCGACGGGTTCCGGCAGACTTCGTCAGCTATCGGATAATTAACCAGTAGCGAATAACCGATAACGAATAACGAGTAACGGTCAACTTACAAAATGTCGAAGCGCCTTTCGGAATATCTTGACCATCTCAAGGGGCTTGTGGTCGGAACGTCCATCAAGTCCGATTTCGCCGTCAAGTCGGTGACGAACGATTCGAGGAGATGCCGGCCGGGTTCGATCTTCGTGGCCGTCTCCGGGGCTAAGAACGACGGACACCGCTTCATCCCAGCGGCCATCGCCGCAGGCGCGGAGGCCATAGTCCACGAGAACGACATAGTGGAAAACGTTCCCGGCGTCAGCCTGATATGCGTAAGGAAGTCATATCCGGCATATGCCCGCCTATGCGAGGTCTTCCACGACTTCCCCGCGTCGAAGATGACTCTTGTCGGAATCACTGGCACAAAGGGGAAGACCACGACGGCCTTCCTGCTCGACGCGATATTTTCGGCCGCCGGACGCAGATGCGGGCTCATAACCACCGTATGCTACAGGTATGGCGGAAAGGTCCTGGCCGCGGGGCGCACCACTCCGGAGCCCGGCGAACTTCAGGAATATTTCGCGGAAATGGTCCGCAACGGCTGCGACTGCGCCGTGATGGAGGTTTCAAGCCACGCGCTCGACCAGGACAGGATCGGAACTGCGAAATTCGCAGGCTCGGTCTTCACGAACCTCAGCGGCGATCATCTCGACTACCACAAGGACATGGAAAGCTACTTCGCCGCGAAGAAGCTGCTCTTCCTCGAGCACATCTCATCCGAGGCGCCTGCCGTTGTGAACATCGACAATCCATACGGCAGGAGGCTCGCTGCGGAGGTGGAGGGCAGAAACTTCGTCACCTTCGGCAGGAAGCTGAGGGCGAAATACAGGATATCACACATGCGCCTTTCGGCCGAGAAGTCCGCGTTCTCAATGCGGCTCGGACGGAGGAAGACCAGGTTCAAAAGCCCGCTGATCGGCGAATACAACGTGCACAACGCAGCCGGCGCCGCGGTGCTGGCATGGTCGCTGGGCGTCCCCCTGCCGACTGTCGCCGCGGTCCTTGAAAAGGGTGTCAGCGTCCCCGGCCGCCTCGAAAAGTTCACTACCGCCTCCGGCATAAACATTTTCGTCGACTACGCCCATACCGACGACGCACTGGACAACGTCCTCAGGACGCTCCGCCCACAGACGGAAGAAAGGCTCACCGTGGTCTTCGGATGCGGCGGCGACCGCGACCGGACAAAGCGGCCAAGGATGGGTGCCGTGGCCGCGGAGCTCGCGGACAAAGTGATCGTCACAAGCGACAACCCTCGCACCGAGGATCCGCTAGACATCATCCGGGAGATAACGGCGGGGATTCCGCGCGGAACCAACTTTTCTGAGATCCCCGACAGGCGCGAGGCCATCTTCGATGCCATCAGGACCGCGGGCCGGGGCGACATAATCCTGATCGCCGGAAAAGGCCACGAGGACTACCAGGAGATCAACGGAGTGAAGCATCCGTTCGACGACCGGGCTGAAGTTGCGGCCGCGTGCAAGGCGCTGGGCAAGGAACTTGTCTGAAACTCGCCATCTTTGTCGGGAGCTTTGTCGCTAACTTTGTCGCTTAAAGCTTCCGGCCGCGATAGACTGCCGTCGGTTGCGTTAGACTGCAGTCGTTTCAGGTATTCAGGCTTTACCGGCGACGAGTATCGTATTTCGGTTGGGGGAGGGGACGTTCTTTCTGCTTGCATACTGGCTTGGCGCCCTGGGGCTGCCGAGGCCGTGTCCGCCGCCGATGTAGAATGCGGCCGCCTTCTGCGCCGTCCTGATCATCGAAGCCTTGAGCCGGTACGGCGCGCCGTGCCCCGGATAGGCCATCTTGCCGACGTGCGCATGCATGAGTTGGAGCGTCTCAACATAGTCCTGCGGCTGTGAACCCCAGTGGACGTCCATCCAGCCGATACCGCCGTTTTCGAAGAGAGTATCCCCGACGAATAGGTTTTCCCCGTCCAGTATGTGGATGCTGCCCACCGTGTGCCCGGGCGCGTGGAAGACCTCGAAGCATCTGTCTCCGACAATGAACTTTTCTCCGCCCTTGACCTTGTATTTGACATGGCAGGGGACGAAATCCTCGTCGAAGCCGGTGTAGAACATGTAGGCGCCGGTGGCAAGCAGATCGCCTTTTGCGATCGGCCCGACCGCCTGCTCATGGGCCACCACGGGGAACTTGAACTTCCTGCTCCACCAGCCCATCCCGCCGCAGTGATCGCAGTGAAGATGCGTTATGAAGCCCAGGACGATCTCGGACGGATCGAGGCCGACCTTGCGCATCTCCCTGAGGAAGAAGTTCTTGTGCCTGGGCATTGAAGTGTCGAACATCACCAGCCCGGCGCTCGTCCGCACGAAGAACACCTCGCCGCCGTCCCTGGGGTGCAGCCAGTAGATACCGTCGCGGATCTCCCTGGCTCCAGGGCTGTGCACAACAGGTTTTCTGATGACTGATCTCTTTGTTGCCTTCATATTTTTAAAATCCAGTTCGCCGTCCTGTCGGACGGCCATGAAAAACGGAAGCATATTCTATCAGCGGGAACGCGAAGTTCAACAGTTGACCGCATGATGATGGCCTTCTGAGAAGAGATCCGATTTGCCGGCCAGAGCCGATTTTGCCGCCGTCCTATTTGCCCTCATCTCAAATTGTCCTCGAGGCTGCCTTCAAGCAGGCTAAGCGCACGAGGACATGGAAAACTTGGAGTTCGGAAAAATGAAATAACTTGGGCATTGAACCTTGAGCAATAGATATTGCAATGTTTATTTTAAAAATTCATTGCGGTTAGAGCCAAGGTTGACCAATTGACGAAGATGTTCGAAAAAGAGTCCGAGGGCTTGCCGGAAGGACAGGCAACTGATGAGGCCCCCGGGATGCTGAAGGCGGTATGGAAGGACTCCCTCCTTACTATCGCCGCTTCCGGCATCACGGTCGTCCTCACAGTTGTCTTTACCGGGATGCTTTCGCGCCTACTGGCGGCTTCCGACTTTGAAAACTACCTTTTCATCAGGCGCTTCACCGCGGCGCTTTTTCCTGTCATGACCCTTGCCGCGGGCGGCGGACTCACCTGGATTCTTGCGCGGAGCATGAATACTCCGGGCGGCGGGGCTGCCGAACTGCGCGGAACATGGCTGATGCTTTTCACCTTCAATGCGGCTGTTGTCGCCGCAGGGACGCTGGTTCCGGCCGAGACAGTCCGTAACTTTGCGTTTCCGATCCGCGGGAGCGCGAGGGATTTCTGGCTGATTTCCCTGCTCTGGCTTTTTGGCTACACCGGTTATGTCCTTCTCTATTCGTTCCACCGCGGCAGGCTAAACATGGGGAGGGCGAATGCGGTGAATCTGATCTTGAACGGCGTCGCCCCGCTGGCGGCCCTTGTCCTGTTGCATCTCATGGGGCGGCTTACGGTCGAACGTTTCCTGACTGTGTGGGCGGCAGCGTATTTCACAGGATTCGTCGCGCTTCTGAAACATATGGGCAATCCGTTCCGTGATCTCAAGACATCGCTAGCCTCTGCTTGGAATTCCGTGATAGGCTACAGCCTGCCCAGGATACCCGCGGGCTTCCTGGCCGGGTTCACGGCTTATGTCGTCCCGTTTTTCCTGGTGAAGAACGGCGTCGATGCGGTCTATTTCCTCAGCGCGTTCCTAGTCCTGCAGACGGTGAATTACCTTACGGATCCTCTCGGGCAGGTCTTCCTGCCGCGCAGTGCCAACTGGCATCAGGAGAGGAGCGCGGACGACCTGGCTGCGCTGACGGGGAGCGTATTCTCGCTCTTTTTCCAAGCGGGCATCGTCATGACTGTGCAGATATACATCATGGGGGATCTGATTACGTTTCTATGGTTCGGTCCCGGTTATGCGGAGGCTGGTGCGGCGCTGAGGTGCCTTTGCTTTGCGATGATTCCGGTCCTTTTCCATACTCCGCTGAGGAGCATACTGGACGGAATCGAGAAGAAGCCTCTCATCACGCATTTCCTTTCCATAAGCTGCACAGTGACGATACTGATGTGCTTCCTCTTCCAAGTGACCGGAAGGCTGGACACCGTGAACGCATGCCGGACGGTTCTCGCAAGCAACGTCGTCCTCTTCATGCTGCTGGCGTTCGCCCTGCATGGAAGGATAAATTTCTCGGTGAGTTTGCAGGAGATTTCGGAAGGGGCGGCGGCGGCGGCGATTCTCGGTCTGGCCAGCTGGTTGATCGTAAAGATTCCTTGGCACGGAAGTTTTTTGAAGGGGCTGGCGATCCTGATCCTGGCGTCGTGCATATGCAAGGCGGGGTTCCTCCTCATCGCATGGTCGAGGAAGCCGCTGTGGTGGAGGAGCATGGCGGGGATGAAGAAGTGAATATCCAATCCCGCGGTTGCGGGACAAGTATCCAATTTATCACGCAAGGCGTGACAGGTAATTTTCAATGTCCAACAGCGATTAGGACGATAACAGCCGAGCTTCAGGAGAGTGCCGCTCTGGCGGGGAAATCCGCCAGTTCTGTCGGTGTGAAACT
>CAZWRV010000162.1:0-7041 GCA_964636325.1 uncultured Victivallaceae bacterium | reverse complement strand
CCCTCTATGATGTGCGCCCCACGGGCGCACTAGTTTGCGCGCGGCGCGCGCAAGCTACCTGCGCGCCGTAAGGGCGCCTTTTTCCCAAAGGGAAAATCTTAGTTACAAAAAAAATCCTTGAATGCATTACCCCCGTATCTTCGTCGTAATCTTTGCAGGTTGATCAGGATTACGCATTATCATCCCATCACGTCGAAGAGGATCGCCGAACGCGCCTCCAGCTTCTTGAGGATGAATTCTCCGGAGAAGTCCTCCTTTTCGCCGGACCAGAAGTTTTCGGCCTTGACCGGACTGGAATGACCGAGCCGGGCACGTGGAACCGAGATTATGCGGGGCTCATCGGTCCAGTTGAAGAGCGCCACGGACTGGCGGACTCCGGCCTTTGCGGTCGGGCTTGCCTTCGGGTAGTCAACATAGAGGACTTCAGGCAGGGGGACGCCTGTCAATGCACGGTCGTCGGGACAACGGACTCTGTAGCCGCGGTCGCAGCGGTCGGTGAGCTTGCGCATCGCCGTCACCCACTTCTCCGGCCATGTCTCCATGCGGCCTCCGGTCTCGATCATCCCCATGTTCATGAACGACCATGTGAGGCGGAACTGGTTCTCGTTGTCAGGATATTCGGCCATGATGCCGGCGCTGTCGTTGTTGAGGAGGAAGGTTTTGCTCCCTTCGATAAAAAGCGTGGGAAGCGCCCAGATGCAGTTGCCGATCTGCTCGTGCCATTTCCCCACGCCGATGTCGATCGTGTTCCGGTAAGTGTCGGCCCACTGGCCTATGAACGGATTGCCCATGCCGGTGGCGACGCAGGTCATGAAGATTCCGTCCTTCGGCAGATGCCTGCGGATCGTCTCGAAGAAGAGGGTCCTGGCCTGAACGGCAGTCATCCTGGTATTCTGCAGGCGGATGTCCCTGTCCTCGAAGTTCTGGCTCCAGAAATCCATTTTGCATGAGTCCATCCCCCATTCGCCGAAGATTACCGCCAAGGTGCGGTCCAGATAAGCCAGCGCCTCAGGATTGCTGTAGTCGAGGTATGCGTTTTTCTCCCCAATGAGATATAGCGAACCGTCGGCCCTGCGCATGAACCAGTCCGGATGCTCGTCGTAGATGCGTGAAGGGATTGTGACCGTCGGCGACCACCAGATGCCGGGGCGGAGGCCGAGCTTACGGAGCTCGTCGGTATAGCCGCGGATTCCGCGCGGCCATTTCTTCTTCACCACATATTGGTTCGGGTCCGGATAGAACCTGTCCAGGAAGGTCGTCCCGATGTCGCCGTGCAGGTATCCCGCGTCCATGAGGAACCATCTGATGTTAGGAAGATTTTTCGAGATGAAACGCGCGGTGGGCATGAGGGACTTGTATGTCTGGTCGGCGAATACGCCGTAGTTCCATGTGCAGTGGAATGCCTCCTTGAGCAGCGGAGTCCTCGGACCGCGGAACTTGAAGCGCCTCGCGATGAAATCCACGTAGTCCGCGAATGCGTCCTCATAAGGGACATCCCCGGTCAGCTGAATGAAAACACCGTCCAGCTTCAGCTCCCCTCCCGCCGGAACCTCGAATCCACCTGACTGGCCAGGATCGTGGATAACCGCGAAAGACTCAAAGACGCTCCTTTCAACAAACGGTGCCTTGCACATTTCGAAGACCGTGTAGTTCAAGTTCTGCGACGCCGCGGCAAATACGACCCCGCACCGCCCTCCTGTATCCTTGATGAAGAGCGCCGGAAACGCCTGATCCTCCCCTGCCCCAAGGATACGCTTCTCTACCGGAAGCATTCGCACATATGGATAGTCCATGAGACAGTGGGGATAACGTTCGACACGCAGGTTGTCGGTATGGCAGAAACGCAGATCCCAGCCGAGGCCGTGCCCTTTTCCATGAAGGACAGCCGCGGAATCCGCAAACTGCCCGGTCTTCGCCGAACTAACCCAGATCGGATGTTTCATTACATTTGAAATGCGATGCTCTAAAACAACCGCGTTGATGCTCTTGACGAATTCCGCGCAGCTTGAGACCTTCAGGGAACCGCAGGTTCCTTCCGCCGACGAACTGGCGGCCGTATTCTTGACCTTCCCATAAGAGACCTCGCGGCAGACTCCATCGACGCAGAGCCGCAACCCCAGGTCCTTCACCCCCATATTAGTCCCCTTGTCGAAGAAACTCAGGCCTCTTCCATTAAGACAGAACATGTATTCTCCTTGCATTTATAGGTCTGACGCTTGATACGCCAAATCGAAAGCGTTAAGACACAGCTATAATATTCGGATTACGATTGCGGCATGCCCTCACTTCGGCGCTTCCTCGATCTTATCCCAAGTTTTGGGAAGCGGGATTTCCTTGCCTTCTAAGAAGAGGCTGTGCGTGGCATAATATGCCTGCTGCGTCCGCGCATCGGCGCCGTGCCGTCCCCACGGGGCGCAGTAGAGGGTCAGCCTGTTCTTGTCCGCCTGCGCAAAGGCGGCCATCTGCCCGCCAGAGGCGGTTACTGTGTCCATCCAGCCAATCGTCCCGACAATCGGGCACTTGACCTTGCCGATGAAGTTGGCGACGTCGTAGTAGGAAAGAGTCTCCAGCATTTTTTCCAAGGTCTGGCCCTGCGGGACATCCTCCTTGCTCAGCGGCCAGCCTCCGACATTGTATTGGATTGTCCAGTCCAGACGGCAGAGGCCGGGGAAGCCGGGCGCGCAGAACTTCACGCCTGGGCAAAGGGCGGCCGTGACTACGGCAAGGCCTCCGCCCTGGCTGCCGCCACAGACCATGATCCTCCCCTTGTCGACTTCGGGCATCTCAAGCAGAATGTCGACCGCGCGGACGCAGCGCATATAGGCGTTCCGGTAGAAATATGTCTCCTTGTCCGCGATCCCGATGTTGTGGTATCGTGCGCCTGGCCATGGATATGGCGGCTGCTTCGGGAAGTCTGACGCGTCGACGTCGAAGCCATGTATTGAGAGGGCCATCTCGACCGCACCGCTTTCACCTGGAGGCGGAATGCTGTTCACTCCCGACGGCGGACATACCAGCCGCGCCGGGAACTTGGTGCCGGGCTCGCCCTTGGGGACGCGCAGCCAGGCGGATGCGCGCTCGTTGTTCAAGACCGCGAAATTGATCTTGTAAAGCGTGCTCTTCGCATCATCTGAAATTTTCGTCTTCTTAAGATCGACAGGTATCTTGCGGAGTTCGCCTACGGTCTTCTCCCAGAACGCGTCGAAGTCGGCCGGCCTGGCGCAGACGGGCTGCCAGTTGGAGAAGTCATAGCAGAAGTTCCATACTTTTTTCTTTATGACGTTCGTCCCGTCAAGCAGTTCGAGCTCGGCCCGGTAGACTCCCGGAGCCTTCATCTCCACGGATACAGGAACAATCTTTTTTGAATTAGGCGGGATGGAAAAGCTGTCCTTCCCTTCCGCGACCTGCCTGAGGTCGGTATAATTCAGGATACGGAGCGAATATCCTATCTTAAGTTCGCCGCCGCCCAGGTTCTCCGCGGCGCAGGGGAAGGTGGCAGGACGTCCGCCCGGCGCCAGAAAGTCGGGATTTTCACCTTTGATCTCGAAGACCAGGGCCGTGAGAGGGGCAGGACTGCTTTCCGGGAAGATGACAAGCTCTCCCCTGGCACCAGGATAAATTGTAAGCATGAAGCATGGGGCGCCTTCATTCGTATATGGCATTCTGGTCCAGCATCCAAGAGCTTTGAACGTGAGCACTTCCCCGTTTTTGGAGCACCAGCGTCCGGCCGCCATGTCGTCATACCATGTCTTGACGGTGTCGACGGTAGTGTCATCTTCTCCATCGACGGCGCGGAAGACATCCTCTGAAGGCCTCCAGAACAGCTCCAAAACTGAACGTTTCGGATCAAGAATCTGCTCGTATTTTATCGTCAGTGAGGTTTCAGAGGGGGTATATTCGAGCTTGAGCAGCTCGTTCGAGGCGAAAATTGAACCGTCCTGCCTTTTCTCAACCTTGGCGAACTTCAACGGATCGGCCGTTCCCTGGATGCGTACGAAAGACGGAGTTTTCGTCTCGGCGAACGGCCTCAGCATCTCGCTCTTGCCGACGACGAACGACTTGAGAAATCCGTCCTCGCCGACTGTCGCCTGCCAGTCCTTCCCCTTGAACGTAAAGTCCTCGGCGGACAACGACACGGCGGATGACAAGAGCATCAATCCCGCCGACATAAAAAACACAATCCTGCCCATAACACCTCCTTAATGTCACCGCAAGTAGCGCGGATACAATATCAGCTTACCCTCTATATTCCAGCCTGATATGTAACCGTTAAGCTGGGTGTTTGCCTATGGCTGCATGTCCCCGAGTATGGCGCCTTCAGCGAAGGCGGCATACTCCTAACGAGCATATTGACCGGCTCTCCACCCAGTTTAATACTTAAGAAAAACGGCACCAAATATCGACTCGTTTATCATCAGCAATGCCTTAAACACCTATTATTCTACACATCCTCCTGCTTCATAAGCACTTGAATGAGGACGGCACCACCATGCTGCCGCCATGTTGCCCTCATCTGTGTATGTTCCTTGGCGTATATTTCGGCGGCTTGGACGGGCCGGACGGCTGGCCCCCCTTCTCCATCTCCCTCCTTATCATGTCCCAGAATTCGTCGGCGGTCGGATTGTTTTCTTCGAGCTCCCTCATGGAGCCGGCGATGTATTTGAGAGTTGTGACCTTGTCGTGCAAATCCTTCAATATTCTGGGAGGATTCAGGAAATCCCTGTAGTCGAATACTAGGACTTCCAGGGGTAGGCCCATGATTGGATCGATGCTCTTGACGTCGGTGCCGTCCATGGCGAGGCACTTGAGAGATGTCAGCTTTGCCAGGACCGAGATGTTGGTAACCTTTGTGCTGGACATGTCAAGCCTTTTGAGCTCCGTCATGCCCTTGATGGGCATCAGGCTTGAGATGTCGGTGCGGGAAAAGCGGAGTTCTTCAAGCTTCAGGGCGGAAATCTGCTCAAGGTTTTTCACCTTCGTCCCGTCGATGAAGAGCGCCTTCAGGGAAGTCATTTTCGCTATGGGAAGCAGATCCGACACGTCCGTGTTCGACAGCTCAAGCCTTTTTAACTCGGTCATGCCTTTCAGGGCGGAAATCTCCTTGACCTTGGTGTTCGAAATCGAAAGCGTCCTGAGGTTCAATCCCTTCAAGGCGGAGATGTCTGCGACGTCAGTGCAAGGGAAGCCAAGATTGGTTATCTTCTGGAAATCCTTGAGGGGGCGTATGTCGGCCATGCTGTTGTATGAGAGGTCGACCTTCCATTTGTCGTTCTCGACCATGACGATGCACTTATGCGGGTTGAAGCTGGGATTGACCTTCGCGAGAGCTTCCACGATCTGCCTTCTGACATCTTCGATCTGATCGTGCTGCGGCTGGTTCGGGGATGACGGCTGCCTGACGTTTTCCGGCTCTTCATCCGGCGTCTTTTCTGTCTTCCCGGAATGGGGTTCAACGTCCGGAGCCTTTTCAGTCGGTTCGGCGGTCCGGGGCGTTTCAGAAGCCGGTTCTTCCTCCTTTCCGTCAACAGGTGGAAGGACTGGAGTCCCGCTGGGAGCGCCATTCTCTTCCGGAAGGGGCTGGCCTGCAGGTTTCGGTTCGGTTTTATCCGGGATGGAGGGGGGCTGGTTTTTCCCGGACTCGGGCACAGTCTCTCCAAAAGTGGGGAGGGAAAGCTTCTTCGAGTCGTCCGGCTTGGGGTGCTCCTGCGCCGGAGGAACAGTTTTACTGACGACTTCGACCTGCTGCGCCGCGGCGGACTTCCTCTTCGCAGCGCCCTTCTTCAAAGCCTTGAGGACAAGTCCCGCAAGGAGAATCACTGCGAAGACCAGCGCAGCGCGCTTGAGGAGCTTCATAAAGCCGGCGGAGAACGTAGACCCCCCTCTGGGAAACTGCCCGGAGAGGACGAGGTCTATGTCGCGGATAACGTCTTCCCATGACTGCTGCCTGTCCTTCGGCAGCTTCTGCATCATTTTCTCAAGGAGGGCCGCGGCCTGCTTTGACACGGCGGGATTCTTAAGCCTGGGGTTGGGCAGGGGCTCGACCACGTGCTTGGCCATTATGCTGACGGAGGACTCCCCTTCAAAAGGGACTTCCCCCGTCAACAGGTGGTAAAGGGTAGCTCCGAGCGAATAGATGTCGGCCCTGAAATCTATTGCCTTTTCGGACTTGGCCTGCTCCGGGCTCATGTAGCACGGTGTGCCGACTATCACCCCTGTCATGGTCATAGAGGCGTCCTCGCCGACGCTCTTGGAGATGCCCATGTCCATCAGCTTGGGGACGCCGTCGGAGTCAAGCATGATGTTGGCGGGCTTGATGTCGCGGTGGAGTATCTTGAACTTGTTCCAGGCGTAGGCCAGGCCTTCGGCGATTCCGCGGACAATCCTGAGGGCCTCCTTCTCCGGAAACCTCCCTGTCTCGTGCAACTTCTTGGACAGATCCGTCCCGTCGATGAAGGCCACCGCAAGATAGTTCATCCCCTTGTCGACGCCGGCGTCGAACGCTGTCACGATGTTGGGATGTATGAGCTTCGCCGAAGTCTTCACCTCCCTGATGAAGCGGTCCAGGAATTCCTTGTCCTTGGAGAACGAGGGGGAAAGTATCTTGAGCGCGACCTTGCGGTCCATGGCCGACTGATGTGCAAGCCAGACCTCGCCCATGCCGCCCACGCCCAGCTTCTTCTCAATAAGGAACCCGCCGATTTCCAGCCCTTCCTCGAGCCTCGGCTGCGGGATGCATATCACGCAACCGCAGTTCGGGCAGTCGGCGTTCTTTCCGGAGTCCGCGTCGGAGGCCTCCATGTCGATGTTGCACTTCGGACAATTGAACTTTATTGTCTGTGGCATTGAACCGCAATGTTGTTCCTCAAATAAATATACATCAATTGCAATCCTCGGCAAGCGCCGCACGACAGCTTGGGCATCCAGGTCATTATACTATAAGAGCACGGAGCTCCTCGAAATCCTGTCGATGAAAAAAGCTATCAAGCTTCAGGAGAGATAGTATGAGAAGGTCAATCTCCTCTCCGCGAAATGTGATAAGGT
>CAZWRV010000161.1:0-7095 GCA_964636325.1 uncultured Victivallaceae bacterium | reverse complement strand
CGGAATCCAAGGCTAGACGAAAAGCTTTGCATTTATATTTACCAAAGTAGAACTAAGAAATAAACTCAAATTTTCGGAGATAAGCGGTGTCCAAAAAGTTTGCTGCCATCATTTGCACTGCAGTTCTTGCCTGCCTTTCCCTGGAGGGCCAGGAAGCTGCGGCACCCCCGGCGCAACCTAGGACATACACCTCGAAGCAGATCGGGGACGAGGCCTTCAGGGACGGATACTATTCGCTTGCGGTAAAATACTACGCGAAATACAAGAACGAGGCAGCGGCCGCGGAAGACTCCGACGCCAGGATCGACGCGCATTTCAAGCTGATATCGTCGAACTGCCTGGCCGGCAACTCGATCTTAGCCAGGAACGAGCTCCGCGAACTCAACGAGGCATTCGCCGAACGGATACAGGCGGACATAAGCCTGAAGAGAAACATTGCATTCTGGAACGGCAGCGTCCTGCTTCTGGAGAAGAGGCTCGACAAGGCCGTGGAAGTCTTCTCGACGCTCCAGAAGAACCTCCCCAAGGACGATCCGCTCTACGTGCCTTGCTCCAACGCCCTCGGCTTCTCCCTCGTCAGGCAGCAGAAATGGGACGCCGCCGAGACGGTGTTCGCCGCGCTCGAGGCCGACACCGGCGGCACCAAGACGGCGGAATCCGCGAGACGTAACAGGATGCTCTGCGCGCTGATGTCGGGGAACCCGGAAAAGGTGAAGGCAGTATTCCCCGACGGCGCGGAAGGGGCTCAGACTGCTCCCAAGGACACCCCGCTCAGGATCATCATGCTTCTCAAGGCCGGGAGGGCCGACGACGCTGTCTCCGCCTACCGGAGCGCGAGGAAGCAGGTGCAGGGCCCCGACTGCCTCTGGTATTTCGCCGTCATGGAGACCGCTAAGGCGCTTGTCGAGAAGAAGTCGCCGCAGAAGGCCATCCCGCTGCTCGAGGACGCGAAGATCCTCGCCGACGAGTCATACGACCGGGAGGAGGCAAGCCTCCTGCTAATCAACACCTGCCTGGCCGCGGGCGACAAGGAAGGTGTCTCGAAGACCTGCCAGGAGTTCATCAGGATATTCCCCGACTCGCCCAGCGCCAACGACGTCAGGCTGCAGCTCGCGAGGCTCTTTTCGTCAGAGGGCAAGATCAAGGAGTCGATAGGGGTCTACAACGAAATCCTCGGAAGCCCGTCGTCGGCCCAGGCGCAGAAGCTGTCCGCCGCCAAGGAGGCGGGGGAGATGCTCATGGCCGAAAAAAGATTCCAGGACGCCCGCGAAAAATATATATTCATCCTCAACAGCACTCAGGATCCCGGCCTGTCCGGCGAAGCCTCATTCAAGCTGGCGGAAACCTTCATGATCGAAGGCAAGTTCGACGAGGCGGCCGCCAAGTTCTCCGAAGTCGCGGAGAAGGCCCCGGGATGGAGGGAGAAGGCCATCATGAAGAGGCTGGGCTGCCTCTACGGGCTCAAGGACTACAGGCGCGCCATTGCGGACCTCAAGGCATATTTCGACGAGTTCAAGCAGGGCTCCCTGATGAAGGAGGCGCTGATACTCGAGGCGGACTGCCTCTACAACCTGAACGAATCCGAGTCGGCGCAGGACAGGTATCTGAAGTTCGCGGACAAGTTCCCCGACGCGCCGGAGACGCCCGAGGCCCTATACAAGGCGGCGAACCTCGCCTTCCTCAAGGGCGGCTACGACCTTTCCGAGCAAACCTTCTCAAGGATAATCTCCAAGCATCCGTCGACCGCTTTCGCCGCCCCCGCCTTGTACAAGAAGCTCTACATACATCTGCTGGCGGGTAAGGCGGCGGAGGCCGAGGCCGACGCGGCGGCCCTCAAGGAGAAATACCCGTCGTCCGCATACGCCGTCCACGCCATGTTCGCGCTCGCGGACTTCCAGCGCGACTCCGGAAGCCCCCAGAAGGCCGTCGAAACGCTCGCGAAAATCTCCGGCGATCCCGCTTCGCCGCCGGCCTTCGCCGCCGAGGCCCTCTACGACGCGGCATACACCCTTTTCAAAATGGGCAAGAACAACGAGGCCGTCGCCCTGCTCGACAAGCTCTCCAAGGAATACCCCAACGAGGCAAAGACGTCCGAAGGATTCTACCTGGCCGGCGACATATATTCCAGCGCCAACGACTGGGAGAAGGCCCTCATATACTACACGAAGGCCGCCGACAAGAGGCCCGAGTCGGACCTCGAGACCGCCGCGTTCGGACGCATCGGCGACTGCCATTTCGCGCTCGCCTGGAAGGGCCAGGACAACATACGCAGGGCGGCCGAGTTCTACGGGCGCATAGTCGACCGCAAGAACGTCCCGGCCAACTTCAGGGAGCAGGCCCTCTACAGCCTCGGCAGATGCGACGAGCTGCTGGGCGACAAGGAGAAGGCCCTCTCAAGATACCACGAGGTGATATACGGCTACAAGATCGACGCCGAGACAGGAACGCGCCGCAGCGCCCTCTGGCTCGTCAAGTCGGCGTTCGCCGCCGTGAAGATCTACCTCGACAAGGACACCCCGGAGGCCGCGCAGGCCGCGGCCGGCGTCTACGGCAGGCTCATCGAGATGAACATCGAGCCCGTGGACGACTTCAGGAAATGCATGAACGACATATACGACAGATACAAACTGAAGGAGTGAAGAAATGTTCCTGAGCGAAATCCTCGACAAGGGCGGCCCGGTCGTCTGGCTGATATTGTTCTGCGGCTTCATCGCCCTCCTCATCTTCCTGGAGAAGATGCTCTACTTCCACAGAATACAGATCAACGTCGGAGAGCTGGTCCACGGCCTGGTCAACGTCCTCAAGAAGGGCAACATCATCGAGGCGGTAAGCCTCTGCGACGAGACCCCGGGCCCGGCGGCCCACGTCCTGCGCTCCGCCATCATCAGCTACGAGCAGGGCGACTCGGACATCTCGCAGGCCATCGACGACGCCGCCCTCGGCGAGATGCCCAGGCTCGAGGCAAGGATGAACATCCTCGCGACCATCGCATACATCACCCCGCTGCTCGGCCTCCTCGGCACGGTCCTGGGAATGATCGAAGTGTTCCAGAAGCTCGTAGAAATGAGCGCGTTCGTCAACGCGAGGGAGCTTGCCGGCGGAATCGGCAAGGCGCTCTACGCCACCGCGGGCGGCCTCAGCGTCGCCATACCCGCATACGTCGGCTACAACTACCTCGTCTCCAGGATCGAGGCCATAACGCTCGACATGGAGAAGGCGTCGTCGGAAATCATCTACTTCTTCCAGCACAACAAGATACCGGCGGGCCAGGCCCAGCAGGCCGCCGCCAAGGGGCCCGCGAAGGAAGACCACGAAGGAGCGGAGAAGAAATGAAGCCCAGGTTCAAGACCAAGCTCAGGCCGTTCAAGGGCATGCCGGACATCACGCCCCTCATTAACGTCGTCCTGCTGCTGCTCATATTCTTCACCCTCTCAAGCTCGTTCGTGCAGATCTCCGGCATAAAGATCAGCCTCCCCGAAACAACGGTCGGCGGCGAATCGTTCATGGAAAAATACATCATCACCGTGGACGGCAGCAACCATATCTTCTTCAACGACATGCCGAAGACTCTGGACGAAATCAAGGGGGACCTTGACGAACTCAAGATCAGGACCGCCAAGAAGGGCCAGAACGGCAAGGACGGCGAGATGGCCGAGCGCCACACCATCATAATACGCTCCGACAAGGACGCGCCCTACGGGACCGCAGTCCAGCTCATAGCGCTTGCAATGTCCAACAACTTCAACGTCTACGTCGCGACGCTGCCCGAGGAAATGAAGGAGAAGAACTTCGATGACTAGGGTTTCCGGCTTGCGGAACGGAACATTCCGCGGAGAAGGCCTTGTCCGCTGGACGGGAGCCGCACTGATCGCAGTTGCGGCGCACGGCATCATGTTCGCCATGTTCTCGCCGCCGTCCGTGAAGACCCCTGTTCCGCCCGTCCTCAGCCGTGTCAGCTTCATCCCCCCCGCGCCGCACACGCCGGATCTCAGGCTGCCCCTCCTGTTCTACTATAAGAATCCGGAGGCGATGGTCAAGCCCAGCCTGAAGGACGGCTACAGCGCGGTGATATCCATGGACGGAATACGCGAACTGATCCCTGACCCCCAGGGAATCTATTCCGCCAGGCTCGATACCCCTCGCGAAAAGAAGGATATCGAAAAAATCCCCGTCAATATTGACAGCCTGGAAAGCAGGCTTCCAAAGCTGTGGAAGCTGAAGGACTGCATGGTTGCATTGTCGCCCGCCCCCAGGCCCGTGCCGGCTCTACCCGCCGAGGAATTCCCCGTATGGAGGCTGAAGGACGGGACGCGTCTGCCGCAGATTTTCACTGGCCTGGACGAACTGAGGGCGCAGGTCGCGGAACTCAAGCCGTCGAAGCCCACTGCAATAAAAATGGTGTATTCCGGCGGAAGCCTTCTGCCGAGGGTGAGGATCGAAACCTCATCGGAAGCCCCTGCGCTGGACATGAAGGCTCTGTGCGCGCTGATCCGCAGGTCGGATCTGCTCGTCGAAAGCCTCCGGCTCCAGCCCGGGGATGCCGTCGTCCTCGAGACCGTATGGAGGAAGGAACTGTGATAGAAGCCAGCGTCCAGACATGTTTCACTGTATATCTTTTCGCGTGGATGATCTTTCTCGTCGCGCTGTGGCTGCGCGAGCTGTGGCGCTCGAACGTCTACGACTGGGCCTTGTCGGAGGGCAACCTCTGCATCTGCGGGAAATGCCACTTCGCGTTCCTGGCCAAGCCCGGCGAAAAGATCACCCGATGCCCCAAGTGCAATGAAGTCTCCAGAGTAAGGAAGATGCAGCGATGGATATGAACGAGTCAATTGCAGTCCTCGATTTCGGTTCGCAGTACAGCCAGCTCATCGCCAGGCGTATCCGCGAATGCAGCGTCTACAGCAGAATCGTCCCGTTCAACATCACCGCCTCAGAACTGGCGGCGGAAGGCAGCCTCAAAGGGATAATCCTGAGCGGCGGGCCCGCCAGCGTCTATGCGGCCGGCGCACCAAGGCCGGATCCCGCAATATTCAAGCTCGGGGTGCCCGTCCTCGGCATCTGCTACGGACTGCAGGCTGCCGTCCAAATGCTCGGCGGCAGGGTCGTCCGCGGCAGCAAACGCGAATATGGCAAGGCCCTGCTCGACATAAAGTCCAAGGACCGCATCTTCAGCGGGCTACCCGCCGGCCGCACGCAGGTCTGGATGTCACACGGCGACAAGGTCGCCGAACTCCCGTCCGGCTTCAAGGTTCTTGCGGAAACCGACAACACCGAATACGCCGTGGTCGCCGACCCCGCCCGGAAAATATACGGGCTGCAGTTCCACCCCGAAGTCGTCCACACTCCTAAAGGCAGGACAATAATACGCAACTTCTGCCGCGGAATCTGCGGCTGCCGCGGACTGTGGACGATGAAGTCGTTCATCGAAACATCGGTACGCGAAATCCGGACCGCCGTCGGACGCGACAAGGTCGTCCTCGGCCTCAGCGGCGGAGTCGACTCGTCCGTTGCCGCCGCCCTCATTCACAAGGCCGTTGGCGGCCAGCTGACCTGCATCTTCGTCAACAACGGGCTCCTCAGGAAGTCAGAGCCGGAGCGCGTCAGGGAGGTATTTGGAAGAAACTTCCACATCAGGCTCGTCTACGCCGACGCCGAGAAAAGGTTCCTCTCGAATCTCGCGGACGTCGAGGATCCCGAAAGGAAGCGGAAGATCATCGGACACGAGTTCATCAAGGTCTTCCAAGAGAAGGCTTCGAAGATAAAGGACGCCAAGTTCCTCGCACAGGGCACGACATATCCTGACGTAATTGAAAGCGTCCCCATCGGCGGCAACCCCAGCGCAATGATCAAGAGCCACCACAACGTCGGGGGGCTCCCCGCAAAGATGAAGCTGAAGCTCCTCGAACCCCTGCGCTGCCTCTTCAAGGACGAGGTTCGCGAAGTCGGCCGCCAGCTCGGCCTTCCCGAGGAAATCGTAATGCGCCAGCCCTTCCCCGGCCCCGGACTCGCTGTCCGCATGATCGGCCCTGTCAACAAAAGATCACTCGACATACTGCGCGAGGCCGACTGGATAGTCATAGACGAGATGAAGAAGACAGGCTGGTACTACAAGGTATGGCAGGCCTTCGCCGTCATGCTCCCCGTCAAGACCGTCGGCGTCATGGGAGACGAAAGGACCTACGAGAACGTCGTTGCCCTCAGGATCGTCGACAGCACCGACGGAATGACCGCCGACTGGGTGAGGCTCCCATACGACCTCCTCGCGCACATCTCAAACCGGATAATCAACGAGGTGGACGGCGTCAACCGCGTCGTCTACGACCTCACGTCCAAGCCGCCGGGCACCATCGAATGGGAATAAGATGATCAACGTCGCATACGATCCTTTCGAGTCGGCAAGGAATGCCATGGTTGAAGAACAGCTTGTCCCGCGCGGCATCAAAGACCCCAAGGTTCTCGACGCGTTCCGCACGGTCCCCCGCGAATGCTTCGTCACCGAGGAGCATGTCAGCGAGGCGTACGACGACAACCCCCTGCCTACGATACTCGGCCAGACCATCTCGCAGCCATACATGATGGCGTTGATGACCGAACTGCTCGAACTGCCGCATGACTCCGCCGCCAAAGTGCTCGAAATCGGAACCGGCTCCGGATACCAGGCCGCCATACTCGCGCACATGGGCCACAGCGTGGTCACGGTCGAACGGCTCGACAAGGTGGCGGACTTCGCCGCCAAAAACCTCTCGCCATTCACCTACTTGGACAGGATAAAGATATGCGTGGGCGACGGCTGCCTTGGCTGGCCTGACGACGCTCCCTACGACGGAGTGATCGTCACAGCAGCCTCTCCAAAAATCCCGGATCCGCTGGTCCAGCAGACGAAAATCGGCGGTAAAATAGTCATCCCCGTGGGGAACCTCTTCATCCAGCAGCTGCTCAAGGCTGTCAAGGTCTCCGAAATCCAGCTCGAGATCACCCAGAGCACAGGCTGCCGCTTCGTCCCCCTCATCGGCAAGGACGCCTTCAGCGGCGAGGAGTAAGGACTAGGTTTTTCCCTGCGGGAAAAAGGCGCCCTTGCGGCGCGCAGGTAGCTTG
>CAZWRV010000160.1:0-7559 GCA_964636325.1 uncultured Victivallaceae bacterium | reverse complement strand
GTTTCAGAGGAGTGGCCATCTGCGAGATTCGCAGTTCTGTCGTTCAGAAACTCGACGGAGGGCGAAGCCGTGCTGAGCCGCGGTTGAGCTTGGCTCAACCCTCCGGAAGACGACAAAGATAACGACAAAGTTCGCGACAAAGATGGGCGAGTTTCAGAGGAGCCATATGACCACCATATCTTGGAAAATGGCGGAGAAGATCAGGAAGAACTTCGACGTCGGCCTGCGGATGCGGTGCTTCGAGAATGTCAGCGTTCCTGCCGCCAAGTGGAAGGAAATCCTTGAGAAGCTAGACATCCCCGACAAGCCGGAACTGGACGGCGAATCCAAGCGGTGGCTCTGGAAACATCCGGTAAAGGAACTTGAGCTTTGGACTGACATCGTTCCGGATGAAGGCCGTCCGATAGCGGTAATAGATTTCTACGGCATGAGAGACGATTTCGAGGTTTTCCTAATGGAGTCAAGGCTGGGAGATTCAAAATGAGCATACCCCGCGCAATCCTCTGCATCCTCCTGCCGTCGCTGGCCGTCATCGACAAGGGCTGCGGCAGGTCAAGCAAGAGGAACCACAACGAGGCACGTCTTATACGGGAGCAAGAGAAGTGAATATCGGAAGAAATGAGCCCTGTCCCTGTGGCAGCGGCAGGAAATACAAGAGATGCTGCCTTGCTGGCAAGCCGTCCGAGGATCCGGCCGTGCCTCCGACGGCGCGCTTCAGATTTGAAAATGGCAGCTACGGCGGGAATGGCCGGTATATGCCGTCCGTCCTATGTTACGAGCAGGTCACAGCGGACGAGTGGCGCGAACACTTCTGCCTAGTAAACCCGAAACATGTTTTCGGCATCGAAGGCAGCGCCTCGGCCCAGGCTGAAGCCGATCTGAACGACGCGACCTCTATCAAGTCTTCAGGCGGATCGGATACTGACTTTGCAATGAGCCTTAAGCGCAAGGGATATATACAGGTTGAGGATTTCAGAAGGGCAAATGATTGAGCGATCACATGACCATCAAGTTTAGCAGCAAGTCATCGTTCCTCCCGCTCCTGGCGGACTGGATCGAAAAAAACCGCACGGCCATCTGCGGGCACCGCGAGGTGTCAATCTGCATTGAACCGCGGACGGGCTTCGTCAAGCAGCAGGCGATGGTAACCATATCTCCGGAAGACAGGGTATCGTTTGAGACCGACTGGCCTTACGGCAAATCCCTATTCCCTTCGCGAGTCAAGGCGCTTGCATCGGCATTGTCATTGCAGAACATCCACGGGGCCTTCGAAACCTAAAATCATGCCGGTGTTGTCAGGCTCAGAAAAATAAGCGGCCCTGAAATACGGCACGATTCGCGCTCTGGCTGTGTGAGCAATGTGATGAAAGGGTGAATATCCATGCCACGCGAAATCTTCCCATCAAGCTATGTGTGCGACTGCGGATACAGGAACGATCATTTTGAGACGACTATAAGGGAATTGAAGAGCCTGAGCAAGAGGAAGCCCCAGCGCCTCGGAGCTGGCGACGACAGGCACGTCATAATATTTGAAGGCGGGGAAATGACAGCCATGCAGTGTCCTACACTTGGGAAGAGGCTGGCGACGTCCGATCCATCCCGCCGCAAAAGAAGAACGTAGCCCATGCCCGGCGACGCCTTCCGTCGGTGGGCAGATCAGGGATTCGGGCGGTTCGCATGGGGCCGAATCCCGAGTTCGTCGAGCCCCAGTTCCACGGCGACCCACGAAAGTTCCTCGTCCGTGTCGTCCTGCTTCCGCCGGAGCTCGGTTCTGTGGATCATCGACTTCACAAGGCAGGCCAACCTGGGCCGCATTACGAGGTCGGCCGCAGCCTGGCGCGGCGTCAGGCCGCCAAGCGTCTCTATGCTTTGATCCAGCCATTTCCTGTAGTGGTTGTCCATAAGGACCCGGGCATTATCCTGCAGATGCCGAGCTTCGTCCTGGATCAGAAAGCTCGAAGAGAATTCCAGGCGCGGCGCATGCGTGAGGAGGGATGGGGGGACAAGCGCCTTGTCGCCGGCGTCAAGCCTCTCCGGGCGCAGATGCCGTGTATGGTCGATCTTCTTCTCATTCTCGAATTCTACCTTTCGTCCGGTGGCCTTTTCAAAAGCGCTCCTCAGCCTGGCATGGCGCGACTCGCGTATGGTGGACAGACGAACCCTCGTCTCCGAAAGAAAGACGTTTCCCAGTATCGGCCGCCCGACGGAATGGATGCTCATGAGCGCGTCGCCGCCATCCTCCTTCCGGGAAAGCCAGCACCACGAATCGCAGTAGCCTTCCTGCGAATAGTCGTCGGGAACGTCCTGCGGTTCCGTGTCGTCATGCCCGTCCATCAGTGATGCAAACTCTTCCGGATCGCAGCGGAGGCGGTATGTAGTTATCGTCTCGACGACGGCGGCGCTTTCGACCATGATCCTGCGGAATTCCGAGCTGAGCGCCGTGAACGCCCTGGCCATCAGCGGAAGATTGCCGTTCAGCCAGTCCCGCAGAGGCTCTCCGCCGGACGGCCCCCCGAGATGCGAGGCGAATGCCGCGATCACCTCTTCCGCCTCGAGAACGCCCGCTTCGGGAACCTCGACCGCCGCGCCGTAGAGGCGTGTGTAGTGCGGCATGGGGAAGGTCATCGCGAGGAAGCGGCTGAAGCGCACCGAGATGGAGGCCAGGGATCTGTCATGGATCACGGCAGGCGGGGCGGAGAGGTCGAGCCGGTCGAGCACAAGGCACTCGTCGCCCGGCCTGACATCGAGCACCTCGATTGCCGCCGGACGTATCTTTGACTGGGCCTCGAAGAAGAAGCGTTCGTCGTTGTTCAGCCCGGCGAAGCCATCCGCCTTCCAACGCTGGAACAAGGTGCGCCCCTGGGTATCCGGCCTGCGGAAAATAGCGTCCAGGAAGAAGGCATTGGTCTCAAGGTCGTTGCCGCCGGGGATGGACGGGGTCATGCCGGCCGCATTCTGTTCTTTGACGAACCGGGCGATCACCTTCCCGGAGACGCGCGTGTCGATATCAAGAGCCATGGCATAGTTCGCAGACGACCATGGGTTGTAGGGGCATGTGGACGGGCACGCATATCGGCTTCCCCGTCCGGCGCCGCATTCAGCCGGCTCGATCCTGTGGCCAAGAACAGGGCATTCCCTGTGTTTCTTGCTGGAGGTATTATTACTGCTCATATGCCCAAAGATATGCGGGCCCCAGGAAAAAACAAGCTGAAATAGGCTTGTCGAACTTGTCCTGGAAAGATCGACTTGGGCATTGCCCGGACCGGCAAGCTTGCACTAGTCAAAATGTAAATTTTTCAGCCTAGAAGGAGTATGAAGCCTGTCCTGGACATAGAGATAACCTTACAAGAAAAGCGGTGCGTCCGATTGAAAATCGCGGGAGATGCGGTAGATTGCTCATCCGACACTGAAAATCATTCATAAATAATGCAATATATCGGAGGTTGAACATGGGTCTCAGCAAGAAGACTGTCAGGGACGTGGATTTGAAGGGCAAGCGCGTCGTCATGCGGGTGGACTTCAACGTGCCGGTCAAGGACGGCAAGGTCAAGGACGACACCAGGATAAGGGCGGCCCTCGACACCATCAGGTATGTCCTCGACAAGGGCGCATCTCTGACCCTTCTGAGCCACCTCGGCCGTCCGGACGGCAAGCCGGCGCCGGAATTCAGCCTCAAGCCGACCGTAGATGTCCTTTCCAAGCTCCTCGGCAAGCCTGTTCAGTTTGTTGACGACTGCATCGGCGAGAAGGCGGTGGCTGCGTCTAAGGCCCTGAAACCCGGCGAAGTCCTCGTCTGCGAGAACACCCGCTTCCACAAGGCCGAGGACATGAAGACGAAGACGGACGAGGACAAGAAGATTGCGGCGGAATTCGCGAAGGAGCTTGCCAAGCTCGGAGAAGTCTATGTCAACGACGCTTTCGGCTCGGCCCACCGCTCGCACGGCTCGACCGCGAAAATCTGCAAATACATCCCCGTATCGGTCGCAGGATTCCTCATGGAGAAGGAGATCCAGTATCTCGGACAGGCCGTCGAAAATCCGAAACGCCCTTTCGTCGCAATCATCGGCGGCGCAAAGGTTTCCGACAAGCTTGAAGTCCTGAAGTCGCTCATCTCGAAGTGCGACAGCCTCCTGATCGGCGGGGGCATGGCTTACACTTTCCTCAAGGCCCAGGGCCACAATATCGGCAAGTCCCTATGCGAGGAGGATCTGCTGGAGACCGCGAAGCAGATAATGGCGGACGCCAAGGCGAAGAATATGAACTTCATGCTGCCGTTGGACAACCTCGCGGCCGACAAGTTCGACAACGCCGCGCAGATACAGACCGTCGGCAACGACATTCCCGACGGATGGATGGCCCTCGACGTCGGTCCGAAGACCTCAGCAGCATACGCAGCCGAAATCGCGAAGGCCAAGACCATTGTCTGGAACGGCCCCATGGGCTGCTTTGAGATGCCGAACTTCGCCAAGGCCACCCTGGCCGTCTGCAAGGCCGTCGCGGACGCCACCGGCAAGGGCGCCGTAAGCGTGATCGGCGGGGGCGATTCCGTCGCGGCAGTCAACCAGAGCGGCCTCGCGTCCAAGATGTCGCACATTTCGACCGGCGGCGGAGCATCCCTCGAATTCCTCGAAGGCAAGCAGCTTCCCGGCGTAGTAGCTTTGAATGATCTCTGAGTACGGCACCGCCGGGTTAAAGGTTTTGTTTCGGGCCCGCTCCGAGAGCCCGATTCAATTTAAACATCGAACACTCGGCAGCCTAAGGAACTTGAATCAACGAACAGGAGAAGATCATGCCGCGCAAACTTTTCATAGCAGGAAACTGGAAGATGAACAAGACCGCCACGGAGGCGCATGAGGCCGTGGCCAAGTTCGTCAAGCTGGTCGCCGACCTCAAGGACAAGCTCAGGATAGCCGTATGCCCGCCTTTCACTTCAATCGACAGGATAGCCCCCGTCCTCAGGGGCACCAACGTCGAACTCGGCGCCCAGAACATGTCGGACAAGGCGTCCGGCGCATATACCGGCGAGGTTTCCGCTTCGATGCTCCTGGATCTCGGCGTGAAGTATGTGATCGTCGGCCACAGCGAGAGGCGGCAGTTTTTCCACGAGACCGACTCGATTGTCAACACCAAGGCCAAGTTCGCGCTTCTTTCAGGGCTACTGCCCATAGTGTGCATCGGTGAAACCTTGGAGGAGCGCGAGGCCGGCAGGACGAACGATGTGATAGTCCGCCAGGTCAAAGGAAGTTTCGCCGACATGACCAAGGAGGAACTCATCAGGACCACCGTCGCCTACGAGCCTGTATGGGCTATTGGCACCGGCAGGACTGCAAGCCCGCAGCAGGCGCAGGACGTCCACGCCCTTATAAGAAGGCTCTTCGCAGAGTCCCATGGCGCCGACGTCGCCGAAAAGGTCATAATCCAGTATGGCGGCTCGGTCAAGGCGTCCAACTCCAAGGAGCTGATGGCGATGCAAGACATAGACGGCGCGCTTGTGGGAGGGGCCAGCCTCAATCCCGCCGAGTTCGCCGAACTCATATCTAACGCAGTCAAATAAACCATAAGGGGAAAGTCAACATGCTTAACATCTTCATTTGGGTCCTTACAATATTGGACGTTGTAATCGCCGCCCTCCTAATCATGCTTGTCCTTGTCCAGCAGTCCAAGGACTCCGGCTTCGGAACCGCTTTCGGCGGTATGGGCGAATCGGTCTTCGGGGTTCAGGCGCAGAGCCATCTGGCCAGGATGACTGTGGTCTTCGCGGCATTGTTCTTCACAATCACGCTAGCCCTTGGAATCATAACCGGCCACAGGGACGCCGCTAAGAAGGGAATCATCGACCGCGAACCGTCCCTCCTTGCCAAGGACGACGGGAAGAAGCCCGAGCCGGGCAAGACTTCCGCCGCAGTCCCTGTCGCCTCCGACGAGGAGTCAACCGAGACACTTCCTGACGGCACCATCGTGAAGAAGGTCAAGGGTGGAACCATCACCATGAAACCAGTAAAGAAGGAAGACAAGCCCGAGGCGAAGCCGGAGGAGAAGAAGCCTGAGCCCGCCAAGGAAGGCACGTCGGTTGACGCCCCTGCCGGCAGCGTGACGGTAAAGCCGGCGGCAAAGGAGGCTGAACCTTTCAAGGAAACGACCGAGACGATGCCCGACGGAACCATCGTGAAGAAGGTCAAGGGTGGAACCATCACCATGAAGCCGGTCAAGAAGGATGCCGCGCCTGCGCCGAAGCCGGAGGAGAAGAAGGCCGAGGCCAAGCCTGAAGCCGCTCCTGACATACCCCCTCCGCTCCCCAACGCGGAAGCTCCGAAAACCGACGAGGCCAAGCCCGCGGAAGAGAAAAATTAGCCGCATTCTCCGCTAGTGTTTTTTGTCGGACTGGTCTGACGAATCTGACTAGTCCGACTTCTTATTTGGATCCGGTCCGCCATGCATAGCAGACGATATCATGCCGTCTTCTACGAGGCCTTCGAGGAGGAGCAGGAGTTTCTTAGGAAGTTCCTCCCTGAAGGTGCGAGGGCCCTCTTCACTTGGAAGACGATACAGGAGTCCGGCCACAAGCTGCCTCCGGCCCCGATAATCTCCATCAGGACCCAGTCAAGAATCCCTCCGGAATGGAGGATTTGTCTTGCTGGAATAATCACTCGTTCAACCGGTTACGACCACATCACCGGATACTTGAATGAGCTTGGTTCTGCGATTCCCTCGGCCTATCTGCCCGAATATGCTGCCAGAGCTGTCGCAGAGCATGCGCTCATGCTGTGGACCGCACTCCTCAGAAACCTTGAACGCCAGAGGGAATCCTTCAAGGCTTTCCACCGGGACGGCCTCACCGGACGCGAAGTCTGCGGGCGCAGAATCACGGTGGTCGGCGTCGGCAGAATCGGCGGGCAGGTAGTCGACATCGCACACGGCCTGCACATGGACGTCAAGGGGGTCGATATTGTTCCCCGCAAGGAGATGAAGGAAGATTACGGACTGGATTATCTTCCCCTCGACAAGGGGCTGGCTCGTGCGGAAATTCTTGTCAGCGCACTTCCTTTGACTGAACTCACACGAGGAATGCTCGGATACAAAAAGCTCATGAAAATGCCGAAGGGCGGTATCTTCATAAGTGTCGGACGCGGCGAGGTCTCCCCTTCGCAGGATCTGCTGCGGCTTCTCAAGGAAAAGAGGCTTGCTGGAGTCGGACTCGACGTCTATGACTGCGAGAAGGAGCTTGCTGCCGTCCTGCGGGACGGGAAAAAGCCCGCCCAGTTGCCGGCTTCTTCAAGGAAAAGCGTAGCCGCAACCTTGAATCTGATGAAGCATCCCAACGTAATCCTCACCCCGCACAACGCCTTCAACACCAGGGAGTCTGTCGAGCGCAAATGCCGCGAAACCATGCTCAACCTCGAAGCATATCTGAAAACAGGGAAGTTCCTGACCCCGGTTCCGTGCAATCTCCTCTGAAACTCGCCCATCTTTGTCGCGAACTTTGTCGTTATCTTTGTCGTCTTCCGGAGGGTTGAGCCAAGCTCAACCGCGGCTCAGCACGGCTTCGCCCTCCATCGAGT
>CAZWRV010000159.1:0-8584 GCA_964636325.1 uncultured Victivallaceae bacterium | reverse complement strand
CAACACCCATCCATACAGTCATCCACTTATCCAGTCTCACCATTCTTTACTGCTGCCTCTCAGAATACGGAGCAATTCCCGAAATCTCCGCAATCAAAATGTAAATTTTTCAGCCTAAAGGAGTATAATTCCTTATAAAGGCGGTCAGTACAGACCGCACCTCCGTCCTGATGTCACTGCCATCACCCCTTGATTAAGCCGGACTTCGATTCCGGCTTTGAAATTGAACGTGTCGCTGAAATGTATCTGCGGATCGAGTACGCTCCGGCCAATCCGACTACTCCTATCAAAGCACCGCTCCAGGCTACATGCAAGACAAACCCTCTTCTGTCTTTATCAAGGCAGATCACCTCTGCGCGCCCGCCACGATTCCCGCCAACCCGAATCTCGCCGTCCAGCGCGTCATACGCCAGTAGCGCCCACAGTAGCACGGCGACCGAGCAGAATATTATTCCGACCCACAATCCGGTGCTCGCGTCAGATCGGGACTTCTGAACCTTAACCATCGATTTGCCTTCCTCGTGTCGATAAGCCTTATTCTTCGACGGATCAACGTCCATCCGATCCTTCTGGCAGGTAAATATTCAGTGAAAGGGCCTAGTTCACTGATGGAACAACCGAGATCCACGCATAAATATAGGTGTCGCAGAATCACGCCGGATCTTCACTGGTATATGCTCAAGGTTCATTTATCACTCGCTATTTTGAAATGCATAAAAAAGGACGATCCGAGCGGACCGCCCTTTCCATATGAAAACTCTTCCTTCGGAAGATTTTCAGTTCATATTTCCCGGATCCAAGCTTATCTGTCATACTGCCAGCCGCTTAAAATGCCGTCAGTACAGGAAATATGGAATATTTTACTTGTCGAACGCCGCGTCGAACTGGACGTTGGACGGCGCGAAGTTGTGCTTCTTGACAAAATCGCACGCCTCCTTGGCGCCGTATTCGCGCTCCATGCCGCAGTCCTCCCATTCGACCGACAGCGGCCCCTTGTACTGGGCCCTGTTCAGCTCGCGGATGATCTCCTCGAAGTTTACCTGGCCGTGGCCGAGGCTCCTGAAGTCCCAGCCCCTGCCGGGCTGTCCGAAGTTCAGGTGGGACGAGAGGATGCCCGTCCTGCCGTCGAGCGTCACGGCGGCGTCCTTCATGTGGACGTGGTAGATCCTGTCGGGGAACTCCTTGATGAACATCGCCGGGTTCATAAGCTGCCACTGCAGATGGCTCGGATCGAAGTTGAATCCGAAGGCGGGACGGCGTCCGACGGCGTCGAGGGCGCGTTTCGCGGTGATTATGTCGAACGCGATCTCGGTTGGGTGCACCTCTAGCGCGAACTTCACGTTGCACTTGTCGAAGACGTCCAGGATGGGATTCCACAGTTTCGCGAAATGCTTGAAGCCGTCCTCGATCATCTGGTCGGAAACCGGCGGAAAGCTGTAAAGCATGTGCCAAATCGAGGAACCGGTGAAGCCATTGACCACGGAAACGCCGAGGTTCTGGGCGGCCTTGGCAGTGTTCTTCATCGTCTGGACGGCCCACTGCCGTTTCTTCTCGGCGTTGCCGGCGCAGTCCGGGGGGGCGAACATGTCTGAGCGTGAGTCGTTGTTGGGGTCGCATACGAGCTGGCCGGCGAGGTGGTGGCTGATCGCCCAGACCTGGATTCCGTTCTTCTTCAGCATCGCCAGATGCTCCTTGCAGTATTTCGTGTCTGTAGCAGCCTTGTTTACGTCGAGGTGGTCGCCCCAGCACGCGAGCTCCAGCCCGTCGTAGCCCCACGACTTCGCCATCTTGGAAAGCTTGGCGATCGGCAGATCCGCCCACTGTCCCGTGAAAAGTGTTACTGGTCTCATGTTGCCTCCGTTTTCCTTTTTTCTTTCTTTAAAAAATATCCTTGAAGCCCTGGAATTCAACAGCCTTTGGCAATTTTCAGGAATCACGGCAAAATCTCAATAAGCTTTTTGAAATGCTTGCCTTTCCATATCTGTGCTTCACAATTGGACTCTCCGCAAAACAAATTATGAGAGTGTTAATTTATAAAGCATATTTTCAACTGCGGCAATTAGGTTGAAGGCCGCGGGAAAAACCTGTGAGCCCACGTATTTTCTGCAAAAATCCATCCCGGGGCTTGCCGAAAACGCAATCTGTATTATAATATGCGGCTTTGTCTAATGACGGGCGGACTCGTTCCCGCCATTGGACAAGCAGAAAGCAACAGAGCCAATTGCATAGCATAGCCTGCAATTGGAGCTGTCCAGTAGCCAGCGTTCAGGTGTCAGCAGGACCAATGAAGGGTTATTCTCCTGATTTGTTCCGCTAATCAGCTGAAACCAGACGCCCGGCACCTGGGATGCAAAACTTCGGTTTTGCATCCACCACAATCAGCAAAACAATCCAACCCAGGACTTCTTCACGGCGCCATGCGCCGTCGCAAAGGGTCCAGAACGAAGCAGGAGGAATCGATGGAAACTCTGACGGTGAAACATCTTCTCGAGGCGGGCGTCCACTTCGGGCATCAGACCAAGCGCTGGAACCCCAAGATGAAGGACTATGTCTACGGCAAGAAGAACGGAATCTACATCATCGACCTCGGCAAGACCATCAGGCAGATCGCCGACGCATGCAACTTCCTCCAGCACATCGTTTCCGAAGGGGGCAAGATAATCTTCGTAGGCACGAAACGCCAGGCGCAGGAGGTTGTGAAGGCCGCCGCAGAAAAATCTAAGATGTTCCACGTCACCGAGCGCTGGCTGGGCGGGACGCTCACCAACAATGCAACCATCCAGAAGAGCATCTCCAAGATGAAGGAGCTCGACAGGATCGTCGCCGACGCGGAGAACTCGACGCTCAAGAAGAAGGAGATTATTTCCATCGCCAGAAACTCCCAGCGCCTCCACAGGACCCTGGACGGCATAGCTGAGATGAAGGGCCTGCCAAAGGCGCTCGTGGTGGTCGACATCTGCCACGACGACATCGCCGTCAAGGAGGCCAACAAGCTGGGCATCCCTATCGTCGCCATCCTTGACACCAACGCCAATCCGGACCTGGTCAGCCACCCCATCGTCGCCAACGATGACGCGGTCCGCTCCATCAAGGTCATCATGGACGTCATCGCCGAGGCGGTCGCCTGCGCGGTCGAACTCTATGCCAAGAACGTCGCGGAAGGCAAGATCGTCGAGGAGGTCGAGAAGAAGGAAGAGGTTAAGTCCGATAAGAGGCCTCCGCGCAGGAGGGACGGCGACAGGAAGAGGGGCGGCCCGAGGAGAAGCGGCGACAAGCCTCCACGCAAGCAGGCCACCGGCGCCAGCTCCAAGTCCGCCGAGGCCCCGCCGAAGGCCGGCGATACAGACGCCGACAAGCCCGCAAAGGAAGGCGAAGCGGCAGCACCCGCCCCGAAGAAGAAGAGTGGCGGGCCCAGGATCAAGAAGGCGGGCGAGGAAAAGAAGGACGCCGGAGACAAGGAGCCCGCCAAGGAACAGCCCGCGGCCCCCGAGCAGAAATAATACCGGATTTGACCATCATAAAATAATCGAATCTGTCGATTCCTTCGATCACATCGATTCTATCGACATCAAAAATTTACGGAGGACATTCCAATGGTTGAGATAAGCGCGGCAGTTGTAAAGGAACTTAGGGACAAGACCGGCGCAGGCATGATGGACTGCAAGAAGGCCCTCACCGAGTGCGGCGGCGACTTCGACAAGGCCATCGAATCCCTGAGGAAGCAGGGCATCATCAAGGCCGAGAAGAAGGCTGGCAGAAGCGTCAAGGAAGGACTGATCAGGATTTCCATAAAGGGAGGCGCGGCCGCCGTCGCCGAAGTCATGTGCGAGACAGACTTCGTCGCGAAGAACGAAAAGTTCCAGAAGTTCGTCGAGGATCTCGCCTCCAAGGCCGCGGACATGCCCGACACCGGGGATCTCAGCCAGAAGGCCCAGGAGGCAGGCAAGGCGGAGATCACCGGCCTCATAGCAGTGATCGGCGAAAACATGCAGATCCGGCGAGTGACCCGATGGGCGGGCGACGGCGTATTCGGCAGCTACCTGCACATGGGCGGAAAAATCGGCGTCCTCGTCGAAGTCGAGGGAAAGCCCACCGAGACAGCCCTCAAGGACATCTGCATGCATGTGGCCGCCTTCAGCCCCAAATACGTCAGGCCCGAAGACATCCCCGCCGCCATCATCGAAAAGGAAAAGGAGATCGGCGCCTCGCAGGTCGAGGGCAACAAGCCCAAGGAGATCGTGGAGAAGATAGTCGTCGGCAAGCTCAACAAGTGGTTCTCCGACGTCTGCCTCGTCCGCCAGCCATGGCTCAGAGACGACAAGGTCTCCGTGGAAAAGGCCAACCCCGGAGTCAAGATCAGGCGCTTCCTCCGATGGGAAGTCGGCGAAGAGGTCTGACCGGCCAAACCGGAATAAAATCCCAAATCCGAATATCGGAATCCGAAATATAAGAAATATTTGATTTCCTAATTTCCTTTTTTAAATTTGTTTCGGATTTCGAGCTTCGAGCTTCGGATTTTTCAACAACAAATCCTTGCCGCCTTTCTGGCTGAACGGAGGTTTACCATGCCATTTGAGAACGGAAGTTTCGCGCTCACCGTCTTCCATATCTACGAGAAGCTGCCCGAGAACATCCTTGACAAGTTCGCCGCTAAGGCCGCGGGCAAGCTTGACGACATCAAGGAGGAGCTCTCGGTCGGCTGGGTCAGCGGCCGCCATCTTCTTGAGAGGGAGATAGACGAGAGTACCGCCGTCTGCGGAGGCCTCATCCACATCGCCCTTCGCCTGGCCCAGCGGAAGGTGCCCCGCGCGCTCCTCCAGGCCGAGTGCAGGAAGGAGGAGCTCGAATACATGCTCGCCAACAAGCAGAGCTACGTCCCCTCCAAGATGCGCAAGGAGATCAGGAAGAGCATCCAGGAGAAGCGCCTCCCGCAGATGCCGCCCACGCTGAAGGCGATTCCCTTCGTACTCGACACCAACTCCAGGAACCTCTATCTCGCGACGACGTCGCAGAAGGCCGTGGAGATGTTCACGCAGGTCTTCTTCGAGACGCTGAAGATCGAGCCCAGGCAGTTCGACGTCGCGGAGCTCATGTATGGCGCCCACAAGCAGAAGCCGGATGCCCTGCCCTCCGTCAAGTTCGCCGAAGGCGCGAAGGAGACCGAGGAGTCCACACCCGGACGCGACTTCCTCACCTGGCTCTGGTTCTTCAGCGAGAACAGCGGCGGCAAGATCACACACCCGCAGTACGGCGACTTCGAGCTGATCGTCGAAGGCCCGCTCACCCTCGCGTTCGGCGAGGAGGAGGCGGAGGGCGCCGCCGAAACCGTCGTCCGCAAGGGCAATCCAGTCCGCAGCGCCGAGGCCAAGGCCGGCCTCGCCGTCGGCAAGAAGCTCAGGAAGGCGAGGCTTCTCCTTTCAAGGGGCAAGGACGTATGGAAGACATCCTTCGACGCCGACCTCTTCGCGTTCTCCGGATTCAGCCTCCCCGAAAACGAAGAGATGGACGCACAGAGCGCCTTCGCCGAAAGGATAAACAGCCTGCAGATATTCCTCGATGTCTTCCGCGGACTCTTCAAGGACTTCTCCTCCGCGGCAATGCAGCGCCCCAAATGGAAGAGCGTCGAAAAGGAGATATTCAGCTGGTCCGCAGACCGCGACAGCCTCTGACGAACATCCAACATTCAACATTGAACTCTCAACATCGAACATTCAACTTCCAATTCACAGCGGGCTTGGATTCATCATTCGGTTTCCCTGTTTGCTCAGATATTCTCTTAAGGCTTTCTGATCGTTGGGAAAAAGAGTTGTTGTGAAATACCGCCCCCAGGAGGGATTTCAAGTTCAGATTTCCGGCCAGCAACCCTGAACCGCAGAATGAAAGATTTTCCGCCCTTTGGCCCAGATTCATAAACTAGTCAGAAATCTGAAAAATTAGGAGGGATTTATGGAATACGCAGTTACAAAGGCAATAATCGACAGATACTTCGCCAAGCTCCAGGAGCACCTCAGGATAGACTGCGCCATCGTCGGATCCGGGCCGTCCGGCCTCGTCTGCGCATACGATCTTGCGCGCGCCGGCCGCAAGGTCGCGATCTTCGAAAGGCGCCTCAAGCCCGGCGGCGGAATCACCGGCGGCGCCATGCTCTTCAACGAGATCGTCTTCCCGGAATCCCTGCGTGACATCCTCGACGGATTCGGCATCAGGCTCCACGGCGTCGAAGGCTGCCCCGAAATCGTCACCGCCGACTCAGTCGAAGTCTCCGCCGCCCTCACATACCACGCCGTCCACGCCGGCGCCGTCCTCTTCAACGGTATCGCCGTCGAAGATCTCGTCATCAAGAACGACCGCATCGCGGGCGTCGTCGTCAACTGGAACGAAGTCCTCGAAAACGGCCTCCACGTCGATCCGCTCATAGTCGAGGCGAAAACCGTCCTCGACGCAGGCGGCCACAACGCGGAACTCACCGCGAAGATCGCCAAGAAGGCCGGCATCAAGCTCAGGACCAAGACCGGCGGCATCATGGGCGAGAAGCCCATGTGGGTCGAAGAGGGCGAAAGGTCCACGATTGAAAACACCTCATGCGTCTACCCCGGCCTCTTCGTATCCGGAATGGCCGCAAACGGCGTCCACGGCTCGTTCCGCATGGGCCCCATCTTCGGCGGAATGATCTACTCCGGCATGAAAGCCGCGGAACTCATACTCCAGGACCTGGAAAGCCTGTAAACACGGCACTGAAAGCTTGATCCATCTTTACGCAAACTTTACCTTTTTCCGACCGCGACCGGGTGCAGTCGATTGCAAACGACCGCAGTCGTATCTATTCCGGCCTCATCGCCACCCGGAACGGGACGTCGCCATAATTGACGTAGCTTAGACCTTTCTCGTCCGTCCGGTTGATACCCAGGCTGTAGACCGCATATCCCTTGCGCGTAAAGACGTTTAGCTTCCTGTCAGATCTCTCGGGTTTGCCACCGTATTCCTTGACCTTGTTCAGGACAAAGTCTTTTCTCTCGGCGCCCGGAGAGGCTCCTTCATCCTTCGACTCGGACACCACATAAAAAAGATCCCCCTGAATAAATGAAAGCTTCCCGCCGGTGAACGGATCCTCCGGAACCGCATCCAGGAATTCCGGAACCAGGGCGTCAAGAGATTCAGGAAGACGGTCGTATTTGAGGCGGTATCTTTCGACGGCGGCCGCGGCCAGGGCCGACTTCACCGAAGCGACACAGCGCGCCTTCTTATCCAGAGAGGCTGGAAACGGCAGTATGAAGCTTTCGATCAGAAAGCTCCTAGTCTTTTCTATCGGCGGAAAACCCCGGTCTGATTTCTTCAAGTTATCCTCTATCCTCTTCTTTTCAGCGGCGGCAGCCTCAAGCGCCATGGGGAACGGTTTGCGCGTGTTCTCAAGCGACGGAGACGCAAGCTGGATGCAGTCGATCTTAAGAGACTTCCAAAATCCAATGGTTTCACCCAGCTGCGCTAGCAGTCTGTTCTGGGATATGATACTCTTCCAGTCCATGACAAGCAGCATGGCCTGTTCCCCGGCAAGCGCCCGCGTCAGACCTTCGGGGTTGTCCATCTTGTTCAGCGCCTGCGAAATCCGCAGAAGCTGGACATCGCTGAACTTGACGTGGGAGAATGCGTTTTCGAGGGAGTTTATCGCCAAACCTATGCAGGCTGTCTGGACAAGATATGACACGAAAATCGGTTCCCGGTCCAGGGAGGACGCCACGCCCTGCATCACCTCGAAGTTCGCAGTGCAGGTCTCGGCATCGCCGTCTTCCGCGGCAAGAAGCGACTCAAGCGATAGCAGGCGGACGCTTTGTCGCAAATTGCTAAGATGGGGAAGAAGGACGCCGGCACCTTGTTTCAGATCGACAGGGAAACGGCATCTGCCGACCTTCGACGCCTGCTTGATGATGGCGATCGCCTCAGCGTTCGCATCAAGATAGAAACGGGATATCCGTTTCACCTCGTCAGACAGAGGGTCTCCCGGCGCCGGAACGCTGAACATCCCGCAGATCGGAATTTTGTCGCCCATCTTGCCTCGGGGCTTGAATTGCTGTGCCATTCCTACAGCATTCGTCCCCTCCTCCTTTTCCGAACCTAAAGATGAAAAGTCGCAAACTTCAATATCAACCAGCTCTACGAAGGCTTTTTTGTAGATGTCCGCCGCGTTCTCGCCGTCCGTGACTTCCGGATACCAGGCGTCCAGCTCTTCAAGCGTGGCCGGATAACCCTTGTCGCGGACCTTCTGCAGCTCGGCCTTCAGTTGTGCGTCAAGGCTGTTCAGCATCAGGAACCATAACAATACCGTGGAGACAATAAGGAAGATGAACGCACCTATCGTCCATCGCCATACAGGTGAAATATCGTTGAGTTTCATTTCAGATTTCCTGACCCGCCTCTATGAAGTGGTTAAAAAGCTGGAAAATAATACCGAAGACTGGCAGTTTCAATCCTGTCCACAACCGCCCTGGAAGTATGCCCCTGAAACTCGAACATCTTTGCCGCTAGCTTTGTCGGGAACTTTGTCGTCTTCCGGAGGGTTGAGCCAAGCTCAACCGCGGCTCAGCACGGC
>CAZWRV010000158.1:3005-8618 GCA_964636325.1 uncultured Victivallaceae bacterium | reverse complement strand
TATGTAGAAGGGGCTCTTCGATGAAGCTACTGGTTGTGGATGTTGCGGCGCTGGGATACCGCCTCTGGGAACGGTATAGCAGGGCTGAATTCTGGAAGGGGCTCGGACCGAGGCCGGCCGAGACCGTGTTCCCGGCCCTGACCTGTCCGGTCCAGGCGAGCTTCCGCACGGCGCTGCCTCCGTCGGAGCACGGCATGGTCGCCAACGGTTTCTACAGCCGCGAACTCCGCAGGACGCTATTCTGGGAGCAGTCGTCGTCGCTGTATTCCGGCGCGAGGATTTGGGACGGGCTGCGGAATACCCATGGCAGGGTGGGCCAGATCTGCTGGCAGAACAGCCTGGGAAGCGACAGCGATCTCATCCTCTCGCCGACACCAGTGCACAAGCATCACGGCGGGATGATCCAAGCCTTTTACTCCTGCCCTGACCGGCTTTATGATGATGTCTGCTCCGAAATCGGCTGCAAGTTCAACCTCTTCAGCTACTGGGGCCCCTTCACTTCCTCAAAATCAAGCCGCTGGATCTGCGACGCCACATGCGAAGTGCTAAAATCCGCTCTCGCGCCCGAACTGCTTCTGGCATACATCCCCCACCTCGACTACGACCTGCAGAGGCACGGGCCGGAGTCCGCCAAGGCGGCAAAGGCTTTCGGCGAAGTGGAACTGATGATTGAAAAGCTCCTCTCCGCTGCGAAATCCGCAGGCTACGAATTCCTGATTTTTGGAGACTACGCGATAACCCCGGCGGAAAGTGCCGTCCTCCCCAATAAGATTCTGCGCGAGAACGGATTTTATCCTTCCAGGGGAAAAGGTTATTTCTACACCAGGACGGTCAATGGAATGCTCTATCCCGACCTGTGGTCGTCGAGGGCGTTCGCGATGGTGGACCATCAGGTCGCCCATGTCTACATTGAAAATCCTGGCGACATCGAGGACATCAGAAATTTGTTTTCGAAGACCAAGGGCGTCAAGGCGGTCCATGACCATGCAAAAATCGACCACAGGAACGCCGGCGACCTCATACTCGAGGCCGAGCCGGGATACTGGTTCGCATACCGGTGGTGGGACAAGGATTCGGAGGCGCCGGACTACGCCCGCCACGTAGACATCCACAGCAAGCCCGGCTTCGATCCGTGCGAACTTTTCATGTCGCTGTGGCCGCCGATGAGCGTTTCCCTCGACACCTCTAAAATCCGGGGGACCCACGGCTCCGGAACCGGAGGTGAGGACGCTGTGTTTTGCGGCTCCAGCATCGATGTTGGAGAAGCCGGGACAATCATCGGCATATCAGAGAAAGTCCGAAAATTGTTAAGCGGAGTTATGGAAAAAGTCAAGAACACGTAGTTTATCGATGAAGTAATTTACATGAAGAACTAGGAGACATTCCATGGGTTTTCTTCCCAAGTTAAGCGATTCGGAATGGCTTTTCGAGGAAAAGAAGTTTGTTCAAGGCCATCTGTCCCATTATGAGTCGATTTTCGCGCTGGCGAACGGCTACATGGGTGTGCGGGCGTCGATCGAAACCAATCCGGCGCTTGCCGATCCGGGGTTCTATGTGGCAGGCATCTATGATCAGACCCACGGCCACGCGCACGAAATCGTCAACCTGCCGTGCTGGCTGGGTATCGGCCTCAACGTCGAAGGCTTCGACTTCGACATCAGGAAGGGCAAGATTCTGGAATATTACCGTGCGCTTGATCTGAAGCAGGGGATGCTTTTCACGAGGATCGTCTGGCGCGACGCCGCGGCTCACACGACCCGTCTCGAGACGGTGCGGCTCCTGCATCAGCAGGACAAGCATGCGGCGGTGATCATGGGCAGGATTGTCCCCATGGACTACTCTGCGGGAATCACAATGTCCAGCTCCATAGACGCATGGTCGGTCAAGTATGCCTCTCCGTCGAGGGAATCCAGGTTCCACAAGGTCGCGGCCAAGGACATGGGGAAGGACGGAGTTTGCCTTTCGGCGGCAACCCGACAGACTGGTCTCGAAGTCGCTGTGACTTCATGCCTTGAGGTGGAAGGCGCCGGCCCTAAATCCTCATCGCGCAATGATGAAAAGGTGTGCGAGTCGGTTCCGCTGCGCGTGGAGAAGGGGCGGGCGGTTTCGTTTTGTAAAACCGTTTCCGTGTGGACAAGCAGGGACTCAGAAAACCCTTCCGAAAAGGCGTCAAAGGATCTTCGGCGCATAAGAAGGATTTCGCCGGAGGCTTTCTTCCGATCCCATGCGAAGGCCTGGGCGGACGTGTGGGAGAAGTCAGACATAAGGATCGAGGGGGACGCCCGAGCACAGAAAGGGATCCGCTTCAACATCTTCCATCTTGCGTCGCTGGCGAATCCCGGAGACGACGGAGTCTCGCTGGGCGCCAAGGGGCTGCACGGAAACGGCTATTCGGGGCTGGTCTTCTGGGACACGGAGATATATATGCTCCCTTTCTACACGCACACTCAGCCGGAGACGGCAAAGGCCCTGCTCCGTTACAGATGGCGCATGCTTGACGACGCCAGGAAGAACGCAAAGGAAATGGGCCGCGCAGGCGCGTTCTATCCCTGGACAAGCTCGATACATGGGCGGCAGGGTGCCTCGGCCGGCTGGCAGGAGCATGTCGGCTCCGACATAGCCTACGGCATCGACTGGTATGTGAAGGCCAGCGGCGACAGGAAATTCTGGCTGGGCGAAGGCGCCGAGATTTTCCTGGAGACGGCGCGCTACTGGGAGAGCCGCGTCGAATGGGACTCCGCAAAGAAGGCCTACGTCGTCCGCGGGCTGACCGGCCCCGACGAGATACATCAGCACATAGACAACAACGAGTTCACCAATTATCTGGCGGGATGGCATCTGCGCCGGGCCTGCGAACTGGTCGAAGAACTGAAGAATGCAGGACTTTGGGATAAGACAAGCAGAAAGCTAAGGATCGGCGGCGGCAACATATGCAAATGGAAGGAAATCGGCGGCGCGATGTTTTCGAACTTCTCAAAGGAGCGCGGCTTCCACGAGCAGTTCGAAGGATATTTCAAGCTTCCCGATAAGTCCATTGACAGGAAGCTGTCGCGGATGGCGTATACCGGCCCGGTCCAGGCTTCGTTCAGGCCCACGAAGGTGGCGCAGCAGGCGGACACGGTCCTCATGTATTGGATGTTCGGGGAGGACTTCCCGGACGCCGTGAAGCGCGCCGGATACCGCTATTACGAGCCGCGCTGCTCGCATACATCGTCGCTCAGCCGCTGCATCTATTCGGCGCTGGCGGCCCAAATCGGGCTTGTTGGCGAGGCCTACAGGCAGTTCATCATTTCCCTTGAGAACGACTATGCCGTCGGCAAGGAGATGGAGAGCGAGTCGGGCATCCATGCCGCGTGCATCGGCGGAACTTGGCTGGCCGCCTTCACCGGATTTGCCGGGATCTGGATCCGCCACGGCCGCCTGGAAGTCTCGCCGAACCTGCCCTCGAAGTGGAAATCATTGTCGCTTAAGGCGAAGTGGCGCGGCATGACCGTCGAACTGCAAATTTCTAAGTCGAAGATTTCCGCCCGTGTCGCGGAACGGGGGCGCAGCACTCCAGTTTGGATCTGCGGTCGGGAATATGCGCTTACTAATCGTCTCGAAATTGTATAGAGGCACCGGCGGGTTCATCCCGGCGGTGAACATGACTGGGGATTCAGCAGGGAAATTGCCAACCTGCTCCCCCGTCATGTTCACCGCCGACGCAAGGTCGGTGGTGTCCACATTATTATGAGACGATTAGTAATTCAAAGCTTAGGACTATTCAATTGTAGACAAAAGGAGCAATTATGTATCCTCTCGATCCGCCCGCAGTATATATCCATGAGAGCGTGATGTCGGACAAGCGCTGCCGCCGGCGCGCCGAAGGCGTAGTCCAGGCATTGAAAAGGCCGGTCGAGCCGGTCGTGTTTTGCGACAAGGATCTGCCGCGCCTGCTCAAGGAGGGCCGCATCCTTGAAAACCGGAAGGCGATGGGATCATTGAAGGAGGTCCGCGATCCGATATTGCTCTTCAACACATTCCGGTTCGACGGCGGCTTCAATTCCAGATACGAGGCGCTTAAGGCGGGGGGATGCGACATTGACGAAGGGACGGCAAAAAACCTCCTGGGCGAACTTGCGTTTCACTGGGCATGCTACAACATGAAGGGAGATCCCCACCGCAAGGACAAGGTGTGCCGCCCGTGCTGGCGCATCCATCTCCAGAACGGCTGCCTGCACCGCTGCAAGTACTGCGGACTCGGCGGCCTCCTCGTCTCCAACGTCAACGTCGAGGACTACTGCAGATACCTGGGGCAGATCATGGAACGGCATCCCTGGCAGACGACATACCTGCTCGACGACGACGCCGATCCGCCGTGCCTGGAGCCGGAGCACGGCGTGATGGGCCCTCTCATGGAATTCTTCGGCTCGTGGAAGGAGGAGCGCTACCTCATCGTCCACACCAAGACTTCGAACACGGAGTGGTTCAAGGGCGCCGGCCGGAGGGGCAGGAGCCGCACGATCGGAGTCTGGAGCATCAGCGGCAGCTCGCAGAGCAGAATACTAGAGCCCAACGCGGGAACTACGGAGGAACGCGTGGAGGCGGCCCGCGCCGCGGAGAAGGCGGGAATCACCGTCCGGTACAAGTTCAAGCCCATCATCCCCGTGCGATCCTGGCGCAAGGACGCCGCCGACGCCGTCCGCCTGATCTTCGAACGGACCAATCCCGACATCATCAGCCTATGCTGCTTCATGTGGATGGACGTGGACGCCTTGAAGGCCTGCCTGCCTGCCGAGGAGCTCGATCCGGAATGCCTAAAGGCCGCGGAGGAAGCACGCGAGGAGACAAAGGACACCATGACGAAGCCGTTCCCCGAAAAGATACGCGCCGAAATCTACTCGCACTACCTCAGTGAAATCCGCAGATGGAACAAGATCGTCCCCGTCTCGATATCCACTGAAAACTTCTCCATGTGGAAGCGGCTGGGCAGTAAGCTGGGGATGACCGCCACCGACTATGTCTGCGGCTGCGGCCCTATGTGCGTGCCGGGCCTGAAAAGGCTGGATAAGCACCCCTTCAGGACGGCAGTCCGCAACGACGGCGGCGAAATACCGGGGACATTCTGAGAAAGAATTCAGTCCTTAATGGGTGGCGAGGGCTCCTTTTCACCGGCGTCCTTTTTATCCTTGGGCTCCTCCCTTCCTTCGGCCTTTTCGAGCTCCTTGTCGTACTCCTCGCACTCCTCGTGGCTGATCTTGCCGTCGCCGTTCTTGTCGATTTTCTTGAACGTCTCCTCGTCTATGAAGTTGCCGTGCTTCTCCTTGGCGCCTTCGATCTCTTTCTTGTCGAGCCCTCCGTCCTTGTTGGTGTCGTGCCCGCTGAAATCGTCCTGCTCGCGCATCTTCTTGAGTTTCTTCATGGCGAGACGGCCGACAAGGAATCCGCCCCTGGGCTGGAAGTCCCCGGCGGAAAGAAACGGAGCTCCGGAAATGACGGTCGACGCAGCTATGCCGGCAATACTAGCTGTTCTGAACAGATGCTTCATCTTTAGTCCCCTTAAGAAAATTCATAACAGATGATTTTGTAGATATTAAATTCGGATTTTGGATTGCGGGCGGAGCCCGCTTTTGT
>CAZWRV010000158.1:0-2905 GCA_964636325.1 uncultured Victivallaceae bacterium | reverse complement strand
TGATTTTGTAGATATTAAATTCGGATTTTGGATTGCGGGCGGAGCCCGCTTTTGTTCAATTGCATTTCCTGACGTTCCAGACTCCGTAGAATATGAAGACCAGCGTGGGCGCGAGGCCGGCCACGGCCGGATTCATATACCCCCTGTTGCCCATGATGCAGAAGATGTGGGAAAGCATCTGGTAGGCCACCATTATGCCGACGGAGGTCACTATGGCGATGAAGATGCCGCTGCGCTCGTGCCTGACGGCCAGCGGGACGGCCAGGAACACCGCGATGATGCAGGTCCAGGGGAAGGCCATCCTGGAATACAGGGTGGTCAGGTAGATGTTCTCGCAGGCCTTGGCCATGTTCCTTGTCTTCATTATGATGTCTAAGATTTCGAGAGAGGAAAGATCCTCCGGTGACATGGCCGTCTTCCTGATGTCGGAGGGCGTCTCGGGAAACTCCTTCCGGTCGAGCGCCTTTTCCGCGAATTTTTCGGGCGCCGCAGGCAGGAAGCCGTCCTCGTTGTACGAGACTTTCGTGCCGTTACGGAAATGCCAGCCCTTGTCCGGGAAGAATTCCCCCTCTTCAGCCTCTATGTACCACAGGAGGGAGCCGTTGTCGCGGTATTTCTTCAATATCACGTCCTTGTGGACGCCGTCCATGTCGAAATACTTGAAGAACCAGGTGCTTTTCCGGTCCGGGCTCCGGTATGTGAGCAGCCGCACCTCGTTCTCGTTGAATTGCACGCCCTCGTTTTGGTATCTGAGCTTCTTAAGTATGTTCACCGCCTTCTTCTCCGAACCCGGGACGAGCGCCTCGTTGAACCAGAAGTTGACGAGCGTGACCATGAACGCGACAATATAGACGGACACGCAGCACCTCTGCAGCGATATCCCGGAAGCGCGCATGGCGATGATCTCGTGGTTCTTGGCGAAGCTGGCAAGCATATACATGCAGGCGAGCATCACGGATATCGGCAGAATGAACCTGATGTTCCCTGGAAGCTTGAGCAGGAAGAACTCCACCATCACGGCGATCTTGGCCTTGCCTTCCAGAAGATCCTTCAGATCCTCGAAAATGTTCCCTATCAGGAAGAGCACGATGAATCCCAGGATCAGCGCGAAAAGAGGCATCAGGAACTCCCGGAGGATGTACAAGTCCAGGATCGGCATCAGCGCCATGCTTTTTCTTCTGACCGGTTCGATCGCAGCTTTGGCCGGAGAGTCCATGTCCCTTTCCGCCGGGCGGGCCGGCATTTCTTCTTTGGCAGGATAGCTGGGGTAATTGCTAAACCCAAATAATATGCCCTTGACTTTTATCGGCGCAACAGTTGAACGGAACATATTTTAAGCTATGTTACCAGGTTCCGGACATTCCGCACCTTCAGCTTGATATTTTTTTTGATGAACGTGAATTCCAAATTTTTCGCAGTCCTGTCCATGGCTGCCATATCGGCCTTCTGGCTTACCGGATGCTTCACATATCCGGACATACCGGAGAGCATAGAAAAGGACAATTTCACCGGATTGAAAAGCAAGGAGCACCGCCGCCTGCCTGAGTCCTGCAAGACTTTGACGCTCGATCTCAGCAGGGAGGTCGCCCTCGCCAACAACCCGGACTATGCTTCGGCCAAATACGCGGTCACCGCCGCCTGGTCGAGGTTCTACCAGGCCTTCGCGAACTACCTGCCCACCGTCACGGCCAACTACGGGATGACCGAGTACTACTACACCCCCGCGTCCCAGGGCGGCGACGGCAAGAAGAACATCTACGACAACAAGGGGGGGAACATAAACGTACAGTGGGTTATTTTCGACGGCCTAGTGACCACGATGAACACGTTGTCCGCCAGATACAGCGCCAAGCAGGCCGAGGACTTGAACAGGGACGCCAGAAGGCTCCTGATCCTGGGCGTCATCAACGCATACAACAACGTCCTCCGCTCCAAGGCCCAGATCCGGATTGCCCAGCAGGACTACGAGTTCCAGAACCAGCTCCTGAACGAGACCGAAATCAAGTACAAGGCGGGCGCCGTCTCCCTCAGCGAGCCGCTCAACTTCAAGGTCAACGCGAACAACGCCGAGAGTGCGCTCATCACAACTAAGTTCAACTTCTACGTGAACAAGTGCGTCCTCGCAAGCCTCCTCGGCCTCACAGACGGCGAGATCCCGGAGGACATTAGCTTTCCCGAGCTTGGAGACCAGCACGACCAGTTCCCGATCGACGTGTCGGTGTATCTGGACACCGCCCTCAGGAACCGCCCCGACCTCATGGCGTTCCGCAACGCCCTGTCGGCCGCGAAGTTCAACCTCTATGCGGCCTACGGCGCCTTCCTTCCGACAATAACGACCTTCGTGACTCCCGGATACGCGAGGACTGACCAGGGCTACAGCGGCCGCTACCACATCAGGCCGCACACGCAGGACCGCAGCCTCAACTACGGGTTCACCGCCTCGTGGGAGCTGTTCAGCGGCGGCCAGAACCTGGCGTTGCTATACCAGAACCGCGCACTCCTCGCCCAGAGCGAACTCGGCCTGATGAGCAAATGGATTACCGTCGTCACCGAGGTCAGGCAGTCCTACGAGAACTGCAAGCAGTATCTCTCCCAGGTGAATCTCTACAAGGAGAACTTCGAACTCTACAAGAAGACCCGCGACCTCGTCGAGCAGGAATACAGGGCGGGCAACACCTCCATCACCCGCGTCAACGAGTCCCAGCGCGACCTCGTCCGGGCCGAAAACGATCTCGTCAACTTCGAGATCGGCCTCGAAAACGCCAAAGCCCAGCTCAACGCAGCAATCGGAAGCGAGTAAGACGGCGCATCCGCAAAAGACATTTCAGCATCATTACCAAAGTAACTTTATGATAAGGGACTAGGTTTTTCCCTGCGGGAAAAAGGCGCCCTTATGGCGCGCAGG
>CAZWRV010000157.1:0-8902 GCA_964636325.1 uncultured Victivallaceae bacterium | reverse complement strand
TCGCGACAAAGATGGGCGAGTTTCAGAGGAGTGGCCATCTGCGAGATTCGCAGTTTTGTCGGTTAGAAACTCGCTGGAGGGCGAAGCTTGTATGCCGTGTCGTAGGTATGAATTCAGCAAGAGGGCGTAATTTGCTGAATTCATACGTCATTCCAGTTCGACTGCCTTGTCTTCCGGGACAGAGACTTCGGTTTCCTTGCCGTTGAACCAGACGACGTAGGAGCCTGCGGCGAGGTTGCGGAAGAGGCCGACGCCGTCCTTGCCCAGTTGGATGGAAAGGTTGATCTGATTCTGGGGGTTGCCCGCCTTCCTAAGGCTGGCATATTGTCCGGCCTTGTCTGCGGGGGCTGCCACGGAGAGGGTATATAGTTCCGGGAGGGCGATGTCGAACGCGTTCTCGTCGGCGGAGATGTCCATGGAGAGTTCCTGTATCTGCGTATACTGCCATCGTTCCGTCTTAATGAAGAGGACGAACGCGTATTTCCCGGGCTGGACAGGGCCGAGCTTGAGAATGCCTTTCGAGCTGACCCGGGGGGCGTTGTTGTAGTTGCCGGAGCAGTAGCGGTTCTTCTCGGCTTCGGGGAAGAGGCCGAATCCCAAGCGCTCCTCGTATCCGGAGCGGCCGTAGTTCGTGAAGCAGACTTCGACGAGGGCCTCCTGCTCGAACTGGATGGTCAGCCGTTCGGGGGGCGGATTTGGACATGCCGCCTTTTTGCTGCCGAAGCTGTTGGAATTGGCGCTAACCTCGTATTCTATCTTGTCCGGCGGGGCCTTGAGGTTCGGATCGGGATCCGGTATTGCTATTCGGTACGTGCCGTCGGGCAGAAGCCTTGCGGCAGTCTGGCCGCCGTAGAAGCCGCCGCCGAAGCGGTAGCCTGCGCTGATCTGGCAGTCGGAGATGATGTTGCCGGCCGGATCCAGGATTGCGACGATGAGCGACTTCTTCCTGTCAGGCGGCGGAATCCTCAGATCCTTCTTCACCATCTTGTCGCTTACGGACACTTCCTCCATTGTGAGGCGGTTGTCGGCCATGCAGCCGAGCAGATAGTTTCCGGGGACGAGCCTGTCGAAGCAGTATTCGTAGTTGTTGTAGCTGCCGACGTTGACAGTCATTCCCTGGCGGAGGTATTCCCAAGTGCGTTCGCCGTCCTGAGGCACCTGGATCACGTAGACTTCAAGGTTCATCGTGGACGGGCCTTCCTCGGCGGATGCGCCCTCGAATATGACCTTGCCCTTGACGCCGGGGAACTCTTCGAGCCTCAGGACGACCTCGTCCGGCATTGCGCCCGCCTTGACGGAGACGTTTACAGAATCGGAGGCGCAGCCCCTCTGCTCGTCCCTTGCGCTGAGGACGTATATGCCTTCATCCTGGACTTCCACGACGGGATCTTCCGCAGTCCAGTCGGCCTGCCAGGTGGCGCCGCCCATTCCGCCGGTTGCCTGCCTGCCTAATGACAACCTGGCGGACTGCGCCGGATCCCCGTCTGGGGCGAGGACAAGCACCTTGAGTTCCAGGACGGGCTTGACGACTATTGTCACCTCCGCGTCCGGCTCATAGAGCCTGTAGTTGGAATAGTCGTTGGCGAAGCCTTCCGCCCAGGCGGAGAGGTAGTATCTTCCGTCGGGGAGGCCTTTGATCACGAATCTGCCCTGCGCGTCGGAGACGGCGCCGTAGTTGTTGCGCTCCATGTCCTTGAAGTTCTGGAGGTATGCGTCGATCTTCTGGCCGAGATCCTGGCTTCGCCACCACTGGTTCTTCCTCGAATACCGGAACGAGACGTTCTGCCTCTGGGCGTTGACGTTCGCGCCGGGAACTGCGTTCCCCTTCTTGTCGACGACCTTGCCGGTGAAGCGTCCGCTTCCTGCGGGCCTTTCTATTGCTCCGATTTCGTCCTTGATCTGGCTTCGCAGGGATTCCGAGACCTTGAGCGGCGCCTTGGCGGCAGGCGAGGCCTTGCCGGATTTCCCACCCTTGCCGGCGTTTTGTTTCAAGTCCGGTTTCCGCTTGCTTGATTCCGCCGCGGCGTCGGCCTTTCCGTCCTTAGACGGCGCGGCCTTCCTCTTGAAGCTGAGCGGGGAGAACAATATGGCGCAGACGGTGGCGCCGAGGATGACGACAGTCGCAAATATCTCAATCCTAAAGCTTCTCATGGAGGATTTCCGATTGACTTTTGCTGGATTCGCGGAAATATAGCGGGCGCAGGACGGCGTTTCAACCGCCAAAACATTTGGAAATATGCGCCCTGCATTATATTATTGGCACCGATGGACTTTCAAAACCACAAGGCATTTCTTCTCCGGATGAGAATCGGCGGCAGGATCCTGCCGGCGCTCCTGATCTTTCTTGCTGCGGCCGTCCTCGCCGCTGCATTGCGGCTGTGCTTTACTGATGTCAAGTTCGACGTGCCTGTTGCCTTCGCATGCAAGGACGGGCTGCTCTACGTGGTGGAGAACGAGAAGAACACCGTCCTCGTTCTTTCCGGAATGGATGCCGGCAACGGGCTGAAACTGGAGGAGCGACATCCGATCGAGCATGACGACGACAGATATTTCTATTCGACAATCCATGTCCAGCCCGTCCCGGACGGGATTATTGTGGAAAGCTGCCTCTACGGCCTCGAAACCAAGGAGTTCAGCGGCTACAGGCTTGCAAAATATTCGTCGTTCGGAGCGGAACCCCGGACGCTCTTCACGTTCATAACTGCCGGTATGAAGCCCGATCCCGACTTTTACTTCCACGCCGAGGACGACGGGGACTTGTACGTGCTTACAAACTGCCCTGGGCGGCGGAGCATCATGAAGATCCCCGTGTCCGCCCAGCCGGCCGTCATGGAGAAGGCCGAGCTGCCGCCGGGCGTCCTGGAAATTGGCGGGCAGAACACGGAGTCCACCGGCTGGATGGGCTTCACGAGGTCGAAGGACGGCCGCTTCTTCGCCGCCTCCGCCGACAGCGGCAAAATAATCGAATATTCCCCCGAGGGCGCGGTTCTGGGCGAGCTGGGTGCCGTAGGATTCGGCAAGGACGATCTTCTTGCTCCCGGAAACGTCTTCTTCGCCAAGATCCCCCCCTCATCAAGGGAACTCCTCACCGTCGCGAACAAGGGCAACCGCAACTGGATCCAGTTTGATTCCGCCGGCCGTACGGCCGGCACGGTCGCCCCGCTGGAGTCGGGCTATCAATTTCCGGACATTCTGGTCAACAGGATCTACAACGGCAAGGACGGCGCGGCATATTCCTTCGATCTCGCCAACGGGGCGTTCATCGGACTGTCCGAGGGCGGCGTGACGACTTGCGTCACCGAATATTCCGAACGGCGCATTCCGCTTTTCGCGGCGGCCTGCGCCTTGGCGCTCGTCCTGCTGGCCTGCGCAAGGCGGCACAGGGCGATTTCCGCTGCCGCCTCCAGGCTAAGGTTCCCCTTCGTCGCCAAGCTGATCGTGGTTTTCATCCCCATGCTGGCAGGAAGCTGCTGGCTTGTCGGCATATGGACCAGCAAGATATTCATCAGGAACCTCCAGGAGGAGTCCTTCAGGCGTTCCGCCAACATCGCACATGCGATACTCAGCGGGATAGATCCCGCCGACTTCAGCGCGGTCGACAGGCCCGAGGACAGGGGAGGGGAGGCCTATGAAAGGATATACGGGACTGCGAAAAGGATCTGCGAATTGTCGAAGGTCGAATATACGCCTCAGTGGATACTGCACAAGATACGCCAGGGGCGCTACTACTTCGGGATCAACAACTGGCGCGGCCCGATCTTCGAGCCCTTCATCGTGCCCAAGGAACGCAGGATCTTCTTCGACGCCCTCAGGCAGAAAACCCCGCAGAGCGGGACATACAGGGACGACCAGGGCGAATGGTCGAGCTACGTGGTCCCCGTGGCGGATCAGGACGGCAAGGTAATAAACGTCCTGGAACTCTACAGGTCAACGGACGCACAGGCAAGGATCGAGGCCGAAATCAGAACAAAGGTCGCGCGAGTCATGGCCGGAGTATCGGTCTTTGCGATCGCGGCCATAGTCGGGCTCTCTTTCTTCTTCACGAGGCCCCTCAAGAAGCTCATCCAGGGCACCAGGATCGTCAGCCGCGGCGGATTCGACCACCGCATCGACGTCAGGACACGCGACGAGCTCGCCGACCTCGCCGAATCATTCAACCAGATGGGCGTCGACCTAAGGAAATATATCGACGACCTGGCCCGCGAGACATCCCTCAAGGAAAAGATGGAAAGCGAGCTTCGCATCGCGCACGACATTCAGATGAGCATCGTCCCCAACACGTTCCCCGCCTTTCCGAACCGCCCCGAGTTCGACATTCACGCGATGCTGATCCCCGCAAAGGCCGTCGGCGGAGACCTCTACGACTTCTTCTTCATCGACGACCGGCACCTCTGCTTCGCGATCGGCGACGTCTCCGGCAAGGGCGTCCCCGCCTCCCTCTTCATGGCCGTCACCAGGACGCTCCTGAGGGCGAAGGCCTTCAGCTGCCTTGACACCGGAAGAATCATCGCGGAGATGAACAAGGACCTCTGCGCGGACAACGGCGCGATGATGTTCGTCACGTTCTTCCTCTGCATCCTCGACATCGGCGGCGGAGGCATCGTGTATACCAACGCCGGGCACAACCCCCCGTTCATCCTGAGGAAGGACGGAAAACTCGAACCGCTCAACAAAAAGCACGGAACCCCGCTCGGCGTCGACGATTCCCAGTCATACGGCGCCGATTCCGTCCGGCTGGAAAAGGGCGACTCGATCGTCCTGTATACCGACGGCGTGACCGAGGCCTTCGACGCGGGCGGCAGGCTCTACGAGGAGGCAGGGCTCACAAAGTCGATGCTGAAGGCCGGCGGCCTCAAGCCGGAGGACGCTATCAAGTTGATCTACGGCGACCTCGCCGAATTTACACGCGGCGCAGAACAGGCCGACGACATCACAATCGTCGCGCTGAAAATACTGTAGACCAATCTATTTCTTGAACCGCCAAGCTGATGGTGAGATTATAATCTCAGACATCCTGATTCGTGGGAAAAAGAGATTTGGTGAAATACCGCCCCCCCAGAAGGTATTTCAGTTCAGATTTCCGGCACCATGCTCTGAAAAGTCAAATGGATATTTCCCAGCCAGCTGTAAGCTCTTTATCGTGGGCGAGTCAGGAAATCTGAATTTCTCCTTGAAGCTTCATCACACGACAACTACTTCTATCTCCTTTACACGGCGGAGTTTTCTGTCGTTGGTGTAGAAAATTCTGCAACCGTTCGATACGGCGCAGGCCGCTTGGAACGCGTCAGGAGCGTTTAGGTTGTATTTCGCCCTGTATTCAGCAGAGAGTTCCGCCGCAACCGCATCCAGCGGCAGTAAAGGCGATGAAAGTAATTCTTCAAGAATTTCCTTGTATCTACTCACCAAGGCAGAATCATTTTTCTTTTTAGGATGCACAAGTATTTCGGCAAGCGTGATCGATGAGGTAAGCAACAAATAGTCCTTTTCAATCCACTCCTCCAACTGTCCTGAAATACTGTCCGATCGCTTTCCTTCCGTTTCGGCCAGATATATGATCGGAGCCGTATCGATGAACACTTTCACCTTTTCCATGAATCCCTCTCCGTGCGGATCCATGAGCCGATGTTCTTCGCTCTCGCCCTCGATGCCGAGATGCCTTTGAGTTCCTCCAGCGCTTTAAGACGTTTTTCCATACGGCTAGTATCGGTCTTGCCAGTCAATGGCATGATTTTCGCGACCGGAGTCCGCCGGCGGAGAATCGTCAATTCTTCGCCGAGTTCGACTATTCTCAAATATTCGGCTAGATGGTGTTGGATCTCCCTTATGGAAACTGCCTGCACTTGCACCCCCTCCAATCTTATGAATCCCTGATTTGTGGTAAAAGTATTGTCTAACATCAATGTTAAACATAGCACCAACTTCAGGCAAGTCAAGTTGCTTCCTCCGGCGATTTTATGATGATGGCCGCAAAAACATAATTCACAAATATTTCATCGCCGATGTGTTTCACCCCGAGGCCGTCGGCGCTGGGGGCCGCCATGAACGCCAAGTTGATGGTAAGGTTAAAACATGAAGCCGGCAAATAGACATGGGCGGCCAGAAATATTGACAGCCGCGTTCTCATCCAGTCATTTTTGAGATTTTTCTTGGCGTCTTGGCGATTATTGCTTCTGAGAGTACTTCATCGTGGTCTTCTGCGTGGCAGGCACCATCGCCGTGCTCTTGGAGCCGCATGTCGTGAGTGAAAGATCAAGTCCGTCGGAGTTGTTCACCTGCGACAGATCCGCCTTCGATACGCTGAAATTCCAGTGATGGTTCGCCATGTCGAGAGTCAAATGCATCTTGACCGCCTCTGCGGACTTGGATTTGAACCGAGCACCAGCTCGGCCTTGAGGTCGCACTCGGATCGTGCGACGTACTCGGTGGAGGGCGGAATTCTATTCCGCCGGGCGGCGGGTGTTCCCGCCGCCGAGAAAACGGTTGAATAGAATTCAACCCTCCATCCGCCAGACAGCGGATATAATAAAGAATAATGGAGTACTAGGAGAGGATTTTTGCGATCTGCTCCGCGCTGACGGACGCGAGGTCGGGCGCCGTGGCCGTCGCAGACCTGTTCGACGCGGCCGCGCCGACTCCAAGGACCTTCATGCCGCCGGCGAGGGCGGCCTCGATTCCGGCGTCCGCGTCCTCGACCACCAGGCAATTTCCAGGGGGGACGCCCATCTTGCGGGCGGCCAGGAGGAAGACTTCCGGATCCGGCTTGCCCTTCTTGATCTCGTTGCCGTCGGCGGTCGCGTCGAAGTAGCCGGCCATTCCGATCTGCCGGAGGATCGCGGGCGAGTTCTTGCTGGACGAGCCTATCGCTATCTTTATGCCAGTCCTCTTCAAGTCCGCCAGGAGTTCCTTCGCGCCGGGGAGGATGTCCGCGGGTGTCAGCTTCGTTATAAGATCCCTGTAGTATCCGTTCTTCCTGTCCGCGAGGCGCCGCTTCTCGTCCTCGGTGTATTTCCTCGGCGATCTTTCGAGGACTATCTCCAGGCTTTCCATGCGGCTGACCCCGCGGAGCCTCATGTTTATCTCCCGGTCGAAGTATATCCCCTCCTCGTCCGCGACCCGTTTCCAGCCCAGATAGTGGCATTCGTCGGTGGTGACGATCACCCCGTCAAGGTCGAATATGACTGCCCTGCTTCCCATTTTCCTCCTTAGTCCTTTGCAAACAAATATGCCAGTGTTATTATAATCCCCCTTCCTGATATTGAAAGCGAACAGTTTCACGGGATATCCCCGCGGGGAACGACCCTCGGCCTTGGCCGACGGCATGGTAGCCTACCTTGATAAGCCAGTAAAATTAAGGAGATCACGTCATGAACAGCAACGATGTAGCAGTGATCCGCGATCTTGCGAAGCAGTACTCGGAGGTCGCCGCGCTGCCGGCCCAGGAAAAGAAAAGGTCGCTCTGGCGGAGCCTGAACGCTCTCAAGCCCGAGCGCCCTATGGTGATGATCGATCAGGTCTGCTGGAACGAGATGAACGTAAACGAGGAGCTGACTCTGCGCTGCGAGGACAACGACTGCCGCGGCTACGAATGGTTCCTCAGGAGCACGCTCTTCCAGTGGCGGCATTTTCCCGTGGACATGGTCGTCGAGCCTTTCATACGCGTCCACAAGGCCGTGAACAACAGCGGATTCGGCATCCGTGTCAAGGAGGAGATTGCAGTCTCAGATCCTACAAGCGGCGTAGTAGGCCACAGCTACTTGAACCAGTTCGAGACCGACGACGACATCATGAATATCCAGATGCCGCGGATCAGCCATGACGCCAAGGAGACGGAACGCCGCCTTTCAGTGGCGCACGAACTTTTCGACGGCATAGTCGAAGTCCGCCCATGGGGCGCGGATCCCTACCTCTCCCTCTGGGATCCTATAAGCAGCTGGATGAGCGTCGAGGGCGTCCTCTTCGCGCTCGCCGACCGTCCGGAATACATGCACAGGCTCGTGGGCCGTCTGACCGACGGATACATGACAATGCTCGACCAGCTCGAGGAGCAGGGGCTCCTCTGCCAGCCGCAGAGCCTCATACACTGCACCGGCGCCTGGGCCGACGAGCTGCCCGCCGCCGGCTACAACCCGCAGAAGCCGCGGCTGAAGGATCTCTGGTGCTTCGGCCTGGCGCAGATGTTCTCGACCGTCTCGCCCGAGATGTTCAAGGAGTTCGAGGTGGACTACGCCAGCCGCCTCCTGGGCCGCTTCGGCCTCGTATACTACGGATGCTGCGACCCCCTCGACGGCAAGATGGCCGAGGTCCGACAGATCCCGAAGGTACGCAAAGTCTCGATGAGCCCGTGGGTGAACGAGGAGCGCGGCGCCGAGCAAATCGGCGGAAGTTTCGTCTATTCCAGAAAGCCGAATCCCGCACTTCTCGCGTTCGAAAGCTTCGACACCGACCTCGTCAGAAAGGAGTTCAAGACCACAATCGATGTCTGCAGAAGGTTCGGTTGTCCGCTCGAGTTCATACTCAAGGATATAAGCACGGTTCGCTACGAGCCCCAGCGTCTCTTCAAGTGGGCCCAGATCGCGATGGAAATGGTGCAGGGATAAATGGAAGCGGCCGCCCCTGGGAACGCCGAGCACCAGCTCGGCTTTGAAATCAGCCAACCAGGAGATTGGCGTTCCCAGGATTGAAGTTTCAGGAGAATCGGCCGTCTGTTTGCCGCGGCGGACAGTTTTGCTGGTCGGAAACTTGAAGTAGCGCAGGTATTCCTACCTGCGATGCCGCAGACAGGAATGTCTGCGTTACTTCAGGTGAGTTTCAGAGGAGTTCCCGTATGGCGGCGCCAGTTATGTCGACGAGAAACTCGATGGAGGGCGAAGCCGTGCTGAGCCGCGGTTGAGCTTGGCTCAAC
>CAZWRV010000156.1:0-9149 GCA_964636325.1 uncultured Victivallaceae bacterium | reverse complement strand
GGGCATCTTTGGGCCGTATTTTTCCGTTCCTTCCTCGGACGACATTCATGTCGCCACTCGGTCGGAACGAAAAAATCCAATCCCAAATCTTGCCCGTCAAAATGTAAATTTCCACGCTAAATGAGTATAACTTTGAAAGCGGTTCGCAGGATTTGGAACGGAGACCATGGACGATCTTGAATTCAAGGGCGGCGGCAAGGATTCAGGCCCCTTGACCGAGCATGTGCTCAGGGGCGAGATCCGGCGCGTCGTTTACTGCAGCGACGACGAGACCTACACCGTGATGCGCGTGACGGACGACTCCGGCAGGGAGCAGACGGCGGTCGGCGCGATTTCCGGCGCCTACGAAGGGCAGGGCATCGAACTGCGCGGCTCGTGGGAGAGCCACAAGGAGCACGGACGCCAGTTCCGGGCCAAGTCGTACAGGTTCATACTGCCCAGCACTCCTGACGGGATCAAAAAATATCTGGCATCCGGCCTGATTCCGGGGATCGGCCCTAAGTTCGCCGATGCCATAGTCTCGCATTTCGGCGCAAAAACCCTCGACGTCCTCGACAACTATTCCTCGCGCCTGCTGGAAGTGCCCGGCTTCGGCAGGAAGCGCCTCGAGTCGATACGCAAGGCCTGGAGCGAATACGCCAGCAAGAGGGAAATCTTCATCTACATGCAGAGCCTCGGCATCAGCCAGGCCTACTGCCAGAGGATCTACAGCACCTACGGCGAGCGGACGCCCGCCGTCCTCAAGGAAAATCCCTACCAGGCGGCCGAGGACGTGGACGGCATCGGATTCGTCCTTGCCGACAGGATTGCCGGCGGACTCGGTATCTCGAAGAATCACGAGGCCAGGCTCTGCGCGGGCACGGTATATTCCTTGAACCGCCTTTCCGAGGCGGGGCATGTGTGCTACCCGGAGGAGGAGTTCCTCAAGCTCACCGCCAACCTGCTCGGAGTGGACGACGGCGATGCGCTCAAGGGCCTCGAGGCCGCCGTCGCGAAGGAGCTCGCGATCCGCGAGGACTTCACTGCCGAGGGCGGAATGAAGATGGTCTACAGCGCGCCCCTCAACAGATGCGAGAAGGAACTTGCCGCGCTCGTGGCCGGACTGGCCGGAGTCAAGGCGCACCGCGGTTCCGGAATGGCGCACGCCGAAATCCAGGGCGGACGCCTCAGCTTCAACGACGAGCAGGCCCAGGCCATCAGGAACGCCGCCGAACATCCTCTCAGCATAATCACCGGCGGACCCGGCGTAGGGAAGACAACCGTCGTTAGCGAGATAGTCCGCAGGGCCAGGGCCGCCAAGCTCAAGATATTCCTCGTCGCCCCGACCGGGCGCGCCTCGAAAAGGCTCAGCGAATCGTGCCGGTGCCCGGCAATGACGATCCACAGGCTCCTCAGATGGGATCCCGGCAGGAAACGCTTCGCATACAGCGCGAAATATCCGCTCCCGTGCGACGTGATCGTAGCGGACGAGACGTCAATGCTGGACCTTCCGCTGGCGGTATATCTCCTCAGGGCTGTGGCGAGGGGGACGACCGTGGTCATGGTCGGCGACGCGGACCAGCTTCCCTCCGTGGGCCCCGGCAACTTCCTCAACGACATGATCCGTTCCGGAAGGTTCGCCGTAACGAAGCTCACCAGGATCTACCGCCAGGCCGAGGGCAGCAGGATCATCACCAACGCCCACGCCGTCAACAGGGGGGAGATGCCAGACCTCTCCCCGGTCCCGAAGGACAGGCTCAGCGACTTCTACTGGATCGACGAGGACATGCCCGAAAAAGTCGTCGGCATCGTCTCCGAAATGGTCACCCAGAGGATACCGAAAAGGTTCGGACTCGACCCGCTAAGGGACATACAGGTCATAACCCCCATGAACAAGGGCAGCTGCGGCACCGAAACACTCAACAGAACCCTCCAGAACAGCGTGAATCCGCCGGCCAAGGGCAGGCCGCAGTTCAACTTCGGAGAGCAGACCTTCCGCAGCGGAGACAAGATAATGCAGACACTGAACAACTACGACAAGGGCGTCTTCAACGGCGACATCGGACGCATCGCAAGCGTCAGCTACGAGGAAAAGAAGTTCAAGGTGCTCTTCGACGGCGACGCCGTCGAATACGACTTCGCTGAGGCCGCGCAGATCGCCCTCGCATACGCCGTAACCGTCCACAAGTCCCAGGGCAGCGAGTTCCCCGCGATAGTGGTGCCCGTCCTGACCCAGCATTTCGTCATGCTCCAGCGCAACCTCATCTACACTGCAATGACCCGCGCGAAGAAGCTGCTCGTCATGGTCGGCACGAGGAAGGCCCTCGCCATAGCCGTCAAGAACATTAGGATCGAACCGAGATACTCCATGCTCGTGGAGAGGATTGCAAAATTATGCCCGACAATGAAAAATACATGTCCATATGGGAGCACCTCGAGGAGCTCAGGTGGACGATCGTCAGGATGCTCGTTGTCCTTGCCGTGACGACGACGGCCTCGTTATTCTTTGTAGATGAGATACTGAAGCTTGCGATGCTGCCGGTGGCCGAACTGCTCAGGAGCGGAAAGGTCGTGATGAACCAGGCCGGGCCGTTCGACGCCTTCTACATAAAGTTCAAGACGGGCCTCATCTCGGGGATTCTGGCCGGCGTCCCATTCTTCATCTGGCAGATATGGTCTTTCGTCGGGCCGGCACTCCGCGGCAGCGAGACCAAGGCGCTCTGGCGGGTAATGCTTTTCGGTTCCCTCCTCTTCATGGCCGGCGTAGCCCTCGGCTACCGCGCGCTTTTCATGATCATCCCGGTCATGCTCTCGTTCAGCGTCGAGGGCGCCCAGAACATCTGGCAGCTCCAGGGATACCTGAACTTCGTCTCGCAATGGCTCCTGATAAGCGGGATTGTCTTCGAGATCCCACTCGCGATCGTCATAATATCCAGGGCGGGCCTAATCAAGGTCAGGACCTTGAAGAAAGGCCGTCCATACGCAGTCATACTCGCATTTGTGGCTGCAGCCGTCCTCACCCCGTCTCCGGACGCGTTCACGCAGATCGTTGTAGCAGTCCCGATGTATATGCTTTACGAGGCCGGTATTTTATTCGCGGGGCTTCAAAAAGGCGGGGACGATGCTATAGTTGACAATCCGGAATAGCGCATGGAAAGGCGGTGCAGCATGTTTGGAATAGGCTACCAGGAGCTTCTCGTAATCTTCCTTATCATTCTCATCTTCTACGGCGGAACCAAGATCCCGGAGGTCGCCCGCGGGCTCGGCAAGGGGCTTCGCGAATTCAAGAAGGCCAAGGACGGGCTGGAGGAATCCATGAGCGAGCCTGAGGAGGCCGCGAAAAAGGAGCCCGATAAGCAGGAGCCCAAGGAAGAAAAGAAGGGTTGATTGCGGCATAACAAATTATATGATTTCAAAGTCTGGCAGTCCCCTGAAATCATCTGTATTCCTCGCACGCCTCCTTCATCGCCACAAGGTTCTCCCACGGAACTTCCGGCTCGACGAGATGGGTCGGCGAAATCAGTATCCCGCCCTGCTTTCCGCATACGTCGAGGTTGTGCCAGACGGCCTTCTTGACATCCTCGGGCTTTCCGAACGGCAGAGTGGTCTGAGTCCCAATCGTGCCCCAGAACGACATCCTTCCGCCGACGAGCTTGTAGACCTCGTCGAACTTCATGCATTCCGGCTGGACCGGATTGAGGATTTCCACGCCGACTTCTATGAGATCCTCTAGAAAGGGGATTACGTATCCGCAGGAGTGATAGAAGATAAGGACGTCGGGCTTGACCGCCTTTGCGCTGCTGATGACCTTGCCGAGTCGCGGCTTGATCCACTTTCTCCAGAGGTCGACGCTCATCATCGGAGTCGACTGCATGCCGATGTCGTCGCCGAGCTGGAGTATGTCCGCTCCGGCCTCCGCGGCCGCGGCAGTGGTCTGCGAGGAAAGCGCAGTCACCCTGTCCAGCAGGACAGTCGCCCTCTCGTCGTCCGAAAGCATGTCGACCATGAGATCCTCCATGGACCTCATATACCAGGCGCTTTCCCAGACCGAGCATGCGAGCCCCGCGAACGAAGCGAATCCCTGCGAGTGGATATCGTTAATCTTTTTACGGACGTCGCCCAGCTTGTCGGGATTGTAGACGGGGAAGGGGTATTCCCTGAGCTCGTCCGCGGTGACGTCGTCCCCTTTCAGTGGATGGTGCATGCGGCTCATGTGGAAGCATCCCGGCTGGCGGGAATGGCCGACGCCGGTGGAGCTGAACCAGACGTCCGACGGCAGCTCCTCATGCCTGTAGTATTTCCTCCAGTCGGTGAATGTCTGTTCGGTCGGGATGCCGACTCCGCGGGTCGGAGCGTTGAACCATCCGACGATGTCGTCGTGGCCGAAGCGCTTCTTGAACGCCTCCACCTGCGACGGGCAGAACCCGTTCGGCTCAAGCGGAACTTTTTCAAAGCCTTGGCGCCTCATGGACTTGATAAGATTTTCCCTGGGTGTAAGCATTTTGGCTCCTCGATGGCATTTTGTGAAAGCTCAAGAATATAAAACAATATAAAATTAAATCAATGCCGTCGGCGAAGAGGATATTTATTCTGAGGAAACGGGATGAACTTGTTTTTTTTAGGGCTAGATTAGAGCCGCGGATGCGAAGTCCGTAGTTCTTGTGACGAAAAACTCGATGGAGGGCGAAGCCGTGCTGAGCCGCCCCCGGTACACTGAGTCCAGGGAAACGGTTGAGCATGGCTCAACCCTCCGGTAGGCGGCAAAGTTCGCGGCAAAGATACCGACAAAGATATGCGAGTTTCAGAGGAGGAACATGGATGGCAATGCCGAAAAACTATTGATCCTCGACAATGTCGCCAAGAGCTACCGTATCGGCCACGGCCCGGAGGAGCATGTCTTGAAGGGTGTCTCCCTCGAAATCCGGAAGGGCGACGCAGTCGCAGTTACCGGGCCTTCCGGTTCCGGCAAGACGACGCTCCTTAACATCATCGGGACGCTCGACACTGCGACGTCCGGCAGGATTCTGCTTGAAGGAACAGACTACGCTTCACTGTCTGAAATGGATGTCCGCGAAGTCAGGCTCAACAGGGTTGGCTTCGTCTTCCAGGAGCATCAGCTCTTGCCGCAGTGCACGGCCCTTGAAAATATTCTTCTCCCGACAATCCCCGGCATCGCCGCCGGCCGCAAGGACGCGGTGGAGAGGGCGAAGAAATATCTTGACATGTTCGGGCTCTTCTCAAAGGCGGGCTCCCGTCCGTCCGAACTCTCGAGCGGGCAGAAGCAGAGAGTCGCAGTAATCCGCGCTCTCATAAACCGTCCGCACCTGATACTGGCCGACGAGCCGACCGGCGCGCTCGACCGAGAGAACGCCGCGGCGCTCGCGGAAATATTCATGCGCCTCAACGCCGAAGAGTCTCTCACGATAATTATGGCGACCCATTCCCCGGAGATTTCCTCGAAGATGCGCAAGACATACAGACTTGCCGACGGGAACCTAAATGCCGCCTAGTCTCATCGGTGCCGCTGTTACTGTGTGCGGCGATTATTGGCCGCTACTGAAAAAGGATTCGGCCGGATGGATTTTGCAACTTTGATAGCCCGCAATATCTCCTGCCACTGGCGCGCGAACCTTGCGGCCGCGGGCGGATTCTTTCTTGCCGCCTGGATACTGGCCGGAAGCCTGGGCGTCGGCGACACCCTAAGGAATTCACTCTCGCGAATCGCCGAAGAACATATCGGCAAGACTGGATATGCGGTCCTGTCCTCGTCGCATCTGATCCGGCCTGGACTCTCCGATACGGCCGGGGCCGCATTGAAGACGAAATGTTCTGCGGTCATGCTCGCGAGAGGAACTGCCTCGTCCGACGGAGGCAGGAAAAGGGCGAACCGAATCCAGGTTGTCGGTGTGGATGCGGGGTTCGCAGATTTTTCTCCTGCCTGCGGCTCCTTGGGCTTGAAGGCCGGCGAATGCCTGGTAAATGGAAGGACGGCGGATGCTTTGGGGATCGGCCCCGGCGGCGAGATCGTTGTGCGAATCGGCAAGGCCGCGGCCGGCAGCACATATTCGGCGTTCATCAGGGACAAGGACATTTCTTCGGCCGTGAACTTGAAGGTTGCGGGGATTCTACCTCCTGAAAAATTCGGGAACTTCAGCATCGGAATCAGCCAGATTTCCCCATGCAACATATTCGTGGACCGCAAGTTCCTCTCCGAACGGCTCGGCACCGCAGATTCCGCAAACCTGTTCCTCGTCGGGGAGCCCGGTGGTCTGGCGAAAGAGGAGGACATTAAGGCCGCATTCCTCAAATCCTTGAATATCTCCGACCTGGGGATCGCGATCAGGGAAATTCCGGAAAGGGGACTGCTACAGCTTGAGTCGGACGGGATTTTCCTTGACAGCGCCGAGGCGGATGCGGCTATGGCTTCCGGAAGCGATCCGCTAGGAGTCTTCTGCTATTTCGTGAACGAGATAAGTTCGAAAGCATCAAGCACTCCATATTCGTTCGTCTCATCCCTCCCGGACTCCGCTATGGTGCCGGATCTGACTGACGGCCAGATCATTGTCAATCAATGGCTTGCGGATGATTTATCGGCAGTCAGGGGCGACAAGTTGGTTTTGAAATATTTCCTGCCGAAGGCGGGAACCTCGCTCGAAGAGGTCAGCTCGGGGTTTGAAGTCGCAGGCGTTGTCCCTGTCGAAGGCGCTGCGTCCGACCGCTTCCTAATGCCGGATTTCAAGGGTATCGGCGAGACAGAGAAATGCGGTGACTGGGATCCGTCTCTGCCAATTAGTCTCTCGAAAATAAGGCCCAAGGACGAGGATTACTGGATGAAATACCGCGGAACTCCAAAAGCCTTCGTGACACTGGCCGACGCACGGAAGATGTGGGGCGGCCCGAAGTCCTCCTTGACTGCCGTCCGATATCTGGCGGACAAGAATTCCTCGGGCGATATAGCCGCCAAGTTCATGCTGCATGCCAGCGGGAGTTCGCTGGGAATATCAGTCCTTCCGGTAGGAAAGAATTCCAGGGACGCGGTCGCCAACTCAATAGACTTCGGCGGACTTTTCACGAGCATGTCCTTCTTCGTAATCGTCTCTTCCCTGCTGCTGTCGTCCCTGATCCTGTCGTTCAACATTCAAAACAGGCGGCGGGAGATATCGACGATGCTTTCGACGGGCTTTTCGAAGACGGAGCTTCGCGGAATATTTCTGGGCGAGGGGATGATTTCGGCGATTCTCGGAACCTTTGCGGGCACGCTTTCCTCACCCGCCTGCACGGGATTCCTGGCGTGGGCGCTGGCTCATGCCTGGAACGACGCGGTGCGGACTTCGCAGCTGCAAGTCACAATAACCGGAACTTCGATGGCCATCGGCTTTACCGCATGCCTCCTTGCCGCTTCGGCCACAGTCTTCTTCACGTGCCACAGGCAGTTCAAGGGAAACCTTATAGGTCTGGCGAGGGATGTCTCTGATATTGGGCAGGGAGTGGCGCATCCGGGCAGATGGTTTGCCGCCGGGGTAGCACTCAGCGTCGCAGGGCTGGCCTTTTCTTCAGGCATCTTCGGTTTCGGAGAGACTTCCGGACCGGGCATGTTCTTTCTGTCGGGAGTTGCGTTTCTTGCCGCTTCGTCCGCGATTTTCATGGGATGGATGGGGAAATATCGTATGCAAGCCGGGGACGGGATACTGCAACTGCACGCGATTGCCCTGCGGAATCTCTGCCGGAGCAGGGGTAGAAGCATGTCTGTGTTCTGCATGGTTGCCCTGCCGGTCTTCATTCTCGCGGCTGTCGCGGTTAACAGGAAGAGTCCGTCGACGGACGCCGGATCGAGCGTTTCAGGAACAGGCGGCTTCCAGCTTTTCTGCGAGACGTCGATCCCTGTCCCGTATGATCCCTCGTCTCCACAGGGAATCCGGAAACTGGGCATCGAGGACGCTGTCGCCGACGGTGCGTCATTTGTCCGGATGATGGTCGACGACGGCGACGATGCGAGCTGCCTCAACCTCAACCAGGTGACGAGGCCGAGACTCTTAGGCGTCGATCCGGACCAATTCATATCACGTGGCGCGTTCAAGTTCGCAGGGACATACAAGGAAGTGAAGGGAAGCCCGTGGACGCTGCTGAAGGAGGAGGACGCCATAGTCAACGGCGTCGCTGACAAAAACATGATCCAGTGGCAGCTCAGGAAGTCGCTTGGCGACATCATCGAGATTCCGGACGCGGACGGCGGAATCCTGAAAGTAAGGCTGGCCGCCGCACTCGACAATTCTATCCTGCAGGGCGGCATAGTGGTTTCAACGGATGTTTTGTCAAACCATTTCCCGTCAGCCGGCTACAAAATATTCCTTGTAGATATCAAGAGCCCATCCGTTGCCGAAAAGGCCACTTCGCAGATAGCATTTGCACTGGAGGACTACGGGGTGGAAGTCGTAAGCTCCACGGAAAGGCTAGACGAGTTCTGGAGCGTCGAGAGGACGTATATCGACATCTTCCTTGTGCTCGGCGGATTTGGGCTCATCCTTGGAACCGCCGGACTCGGCATGGTCATCCTGCGGAACGGCCTGGATCGGAGGCGCGAGATCGCTGTGCTGACGGCCTTGGGATTTTCCCGCGGCGAGATTTACAGGTTGCTTTCATGGGAGCATTCCTTTGTGTTTGCGGCAGGCCTGCTGGCGGGAGTTTTTTCGGCGGTGATACCGCAGATACCGGCACATGCCGGCCTGGCGGGCATCGCGTCCCCGGTATTCGCGACCGTCATCGCGCTGATCGCCGCCTTTGGATTCTTTTGGATAGCCGAAGCTGCGAGATTCGCAGTTTCTCGAAACCCGGCCGACACGATGAGAAACGGATGAATTTATATATATGCTGTCTTCGTCGGGCTCAGAGCTTTGTCGCCTTCTGGAGGGTTGAGCCGAGCTTAACCGCGGCTCAGCACGGCTTCGCCCTCCGTCGAGTTTCTGAACGACAGAACTGCGAATCTCGCAGAAGGCCACTCCTCTGAAACTCGCCTCAAGTAACGCAGACATTCCTGTCTGCGGTTCGCAGGTAGGAATACCTGCGCTACTTTAAGTTTCACACCGACAGAACTGGCGGATTTCCCCGCCAGAGCGGCACTCTCCTCTGAAACTCGCCCATCTTTGTCGCGAACTTTGTCGTTATCTTTGTCG
>CAZWRV010000155.1:0-9473 GCA_964636325.1 uncultured Victivallaceae bacterium | reverse complement strand
AAAAAATGACTTCAGCTCGGAAAGAAAACGAAAAAATTACAATTCGTCAGGGCTGTCTGAGAGGCCGCCGATACCGAGGTATCGAATGCTCTCGAAGGGTGCGGAGCAAAACCGAAAGACCGCAATCCGCCAGGACGGGCGAGCATCTTTTGGCCGTATTTTTCCGTTCCTTCCCCGGACGACATTCATGTCGCACCTCGGTCGGAACAAAAAAATCCAATCACAAATCCCGCTCGTCAAAATGTAAATTTTCACGCTAAATGAGTATAAAACCGATCCTGCGCTCGGCGCTTCCAGCTTTTGCCATAGCGCCATGACGGGGAAATGCTTGTTTTAGGATTAATCCGTAATACCATTGATTTAAAAATCCGGAAATCACATGCTTGAAATCGGCGGGAAGAAGATATTCCTCGGCGGATTCCACGACCATTGGAGTCGGCTACCATCTCAAGCATGATCTGCCCTGCATAACTGTGAACGAGATTGAAGAGCTCCTCGACGGCGACCTCATCGATGCCATCGAGCCGTATCTCGAGAAGGCGCAGCAGGAATGGAGTATGAATTCAGCAAACTACGCCCTTTTGCTGAATTCATACTTAAAGAAAAATGCAAAATCGTTCGTTTTTATACCCAAAGCCGAGAATTTTCACGGTTCTCCATCCGTATTTGGCAGAAACCATTTGGATTTTTCATTTTTCCAAGGTAAATATTCAGTGAAAGGGCGTAGTTCACTGAATATTTACGGGATTGCCGGGCGTCTCGCAAAGGGCCTGCGTACGCCGGCCGAGGGAGGATGGGATTCGTACCTGATCTCCCCTCTGAAAAATCTGCCTCCGGTCCTTTACACTCAGGGCCGCGCGTCGTCCGCTGGATGCTTCCGGAACATGGCGGTCCGAATGGCTTCAAGGCTCCTACGGCAAACGTCGATTTCAAAAATGGAAGTTCGGAATACTTAAAGCGGGCGTGCCCACAACCCAAGAGTTTTCGCGCGCGTCACGCGAATCCCGCGAGCATAATGCGCGCGCGAAAAATTTATAAACGCTAAAAACATAGAAGTATAAAACAAAGACGCTAAGAGGCGCTTCCTTGGGAAAAAGGGATGGAATATACGTTCAAGATTCCGTGGACGGACATGTTCCACGCGGTGCCGGCGCCAGGGCCGCGGATGGGCATATTACTGATGTTCAACAACAACGACGGAAAAGGAATGCTGGACGCCATCCAGTGGCCCCCAGGCCGATTCCGGGGATGTGTACCATGCCCAACCGCTGGGGAGTCGTCACGCTTGATTAGGCAGCCGCGTATAACTGCGGATTTCGCAGGATGCAGGCTGAATTCCTATCTTTTTAGTGCGTTATCCGGAGCGTGTCTCACGCGACGGACTTTTCCCTCTTCCGTCTTGCCAGATAGAATATAAGCGACGGGGGCGAGGCGACGACCATTAGAAGGGCCGTACCGTAGAAGAGGAAGGAAAGCCTGTTGAACTCATACGCCCTGCGAAATTCGCAGCGGGAAATCGCCGAGAAGGCCCGAGTCATGCCGCAGGTGGGGCAGGGGTGGCCGGTGATGCTCTTGAAAAGGCATCTGGGCATAAAGACAGCCAGCCCTTTGTGCGATTCAATCTCTTCCGGAGTGAAGACGAAGGAACCAGCAAGAATGCATGCCGAGAAGGCAAACGCCAAGCAATGGGAAACAATGAATTCAACAGGTGACGCCGTTGAATATATTTTGCTGAGCCTTATCATTTCTGCAGCGCATCCACTCTGATATCCTCAAGCATGGCAAAACTAGCCGTGTTTGCGGCAATTTCAATCAACAGCCAATTAAAGGTCTAGGATGAACAATATTGACCACCACAAGGTTGTCGAGCTTGCTGTTCCGGCGCTGCCGGAGAGGTCCAGGGCGTTCTGGGCTCCCCGTCTGCGCGAAATAACGGCGACCTGCATGTATCCGGACCATTATGCGATTCCGCTCCTGGACGGAGAGGGAGGCCCTTGGCGGCATTATTTCCCGAAGGACGCCTGCAAGCACAGCTTCGAGAAGATCGGCGCTTCGGCGAGATCTCATTTTTTCGACGTCCGGTTCTATGTTGAAAGCATATTCGGTCTGATCGGGAAAGGCGACATCGCGGAGGCCTGCCGTTTCCTGGGCGTCCTCTCCCACTGCATCGGCGACTTCGCGGAGCCGGCCCACTACTACGAGCATGAGATAACACTGCTTCTGCCGCCCCCTCCGGACATGATCAACTGCAATTCGCACAGGATACTGGAGGATGTTCCGAGCAAGGTGTCGTCAATCGGATACGTCCCCGGGGTGCTTGGGGATTCGGCGGAGACCGTGATCATGCGTCTTGAAGGGCGTCTGCGCGAGGTGTATGAGAGAACGCTCGGGGTGATTATTCCGATGCTGTCTGCCTGTTACCGGAGGGACATTGAGTCCGCCGGAACCTGCGTGGATTCCGTTGTGGCTTCGGCGGCGGAGGTGATGGCCGACCTGCTCCACACATTCTGGTGCGTTCAGGCCCGCAGCTGGACAGGGAAGGAGTTGGAGGATCTGGCGGTCTGCCGCCTTGACAGGCTTGAGCCGGCGTCATACGATGTCGAATTCAACTACGGCTGCAGGCCGATGAGGGATGCCATCACGATCGACCAGGTTGGGCATGCGATGCCGCTTCAGCTCAGATTCCGGAGAGACGGCGCCGACGTGATCGAGCCGGTGGAAGGGATTTGCGTCATTCCGCATGCGCTCCCTCTAAAAGGCACGGAATATCTTGCCGCAATTGACTTTGATTTGCCGCCGGGCGTGTTCAGGAGTTTTTCCTGCGCCGCCGGGATGCTCGCAGGCTTCGAGCCCCAGGCGGTCTGCAGATTCTGTGTGTATGGCGACGGGAAGAAGCTCCATGAATCCAAGGAAATGCGCGAAAAGGATGACGCATTGAAGATGGAAGTATATATTTCAGGCGTCAGACGCCTCAGGCTTGCGGTCTTCACCGACCGCAGCACGGACAAGCTGGCCATGCCGGTCTGGGCCTGGCCGAAGGTCAAGCGATAAGTTCGTATTAGGATAGGTATGAATTACGCATAAGGACGCAGTTCACTGAATATTTGCAATTGAGTCATTACAGCGAAAGGAAATGTGATTATGAAGGGTAAGCTGCCGCTGACGTTTATCGGCCTCTGCGTCCTATGCCAGGTTCTGCTTGCGGAGGAGGCTAGAATATTCTCCTTCGTCCATATCGCGGACATGCATCTGCACGACGACGCATGGATACAGCAGCAGATCGAGCAGGGGGCGAAGGACGGCTACAGGAGTTCCTTGAGCGGCCCGACAAAGCTGAGGGAGGCGGTCAAATGGATGAGGGAGCAGGAGCGGATAGCCTTTATCTTCATTGCGGGCGACAGCCTTGAGGGGGCGACCAAAGCCGCTTGCGAGACGTTGGTTAAAATAATGGACGAGTCGGGGAAGCCGTGGCTTGTCTCTCCGGGAAACCACGACTACAAGATCGAGGCGCTGCTGCCCTCTGACCTGAGCCACGGAGGGGTTGATTATCATTTCAAGTTCGCGGGATTGAACTTCGTCGGCATCCAGTCGTTCAATGAACCGGCGATGGCCTCAATTGTCAGCAGGGATTCGATGGAGAAGGTGGCGTATTTCCTCGAAACGCACAAGAAGGAGCCGGTAGTAATGCTGACGCATATGAGCTTTATCGATCCGAAGTTCACGTCATGGAAGCCGTCGTGGGAGGTTCCATACAACACTCCTCAGCTATATGAGCTGTTCCGCAAGGGTGGCGGAGTCATCGCCGTCCTAGGCGGACATCTCCACGAGTTCCGCCAGAACATCGACGACGACGGCATCTATTACTGCCTGGCGCCCGGTTTCTGCGACAGCACCGAATTCCTTGTATGGAATGTCTATGCCGACAGGATGGCGGCGGAGATGTTCCAGCTTGGGAAGGAAGGCAAAGTAGCCCTTGTCGATGGCAAAAGGGCCGAGTTCAAGTTTCCGGAATGGGTGCGCCTAAAGAACGGTCAGGATGAAAAGAAAATATCGATAAAGCCTTTGGAAAAGCCGCAGGAGTCTTTGTTGGACAAATGGTTCGGCCCCGAATGGATATATGCCCAGGGTTTTGCGCTGCCGGCCTCGTGGCGCGAGGATGCCGTCCTTCTGCAGGCCAAGACTCCCAAGAAGGCGGTTTACTATGCCTGCGAGCCCGGAAAGCTTCCTCCGAAGGACAAGAATGGCAGGGAATGGTTTGATCCCGAATATGACGTAGGCGAGCCCAAGCCGCCGCCTCAGGAAGATCCGGTGTTGAAGAAGGCACTGCTGGTGGAGCCTGTTGAAAACGGGGCGTGGTTCGAATGCACCCTCCCTGCCGCCGCGTTCGACCCGTCCAAGCTGAAAAGAGGCCGCGCTGAATATTTCTTCCGGATCCCCTTCGATGTCGGGGAAGAACAGCTTGCGAAGATACGCAGGGGGGTGGTGAAAAGAAGAAGCTATGCGGGACTTGCGGTATATGTGAACGGCAGGATTCTGCCCAGCGGTGCCGGCTCACAGAAGTCCTACGACAGCTACAGCATTTTCCAGCGGGACCTGCTCAGGGCATCAGGAAATGTGGTCGCCGCCAGCATCAGGACGGCCGGATGGGGCGGTTATGAGCTTGACATCGAAGTGGGAGTAGAGTATTAAAAATAAGGAGCCAATTTCAAAATTCTGCAATTGGCGGGGGGCAGGTGTCAGTGTTCAGGTGTCAGGGAGAGACAAGGTGAAAAAGCTGTTTTTACTGAAAGCTGACACCCGACACCTGTGATGCAAAACTTTGTTTTGCACAAACATCAAAGGATCAACGCATGAGCTGTCTTTTCCAGGAATGCCGAATCTGGCCTATGTCTTTGAAGAACCGATTTGTCCGTTCTGCCACAGGTGAGGCTCGGGCGGACTCGAAAGGATTGCTGCGGGACACCGTGTACCCAATTTACGAGAGGCTTGCCGAGGGAGGGGTGGGACTTATTGTCACGGGGCACACATATTGCCACGAGAACTGGAAGTGCAGCCCGAACCAGACAGGAATATGGAGCGACGAGCATATTCCGGGGCTTGCGCGTCTGGCGTCTGCCTCGCATAGAAACGATGTCAAGGCGCTAGTGCAAATCAATTATGCCGGCAGGAAGCCTGCGGAGATGAGCTTGGGCGAGATAAATGAGGCTGTGGAATGCTTCACAAAGGCGGCTAATAGAGCAATGCAGGCAGGATTCGACGGTGTCCAGATTCATGCGGCCCATGGATATCTGCTTAGCTGCTTCCTCACTCCCTCGGAGAATCGGCGGACGGATGAATATGGCGGTAGCGCCGAAGGCCGCCGCCGTCTGCTGATCGAGGTTGCCCGGGCGATACGCCGGGAACTTGGCTCAGGTGTTCCGATACTGTGCAAGCTGGGAGTGATGGACGGGCGCGACAACAGCCTTCCAATCGAGGAGGCTGTCGGAACCGCCGTGGCGCTGGAAGGCGCAGGCATAGACGCCATAGAGGTGTCATGCACTCTTCCCGGCACCTATATGCATCCAGCCGCGGAAGGGATAGATTCTCCAGCGAAGGAGGCGTATTTTGCGGGACAGGCGAAGGCCATTAAGGGAGCTGTAAAGATCCCGGTAATCCTTGTCGGAGGCCTGCGCTCGCTGGATGTGATGGAGAGGATAGTTCACGAAGGTATCTGCGACCTGGTTTCCCTCTGTCGACCATTGATACGCGAGCCTGAACTCGTCAACGAATTTGCCTCAGGCAAAAAACGCTGTTCTGCATGCATTTCCTGCAACAAGTGCTTCAATCCGCGCGGATTCAGATGCGTGTTAGCGGAGAAGCAGTGAACGGATGCCGGATAATTGAATGGTAGATGGTGAATTGTGAATGGTAGATGGAGGAGGAATGGATAGCGGATAAGGAAATGGTTACTGTGCACGGTGATTATTCACCGCGATTGTCGGGGGATGCCGGAATGGCGAATAGTGACACCCGACATCAATAACCAATAAGTTCCCTACTGCGCCGGCGTCATCGTGGCGATATAGCCTTTCCCTCCGTTATAAAGGTAATTAGAAACTGCGGCGACAGCCTGGTCGATGCTTATTCCCGGGGCGGACACTACGGCGCTGGCCTTCTTGTCGAACGTGAACTTGGATTTCGTATCCATGCCTGTCAAGCTCGAAAGATCTTCAGACTCTTCCTCAAAATAACTAAAGACTCCGTTAAGGTATGTTGGTACGAATAATGTGTTGCTTTTTATCTCTCCGACATAGTTTTCACCGAGGCCGAATTCGGGAGTGGCTTCCCTGTCATACGACTCGAGGATGGTGAAAGTCTTATAAGCGGCACCGCCCTTGGCGTTGACAAGCCATTCTCCGAAATAAGGTTCGTATGGCTTGATGAACGTATACACGTCGGGGGTATAGTAGTCGAACGAGCATTCCCTGACTTCGTCGTCCACGGTCACATACGGGGAAAGCTGGATCTTTTTCTGCGCGATGTTCGAGCCGACCGGTGCCTTCATCACGACAATCCTCTGGGGCTTGACATCGCTTGTATCCAAAGCTTTTGCAGCGTTGAGATCGAAGACCACATATGTTTCAACTGTCATTTTGGCCTTGACCTTTTCATAGTTGTTCGAGCCGACCGCTTTCTTATACTGCTGTATGACCTGTTTGCCCTTGTAGACCACGAAGTCCTGTGCGTCGACAGCGGCAGCCGTTAGGAATAATGCCGCAGCGATCCCCGAAACGATTATCTTCCTCATTTCCCCTCCTTTAATTTTTAAGATTGATTCGATGACTGGGTGACTTGATGATGGGATGTTTGTGTATTACGGAAATTAACTTGAAATCTCACGCAAATCAAGGAGGCAATTGGCTGCAAGGAGCAAAATATGCGATCAGGGCCAATTTCAAAACTCAGTAGGCGGCTCAGCTCGGCTTCGCCCTCCGTGCACGGAATGAGCTCAAACTGCGGAGGGTTGAGCCGTGCTCAACCGCATTTTGAAATTGGCTCACCAGTTCAGATTTTCGGCGCGCGGCTTTGCCGTTTCTTGTGGATAATTAATGGCAGTTTAAGACCTATGCGGCGAGGTCAAGAAAATCTGAAAGGCTAGAATCCGCGCTTGTTGCGGTAGGTGTTCTCCTTCGAATCAGTTATTTGATGAACTTGCCGTCCAGTCCGACCAGCGTGTATTTCTCGACGTGCTTTCCGTTGGTGTCGTTGACCCGTATGACGCGTGGGCATACGGCGCAGAAAACTCCGTTGTTGTATTTGTCTCTGAACTTGATATTGAGGAGCTTGGGGGAGATGTTCTTGTCCAGCGTGGTGAAGAGCTGCTTTCCGTCCATGGTTGGAAATAAAAAACCCCCTCGGATTAGGAGGGGGTGATTATTCCGACTGTGCTCTTTATATCAGGGAAGAGCAAAAGTGGCAGGGCTGTATTTCTTGAGCAGAAGGTATGCTTCCATATCGGCAACGGCATCTGCCATGCTTGTTGAATCGGCGACGGCTTCAGAGGCCTTCTTGTCCCATGTAAAAGCACCCTTGGTGTCGATAGTGACAGCACCCGTGGTCGGGGGAAGAAGGTCGGTGAGGGTGTTATAAACCAGAGCGCCGGCGAGTTTCTTGGCAAGGCCATCCTTGACAGATCCAACATAGAGCTCACCACTGCCTGCCGGAATCGCAACTCCCTGGCCGGTTTCGCCATTGATGTCGAATATAGCTCTGAAAGTCGTGCCGAGATTGGCTACTGAAGCGGTTGTCCAAGAACCCCAGTAAGGAGCATACTTGGCTTTGACGTCTGCGGGGACAACGGTTCCGCCAGACTCGGCGATATAGAAACTGCCCTTGCCGACAGCCTTGTCCTTGAAGATGATTATTCTGTAAGGAGCCTCTGTCGTCACGAAACCGGCCGCACCAGTCTGGATGATCGTGTAGGTCTCGATCGTGGACTTCACTGCCTTTGTTGTACCAGCAGCATAGGCGTTGGGCATGTTCTTTGTCTTGTAGACGACGTACCCTGCATTCACAGTGCCGGCAGCGAGGAATCCCACTGCAAGAACCGCCATCATCATTTTGAGCTTCATACTCTTCTCCTTTTCTCTTTCTTGTTTGTTTAATTGAATTAAAAAACTTGGAAATATTCTACCATTTCAACTCACTTAAGTCAAGTGCCTCTCTAAAAAAAAACGCATTTTTTGATGAGGCTGAAATGAGTTGAAAACTGGATATAAGATAACGGGGGTATCTCTTAATTCAAAGGGAAAACAAGGGGGAAAGGCATATTTTTTAAATAATAGTTGTAAGTCCTTGATTGTAAATGAGAAAAACATGATAAAACCTGCGGTGTTATTGATTGGGGCTCTGCGGGGTGCTGAATCGGCTGTGCCTGCGCGGGGCGGGTGCGGGCGGTGTCTTTGGCGGTTCCTTGTCTTCACCCTGGGCGGTCTCGTCGGGCTGGCCGGGGGCTCCGGGCTTGGGCGGCGGAGCAGGTGGCTTTCCTGCCGCCTGTGCCGCAGGAGGCGTGGGGGGCTTGTAGGCGACGATGGTCTGGCCTCTCTTCTGCGAATCCTTATCGTTGAGGTTGAGGGTGAGAGGTTCAAGCTCTACGCCGTTGTATTCGAGGACGATGGAATTTTTATCGACCTTCTTGAGGATGCATCCGCTTGGTAGAGTGTCATTTACGAAGAATATCTTCTTGGGGGCGGGCTTCTTGGGCTGCTGCTGCGCCGCAGGTGCCGGTGGCTTTCCTGGGCCGCCGGGGGGCGGGGGTGCCGGGGCTGTTGCGGGAGCGGGCGGTGCGGCGGTAGGTGTGGCATCGTTGATGATGGCGCCCTGTTTTTCTCCGAACTTGAAAGTTGCGAGCAGTTCGATGAGTTCCATCTTGATCGGAGGAGCAGGAGGCTTGGTTTCGATCGGTTTCTGGCCTCTGTCCGGATGGAAAAGGTTTTTCTTGGCGATTTCCGCCGCAGGCGGGAGCTTGAAAGGGATTTCGTTGTCGAAACGGCCAGTGACTCGGTTGGAGGGTGCGGTCGGGGTTTCGCTGAGGATCTTGTCCGGTTCCGGGGGGGCGTGGACGAGATGGAGAAATACGAGCAGGCTTGTCAGGACGAACATGACGATATTGAGGAAAATCATGAATGTCTTCATCGTCCGGGTCTGCCCTTATTCCCTTACGGTGCAACTTGGAAAACGTTTTTGTCAAAGTATGCCGCTTTCGCCGGAAGCGGCAGTGGCGACTTCGGCGAAGTCGCCATACTCAAGCTCCTGCGCGCCGTAAGGGCGCCTTTTTCCCGACAGGGAAAACCCTAGGCCCTTTCAGCGGTTTTTCGAAGCTTATACTCCTTTAGGCTGAAAATTGCGCATTTTGATTGCGGAGATTTTGGGAATTGCTCCGTATTCTGAGAGGCCGCCGATGCTGGGGTATCGAAGGCTCTCGAAGGGTGCGG
>CAZWRV010000154.1:0-9500 GCA_964636325.1 uncultured Victivallaceae bacterium | reverse complement strand
CGCCATTTATATTTTCGACAAAAACATTTTCCAAGTATTTTTTTAAGGGACTAATCTGCTTTAAGCAAGGTCGGAGGGTTCTCGAAATCCGCAGCAGGCTTATAAGCGATTGACCTGGTTTTGTGTCAGCCCGGCCTTCCGATATGGCTTGACATTCCGAGCATATCAATGTATAATCACAAAACCCCATCTTGTCTTTTACATGAAGAAACTGCCGTTCAAAATAAAAAGCAATTCCGTCTACAGCTTCACGGATCAGATTGTGAAGGGGACCATCGGCGCGGTGCGCTCCGGATACTATTTGCCGGGCGACAAGCTGCCGACGCTCCTTGAGATATCCGGGCAGCTCGGTGTGAGCGTGATGGTTGTGCGCAACGCCTTCAGGCAGCTTGCGTCCAAGGGGATAGTGAACGTCAACAGGCGCCTGGGAATAGTTGTTCCAGACGCTCCGCACGGGGAGCTTCAGAGGCACGTAATCTACATATCCTACGGCCTCGGACCATCGTTCTATTTCGCCGCGATAACCGACAGCTTCGTCAGGACCTTGAACGACAACAAGTGCCGTGTCACCACGGTATTGCCGTCGCAGCTCCAGACCATTCTCGACATCCTCGACACCCAGCATGTCAACATGGCCGTGATCGATTCCTTGGGGCATGTCCCATTATCCGAGATATTCAAGTCGAGGGAGATTCCATTCGTCCATGCCTTTCCGGATATGGACGGCGATACCGCTCATGGAGCTGTTGCCTCCGTCGTCATGGACGTGGCTCCCGCCTTCAAGGCGCTTGCCAAGCACTGCCAGGCCAGCGGCGTCCGCGAAGTGTGCGTATGCCCTTCCCCCCAGGCGCACCCCTATGTGCGGAAGCTTGCCGAGGCGATGGACGGCAGGGGGATACGCTGCAGCTTCATCGGCACAGGCGCCGGAGACGAGCCTGCGGGCCGTCTCGAAGGCGTCAACATGATGGAATTGAGGGGCTACAGGAGCGCGAAGGCTCTTCTAGGCTCCAAGGAGCGCCTTCCCGACATGTTTCTGTCCATGGACGATTTCTTTACAAGGGGCATGCTTGTGGCGTTCCAGGACGCCGGGGTCGACATCCCCAAGGACATTCAATTGGTGTCGCTTGCAAACAGGGGTAATATCCCCGTCTGGCGCACTCCCATTTCAAGGATAGAGCATACTCCCGAAAAATACGGGCGCCTGCTGGCCGAAACATGCCTCAGATGGTTTGCGAAGAGGCGGACATACAAGCCCCTGCTCCTCCGCCCCAAGTTCATCGTCGGGGGGACGACCTGGCGCAACCGCAGGAAGCGGGTGTGAATGTCCGATATTCGAGCCAATTTCAAAACTCCGAAAACGGCTCAGTTCGGCTTCGCCCCCCACGCCCGAAACGGTCGGAAATTGTGGAGGGTTGAGCTGTGCTCAACCGCGTTTTGAAATTGGTTCATTCAAGTGCCCATTTCACTTCATCGCTTGGATATTGAGTGGTGGCGTTGGATATCCGGCCTGTTCATCTCGCCGCGGCCTGGTTCCTGAACTTCCGCGGGGATATCCCGACGGTCTTCCTGAACTGCCTTGCCAGGTAGTTGCTGTCGCAGAATCCTGTCCGCTGCGCGATTTCCGTCATGCTGAGATCCGTGTGGCGCATGAGCTGCCGCGCCTTTGAAATCCTCAGCTGGATCAGATGTTCGATGGGGGAGCGCCCCATGAGCTGCTTGAAGGTCCTCATGAGCGTGGTCTGGGACATGCAGGCCACGCGCGTCAGATCCTTGATGCTGAGGCGTTCCGCATAGTTCTTCTCCATGTGCCCGAGGAGCCGGCCGAGCCGCTGGAACGGGCGCCCTTCCACTGTCTCCATCGACGTATAGCAGCGCGACAGGAAGCCGATGAGGCGCATCAGGTGGGCCGTCGCCAGGAAATAATATCCCGGCTTCCGGGAGTTGAGCTCGTCCTCGAGCTCGGCCACCAGGCGCAGCGCGGAGTCGAGCTGCTCGGGAGAAAGGCGGAGGCGGTTCTTGAAGTCCCTCCGGCCGCGCATCCTGGGCTCGAGCTGGAACAGCGAATGGTATCCCGGAAGCGTACCCACGTCCGCCGTCGGGAAGTTGATCTGGCGCATGTCGTAGAGGATGTTGATCAGGAAGAGATCCCTGGTGTCCTTATAGCTGTGCTTCATGTCGCCCAGCAGGACGAACACGTCGCCCGTCTCGATCCTGTGGATCTCGTCGCCGACCCAGTGCTTGCCTTCGCCGCCCGCGATGATGACGAGTTCCTGGAAGCTGTGGCGGTGCTGCTCCGGGCTGGAGCCGTGCGACGGTATCCGCATCACCCTTATCGGACAGGCGGTGAAGACGTTTGAAAGGCGTCCGATCCTATTCTTCTTCCCCATGGCGCCGCCTTCCCCGGTTGATTCCATGTTCCTTGATCTGTGATAAAGTCGCTTCGGTGAAATAGCGCCCCTCGGGAGCTATTCCTGGATTTTGGAAGGATTATGCTAGTTTATGGTTGTTTTGTCAAGGTGCCATCCCGTGATTCCGGGTAAAATATCGCAGTTTTCAATTTAAAAAATCAAAATGGAGATTCCGGATATGCCTCTGAAAGTCGGTGTGGTCGGTGTCAACAGCATCGGGAAGACGCATTCGGACTGCTACGCCTCGGATCCGCTTGCCAAGCTGGTTGCCGTGTGCGACGTGATCAAGGAGAGGGCCGACGAGACGGCCGGGAAGCACAAGGTGAAGGCGTATTACAGGCTGAAGGACATGCTGGATGCGCATCCCGAGCTGGACATAGTGGACGTCTCGACAGGCGGGAGCGAGAACGGGGGCTGGCACTTCGAGCCCGCGATGGAGGCCCTGGCCGCAGGTAAGCATGTGCTAGTAGAGAAGCCGATATCGAACGACATAAGCGAGGCTCGGCGGATGGTGGCCTTCGCGCAGGAGAAGGACCTCTACCTCGGGTGCAACCTCAACCATTATTTCACCGAGCCGGCGGCGAAGGCGAAGGCGCTGATCGACGGCGGAAAGATCGGCGAGCAGATCTTCTGCCTGCACCGGATGGGGTTCGTCGGGGGGGAGTTCACCTACGGCGGGGCGGCGACCGGCCCGAACGTCGCCGGATTCCCGTATTTCCACGTGAAGGCTTTCCTCGCGCATCCCTTCAGCATAATGCGCTACTTCTGCGGCGACATAACGCACGTCCAGGCGTTCATGGGCAGGCCCAGCTTCCGCAAGAAGGCCAACGACGTGATGGTTTCGATCAACAGCATCCACGTCCGCTTCGTCAACGACGCGGTCGGCTACCTGTTCAGCCAGCGCGGCGACGCCACGATGGGACTGGGCGGCTGGTGGAGCGTCGAAATAGGGGGCACGAAGGGGACGTTCTGCATCGAGAACTGCGTCGAGAAGCTGACCTTCACCCCGGCGCCGGGCGCCCCGGGCGCCGCGGATCCCGCGAAGCTGGTCCTGGGCAAGGCGCCGGAGCCTGAAGTCCTGAACACTGGCAAGACGGACTTCGGCATCACATTCCCTTCCCGAATACATGCGTTCCTGGAAGACATCACGAACAAAGTCCCCAAGCACAAGCTGAGGGCCTCCGGACGCGACGCCCTTGCGACGCTGGAATACACTTTCGCGGCGATAGAATCCTACGAGCAGGGCGGAATCCTTGTGAGGCCGGCGCCGCTGCCGAAGGAGAGGCGCGATCCTGCGGCGTGAACAAGAGAGGTCGCTGCGTCTGTCAAGCAAACCTGCGGCTCCGGCCGCATAATTCAAGAGGTCAAGGATGAAGCTAGGAGTCAATTCGGTATTGTTCGGCGGCTACGACATGGAGGCCGCGTTCAAGTATGTGAAGATGGCCGGCTATGACGGCATAGAAATCTCCGCCATCGGAGGCATGAGCGAGCACCTCGTGGTCGAGCGCTGGCGGGACTGCGCCCCGGCGATCAAGCGGCTCGCCAAGGAATATTCCTTGGAGCTTCTTGCGATGGAGCAGCCCAGCCAGGATCCGGACGTGATGGAGAAGGCGATGCAGGCGGCGGTCGAGATCGGCATCCCGATCATCAACTGCGGCCCCGGCGGCAAGAGCGGCGACGAGGCGTCGCTGCAGGCCAGCATAGACTCGCTCGGCAGGCTCGCCGCCAGGGCGGAGCATTACGGGATCACCCTCTGTGTCAAGGCCCACGTGGGCGCGGCCGTCTACAACACCCCGACAAGCCTGCGGCTCCTTGACGCAGTGAAGTCTCCGGCATTCGGGCTCGACATGGATCCCAGCCACATCCACCGCGCTGGCGAAAACCCCGTCGAAGCCATATCGAAGGTGGTCTCGCGCATCCGCCACGTCCACATCCGCGACTGCAAGGGCCGCCAGCAGAATCCGGGAAAGCCCGAGGACCAGGCCAACGGCCGCGGCGACATAGACCTCCTCGGCTACATCAGGGTCCTCCGCGAGAACGGCTACAAGGGGCCCGTCGATCTCGAGGTCATCGGAGCGAAGGAATACACGATTGAACAGTGCTGCATAATCGCCGCCGAGGCGCGCGGCCACATGCAGGCCTGCCTCCAGGCCTGCGGCGCGAGGTGAGGAGAGGCCGTGAACGCTTATCGGCTACCCAGTGACGGCGGACGCTCACTGTGCGCGGCCATCATTGGCCGCGATTCAAGAAATCCTCATGTGACAACGGAGCATATATGGCCATCAAAGTAGGAATACTCGGCTTTGCCCACGGGCATGTGAACATGTATTGCCGGGAATGGCGGGCGCATCCCGAGCATGGCGTCTCCGTCCTATATGGCTGGGACCATGACGGGCAGCGCCTGGAGAAGGCCGTCGCCGAGTTCAAGATCATGGCGGCTGAATCCCCCGAGGCACTTCTCTCGCAGAAGGATATTTCGGCTGTCGTAATCGCATCCGAGACGTCGCTGCACGCGGAACTGGTTGAGAAGGCAGCCGCCGCCGGGAAGATAATTGTCCTGCAGAAACCCATATCTCTCAAGATGGCGGAGGCGGACAGGATTGTCGCGGCCGTCGAGAAGGCGGGCGTCCCGTTCACGATGGCGTGGCAGATGCGCGCCGACCCGCAGAACCTGAAGATGCGCGGGATGGTCAGGGAGAAGGCGCTTGGTCGGGTGTTCATGGTCAGGCGCCGCCACGGGCTTGGCATGTGCCTGGACGACAGTTTCGCGTCGAGCTGGCATGTCTCTCCGAAATGGAACAGGGACATATGGGCGGACGATTCGTCGCATCCGACCGACTTCATATACTGGCTTCTCGGCCTTCCGGAATCCGTGACCGCCGAGATCGAGTCGCTTCACAACCCTAAGATGCCGAACGACAACGGCATAGCGATATTCAGATATCCGGGCGGACCGCTGGCCGAAGTCTGCTGCTCCTTCACGAACAGGGCGGGGGAGAACACCACGGAAATAGTCTGCGGGCGCGGAACGATAATTCAGAACTACGGGGACGCGCCGAGCTGCAACGCCCCGCGTCCGGACGGCGCATGCGGCCTCAAATGGTTCGACGCCGCCTCGGGCGGGTGGATCGACAGCGGCATTCCAAGCCCCTCCAACCACGGCGCCAGGATATCCGGCCTCGCGGTCCCGCTCGCGGAGTTCATCTGCGGAAGCAGGCCCCCTCTGGCGACCGCGGCGGAGGGCAGGGACGTCCTCCGGATGGTTTTGGCCGCGTATGTCTCAAGCAGGGACGGAAAACGTATAAGAATTGACGACAAAGAGATTTACAGCATATGAACACAAGGCCGGAAGGCCTGCAAAACAGAAGGATAATGCAAGATGAAAAAAGGCGGAAAAGCAAAAAGGCCCAACATCCTCCTAATCGGCGTCGACTCGCTGCTCTCAACGCACATGAGCTGCTACGGCTACAAGCACCTCACGACGCCCCACATCGACAAGTTCGCGGAGGAGTCGGTCCTCTTCGAGAACACTTTCTCCCCGCACATCCCTACGACCCCCGGGTACGCCTCCATGCTGACCGGAAGGGACTGCTTCGGAACGAACTGCGTGGCGCTGCGCCACAAGGGGCCGCTGGCGGAAAACGTCCCGACCCTTCCGGAAGTCCTCAGGAACTTCGGATACGAGTCCCTCTGCGTGGGCTTCACCGGCAATCCGGCCTCGCGCGGCTTCGACAAGTATCTGGACTTTTCGGGATGGGGCAGCCTGGCGGACGGCTGCCTGCGGAAGGCCGAGAACCTCAACGACGTCTTCATCCCCGAGCTCGACAGGCTCGCGGCAGGCGACAAGCCGTTCTTCGTCCTGCTCAGGCACATGGATCCGCATTCCCCCTATCTGCCGCCGCCGCCGTTCGACAGGATGTTCTACCACGGCGACTTCTGCGACAAGAAGAACAAGTCGATGGAGCCTGTCAGGAACTTCAAGCCGTTCTGCGACTATTTCATGACCTGGATGCCGCCGGGCCTCACGGACAAGGACTATGTCATCGCCCAGTACGACGGCGAAATCGCCTACATGGACGCCTGCATCCAGCGCATCTTCAACCAGCTCCGGACGCTCGGCATCCTCGATGACACGATAGTTGTCCTGAACAGCGACCACGGCGAGACGCTCTACGACCACGACTGCTACTTCGACCACCACGGGCTCTACGACGTGACCCTCAAGATCCCGACGATAATCCGCTATCCGAAAAAACTTCAGATGGGCTTGAGGGTAAAGGGATTCAACCAGCTCAAGGACATTATGCCGACAATCCTCGAGCTCGCGGACGTCGAAACGGACGTCAAGTTCGACGGGCGTTCGCTGATGAAGCTCGTCAGGGGCGAATGCACGAACTTCGAATCCTCCCTCTACCTGACCGAGTGCACCTGGATGCGCAAGCACGGATGGCGCACCCCGCAGTGGAAGCTGATTGTCGCACTGGAGCCGGATTTCCATTTCAAGCCGGAAGTCGAGCTTTACAACCTCATGGACGACCCTGACGAGAACGTCAACCTCGCTAAAAAGCTTCCGGAAACCGTCAAGGCGCTCAGGGCGGAGATGGACGCGCATGTCGCGGCAAGGGTGAAGGAGTCTGGGAACCCCAACCCCGTGCTCAACCAGCCTGGATGGCACGGAATCAAGGGGATCGACTACTTCACCTCAAGCAAGCAGGCGTACGAGTCCCTGCACATCGGAGACCCGGAGCAGGCAAGGAAGATTCAGGCCGAAGCCAGGAAGTAGATTCAGATTTCCAGGCATGCAGCCGACCGAGCTGGATATGAAGGTATATTATTCAGTGCCGATTCGGATGTTGGCGCCGGAAATCTGAATTTGGAAATTCCTCCTGTGTCGGAATTTCCGGAAATGTTATTTTGCGGGAATCACTCACCGTGAATTGTTGACAGGGAGAAATATGATGAACGTTCAGCGCGTCGGAGTCATAGGGCTGGGCCCGATCGGGAACAAGCACGCGGACATATACAAGGGAATGCAGGGGGCCAGGCTTGCGGCGGTATGCGACATCGACCGCGCCCGCGCCGACGCCGCGGGCGAACGGCTCGGAGTCCCCAGGTTCTATTCGGTCAAGGAGATGGTCGCGAACGTGCAGCTTGACATGGTCAGCGTCGCTACCGGAGGCCAGGAATACGGCTCCGACCATTTCGAGCCCACGATGGAGGCGTTCGAGGCTGGCCTGCATGTGCTGGGCGAGAAGCCGATCTCGAACGACATCCCGCTCGCCGAACAGATGGTTGCCAGGGCGCGCGAGAAAAACCTCTGCTACGGGATCAACCTCAACCACAGGTTCACCCCCGCCGCAAGGCTCGCTAAAAAATGGGTCGAGGAGGGCCGCATCGGGCACCAGCTTTTCGTAAACGTCTCGATGTGGATAATGAATCCGCGCGAGAGCTCACCCTGGTTCCAGATCAAGGCGCTGCACCCTCACACAGTCGACATAATGAGGTATTTCGCGGGCGACATCGAGGCCGTCCAGTGCTTCGCGACAAAGGCGCCAGGACGGAAGATATGGTCCACCGCCCAGTTCAACATGCGCTTCAGGAGCGGTGCCGTCGGACACCTCTGCGGAAGCTACGACATCGAGCGCGGCCATCCAATGGAGCGCGTCGAGGTGGCCGGCGTCAGGGGCAGGTTCGTCATAGACGACATCTTCAGGGAAGTCACGCTGTATCCCGCCGGCAACCTCGAGAAGACCGTCTATACAAATCCCATCTTCGGCGGGATGCGCGACTTCGACGACACGTTCAGGAACCGCCTCGGACGCTTCATCGAACAGCTCAACGAAGGAGCATCGCCGGAACAGATCGACGGCTCTGGCGCCGACGGCCTCGCCGCTCAGAAAGTCCTCGCCGCCGCCATCAAGTCTATCGAGACGGAATCGGTCGTTAGAGTAGGGTAGTTGATAAGAAGTCGTCAGTTAACAGGGCCTTCGATAAATTTAGGGAATATAACTTATGCTGATCACAGTAATCGGCCGCGGCCATTCTGGCACGAGGGCCATATCGCACACGCTGTCGGCCAGCGGCGTCTACATGGGCGCCGAGCTCAACATTTCAGGCGACCTGATTCCCGCGGAGGAGCTCTACGAGGCCTGCCGGGTGATGTCCAGGCATGTGAAGTATCTCGGTAACCTGCGCTGGGACTTTTCGAAGCTGCACACCATGGATATAGATCCTGAGTTCAGGCGCCTTGTGGACTCGTACCTGCGGAGCGTTTACGAAAGCAAGGCCGAGCACAAGGGCTGGAAGCTCCCGGAGACCATCCTGATCTTCCCCTGGATCGTCCGGATATTTCCGGAGATCAGATACATCTTCTGGATCAGGGATCCGCGCGACAGCATCATCGGTCGGCATGTGACGGACGACCTGGCTGACTTCAACATACCATACGATCACACCGAGGACGAACGCGAACGCCGGGCCATAAGCTGGAAATACCAGGCCGAAATCTACAAGGCCACTCCGAAGCCGAGGCATCTCATCGAAGTCCGCTTCGAGGACTTCGTCCTGCGTCAGGACGAAACGCTGAAAAGGCTTGAGGCCTATCTCGGCTTCCCCATGGCGAAAATACCGGTCCGGCAGGACTCCATCGGGAGGTGGAAACAGGACGCCGGCCGCCACGATTTCAGCTTCTTCCAGGATGAGATCGAAAAGTTCGGCTACGAGCCGATGGATTCTCAATCCTGCAAGTGAGCCGCCTCCGGGCCACGCCGTGCGCGGGCACCGAGGCCGGTCTTCCTGGGAACGCCGAGCTCCGGCTCGGCTTTAAGGTCGCACTCGGATCGTACGACGTACTTGAGGCGAGTTACAGGAGAGTGCCGCTCTGCCGAGGAAATCCGCCAGTTCTGTCGGGAAGAAACTTGAAGTAGCGCAGGTATTCCTACCTGCGATTCCGCAGACAGGAATGTCTGCGTTACTTGAATCGAGTTTCAGAGGAGTGCCCGTCTGCGGTGACCGCAGTTTTGTCAACCTGAAACTGCGGAGGGCGAAGCCGTGCTGAGCCGCGGTTGAGCTCGGCTCAACCCTCCACCGAAA
>CAZWRV010000153.1:0-9644 GCA_964636325.1 uncultured Victivallaceae bacterium | reverse complement strand
GACATTCCTGTCTGCGGCATCACAGGTAGGAATACCTGCGCTACTTCAAGTTTCTCCCCGACAGAACCGGCGGATTTCCTCGCCAGAGCGGCACTCTCCTGGAACTTGCATATCTTTGTCGATAACTTTGTCGTTATCTTTGTCGTCTTCCGGAGGGTTGAAGCATCCTCAATCCGCTTCCCCCAACTCTGAGTTCCGAGGGCGGCGGCGATGCAGGCGAAACGCTTCGCTTCGGTTTTAACGACTGCCAGGCCTTCCGAGAAGTCGCCGCCGTAAAGGTACTTCAGGTTGGTAACGTCTTTGCCGTTACGGTCCAAGTAGCCGACCATCCATTTCTTGTTTTACTTCTGGCAGACAGCGACGCGGCCCCCTGCAAAATGCCGTAGCTCGCCTACGTATGCAGGCTTGATGACAAATTCCCCGCCAGGATTGATATATGCCTGTTAGGATGAAGATGACGGCCTTTCTTCACAGCGGGAAAAGGCGCCCTTGCGGCGCGCTGGTAGCTTGCGCGCGCCGCGCGCAAAGGGCAAACTCTGCATACGAGTAATGCCGTGTTCTGTTTATTGCGCGCGCCGCGCGCAAACTACTTTTGGAAAAAACGTTTTCCAAGTCGCACCGTGAGGGTCTAAGGAGTCCCTATGATTTCGACCTTGTATTTCTTTCTGAGTTCGGGGGCTAGCTGCTCGATCTTCATTTTCTTCTTGGCAAGATAATATTGGATGATCCTGTTGCGGATGATCAGGTTACGGTGGTATCCTTCCGAGATTGCAGTGTCAAGTATTGCCTGTTCCTCGGACACGCCTTTTTCGCCCTTGGGCAAGCTTCCGGCCATGCCTTTCTTGAGTTCTGCGCTCTTCACGGCGATATATTCGAATCTCACTTTGCCCTTCACATCCTCGAAGGGGGGCAGCTCCGGTTCTTTGCGGTCTGTGACTTGGAAGATGAACTTGTCGCCGGTGTATTTTTCGCTGATGACTGCTGAGACCTGTCCTTTCTTGAGCTTGAATATTTGTGCGGTCATCGCAGGGGGCATTCCGCCGGGTGAGTCTCCTTCCTTGAACCAGCCGAGGTCTATCCAGTCGTTGCGGGAATCCGGTTTTGCGGCGACCTGTTTCTGGATTTTAGCCGCCTCCTGGTCGGAGACGGAGCCAAGCTTGAGCCCCCTTGCCTGGACTGTCGGGGGCGTCTTAAAGATGTCCGGGCGTGACTTGTAGAACGCCCTCAGCTCATCCTCGGTGAACGATTGCGGGTCTATCTTTGCTGTGACATTCTGAGACTTGTATTCCTCGATGATTGTCCAGCATGTGTATTCGTCCTTGAGCGCGCCGTCGGCGAGGGCTGACTGGAAGACGAGTTCGTCATCGATGCCCACGTTGAGGGCGGCCTTCCGCTCCTCGTCGCTAAGAGCTTCGACGGTCTTCCTGCTCTTGTTCGCCAGTTTAAGCAGGTAGAAGTCGTAGTCGGCCTTCGTAATTCCGCCGGGGCCGACCTTGGCGACGAGGTTTTCCAGCTTGCCCTGGGGGATTTCCTTTTTGGTGTAGGTAGGTTTCTTGGATTCGGCCTGGGGAGCCGGCTGCGCCTGAGCCTTGGGCTTCTGGGCCTGGCAGGTTTCAGGAGAAGAGACGACAAGGACGAGAGGGACGAGAAGGGACATGACATTAAGTGATTTTTGCATGAGCACCAGCTCCTATTTGTTTTTGATCTTTGGCCTGGGGGTTTTTACCGGAGCCGGATCGGGATTCGGCTTGTCGTCGGCGTATGCGTCTAGTGCGTTCTTCAGGAAGTTCTCCATATCGCCCTTGGTCTTCTGGTCGGATTCCTTCGCGGCCGCGGCCTTGAGCCTGGGCAGATATTTCGCCCTGAAGTCCGCGTTGTATTTCTGACACTTGTGGCCAAGGGATGTGAATGCTCGATACCTGAGGTCCGCATCGTCGCTTTCGAGCGCTTTGGTGAAGGCGGAGACGACCTCGTCGTCCTTGGTGAAGTCTATCGCGGAGATATGCTGCAACGCCTCCTTCCGGCATTCCTTGAACTTGCTGTTCTTCGCCAGCCTAGCGAGATCCGCGATGTAGTTTTTCTCCTCCGGAGTCGGATGGTCGAGTTCGTTGGCTGCGAACTTCGCGACTTCCGGATTGTCGGTCTTTTCAAGGACGCCGATGATCTTGTCGAGTGCCTTGGTCCTCTGGTTCCTGTCGCGCGTAAGGTTCCTCCAGGTATTGCAGATCCAGAACTCGTAGTTCCTTCGGATATCAGCAGCCTGATCCTTCGGCAGGTCTGAGGCGATGATTTTCTCGGAGGTTTTCTCGTCGGGGTAGTCGGGCTGCTCCAGGCGGAAGGATGCGTCCAGCGCGGCGGCGCGGACGGCGGCCGACTTGTCGGCGAAACCTAGGTTGAAGAGGGTCTTGAAGGCCTTGAGCTCCTCCGGCTTCCTGACAGCGAACTGGATGTAGGATACGTCCTTGATTTCCTGCATGATCCAGACCTTGTTCGCCTCCGAGCTTATCTTCGGCCATGCGGCGGCGAGTTCCGCGAAGTTCGCAGCCTTCTTGTCGCTGTCCTGCTGGAGCCTGTCTATTGCCTGTTTGACGAAGTTCCTGGTGGGCGATTCTGCGGCCACCGCGCAGATTTCGGAGACTTCCATCTTTCCTATTTTGGAGTATGAATTGCTCCAGAGGTTTTCATCGAATCTTTTCTTTGCCGCAGCGTCGTCGATGCTGCTTGAATATTTCCATGCCTTCCGGAGGAATTCGATATCCGGGCTCGAGTTGTCGGCGAGGTAGTTAAGGGCCACGGCGGAGACTGATTCTCCGGGATCTGAGACGGCGAGCCAAGCGAGGTCGAGTGCGCCTTTGGGAACCTTGTCGAGTTCCTTCCTTGGGAGCAGCAGGATGAGTTCCCTTTTGACCTGGCCGTCGAAAGTCGGAAAGTTTTCAATGAGCTTATCATAGAGCCCCTGCTTGACCATCGGCTTCAATGCCTTTGCGTCGGCGGTTCCGCCGGCATTCAGGGAGGCGAGCAGCCTCTTCTGCAGGTAATCGCTCTTGGCTCCTGCATCGTTCATCGCGGAGAGCTTCTTGTTCCAACTCTCCTGGAGGTTGTTTCTGTCATCCTGGTTGACTATCTTCGGGATGAAGGCGTCGATCTTCTCCATCAGTGGATCATCGGGATTGAAATTGTCGGACATGATCATCTGAGCGATGCTTCCGATTGCGAATGAATCCTTCGGCGGATCGGAGTCGAGGACGCATGCGATGATCGGCTTCGGATCCAGGTTTTCAGTTGCGGCGGCGATCTTAAGGAACATGTTCCGCTGGTATTCGTCGAGTTTTGGATATTCGTTAAGCAGCATTTCCACCTTGCCCCTCTCCAGGAGCGAGCGCATGGCCCAGCCGCCTCTGCCGTTTGCGGCGGGGCTGTCGAAGGACATGCCGGACGTGTTCACCTTTTCAGGCGTGACGGCGATTTTCAGAAGTTTGTCATCCGGGATGTCCTTTTCATATTTGGCCAGCGATTTCAATGCGGCCTCCAGGACATAGCGTTCGCTCTTCTCCGCCTGTTCGAGCAGGAGAGAGCAGTGGTCCGGGCTTTTCGGTTCCCTGCCGAGGGCTGTCAGCAGGACGATCATGGCGTGCTCCTTGTCTTCGAAGGAGAAGGCCTGCTCGGACTTGTCCATGTAGTTTTTAATTATTGAATATGCCTCCCTGCTGTCCATTTCGTTCGGAATCTTCTTGGCGATCTTGCTGCGCGAGAATGACTTGCCGATTTCGCTGGCCTTAACTTTCACCTCGATCTTTTCGGGCAGAGATTCGAGCAGTCCGTAATCTGCGGTGACAAAGTTCTGGCCTGCGGCGTCCTGGTAGCCGAAGCCTCCGCCGAATCCGCCTAGGTTGTCGGTGACGTATGAGGCCGTGACAACTGCATAGCTGGCCGCGCCCTTGGGATTGACGACGGCGGCCTTGCCTTCCGGAATTTCACCTTCGACAGTGTCGTAAGGCTTGCCGGCCTCGGTGAAGACGAACTTGTGCTTCCCGTGCTTGACCGTCAACGGCAGAAAGCTGAACGGCGGGACAGTTCCGGAGTCGCGTCCGTCGATTGAAAGCTGCAGAGCCTTGTCGGTTCCATTGTCGGCATAGAGGTTGGGCGTGCCTTTCGATTTCTTTGCAGTGCCAAGTTCCGGCGGGGTCATGCTTTCAGAAGCCTCGCTGAAACCTTTGGCGAACGCCTTGCGGGCATTTGGATTTAAGCCGACGGCAATGCCGATAACTAAGGAAATTACAATGAAGGAGGAGGCGACTGTCGCCAGATACTTCAGCGGCCGAGACAGGAGCGACTGCATTATCTTCAGGTTTCCGTAGAAGGCTGCGCCCCCGATCACGCCGCCAATCAGACCGCCTGTGAATACAAGGATGAGGGGTATGCCGCAGAGGGTCCATTCGTACCATGCAAGCTTCGGGCTGAGCACGAGCGGGACACCGCCGGCGGAGATGCGCAGGTTGTCCTTCTCGTCGAGATTCCATTCGAAGATTATAGTCCGCCCGTTGTCGTCCTCGATGAAATATTTGAGGTCCTTGCTCTGCAGAAGGAGGCTGCCGTCGGAGAAGATCTGGATATCCTTGCTGCGGTCGTCGTAGGCGACAGTTATTTTACGGTTCCTGATCTCAGGGATTTTCAGGACATACTCTTTCATGGTTGAACTCCTCTGAAACTCGCCCATCTTTGTCGGTAACTTTGTCGTTATCTTTGTCGTCTTCCGGAGGGTTGAGCCAAGCTCAACCGCGGCTCAGCACGGCTTCGCCCTCCTTTGAAACTCGCCCATCTTTGTCGCGAACTTTGTCGCGAGCTTTCTCGTCTTCCGGAGGGTTGAGCCAAGCTCAACCGCAGCGGAGCACGGCTTCGCCCTCCTCTGAAACTCGCCCATCTTTGTCGCGAACTTTGTCGTTATCTTTGTCGTCTTCCGGAGGGTTGAGCCAAGCTCAACCGCAGCGGAGCACGGCTTCGCCCTCCGCCGAGTTTCTCGTCGGCAGAACTGCGAATCTCGCAGACGGGCGTTCCTCCCCGACTTGAACCTCTTTGCCAGTTGTCTCAGTCTCCATTCTTCGCCTGTTGCAGGAAAGAGAAGGACCAATGGCAAAGACATCGGACAAAGAATCCGCTTGAGCAAGCCGAGCTGGTGCTCGGCGTTCCCAGGATTGCCGGATGCCGGCAAACATGCTGTAATATAGCACGCTCTCAAAATTTGTAATTTCCGCGTTCCGCATTTATATTATTTTTATGCGGGACGGAGCTGATTTAGATTGCGCGCGGTGTTTCGCCGCGCTTGCTTAACTCCCCGGCAATTTCTGCCTTTTAATGATTCTCATAAAAAGGCAGAAATTTGTAATGACTGCGTCATGGGATAGACAGTAAATGCTCCGTCCCGCATGTTTTCATGTTTTCAGATTTCCGCGAATTCCGCTGGCCACGCCAAAGCCGGATCACTATGCGCATGGGGCTGTCCAAAGATTTGTGCCGGAAATCTGAAAATGAAATTCCTCCCGTGTCGGAATTTCTGTTTGTTAAATCTTGTAAATCCTGTCATCCTGTCAAAGATTCGGCGGTGTTTCCATGGGAATTCTGAAATGGCTTTTCGGCGGCGGCAAGAAATATGAATATGGCAGGATCGAGAAGGCGATGGGGCCGTGGAAGCCTTACGAAGGCGGCAGCGTCCTTAAGGGGACGAGGATACCGAAGTTCCTGAACCTTCCCGAAGTCGTCCGGAAATGGAAGGACAATCCTGGCGAGAAGTCCATTTCAACTGCGCTTTTCCCCTATTGGCTGAGGATATCGCCGAAGATGGCCGGCTTTTTGGTCAAGTCTGTCGCCAAAGGCGGAATGTATGAGCGCAGGGAGATTCCGCGGGAAGGCAAGGAGCCGAGGAAGATTTCAGTTCCGGCACCTATCCTTAAGTTCGTGCAGAAGAGGATATTGGAGAGGGTTCTGATGCAGATTCCCCCCGGGGAATCCGCCCATGGGTTCATCAGGGGCAGATCGATCTTTTCCTCCGCAAGTCCGCACGCCGGCAAGCGTGTCGTACTCAAATTCGACCTGAAGGATTTCTTCCCGAGCATAACGCTGAGGCGCGTCACGGGCCTGTTTTTGTCGGTCGGCTTTGACAAGAAGAGGGCCCGCATGCTTGCGGGGCTCTGCTGCTTCGAGAAGAAATTGCCTCAGGGCGCTCCGACAAGCCCGATGATAAGCAACCTGATCTGCCGGAGGCTCGACTCGCGTCTTTCCGGCCTGGTTAAAAAGCATGGGTTCGCATATACCCGCTACGCCGACGACCTTGTGTTCTCCGGCGACGAGAAGATAATCAGGCTGATCAGGCCGATCAGGGAGATCATCGGCAAGGAGGGCTTCACTGTTGCGGAGGAGAAGACCAGGATAATGAGGAGCGGGTCGCGGCAACGGGTTCTGGGGCTTAATGTCAACACGAAGGTGTCGGTGCCGCGCAAGGTCAGAAGGCTCATCAGGGCGATGGTCCACAAACGAGGAATGCCTGAGGGCGGGACGGGCTGGGACATCGATGCGCTGATCTACGGCCACATCGCCTTCATGAAGACGGTGCATCCGGAACAGGCCGAAAAGCTGAAGAAGAAGATGGATGAGGAGGGATAAGCAGAAGCCACCCTCTTATAAAATCCAAAATTGCCAAGCACAAAATTCCAAATAAAACTCAATTTCCAAAATTCGAACTCCACATGCCGCCCGCTTCAAAATATACATCCGATCTTGCTCCTCGGAAATGCCAGCGGGAGGTGCTAGATCTGGTCTTCGGTGCTAAGAAGGACGAGGACAAACTCTATATTGTGAGCCCTCCTGGGTCGGGCAAGACGTTGACGGGTCTTATGATCGCCGCAGAGATGGACGTCCCTGCGGTCGTACTGGTTCCGAACACGGCGATCCAGGCGCAGTGGATAGAGAAGTCGCGCCAGTTCAAGAGGCCTGGAGCCGAAGCGCCGTTCGCGTCGATCAATCCCGGAGACGCCGCGCCGGTGACGGTGCTCACATATCAGATGCTGGCGAGGACGCGTGACATTTCGGAGGAGGAGCGCAGCGAGCTGCTTGCCGCATGGGTTAAGGAGCTGGTGGAGGCGGGGGACAGCGAGGAGGACGCGGCGGAATGGCTCAAGGACTACGAGAACAACAATCCGGACCGGTTCTACCTGTCGCTGATGAGAAGGTTCAAGGCGCGCCGGTACGGGCAGGGAGCGGAGGATGCGTCCGGGCTTGTGTCGGAAGATGCCGCCGGCCTAATGCGGGATCTGAGAGGCCGTGGCGTCCGGCTTGTGATATTCGACGAGTGCCATCATCTGCTGGGCTACTGGGCGCAGGTCGCGCTCGCGCTTGTGCGGACTCTTGACCGCCCGAGGATACTGGGGCTGACCGCGACTCCGCCGCTTCCGGATGACCTCGACGACAGGGAGTTCGAGCTCCACAGGGAGCTTCTGCATGACATTGACTACAAGGTTGTTGCGCCTGCTGTCATAAAGGACGGCAACCTTGCGCCGTACCAGGATCTTGTGTTCTTCACTCGGCCGTCGCCGCAGGAGCTGAGCTTCATACGGAACTGCAGCCAGTCGCTCAAGGAGGCGATTGAATGCCTCGAGAAGGAGCCGGCTAAGAAGATGTCGGAATGGCTGCGCGACGAACTCCGGGAAATTGCGGCGAAGAGCAGCCCCTATCTCCTGCGGAAGAGGGCGGCGTTCATAGAGGACGCGGCCCTATATCTTAGGCAGGCCGGCGAGCCGGTCCCCGAGGAATTCGACCAGTTCATGCAGCAAAGGATACTATGCTTGGAGGACAAGGCGTCTCTTGCCGGAATCTATGCGGTGAAATATCTGCTGGTGAGCGGCGATGAGTCCGAGCGGCAGCTCTTCAGGAAGCTTGCGGTGACGCTGAGGCCGCTCGGCTACCAGCTCACGGAGAAGGGGCTGAGGAACTGCCAGTCCTCGGTCAACCGGATACTCGGTCTTTCCAGCTCGAAGATCCAGGCGGCCGTCGAAATACTTGGCATGGAGATCAAGTCCTCGGGGTCCGAAGTCCGGGCCCTGGTCATCTCCGACTTCGAGCGTTCCAGCGCCACGATACCGAAGGAGATAGCGAACATCCTCACCGAGGAGTCCGGAGGGTCGGTTGCGGCGATGAAGGCGCTTACGTCCGACGCGGCTACGGACGGCCTGGATCCGATCATGGTCACGGGCAGGTCGGTATATGTGGACGACGACCTGCTCGTGAAGTTCATGGCTGCGGCCGGGGAGTGGTTTTCCTCGCGGAAGCTCGAGGCCGGTTTAAGCTACGTCCAGGACGGGACGTTCCACCGGATCGAGGGCATGGGGCGGGACTGGAACACGAGGAACTACGTGACCATGATCACTGAGTTCTTCGAGAAGGGGCTGACCCGCTGCCTGGTCGGCACGAGGGGGCTTCTCGGCGAAGGCTGGGACTCGCTGACTGCGAACACCCTCGTCGACCTGACCTGCGCCGCCACCGCGATGACGGTCAACCAGCTCAGGGGGAGGGCGGTGAGGCTTGATCCGTCGAGGGTCCGCAAGGTCTCGAACATCTGGGACGTCGTCTGCATGGCGCCGGAGTTCGACGACGGGCTGAGCGACTATGCGAGGTTCGCGAAGAAGCACGCCAACTACTACGGTATCTGCGACGACGGCGCCATCGAATTCGGCCTTGGACACATCCATCCGGCGCTCACGGAGGCCGGACCCGAGGACGTCGCGCTCTCATGCCACATCTTCAACGACGAGATGCGGGCGCGCTGCGCCGACAGGCAGAGGATCTACGCCCTCTGGAAGATCGGCGAGCCGTACGAGAACAAGGAGATCAAGGCGGCCGAGGTAAAGCTCGACTCCGGCTTCGACGGCGCGTTCCTTTCACAGTCGGGGCGCAGGCTCAGGCGCTTGGAGCTTGACTATACTGGGAAGATAAAGAACATCTGCTCGGCCGTATTCGACGCGCTCTGTGTGACAGGGAAGCTCAAGGACAAGAAGGCGAAGATGCGGGTGAACGAGCGCGCGGACCGCTATTTCAGGGCCTTCCTCGAAAGCTCTTCGGAGGAGGACATACAGCTTTTCGCAAGTTGCCTCGACGAGCTGTTCCAGCCGGTCGCCGAGCAGAAGTACATCATCCCCCGCTACGAGCAGATACTCAAGGACAGGTGGTTCTCGAAGTTCCTGCCGGCGATCCTCCATAAATATGTCGCCATTAGGATCAACAGGATCGCCGTCTACCACCCGCTGCCGGAGTGCTTCTCCGACTCGCGGGAAAACGCGGACGTCTTCAGCAAGAAGTGGAACATCTACGTCTCGCCGGGGAGGGCCGTCTTCACCAAGCGGGGCGAGGGCGAGAAGATTCTTGCCGACGCCAGGACCGGCGGCATGGTCGCCGCCGACGCCAGGGCCAAGATCAAGTCGCTGTGGAAGTGATTATGAATTCAGCCAATGAACATGGTTTGCTGAATTCATACCAATCCCGGGAGCGCCGAGCCCCAGCTCGGCTTTTTATGTCGAACTGCGGGGATCCAGTTTTGTCGATGAGAAACTCGATGGAGGGCGGAGCCGTGCTGAGCCGCGGTTGAGCTCGGCTCAACC
>CAZWRV010000152.1:0-9681 GCA_964636325.1 uncultured Victivallaceae bacterium | reverse complement strand
AATGCGCTCTCCCTACCCCTATCTCTGACGCGCCGCAAGGGCGCCTTTTTCCCGCGGGGAAAAAAACTAGAAAACTTCTGCTTCATCCATGCCCGAAATCTTTAGATGCCGGCCCCGATGCCGACACCTATTGTTTAGTCGGATATGACAGGACGGTTTTCTGCGACGGGACAAGATGCAGTCCGCCTTCGTAATTTCCGACTTGGAGACGGACATCAAGACCGTCCGCCGGATCAACAAAGCCTCCAAAGTCAGCCTTGCCGATCTTCAGTTTCCAGCTCTCCTTGCCGGGTGTGAAATCGAGGAGAAGCTGGACGGTCGTAAATCCGTCAATGATCCCCTTGTATGAGTATTTCTCCTTGGAGACCTTCCATCCCTGCGGATCGTCGAGTCCCACTTCGTAGTCATCAAAGGCAAATGTCACCGTATCAGATTGCGGATCAAATTCGATCTTGTTAGCGAGCCCCTTGCCTACGCTGAACTGGTCGGAGTTGCTCTTAGTCGTGTTCAGCTTGCATGTTGCCTTTTCAATCCCAAATCCATTCCAGATATAGCCTGCAGTGTCAAGCGGCGTTCCTGCACCGTTCTTCTTGCTGTCGTATTGGCAGAGTTTGCAAGATTCAGCGTTCCGGCAAAAATAAAAATCGCTCCACCACGCGGAGCGTCAAGAGAACTGACATCTCCGCCCTTCATCGTCATTTTGTTGATGGCGATGGTCTTTCCGGAGGCATTTATGCTGAAGACCCGGAAATTGGAAGAGCCGGGAGTCGTTACCTGGACTGTCACAGGGACGCCGCTGCCGTCGCTGTTGGAGCCGTCAATCGTAAGCCCCTTTGAAATCTCCAGCTCGCTTGAAATGGTAATGGTTTCCTGGCCGGATGGCAAATTGAAGTCAATGCTGTCGCCATCGGCGGCATCAGCGATTGCCTGGCGCAGTGTGCCTGCGCCGGAGTCAGCGTTGCTGGTAACTGTGATTGTTGCGGCATCGAGAGAAACCGCGGCGAAGGCGGAAATTATCCCCGCCACGAAGATTGCGATTTGTCTTTCCATTTTTCCCTCTATTTGTAAATTTTCACGCTGGACTACGAATAATTACCATTCCGAATATTATAAGTCATATTCTCGCGCGATGCAATCTATATTTCTCGGAAAAAATCCGCCACAAAGAATATTATTTCCGTCCTACGATCCTGAGCCTTCCCCATCGAGCTCCGGCCGACCGTTGAGGCTTGCCTCGATGTTGCGTTCGAGGAAGAGGAGCTGGCCCTCCTTGAGCGGTGCGATGCGGTCATTGACGCGGATTTCGACGCGCGTCTGGGCAGTTCCGGCCTTGCGTCCCATCTCCCTTACAAGCTGTTCGAGCTGTGCGATGGCGAAATCCTGTGCGGCCGTCATGCTTCTGAAGGTCGGCGTACCGGGAAGGCCTTCGATGCGGTAGAGCCCCTGATCGTCCACCGCTATCGATACGCGCCGCTTGATGCGAACGAGGCTTGTGATGGCTCCGACCGCGTTTGCCACGTCCGCATGGTCCGGAATGACGGCCTTGGCATGAAGCAGACGTGCCGCCTCGGGGAGAAACAAATGGGCCGGAGCGCCGATCCCTATCACGGGCGTCTGCAGGGAGATCTTCACGCCGCATCCCTTCGTCTCCTCGCCGAGTGCGCGGTTGACCAGGGCCATGGCGGCCGCCGATCCTTCCAGGGAATCCGTATCAAACTCTCCGGCCAGCTGCGTCTTGAGCAGTTCTATCGCCAGGCGGCGGATGAAGCTCTCCTGGACCTGTTCGGTGAACCGTGCGGATTCGGTTCCCATTATCATCGCATACATGCGGCAGATCCTCTGAGGAATCTCGCAATTCCATAGGCTGAGCCGCCCGGATGCGTGGAGCAGGTCGGTCGGTGTGAGACCGCAGCGCTGGATGATGTGGTCCTCCTCCAACTTTCCAAGCGGAAGGAAATGCTCGTCAATGCAGTCCAGTCGTTCAACCAGTTCCTCCACGGAATACGGACGTTCCTGTAGGAGTTCCACAATATGCTTTTCCCGCCCGCTGTGGACGCGGCGATGCTTGTATGGCGTAAGTGTGAACAGCTCCATCCCGTGAGTTGACGAGCTGAATCGGTTCAGGCGATGCTCGAGCCAGTCCAGCGCTTCGCCGGTGCGCGCGTGCTGGGAGGCCAGCCAGGCGGCCGGGGCGATCCGCCGCGGTCCAATTTCAATATTGCCTCTGACGCACGCGACCCGGCTGTCGCCGCCCAGGCCGAGAGTGCGCATGTCCAGGGCCTCCACGAAAGTCTGCCAGTGGCCGACCCTGGCGCCTTCGCGCGAAGTCTGGACGGCTCCTCCACGGATTTTCGCGGTGTCCGTGGTCGTGCCGCCGATGTCCACGATGATCGCGTCAGGTATGCCGGTGAGTGAGCCGGCTCCGGCAACGCTGGCGGCAGGCCCGGACAGGATCGTCTCGACCGGCCGTTCACGTGCGGCCTCCAGGCTCATTAGCGAACCGTCGCTGCGGACCACCATGATCGGAACCCGGAGACCGCGGCGACGCATCGTCGTCCGTATGTCCTCCATGAAGTCGTTGAGGCAGGGGATGATCCGGGCGTTGAGCACCGCCGTTTCGGATCGGATCCGGTAGTTGAGTCCTCCGGACACCTCATGGGCGCAGGTTACGACCGCGTCTGTCTCTTCGCGGATGGCGGCCTTGACCTGCAGTTCATGGGCCGGGTTGACATGGCTGGCGTAGCCTCCGACGGCGAAGGCCCTGACCCCCTGGCGGTCTATCATATCCCGCACTACACGCCGCACCTGCGCCGGGTCGGTGGGTACGAGCTCTCGTCCGTCGATTTCAAGCTGCCCTGCGACAATCGCGATCAGGTCATGCGAAAAGTCCTCCGGATCGGACCATCCATAGGGGGTCATCAGAAGGAGGCCGACCTTCTGCCCGCGCCCCTCGACAATGGCGTTGGTGGCGAGGGTCGTGGAAACTGAAACAACATCAACTTCGGAGAAGAGGGAGGAGTCTAGCTGGTCGAGCGCCGAATTTATTCCCAGTGTGTAGTTCCATTTTGTCGTCAGGCTTTTGCCCTTCTGGAGGACGGCATGGGTGTCGAAATCGTATATGGCCACATCTGTGTATGTGCCTCCGGCGTCGATTCCCAGGCCTAGGCGCGCGCACCTGGCGTCCGCTGCTGCGTCCTTCGGCGGCGCATCGCGGACGATGAGCTCCGGCCCGGGTTCTGTTCCGTTTCCACTGCGGACGGGGACGGCATGCAGGTGCCGTCGGACGGCGTCGTAGATTGTGACATAATGCGGCTGGACAACTAAAATTTCCTCCGTCGACTTCCGTGCGGTGAGCAGGCGGATAAGCAGGTCGTGCGTTCCCGGCAGCTCCTCGTATTTCCAGCCGAATTCCGCGGCCATGGCCTTAGCCATTCCGGCGTAATGCTCGCGTCGGGCGGATTGTTCGCCGGTATCGATGAAGGCGGCGCGCTGATAATGGCCGTGCCAGCTGCTGAGGAATTTCCGGATGGCCTCGGCGTTCTCCAATCCGTATTGATCTACGAGGCGCTCAAAGTCATGGGCGACGGGATTGCAGCATTCCGCCTTCTCCTGTTCGTCGGAGCTCCACGGACGGATCTTCTCCTCGACCCAGCCTGCGGAAAAATAATAGGTTCCGGGGTATCTGGCGAACTGCTCGCGGTAGGCGCGGTCGGAGCCGAGAAACAACGCGATGCAGTCATGGACCAGCGGAATGGCAAGCGGCACTTTCCCCGCCCGAAGCCCGACAGTTCCCCGCCCGCATACGCCGTAGCCGACGGCGATCAGGTCGCATTTGCTGTCTGCGGAAGCGTCGTCAATCGCCTGCTGGAGCCGGATCCGCAGCTCGTGCGGGTTGTTGTGGAGTCCGCCTGGAAGGAGCGTTGTCGTGACATTGATTCCCAAGTACTCGACAACAGCCTTCAGATCCACGCCCAGGACGCCGCAGGCGATTAGGTGGACGCGCCGCGCTTCCCTTCCTCCTGCGGCAGCAGGACCGACCTTTCCAAAATCGTTCTTCATATGTGGCATGATGCTCGCTTGGATTGTTGAAAATTATGGACTCATAAATGAATCCCGGTTATTGAAAATGCAAAAAGACCAGTAGGGTATATGATTAATATTGTCAGTTTATGCTTGATTCAGTCAAAATTTGTGCAAGTTTATAAGCGGCATACGGCTTAAACTATTAATCCGGGTATAAGAAGTGGGCGCGCATCTGATAGGCTTGGATATCGGCACCAGCGCTATCAAGGCTGTTGCAATAAGCTCGGAGGGAGAGATTCTCCGTCAGGCGAAGGCATGTACTGAGCTCCTATATCCTGGGAATGGCCGTGTCGAGTTTGCCGTCGGCCAGCATTATGAGAAGGTTCGGACAGTCTTGCGAGATGTCGCCCGGGAATTGCCAAAGGGGTCCGTCGCCGCGGCGGCTCTCTCAGGCGCGTCCGGAAGCACGATACTTGTGGACGAGGGCGGGGAGCCGCTTCTGAACGCTATCTGTTGGATGGACGAGCGCGCAAGAGTTGAGCGGGTGGACGCTCTGGAAAAAATTGATCCGGCGGAAGTGCACCGGATCGCAGGCTGGCCGTTTTCAAAGATATTCCCGCTTGCGAATCTCGCATGGCTGAAGGAGAGGATGCCCGGGGAATACTCCAGGAAGGCCAGATTCTGCACGGACATCGACTACGCGTGCCATGCCTTGTCAGGCGAATGGGCGATCGACTTTTCCGCCGCCACTCCGACATATCTCCTGGATCAGCTTGGAATGTGCTGGCACAGGCCGTATCTCGATATCCTGGAGCTTTCGGAGGAATCCGTTTCAAGGCTCGTTGCATCGGGAAGCCGCATCGGGAAAATAACTCCTGCCGCCGGATATTCGACCGGCCTTGGCTCCGATACGGAGCTTGTCGCCGGCGCTTTCGACCATCCCTCGGCGGCGATCGGCGCTGGAGTCTTCAGCCCTGACAGCCTGCTGATCTCGACCGGAACATCCTGGGTAGGTTTCTTCCCCACGGAGGACAGGGCGGCTGCGGTCGAGAAAGGCCTGCTCGTCGACCCTTTCATGTCGCATAAGGGCGGATGCTGGGGCGCGATCTTTTCGATACCCAAAATAGGAGGAACAGTAGATTCCCTGCTGGATAAAATCTTCAAGGGATGCAATCTTGCCCCTCAGGAGAAATATTCGAGGATGGCTGAGCTTGCCTCGGCCGTTCATGCAGGCTCGGAAGGGATTTTCATTGATCTCTCTTCTCCGCCTGAAAGACTCCCGGCTTGCACGGAGGGGGCGCTATGCAGGGCGATAATGGAAAGCGCGGCGTACATGTTGAGAAGGATGTGCGAGAGGTATGCCGGACATGCCGGCGCCTTTAAAAGAATAGTCATGTGCGGAGGGCCCTCGCAGAGCAGAGTCTGGACGCAGATCGTCGCTGATGTCACTGGCATACCGCTCGAAATCGCAGGAGGGCAGGCCTCCGGTGCGATAGGCGCCGCGATACTCGCCGGAGTCGGCTCTGGCATCTTCAAGGATGAGCGAGATGGGTTCAACGCGCTTAAGCTCACATCCAGGAAAGTCGAACCGGCTGCCGGTGTTATAAAGATATACGACGGCTATTATAGGAGGCTTCTTGAGGAAAAGAAGCTGGGATGAGCCGGAGCGCATGGGGGGCCATTGCCGGCCGCGCGTCGCAAGCCTAAGTTTAAAAGCGGCTTCCGCCGCTTGATAAAAAAGGAGACAAGAAAATGGATAAGATGAAAATCGGGCTATTGCCTCATTACCTCGAGCTTTACGACAAAAAATGCGCCGACAGGCGGGTGGGGATGGAGGATTTCCTCGCTCTCATCGCAGGGGAATTCCGCAGAAGAGGCTACGACGTCGTCGAAGGCCGCATATGCAGGCTTTCCGCGGAGTTCGCGGAAGAGGTCAGGGCGTTCGAGAAGGCCGGGGCGGAGGCGGTCGTGTCGCTGCATCTTGCGTATTCGCCGTCTCTCGAGTCCATCGAGGCGCTGTCAATGACGAAGCTTCCGCTCGTCGTCCTGGACACGACTCCGGACTTTGATTTTTCGCCGGGGATTGATCCGTCCAGGATTATGTTCAACCACGGGATACACGGCGTCCAGGACATCTGCAACATGCTGCTGCGCAGGGGGAAGCCGTTCCTGATCGAAGCCGGACATTGGAAGCGGTCCGATCTTTTCGAGAGGGCGGGGGCGGCGCTTTCCGCCGCGCGCATGGCCTCAAAAATGCGAAATTCGCGGACTGGCCTCGTCGGTACTCCGTTCGAAGGGATGGGCGACTTCGCCGTCCCTTTCGAGGAGATGAAGAGGCATATTGGTATGGCCGTGGTGCCGTTCGACTTCAAAAAGACTAAGCGGATTCTGGATTCGATAAGCCGTCACGAGGTGGAGGCCGAAATGGCGCAGGACAAGAAAAGGTTCGCTTCCGGAAAATTCACGGAAGACGAGCATCGCGCCGCATCAACGGCCTCCTTGGCCGTTCGCAAATGGCTGGATGAGAACAAGCTGTCGTCCTTCTCCATGAACTTCATGGACTGCGCGGGCAAAGGGCGGTTTCCGACCGTGCCCTTCCTGGAGGCGTCGAAGGCGATGAGCCGCGGCATCGGCTACGCTGGCGAGGGAGACGTGCTGACGGCGTCCCTCGTCGGAGCATTGAAGTCGCACAATCCGGAAACTACGTTCACGGAGATGTTCTGTCCGGATTGGAAGGGAAACCGGATATTCCTCTCGCACATGGGGGAAGTAGACCTGGCCCTTTTGGAAGGGAGGCCGTCCCTTCTGAAATGCGGCTTCCCGATCGAGGGTTCCGTGCCGCCTCTCTTCGCGGCGGGCAGGCTGAGGCCCGGCGCCGCCACGCTTGTCAATCTCGCGCCTTCAGCAGGCGGCTCATACACGCTGATAGCTGCGCCGGTCAATGTTGAAAAGGCCGCCGGCGACAAGTTCAACGGTTCAGTCCGCGCCTGGATAAGGCCGGAAATGGAGGTCGGGAAATTCCTTGCGGAATACAGCCGCAGCGGCGGAACTCACCACCTGGCTATGGCATACGGATGTCCGACAAAAGTCCTTGCGGACTTTGCGCATCTGATGGGGTGGCGATATGTAAATGTGATATGATCGACATACGGAAAATAGGAACGTGCTGAATTAGGTTTTTTTCTTCTTGCCGAACTCGGTGTCTATATTCAAGAAGCAAAGTGCGATGAATCCCGGGATCGTGCATGCGCAGACCCATATGAAGAAGAGCTTGTAGCCCATCATCTCCTGGAGCTTTCCGCTGACCATGCCGGGCAGCATCATCCCGAGCGCCATGAAGCCGGTCATTATGGCGTAGTGCGACGCCTTGAACTTGCTGTTCTCAACGAAGTAGACCATAAAGAGCATGTAGCCTGTGAATCCGACGCCGTAGCCGAACTGCTCGACGGCGATGCATGAGCTGATTATGAAAAAGCTGTCGGGCTGGAAATACGCCATGTAGACGTAGACCAGGTCGGGGAGGTTGATTGCCAGGGCCATGATCCAAATCCATTTTCGAAGGCCGTCTTTGGCGGCGAGGAATGAGCCGGTGAGCCCGCCGATCAGGAGGGCGCATACGCCGAGCGTCCCATAGACGAAGCCGACCTGCTGGGTCGTTAGCGCCAGGCCTCCCTTCTCCTGGGCGTCGAGCATGAATGGGCTCGTGAGCTTGAGGAGCTGGGCTTCCCCAAGCCGGTAGAGCAGGAGGAAGGCCATCGCAGAAAGTATGCCTTTACTCGTGAAGAAAGATTCGAAAACCGAGACGAATTCGCCGGGGCTCATAGGCCGCCCGTCCACCGTGGAGAATTTAGTGTCCTTGGCGGGGTAGGGGAGTAAGAAAAAATGGTAGGCCGCAAGCCCGAGATAGACTGCGGCCAGCAGGATGAAGCTGATAGTCCACGAGAGCGTCACATTTCCGGCGCGGACTGCGAACTTCGCGGATTCGACGGCCTTGAGCTTGGGATCGATCTGGACGACGGCCATCATCGGACGTTTCCAGTTCTTATCGGTGAACTCGGCCCTGTCTCCCTTGAGAAGCGAGATGCTCTTGCTGCCTGATTCGCGGCCGAACGTGACTATGACATTCTGGCCGGGCTTCGGGCTTTCGGAAATGCCTATGAAGACGATCCCGATGTTGCCGGAATATTTCTGCAGGTCGGGCATCTCCTTGCCGTAGGTGATTTCCGTGGGCAGTGTCTCCAGCTTTCCGGTGTTCCATTCATCGGCCATCTTGCAGACGGCATCCTTCTCAACGGCGTTGAGGCGGACCATGGGAATCTCAAGGCTCGTCGTGGAGATGGAGAGCCTCATGTTGCCGTCGGGGGACGGGGCATCCGGCGTCTTCACTGACGTATGCAGTATTATCGCCGCGACGGGCATGGACTTCACTTCGACAATCTGTTCAGGGAGGCCTGTCCTGCCCTCGACGATGCCCGCGAACATCACGAGGAGCCCCTGCGCCGCTATGGTGGCCAGGCGGTAGAACGTGTTGCGGATTCCGCAGAACCAGACCTGGTCGTGCTCGTCGAGGCCGAGGATGTAGAAACCGTCGGCCGCTATGTCATGTGTCGCCGAGTTGAAGGCGAGCAGCCAGAAGAAGATGAAGGTTAGCTGGAAGAACATAGGCAGCGGTATCACGAACGCTACGCAGGCGAAGCCGGCCCCCATGAGGAACTGCGTAAGCGTTATCCAGAAGCGCTTTGTCCGGTACATGTCTATGAACGGGCTCCAGAGCCCCTTGATGACCCAAGGTAGATAGAGCCAGCCGGTGAAGAGCGCGATGTCGGCGTTCGAAAGGCCCATCTTCTTGTACATTATCACGGAGACGGACTGGATGATTATGAGGGGAATGCCTTCCGCGAAGTATAGGCTTGGAACCCACAGCCAAGGAGATCTAGTCTTTCTTTCCATAGGCGTCTTAAGCTTTCCGTAGAAAATAATGAGGAAAATTATAATATGTCGGCCGTGCATGGCCATGCAAGGCTAAAATGAAAGACCTTTCGTGAAAAAACGCCGGCAGGAATGCGGATGCGGATATCATGAAGTCAGAGAGATAGTACGACACTTCAACGGACACAGGGCGGAGCGGATTCAGGCAGAGCAGGGGGAGAAGACGGAAATCAAGCTCCTCCCCGGCTGCATCCAGCATGTCATCGGAATCTGAGGCCGTCTAGAACCAGGGCTTGCGGCCGGTCACGTATGTGTTGACGAATTCCTCGTCGGACTTTGCAAGATAGATGATCCCTTCGATGAGCCCGATGATTCCGGGAATCATCGGCACGAAGAAAAGCACACCGCAAGAGATGATCGAAAGAATTATCCCCCCTATAAATGCCCCGAGCAATATAATGCCTTCCTTTTGATATCCCAGGTAGAACTTATGGATACCCAAACCGCCGAGCAGTATCCCGAAAATTCCGGCAGGTATCTTCTTGTCGGCACCTTCGATCTTTTCCATTGCGAAGCTCCTTATATTGTTATTTTGATTAGACAATAACACCGCAGGATGACTTTTGCAAATCTCCTCTGAAACTCGCCTCAAAGTGGCATAGACATTCCTGTCAGCGCAATCCGCAGGTAGGAATACCTGCGCTACTTTAAGTTTCACACCGACAGAAC
>CAZWRV010000151.1:0-9960 GCA_964636325.1 uncultured Victivallaceae bacterium | reverse complement strand
TTCATAAGTCGTTGATTATCAACATTTCAATTTTTCCAACTGTTTAAAACGAGTTCAGATTTCCGGCTCCCGTCTCTGAAAATGCACGTGGGCATTTCGCATAGGCATGAGCATATTCGGAGCGTGGGGCCGGAAATCTGAAACTATTTCTCCCCGAAAAGTATTCCCGATCCGGCGACCGGCTTGCATGTGAGGACAGAGACCGGCTTCCTTTCAGGCTTGTAGTAGAGGGAATCCAGCTTCCTGACGAGTTCCTTGACGGAGTCCCTGTGCGCGAGGACCATCATGCAGCCGCCGAGGCCCGCGCCCGCGAGCTGCGCGCCGGCGACGCCTTCTACGGTCCTGGCGATGTCGACCATCCTGTCGATGGCCGGAAGGCTGCAATGGTACGAACCGGGCTGCCGGTGGAGCTGGGCCCTGAGGACCCTTTCCGGATCACCGCTTTCGAGATCCTCGATCAGGCCCAGCAGGTATGCGTTCCCGGTGGGGGCGTTGTAAGGGATCGGCTTCCAGTCCGGCGTGAACTCTACGACCCTGTCCCCGTTGTGGGAGACGTCCATCATTTTGCCGATTTCGTCGATCCTCCCTCCGCGCAGGAGTCCGGCGTATCTTGCGGCCCTCTCGAATTCGGCGAGGCCGAAAAGTACCACTCCCCTGACAGGATAGAGGCCGTCCGCCGGAGGGTTGTGCATTCTGAAGAACTGCTCGAGGTCTTCGCCGGGAAGCAGAGCCTGCAGCTCGTCCCTGCGCGCCTGTTCCGGGAGATGCAGGAGTATCCTGTATATCCAGGCCAGCGGTATGCCTAGGTTTCCGGCGTTGACGTCCCTCAGATGGTGCAGGAGCGGCGCATACTGGGGGAAGAACTTCCTGATCAGCATGAAGCCGATGCGGTAGCAGGTTATCCTGTGGTTGAACTGGTCCTTCACGTTGGCGCTCTTGACCGCCTTGATGCCGGAGTCGCAGACCGCAAGGACGTAGTCGTCCGGAAACGGGACGGTGTCAAGAATCGCGAAGTCGAAGAACTTGACCCTGACAACCTTGCCCTTCTGCCCGAACTTCACTGCCGCATGGTCCGCGCTGCCGCCGCGCGTCCCGACGAACCATTCGCCCTCGCCGCACAGCGTGACGAACTGCGACGGGAAGGTGTCGAGCCGGTTCACCGCTACGACCGCCTCGGCCGCGCCGACGACGAGGCTTGACGAGGAGCTGAGGCCGGCGGCCATGGGCACATTCCCGGACACTACGATCTCCATTCCGCGCAGCTTCTTCTGAGTGAACTTCTTCTGGAGGCGCAGGACCGCGGCCTTCACATACTGCGACCAGTCCACTCCGTAGCTGTCTATCATCTCGGAAAGCTTCCTGCTGTTCACCACCGAAAGCCAGTCGTCCCAGGGAAGATCCGACACCAGCTCCCCTATCGAGAACTGCCTGCTGCCGAAGCTGCGCCGGTCGATGTTGTGCAGAAGCACCTTGTCGTCGGCCCTCGGATGGACGATCATCAGCGTCTCGTAGCCGATGGTCATGAGGTTGCAGTTGCCGCCCTGGTGGTCGATATGCCGCCCCATGACGTTGACCCGTCCGGGCGAGCGGACGATGAATACTTTCTTCGACGGGCCGATGATCTTCCTTGCGAACTTCGCAAGCTCAAGATATGACTTCAAGTGGCTGTTCACGGCCTCCCGGTCGTCGCTGTAGAGCGCCTTGAACTCGGCCATCAAGTCCCTGCGTTTCTTGTCCATCCCGCCCGACAGCAGGGAGCTGAATATCTCCTCCCACTCGGCGACAGTGCGGGACGACGGGGCCTCAAGCTCCTCGGCCGAAGGCTCCTCCCTGCCTTGAGCCTGTATGACAGCCTCCATCTCAAGAAGCTCCGCCGGATCGTTGAATCCAAGAACATGCGCGTGGTTTTCCACCCTCACGAGGCCGGTCCTGTATAAGGGCTTTCCGCCGTGCGACGCCCGGAACACCACGCCGACGACGTCCGAAAGATATTCCTCCTGCTGGGCGTTGTCCCTGGAAAGGTTTGCCAGCGCCTCCGCCAGCACCTTGGCCTTGACGACATATACGGAGTTGTTAACCAATGAAGCCGAGTCCGCCTGCTCCGGAGATAAGCGGATTTCGCCTCCGTCCGGACACCGTATGCTGAACTCCTGCATGGATTCGGGCACCAGGGAGAGAAGCTCCTTTCTATGAGGGGCAGCCTGCCTGCCGGCCGCAATCTCCCAAAGACGGCCGAACGCCTTCGCATATTTTGCGTCAGACATGGCCGCGTCGCCGCCGGAAAAACCGTCCCTTATGATCTCGGCGATGCGCCCGGCCTGAATCTTCTGCTGCGACAGGAAGTATTTTCTCAGTTCCGAGAAGGTCCTGCGCTGCCTTATGTCGGGCCCCTCGACGATGGCGGCGGGGCTTCCGTCGCGGGCGGTGATTATCCTGCCCTGCGACGTGGACTTTCTGCGCGGTGTCGCCAGTATCGCAAGTTCCAGATTCCCAGAATAATATGTGTCGAAAAGCCGCTCGAGGACCGACACGTCTATGATCCTGTCGCCGGCTACCAGAAGCACGTCGCCACCGGCTCCGAGCCGGGCAAGCGCGTTCAGCCCGCATCGGACCGCATGGGCGGTGCCCAGCTGCTCCGCCTGGTATGCGAATACGACGTTGCCGAATTCCCTGCCCACGGTTTCGACGACCTGGCCTGCCATCGCGCCCACGACAATTATGTTCGTGCCGATCCCGCAGCGGTTGTAGGAGTCGATCCCCCTGCATATCACCGGCCTGCCGTCAACGGGAAAACACACCTTGTGGCAGGTCGAAGAGCGCATCCTGGTCCCCTTCCCCGCCGCAAGAATGATGCTGAATTCCGGAGCCTTCCTCGACATGTTCTATCACCTCATGCTAGTTAAAGGGTCGGGAAAAATATCTTGCGGCTATTTCCGCCGCACGCTGCCTCACGGGGGGTTGGTGAACCTTCCGGCCATCGCCCTGCCGCTTCCGTCCTCCCATATGTAGTTGCGGTTGCATACTCCGAACGAACGGCTGGGGGACTGGCAGGCGCCGGCGTCAATCGCGCTCATCGGATTTTTGCCGTGAGGTTCCCAGCTCCGCGCGTTAGGCGGCCAGCTTGGAGGACAATACATCACCCGGGGGCATGTTACAAATGCGCGCTGGCTGGACCATCCGGAATTGGTGTAGCTTTTCAGTGTTCCGACGCAGTTCGAGGTTTTGCTTGAAGAGGGCCGTCTGTAGCTTACGCCTGTAGTCTCCCATCCGGCCATGCCGCCCCAGTTAGTCGAATGCCAGCCCCAGCTTGCGAATTCCGTTCCGTGCCCGTATGTGCATAAAGACCAGCCGCAGGCCGACGGGCCGTTGTAGTGATACCATGCCTCGCCCTGGTTCATGGAATAGACGTTGGCATACTGCACAAAGACCGCATTGCATTTTGAGGCGGTCGCATTGATATAATTGTACGGGATAAGCAGATTTTGGAAGGCCGCAACCCCCGACCCTGCATTCTCGCCCTGGTGCGAGCCGGTCAGAACCGCCGGCAGCACGGTCGCAGGATATTCTCCGTGATCTCCGGCATAATTGCTTAATGCGAGATAGACCTGCTTCAGGTTGTTCAGGCACGCGATCGTCTTCGCCTGCTGCCTGGCGTTGCTCAGCGCCGGCAGCAGCATCGCGGCGAGAATCGCAATTATAGCGATGACGACGAGAAGCTCTATCAGTGTGAAGCGCAGCCTAGTATTCATCGTCAAGCCTCCTTTTTCAAGCATTCATGCCGACAGTTTCGCATGGGAGAACAGTCATGGGACGGACATCAAGCCTTCTGCGCCTCCGCTCCATCAAGTCCATGCATGTGTCTATGAATACGGCCACGTTCATCCCGAAAAACTTCACAGGCACCGCGGCCATTGGAGGTTCCGGAAAGTTGCAGAGCGCCGCGACTTGGATGTCCGCCGGAGAGCCGAGCCCGGCGTCGACGATGCCCTGCGTCGCAGGTTCGACCAGCGAATCGTCCGTTATCAGGATCGCATCCGGCCGCTCCTCCCCGGGCCCCTGAAGGAGAAGCCTGACGAGCTTCCGGGCACAGGAGACCGCGCCGGCATGAACTCCCTGTATCCACCATGGGTGCGCAAGCATGCCTCTTTTCGCGGCTTCTGCGATCATTCTCTTTTCCGATTTGAAAACGATCTCCGAGCCTTCACAGCCAGCGATATGTATGACGGCAAGCCGCCGGCATTTCAGCGACTGGAGATGATCGAGGGATTTCCTCAGTACTTCCTCGTAGTCGTTATATACGGCGGGGATATCCGGATATGCGTGTTCGGACATGAACGCCGCCTTCGGCAGCTCCTTGATCCCCATGATTTCATCAAACAGGGAAGTGCGCAGAAGCATGAACGGGTTGGCCCCGAATATTATCCCGGCTAGGCGGGTCTCCCTCACGTCTTCAAGAAGCCTTCCGTAGCCGGGCTCGTCGGTGTGCCCGTTGAGGCCGAAATACAGGGAAAACCTGCGGTCCGGACCGCAGACTCCCTCTTTCTCTGCGAGATTCGCAAGAACCTTCCAGAAGGACATGCCTGAGATCTCCCGTTTCTGGGCCGGAAATACGATCGCGTAGTTTGAAAGGCAGGGTGGGTTCTCCGAGACAAATGTCCCCCTCGGCCATTCCGTCCTGGCGAAACCCTCCTCCACAAGCCTGTCAAGGGCGCACTGCACCGTGCAAGGCGAACTTTTGAAGATTCTGCGAAGTTCGCTGTGGGTGGGAAGCCTGCTCCCCGGCGGGAACTCCCCCGACAAAATACCGCGCCTGAGGCGCTGGTTGATCTTGTCCTGGCCGCCGTTGGGGCCGCGCTTTCTTTTCAGTGCTTTTTCTTCATCATCCTTCATAAAAGCGACGCTTGAAGATTCAAGAGGGACTTCGGCTGCGACCGTCCGCAACCGATTGCGGCCGTCCGCGATCGCCACCTGCAGGTTCTAAGCCTGCACCGCTATTTTTTTTCCGGCGGCGGAGGCGGCTGGGGATCCATGCCGACGCCGACCATTTCGAGCTTTCCGTCAACAATGTTTTTCTCGACCAGCATGATCTCCTGGCGACCGGCCGGAAGCTCGACCTCGCCGGAGAGCTCCGTTACTACTTCCTCCATCGCGAACTGCGACGGCATCGGCGTAAAAACCGTCATTACCTTGCGCTCCTCCTTCTTTGAAGGCTCAAGTTTTCCGATCGTCTTGCCGTCGAGGAGGATATCCATGGACATCGGCTCCTTGCGCGCGGGCACGAGCTGCCTGCGCAGCGAAAGATAGTCCTCCCATTGGGCCTGCGTGCATGGCTGGCGGTCGCTGTAACGGAACACTCCCTTTGCAATAATCTTGGTCTTTCCGGGATTCTTGATGTCGAGAACCAGCCTGACGCCCTGCGAAAATCGCAGATCGGGAACGAGCGGCTCGGCAGTTGCGCTCTCAGTCCAATTGTCTCCGACAAGGTAGAACACCGTGTAGTCCTTGGGGAGGAAGGTCGCCGGAATGGAGATTGCTGGTGGCACCGGCCTTTCAGGCCTTTTCACCTGGTCGGGCGTCGGAGGGCGCACGTCTCCGGGAAAATCAATGGCAAAAGGCTTCGGCCCCGCTGTAACTTTCAAGTCCTTCGACGTCAGGCCCTTGGCTTCAGGCATCGCCGGCGCTTCCCCGACATGGAACTCGCGCCATATCGCCGCCTTGACGTTCCGGATTCCGGGCGTGAGGAAGTCGTCCTGCGGCTTCGCAAGGGCCGCCGCGCCCGCGGCGAGCCCCTCCGGGTCAGCCGCCTGGATTACAATTGCGGGGACACGCGGGGCAAAAGCCCAGTGGACAAGCTGGACAACAGCCCTGCCCCTGCCGGGGAATTCCGCTGAGACCTCGGGCCACAGCAGGCCGGCGTTCTGGAGCGACCTGGCCATCGGATTCGCCGGAAGCGCCTTAGTATCCGCAGAAGGGTTGACAAGATCGATCAGGATCACAGGTTTCCCGAAGCGCCAGCCGCTTAGCGCGCTGAACCAGTCGTTCGCATTGACTGTCTCACGCTTTATCATTCCGATCGCCTCGCCGCGGTCTATGCGGGAATTCTCGTATTCCTGGAACGCGCTTGTGGCATAGCCCAGCGTATATGTGGCCGTCGAAGGCTTGCTCCAGATTTCGGCGGAGACTCCGCGATTCGCCAGCTCGGCCTTCACCTTTTCAGCGGCCGCAGCCAAAGCTTCAGCCTGCGGCGAGTCGAAGACAGGGATGACGAAGGACGCACCCTTGGCCAGGGCGGCGTCTATCGCCGACGATTCGCGCATGATTACCGGGGCATCTACCGCGGTTGCGGCAGGGCCCGTCTTCGCGGCGGATATTTCCACCGGCAGCGAGCTGACGCTCCCGTCCAGCTGCGAACGGAGCGAAACTGTCCATTTCCCGGCAGGGACATTCGCGGGCACCGGAATCGACATGCTGAACAATCCGTCGCCCTTTGTATTCCGGTAAAATTCCTGATATACGGAGCCGTCCGGCCTGCTTATCGCAATATTAAATGGTATCACCGCCGCCAGGCGCTTGTCCGCATCGTCGCGGAATTCCACGGCCACGACAAGATTCTCTCCGTCCGTGATCTTCTGCGACGCCGAAAGGGCGGCCGATTTCAGAGGCCGCTTGAGAACCGCATATACTTTTGCGGTGCTTGCGCTCAGGTCGCATTCGACCGGCGCGACCGGTCCGATCATCTTTTCGGCGGTGCAGTCATAAAGGGTTCCGGCCGTCCCCGTCGCCGGGACAAGCTGCTCCTTGACCTGGTACCAGTCGGCCTGGGTTGCGATGTTAGAGTCGTTGACGGCGACGATGTAGCTTGCGTCTGCGCCGCCGCTTATTTCGAAGACCGAGATGTCTGACGCTGTTCCCTTCGCGGGCGCTAGGATCGCCCTGCCCGCTCCGCCGAGTGCGGCGTCAATGACCGGCGCGAACTCCTTTTGCCAGGCGTTGATAAGTGTGACATCGTTGTCCCCGGCAGGCATGTTGGGCACGCTCCAGTTGTGCGGTTTGCCAGGAGGCGAGAGTTCAAACTTGTAGGCGAAAGGCTTCATGCCGGCGATCTTCACGGTGCTGTTACCGTCGGCGACTAAAAGTCCGCCGCCGGCCGCGAACGCCTCGATCTTTTCCTGAACCGGCTTCGGCAAGAGCACTGTCTGACCGAGAAGGACGATGGCCTTCACCCCGCGCGTCCTGCCGGCCAGGACATCGTCCTCCGTGAGAAAACAGGGAGTGTAGCCGAGGCGGGCCAGAGCCGTGAACGCTGTAAACGGCGCGGATCCGAAGGCCGGTGTCACGTTCTGCCTGCCATACTGGGTCTTCGAGAACAAAATTCCGACGCCGTTCCGGGCTGCGCCGGAAAGCGCGACGCCCGCGAAGCGGTCGAGGAAGTCCTTGCCTGCCAGAACATCCGCACCCCCGTTCTTGCCCTTTATCGCGCTCCAGTTGCTTCCTGCGTTCATGCCGCCGAGCAGGTTGCTGAACGCCTCGCAGGCGAATCCGATGCCCGAACCGCCGTATGCGAGCCCGTGGGCGGCGACTCTTGTGAACTTGCCGGGATATTCGGCCCTGTGGTGCGCCATTGCGACGGCATTGCTGATCCATGTCGGCTTCGTTCCGCGCTCCATGTCAAGAAGTCCCTGGGTTATAAGCCATTGGAAGAGGTAGTCCGGCCCGCCGACCTGGTCGTTCCAGGTGCTCTGATAGCGGAATGATAGAGGCGCGTAGGCGGCCGGTAAATACTGGCCGCAGCGGGTGCTGTTGTGGTCTATCTGGACGCTGCCGGTATATTTCAGCGCGGGATCAACCTGCGAAAGGTTCTTCACATAATTTCCGTAGACTTCCCCGTACATTCCCATCATGTAGGCCGCCCAGGCGTCCAGGCGCCTCTCGAACGCGGCCCTTTCCGCCTCAGGCATGGGCTTCGCCGCCTTTGCCATCTCCTTGATCCACACGTGGATCGGCAGATCAACTGTCGGCGCGAGTTCGGCCTGTCCTGTCCTGAGGAGATACGCCAGGTAATCCTTCTCGCTGACCGGTTCGAGACCGCTGCGGCGGATGAATTCCTCCTCCTTGAAACGATCGACGCGGTCTATATAGCTGCGCAAGGCTTCGCCTTTGTCCGCCCACCCCCAGTAGACGAGGAGCTGACGGCGGCCGCCGATGGCGTGGCCCGTCGTGTCCCATGCGAAGCAGAAGCCTGCGAAGTTCGGATGCCGGGCGTTCGCCTGCGCGGCGAGTATCATGCGCTGGCTCATTCCATCAAGCTCCTGCGGCATCATCGTCCCGGGATTGAAGCTGGTCGGCCTGGTGTCGCAGTTAGCCATGACGATTGCTCCGCCGCGTGCGAGAGCGTCAAGATAACCGAAGCGCCCCGCGTCCGACTGCGCCAGCGCGAACACCGAAGTGAGGCCGGACTCCTTAATAGCGCCGGCCACATATTCCCAGTAGTCATCCACTGTTTTCGAATATTCTTCGGGCTTCTGCTTCTGGGGATCGCGTTGCGGCGGATTCGGCTCGGCCTCGTCCTGCATGGAGGCGCACGAGCGGCGCAAAGGACTTGTGATCGTAAGACGTTCAAGGGCCTTGACGCCGTTGATCTCGATCGAGTAGTCGCCGGGGGCAATAAGGCTCGTGTCAAGAAGTATTGTGCCGGACTTGCCCTGGTATATCTGAAGGCGTCCGCCGGAATTGATCATCTCGACCTTCACGTCGCCTGCCCCCGTCACCGCCATCGGAATCTTCTCGCCGACAAAATACGCCGTCCTGGCAAGCGGCATGACCAGGGCGGAATGCGGGGCGTCGGCCTTCTCGGCCTGCTGCGCCATCGCATAGGCAAGGCAGGAGACTAGGGCCAGCGAGGTCAAGACGACGGTTTTCCATTTGATGCTCATGGTCATGTAATCCTTATATTTAAGTGTAAATATTTTCCCCCTAGCACGTATTTCATCTTGTTTGAATCATACACTACATATATTATATAGTCAATATGTAGTGCTATTATAATGATGGATTTTTTATATTGAGCAGCGTTACTTGGAAATCGCCGATCTGAATTATTCACGGGCCGTGAATAATTCAGGCTACAGTTCCGGCATTCCGGTGTAGACGAGTCCGGACCAGCAGTTTATGATGCGCTTGCTCCATGCGCCGGAGAGGTCGTTGAAAAGGACGTTTCCGCCCTTGGGATAGCCTTTGGCGTGCCAGACGTCGCCGAACCATCCGCCGCCCGCGACGACCTGGTATGCCTCGCTCTTGATCAGGCAGCGCTTCTTCACGCTCTCAAGGCGGTGCGGCGCGGAGGGCTTGTAGTAGGAGGTCGCGGTGACTCCGGGAAGCAGATCCTTGAATAACTCTTTGGAGTTGCGCGGATCTCCGCTGAAGAGTCCGCCGTAGTTTGGGTGATCAGTGCCGGAGCCGCCGCCGTTGTAAATGCTGCACATGCGGTGCGGATAGCCGCCGCCCCAGTACACCGCCACGTCCCTAGGACTGTAGTTTGTCTGGCCGTATCTTACAAAAGACGGACAGGCCCAGCTCTGGTAGTTGCCCCCGCTGTAGTCCTTGATTATGTCCTCCTGCTGACGGAACGTGTAGCACGAATTGTAGTTTCCGTCAGTCCAGTCGCCATGGGGAAGGATGCTGTCGTTGTCCATGGCATACGCCATGATCGCCGTGCCTTGCTGCCGCAGGTTGCTCAGGCATACGCTGCGCCTGCTCTGCTCCCTCGCGTTCGAAAGCGCGGGAAGCAACATCGCTGCGAGAATCGCGATGATCGCGATTACGACCAGGAGCTCGATGAGAGTAAAAATTTTCCAGCACGGAAAATTTCTAGCGGTTAGAAAACATTCTTCCTTAATGGCCATGCTGCCCTCCTCTGAAACTCGCCCATCTTTGTCGCGAACTTTGTCGTTATCTTTGTCG
>CAZWRV010000150.1:0-10017 GCA_964636325.1 uncultured Victivallaceae bacterium | reverse complement strand
GGTTGAGCCAAGCTCAACCGCGGCTCAGCACGGCTCCGCCCTCCATCGAGTTTCTGTTCGACAGAACTGCGATATTCGCAGAGCACCACTCCTCTGAAACTCGATTCAAGTAACGCAGACATTCCTGTCTGCGGCATCGCAGGTAGGAATACCTGCGCTACTTCAAGTTTCTTCCCGACAGAACTGGCGGATTTCCCCGCCAGAGCGGCACTCTCCTGGAACTTGAAAATCTTTGTCGCCGGTCCTAGTCTTCGGTCTTCATATATGCGAATTCAGTGAAAGGGCGTAATTCAGTGAATATCGCCCAAGACTGGACAACATCGGGAACGGCCGAGATATTCCTTCCTGCCGCACAAAAACAAATTAGCCCAGCCTCGCTGCAATCTCAATCGAGGAACTGAATTCAAAGCTTGATTTTTCCCCCAAGTAGTATCATCATAATGCATGATGTGTAATCATTATGTCATCAAAGGCAAATATGATTAGGACTCGGATTCGATTGACTGAGAAGCAGTACGAACAGCTGAAGGACGCTTCGCATAAAAAAAACGTGTCGGTCGCTGAGCTTATCAGGAAGGGGATAGATGCCTACATGAGCAGGGAAGCAATGCCGTCAAATAGCGATATCCGACGCAGAGCCGGCCAGATTGCCGGCAAATATCGCTCCGGCAAAGGCGATCTTTCCACGTCACACGACAAATATCTTGCGGAGACGCTCAAATGACCTGCTACATAGACACGTCGGCATTCCTGGCCGTCATCGACGCGGACGACCTCAATCATCCGAGAGCCCTGAAGCATTGGAACACGCTGCTGGACGGAACATCGATCCTGCTCACATCCGAGCCTGTAATCGAGGAAAAACTGTATAACCGACGCATTCACTTTCGACAGGCACTTCAAGGAGCAGGGATTCAATGCGGCTCCTTGAATAGGCATGCTCATGTTAATCCTATGACGTCCAGTTTCATCTGCCGAAGGCTGGGAGTTGGACATTCATCACGACCAGACGAGGTGCTTGACGTCTTCCGGGCTGACCTTTTCGGCGAGGTCTACGAGGACGTTTACCTTGTTGGCGCAGACTTCGGCGACGCCCTGGCCGATGGCGAAGTAGTATGTTTCCCCGTCGGCGACTACCTTGCCTGTGCCCCTGCGGATTGCGCAGAGCATTGGTGCGTGGTTGGCGAGTATTCCCACGCCGCCCTTGAATGCGGGGACGTAGACGTACTGGGCGTCTCCCTCGAAGGCCTTGCCGTATGGCGTCAGGATGCAGAGCTTGAAACTGTTCACGGCGTGGATCATTCCGGCATGCTCCTATGGCGGCTGCCCGCCTACTTGTTTAGAGTCTTCGCCTTCTCGCGGACCTCGTCTATGTTCCCGACCATGTAGAAGGCCTGCTCGGGCAGGTCGTCGGCCCTGCCGTCGAGGACTTCCCTGAACGAGCGGACCGTGTCCTCGATCTGGACGTATTTGCCCTTCATCCCTGTGAACTGTTCGGCGGTGAAGAAGGGCTGGGAGAGGAACTTCTGGATTTTCCTTGCGCGCACGACGGTGACGCGGTCCTCCTCGGAGAGCTCGTCCATCCCGAGGATGGCGATGATGTCCTGCAGCTCCTTGTACCGCTGGAGGATTTCCTTGACCCCTCTTGCGGTCCTGTAGTGCTCTTCGCCGACGATCTCTGGCGAGAGCATGCTGGAGGACGACGAGAGCGGATCCATGGCCGGATATATGCACATTTCGGCGATGGCCCTGGAGAGCTCGGTAGTGGCGTCGAGGTGCGTGAAGGTCGCGGCCGGAGCCGGGTCGGTGTAGTCGTCGGCGGGGACGTAGACCGCCTGTATTGACGTGATCGAGCCGTGCTTTGTGGAGGTGATGCGCTCCTGAAGCTCGCCCATGTCGGTGTCGAGGGTGGGCTGATAGCCGACCGCCGACGGGATTCGGCCGAGGAGAGCTGAGACTTCCGAGCCGGCCTGCGTAAAGCGGAAGATGTTGTCTATGAAGAGCAGGACGTCCTGATGCATCTCGTCCCTGAAATATTCCGCGACGGTGAGGCCGGTCAGGCCTACGCGCGCCCTGGCTCCGGACGGCTCGTTCATCTGTCCGAATATGAGGCTGGTCTTGCTTATGACTCCGGACTCCCTCATCTCCCGGTATAGCTGCGTTCCCTCCCTGGTGCGCTCTCCGACCCCCACGAACACCGAATAACCGCCGTGCTCCGAGGCGATGTTGCGTATCATTTCCGTGATGAGGACGGTCTTGCCGACGCCGGCGCCGCCGAAGAGCCCGATCTTGCCGCCCTTCTTGTATGGGGCGAGGAGGTCGATGACCTTTATTCCCGTTACAAGTATCTCGTTCTTGGGCTCCTGCTGATCTATCGCGGGGGAATCCCTGTGGATTGGGAGGGACTTCTCGTGCGGGATCGGCGGCTGGTTGTCGATGGGCTCCCCGAGGAGGTTCATGATCCTGCCGAGGGTGCCGGTGCCGACCGGGACGCGGATCATGTCGCCGGTGTTCATGACTTCGGCGCCCCTGACCATGCCGTCGGTGGTGTCCAGGGCGATGGTGCGCACCATGTTGTCGCCGAGGTGCTGTGCCACCTCGAGCGTCAGGTTCCACTGCCTGTCGCTGATGGACCTGTTGGTCGTCTTGAGCGCGAAGTAAATAGACGGGAGCTTGCCGGGCGGGAACTCCACGTCCACTACCGATCCCATGACCTGGGCTATTCTACCTGGGCTCAGCTTTGCATTTTCCATTGGAAGACTCCGGGTTTTTCAGATGCTGCAACAAATTATATTTCTGAGAAGCCGTGCTTGCTCGGCGCTCTCTGTGACTTCACCATTCACCATCCACTGGTCTTGGCATCCCCTTTCGTAACTTCGTCGTAGCGGCACTTCAGGAAATCCGATATCAGCCTGCCCAGCACGTTGAACTCGAGGAGGAAGGCGTCGTGCCCGTATGCGGACTTGATGTCGCAGTATGTGACGTCCACCGAGTTCTTCATGAGTGCCCGCACGATGTCCTTGGACTGGTAAGGGGGGAAGAGCCAGTCCGATGAGAATGATATGACCAGGAATGGCGACTTGACTTTCGCAAACACCTTCGCCAGGTCGCCGTCGGCCTTCTCCGAAAGGTCGAAGTAGTCCATCGCCCTTGAAATATACAGGTAGCTGTTCGCGTCGAAGCGCTCGACGAACTTATGGCCCTGGTAGTTCAGGTAGCTTTCCACCTGGAAGTTGTGCTTGAAGTCGTAGGAATATCCCTCCATGTCCCTGAGGCGGCGGCCGAACTTCTTGTCCATAGACTCGTCGCTGAGGTATGTGATGTGGCCGAGCATCCTGGCGATGCTCAGTCCGCAGTCGGGGATATTGTCGTCGTAGCTGCCATTGTTCCAGTTGGGGTCGGCCATGATCGCCTCTCGGCCGACCCAGTTGAAGGCGATGCTCTGGGGCGAAAGCCTGGCGGTGGTGGCGATCGGGATGACGCTCGCGACGCATTCGGGGTAGCTGACGGCCCATTCGAGCGCCTGCATGCCGCCCATGGATCCGCCGCCGAGCGAAAGCCATCGCCCGATGCCCAGATGCTTCATGAGCCGGTGCTGGGCGCGGACCATGTCGGCTATCGTTATGACCGGAAAATCCATGTTGTAGCGCCAGCCGGTCCCGGGGTTCGTCGAACGCGGCCCGGTGGAGCCGCTGCAGCCGCCGATCACGTTGCTGCAGACGACGAAATACTTGTCCGTGTCAAAGGCGAGTCCGGGGCCGATCATGTTGTTCCACCAGCCGGGCGTGTTGCCGACCTCCCCGTAGTATCCGGCGACATGCGCGTTTCCGCTGAGCGCATGAAGTATCAGGACGGCGTTGTCCTTCGCCGGAGAAAGCTTGCCATACGTCTCGTAGCGGATGTTCACCGGCCCCAGCTTCTTGCCGCAGTCGAGCACCAGCTTGTCGTCCTCCGTCTCGCCGAAGGTGAAGTCCTGCGGCGTCACAACGCCTATAGGATTTATGAAATCTTCTTCCATAAGGTATTTCAGTCCAGATTTCCGGCGCTCCGCTCATAAAAGCCGCATCGGCATTTTCCAGCCTTTTACAAGTTTTTCATGGTGGGCGGGTCAGGAAATCTGTAAATATATCATCGCATGCTGAAAATAACAGCGGCGGGGACGGTTTGGCGGTCACTTCCTGACGACTTCCCATCTGTGAGGGACGGTCCGCAGGGCTTCGGGGATCATGCCCTCCTTCCGGGCGATTTCATTTTCGACGGCATCCCTGCCTCCATCCTTCCAGTCCTTGATGGAGGGCGGCTTCGGGCTTTCAGCCCCGCATAAGTATTTCCGCCAGTGGTATCTCACAAGCTCGCACTTCTGGTAGACGAGGTCGAACGCCTTCTGGGCCTGGGCCGACGACGGCCCCTTGAGCAGCGATTCGCAGATCCCGTCCGCAAGCTGCTTTGCGGTGAATTCGCCGGCGTCCTGGCCGTCGATGGTGATCTTATAAGTCCCTTCCGGAAGGCCGCTTACTGCAAGGACATGTCGGCTCCGCGCCTGGACGAGCGGCACTGACTCGACCGCGCAGCGCAGGGGTTCGTCCGCAGGCAGCCCCAGGAAGTCGTCATGCTTCGTGAACGCGATTCCGCCTTCGACAGGCTTCAGGTCCGAGACCTTGCACTGGAACTGCCTAGCAACCTTTGCGGAATCCGCATCAACAGCCGCCTCGGCGACGACGGGATTTATGTCAAGTTTGGCGGCGATCACCGATGCCATGACCAGGTTGCCCTGCGGGGACGGGTGTATCGGATCCCCGTTTGACAGCTTCGGCAGCTTCCTGAACTCCGCGAGGGCCGGGGTTAAGATGTCCAGGAAGGGAATCCCGCTGCCGGCGCAATATTCGGCGAGCTTCATGTTCTGGGCGGCGAGCATGGCGTTGTCCTCCTCAGGAGTCCAGGACGGATCAAGCGACCTGTTGACAGGCGAGGAGGACATGAGCATTACCCTGGCGCCGGAATTCCGCAATGTTTCGACGTTGAACGCCGTCGTATCCATGAACGCCTGGAGTATCCGCCGGTCGACTCCGCCGAACGATCCTCGCTGGTTCATGCCGAACATGACGGTGACAAGGGTGGGATTCATGGCGATTATCTCGGAAAGCCCCTTCTTCCATCCGCCGCGCATCCTGAAGTCGGAGGTGTCGCCGCCGATTCCGGCGTCGGAGAACCAGAGCTTTTTCCCGGGATGGCGGGTCCGGAGCATGTATTCTATGAAGGCGGGATAATGGTCGGCCTCGGTGATGCTGTCGCCGAGGAAGACGATCCTCTCGTCGTCGCCGATCCTCGCGTCGCAGGCGAGCTTTTCAATGCTCCCTTTCGTAAACTCACAGCTGTCCTTCTGGATTTCGTGGTCCCCCTCCATAATCGCCGTTTCAACATAATAGATCCCCGGGGGAAGGCCGCTGAACTGGACGGTTCCTTCGATGAAATCTCGAACCTTGTCCGCAAGCATCCCCTTGCTATGTATCCTGCCTGAACCATCACAGACCGACCAGCGGACTCCTGTGATCTTCGCGTTGTCTGGGATGTCTATGAGATCGGCCTTGAGGAAGCACTCCCCGCGGAACGGATTCGGCCTGATTTCAACCGGATACGGCATGCCAGCGGGAAAGGGCTTCATGATGTCCTCGGCGAAGCCGGGGCGCATCTGCGCGGAATAATCCATGAGAGTTTCTTCTCCGCGGCAGGCCTTGATCCGCAATGAATAATTCTGCCTTGGATTTCCGCCCAGCTTCCGTCTGAGTCCGTATTTTTCAGTCTTTCCAGCGCCGACCCTGACATTTTCGCGGACGGAAAAGATTTCATCCTTCCCCTGCGCGACTTTAATTTCGACGATGAACTCCTGTTCCTGGTCGGATTGATTTACCATGCTGGTTTCAACGAAGAGTTCGGCGTCCGCGCCGATATTGAGATCGTCCAGGGAGCAGCATAGCCCCTTGTCGGTCAGGGCCAGCAGCGCGTTGTTCGCGGGCAGCGGCCAGCCGCCGAGTCCGCCGATTGAAGTCTGCTGCCAGGGATTCTTGTAGTTTCTTGCGAGGACGCAGCCCCAGACATCGCCGGCGCTGTTCGCCTTCACGCCGAGGTTCTTCACCGGGACCTTCATCTCGCAGAGCAGCCATTTCCGGTCCGGCGAGAACGAGAATGCCGTCTCGACCTCGGGCTTCCAGTCGTTGAAAAGCTTCTGGCACTGCCAGCTCGACTCCGGATTCTTTTCGCCTGCCGGCGCGACGGTCTGCTGCCGTATCCCCGCGGCCACGCCCATCGTGTTTACAAGCAACTGGTAGCGGGACTTCCTGTCGTCCCTTCCCATGGGGTTCAGCACGAACTCGACGGAATCGTCGAAGACCACCGAATCCGGAACCTGCGGATCCCGCTGGCCGCGGACAAGGCGTTCGTTCTCGCGCAGCTGGGACTTGGAGGCGAGATAGAGGTTTTCCTCGTCCCAGCAGACGAGCCAGCTGCAACGGCGGGGATAAAGCATGCCGACAAGATCGCAGATGCCGTCGATCACAAATGACTTGTCCCAGTCATCCAGGCGGCCGTCGACCTTGATCCCCCCTTCGCGGCGGGGGGCGCTGAACTGTAGCCGGTCCGCGGCCAACGCTGAAAAGGAGGCCGCTGCGGCGGCGAGAAGGAACAGCATCTTCCTGATTGCGGAACACCGCCAGCGGTTATTTGTTGAGATTGTCATACCAGCTGCAGTAAGGCCAGTAGCCCTTGCCGGAGTCGCAGGCCGCGTTGGCGTAGTTGTCGTAGGCGGTTCCGTAGTAGAGCGAATACATCAGGCTGGTTCTTGGAACCCATCTGACATGGCCGTCGTAGTAGGTGCAGTTGATGCCGTATCCGCCGTGCGTGCACTTCCTTGACATGTAGTAACCGTCGAAGCACGCCATGAACGCGGTTATGGCGGGTATCTGCCCGTACGCGCTCTTGTCCGGATCCCAGTATGCGCCGGGATCGCCCTTCTCCCCGAACCTGCCCTTCACACGGTAGAACGGGCGGGAGTTAAGCACGTAGCAGCCCGTGAATTCGGTTGTGCCGGGACTGGAAAAGGCGTTCGCATAAAGCTGCGGCAGGTTCCAGACATTGTTGATGTAGCAGTCGCAATACAATGTCGGATCCTTGTAGTCCGGACAGAGGAATGTCAGGCTGGGGGTGAGGTAGCCGCATCCGAGAAGCACGCCCACGCCCCACCATCTCCTCTGAGTGTTCGGGTTGCCGGTCATGTCGGTGACTGGTGTTCCGTCCGGCATTGTGTCGCCCTCGGTCCACCCGGGCCCGAACCACCAGTTTGCGCGGACATTGTTCCAGGAGCTGCATCTGACGAGGTAGCCGTCGTAGTCCTGCGCATAATAGCCGACGCCAAGATAAAGCTGCTTTAGGTTGCTCGCGCACGTCGTCCGCTTAGTCATCGACCTGGCCTTGCTCAACGCCGGCAGAAGCAGCGCTGCGAGTATCGCGATGATCGCGATCACCACCAATAGCTCTATGAGCGTGAAGGAAATCCGGCTCTGTTTCATGGTCTATTCCCTCCCGCAATAATTTACGGCATATAATTCAGGCGTCCAGCCAGTTATGGTATTTCATGGATACTGAGTCCGCAACTGCATAGCTTCTCAGGGCGTCTCGTCCCAGCGGCACAGCGGCTGGAGGTTCAAGTTGTAGATCGGCAGGGAACCCGCATGGCCGTCGAGGTAGCTGAGGTTGAATGTCTTCCTGTGATATTTGCCATACAGGTATGCGTCGCTGTTTGTCTCGGTCCCGGTACCTTTTGTAAAAATGTTGAAGACATAGCTGCATCTGGTCAGATCGGCCATGGAGGCCGCACCGTCTACGAAGTTCACACGGCGCACCGGGAACTTCTGCGAATACAGCGGAGGCCAGGAAATCCTCTGGTTCGGCACGAAGGTATGGTAGTCCCCGAGCTGGTAGTTGACGCACCACTGGTTGTGCGAATAGTCGATCTCCGGCCTTGCCGGGCATTTGTTCCATTCCAATGCGTTATTTGGGAGCCTCTTGCATAGCTTGTTGAACGGATCTGCAGTCTCAAGATACCATAACCATTCCCTGCCGAGGGCGTTGAAGAAGGCCATGGGCAGGACGCCGTTCCAGTCGTCCGCGTAATTCAACGTCGTCAGGCCGTATTGCTTGAGATTGTTTATGCACCCTATCGACTTCGACTGGTCCCTCGCCTGGTTCAGCGCCGGCAGAAGCATTGCGGCGAGGATCGCGATGATCGCGATGACCACCAGGAGCTCGATCAGTGTGAAGGCCATGTTACCTGTCTTCCTGTCAGGTCTAAAGCATTTCATGAAAGCCCCTCCGTATTCTCCGGTCTTATACTCATTTAGGCTGAAAATTGCGCATTTTGATTGCGGAGATTTTGGAATTTGCTTCGCATTCTGAGAGACCGCCGATACCGTATCTTAATCTTATAGCCTCCTTGCACCCTTGCACCGCGGGTATGCGCTGCGACCTCAAATCAAAAAGCCGCCTTGACCGGGCCGCCGTCGCTTCCAGAAGCGCACATTCCATGCTTCATTAGAAATTCTACAGAAATTCTACGAATCGCTTCGACTGTGAGGTCTCGGGGCAGTCTGCGTCACGGCCTTTGCCTTCGGCACCACGGTCCCGTGTTCCTCGAACCAGCATTTGAACTTCCCATGTATCACTTCCGTGGCGGGGATCGACGGATCGAGGACGTAGTCCGCCGCCGCCTTGAGCCGCGCCTTCTCCGAATCGACGACCGAGGATACGGGGAACTTGGCCGGCTCAAGCTCCTCGCGCCTGCAGCAGAGCCCGATGTCGTCCGGCGTCTTACGTGACGATGCGCGGAGAAGCCCGGACAACACGTCCGCCCCGGACTGCGACGAAACGACTATCCCGGTCCTGCGAGGGATCTCCTTGAGTGATATGGCCTGCGGATTTCCCACGTCCATATCGCCGAGCAGAAAAAGACCCAGATCCTCCGCGGCCTTCACAACACCGTCCCTCATCCACCTGAACGAGGGAGGATACATGTGGGTCGCGAAGCATATCTGCCTGAATCCCGCCATCGCCATCTTGGCGGCGGCCAGATATCCGCACTGATAGTAGTCCGCGAAGAAAGTCACCTCGTTGTCCATGTTGTCAGCATACGGCTCGACAAGCGCCACCTTTATGCCGTTTCCTCGTAGCCGCCTATAGACCTCGGTGTTCAGAGGCTCGATCGGCGTCGGGAGAAGGATGACTCCGGCGAACCTCTCCCTCTCCACCATTTCCAGGAAGCCCTTCTCCTTCTCCGGACTCTGCCTGTCCTGGCTGATGTTGTAGGGCGTCAGAACGCAGCCCCTGCCCATCACATAGTCCTGCATGAAGTTCAACTTCTCCATCGTCTCCCTGTAGAAGTTGTATGCCAGGCCGACATGCAGACCCTTGGACGACCTCCTCATCCTATCCGCCGCGTCCGCCGCTATGAACGTGCCTTTCCCCTGCTTCCTTACGAGCAGCCCCTCGTCCTCCAGCGAACTCATAGCCTCCCGGACCGAACTCCTTCCCACCTTGAACATCCTGCTGAGGTTCGGCTCGATCGGGATCTGGCTGCCCGGCGCGAAAACACCCCTACCGATCTGCTCCCGGATGCTCCTACGGACATATTCGGCCTTCGACATCATTATCATGGTCTTGACTGACGCACCGTTTTTGCTAAAATTACAAGCCAATACATCTGTTCATCTGATGATTAAGTTAATGTATTCATCTGATGTTGTCAAGCCTGGAAAACGATTTTTTTACGTTTTTAGGAGGATTGGCCGTCTGCGAAGGCCGCAGTTCTGTCGTTCAGAAACTCGACGGAGGGCGGAGCCGTGCTGAGCCGCGGTTGAGCTTGGCTCAACCCTCCGGAAGACGACAAAGATAACGACAAAGTTCGCGACAAAGATGGGCGAGTTTCAGAGGAGTGCCGCTCTGGCGGGGAAATCCGCCAGTTCTGTCGGG
>CAZWRV010000149.1:0-10153 GCA_964636325.1 uncultured Victivallaceae bacterium | reverse complement strand
GCGGATTGCGCAGACAGGAATGTCTACGCCACTTCGAGGCGAGTTTCAGAGGAGATAGTGCCGTTCTGGCGGGGAAGTCCGCCAGTTCTGTCGGGGAGAAACTTGAAGTAGCGCAGGTATTCCTACCTGCGATGCCGCAGACAGGAATGTCTGCGTTACTTCAGGTGAGTTTCAGAGGAGTGTCCATCTGCGATGTTCGCAGTTTTGTCGATCAGAAACTCGATGGAGGGCGGAGCCGTGCTCCGCCGCGGTTGAGCTCGGCTCAACCCTCCGGAAGACGACAAAGCTCGCGACAAAGTTACCGACAAAGATGGGCGAGTTTCAGAGGAGGCCACAGAGATGGGAAGAAGGTTTACCCTCATCGAACTGCTGGTCGTCATCGCGATCATCGCGATACTCGCGGCCATGCTTCTGCCGGCGCTGAAAAAGGCGAAGGAGTCGGCGAAAAAGATAAGTTGCGCCGCAAATATGAAGCAGCAGGGACTCGCTGTGAGCATGTATGTTGTCGATTACAACAATGCCTTGCCCACCGTTAGAGATAATGATTCTCCTAGTGTATGCTGGATACAGCAGAAACCTACTCTGATCGATTATACAAATGGTAACTGGAAGATCTGGATCTGCCCGGAATTTTACAGCCAGGAAAAAATAAACGCAGATTTTGGTGGCGGTTATGGCGGAACCCTCCTCTGCCGCTGTAACATCGAGGGAACTGAGTTTTATACATGCCATGGCAATGCGGGAAGCTTTGGCTGGTTCGGATGGCCCGGCAACAATATTAATTGGGCTTCTGTTGCAATGGCTACGGGAACCAAAAATATGGGGGGGTATGGAACATTTTTGGTGGGTGATAATTCTGTATTGCGCATCCGTAATCCGTCAGGCGTGACATCTTTTGTGGAAACCTTTCCCGCAGTAGGCGGCGTGCCAGGCCTGGATGGTCGGACGTATGATGCATATGGCGGCAATGCCCGGCATGGGGGCACCACTGTCATCGCCAAGGGCGGAAATATCTTATTCATTGACGGGCATGTGGTCTGGAGCGACCGCATTGAGCCAATACTCCCTTGGCATTATTTATGTTTCACATCCGCGAAATAACCGTAATGAACTGTGCCAGTTTCAATAAGGAAGGCTTGACATGAAAAGGAGATTCACCCTGATCGAACTCTTGATAGTCATCGCGATCATCGCGATACTTATGGCGATGCTTCTGCCGGCGCTGAGCCAGGCCAAGGAGATGGGCAGGCGCGCCGTATGTCTGTCTAACCTAAAGCAGCTCTATATTCAATTCACCAACTACCAGGACGACTTCCAGGGGATGCTGCCGACGGTCGGGAGAGGAACATGGTACTCGCAGTATGCCTTTGACCACGCATCGTCGTTCTACTGGAATTCCCATGAAGGCATGAATGAGGCTTTTGACACGGACGGAACCTCGTTCGGCCGGGCAGGCTGGTCTCTTATGATAGCTACAGAATATCTCAAGGACTGCGCCGTCGCCTCCTGGCACGGCTACGGGCCCAGGCCGGGCAGCCTTGCATTTTGCCCCAGCCAGGACTGGACCGGGGAGTTCAGCATGCATTATGGATACCGCTATAACAATCCGACAGGGGATGCGATATGGGGAAGGCCGTTCGAATATACTAGGAACGCTCTCGGTGTCCGTCCGAATGCGGTGCTGCTTTGCGACGCTTCCTCCAACCGGTGGATGTCCCCCGGAGGTTCTTGGATTTCAAAGAGAACAAGCACGGCCTGGGAAGCGCCTGGCTGGGTCTGCGGCTGGTTCGCAGAGAAGTGGGCCCATTACAAGGGGGGCAATATGATACGTCACGACGGCAGCGGGGTTTGGCGAGCCAACAGGTTTGCAAATCAATGGCCCAACAGCAGTTACATACATTACGAAAACATGGCCGACTACCACAAGCTTGATTCGGTGGCAAACGAATAGCCCAGAGGAAGATGAATTACTGGAGCCGCCTTAAGTATCCTCGATTTTTTTTATGCTCGCATTGCGGGGAAAGATGTGCTGCGGACAATCAGCTTGGGCTTGACCAATACAGGCTCGGGAATCTCTTTCTTGTCCGGTTCGATGTGGTCGAGTATGATCATGACACGGTCGACCATTGCTTCGACATCAAGGCTGACTGTCGTTATAGCAGGATGCCCAGCATTGCTCCAGGGAGTGTTGAAGTAGCCTACAATTGCAGTTTTCTCCCACAGTGCAGGATTTCGCTTTGAAAGCAGGTTCTGCGCGGCCCATGCCTCTATGTCGCGCAGCGCGAAAATTGCAGTGGGAGGCGCATGGCGGAAGAATGAGAAGAAGCGCTCCTCGTCATAGCCCATGTCTGCACCCGGCCCTGGGACTGATTTGCTGGCCATGGCCTCGATGTGGCCTCCGCGCCGGCTCCATTCTGCGGCGAAGGAGGAGCTTGTGCCGGAAACGTCGCTCCTGTTTCCGGATGGAGGTATGGGGATCATGGTCGAGGTTCCCAGGACAAGGACGCGGCGGTGGCCGAGCTCCCACAGATGCTCGGCGACGATCTTCCCTCCGTACACCGCATCGGTGACGACAGGAAATATGTTTGGGGAAGTCGGACCGGCATCCCATTTCAGCAGTCCTATTATCTTCTTGCGGCATAACGGCAAATATTCGAGGACAGAGGCCTCCAGGCCTAATCCTTGGCCGTCCTCGATGATCAGTGCTTTCGTGGGTGTGTGCGATAGACGCCTGAGCATTGATTCGATCGCTTGTAGGTTCTGGGGATATTCCAGAAAAAGCCCCGACAGCCCCCGCGATGCGAACTTTTCAAGCAGGAGCCCGCAAATATCCGACCAGAGGTCTCCGCGTGTCCTGATCAGCAGAGAAACTGTATCCGCCATGGTGGCAGGTCGGTGGTCTCCCACGATGACAGTACCGTGACCGTGGCGGGTCTCCACATATCCTTCATTTTCAAGCTGATATAGAGCCGACTGTATCGTGAACACGCTTGTCTTGAATTTCCTTGCTAGCTGCTTGATGGGCAGGAGATGTTCCCCGGTTCTTTGCTTGTCGCTGATAATCGCCTCCTTCAGCATCTGATAAACTTCGGACTTGGACGTCTGTTTAGTGCGGAAAAGGGCCGATCCGGCAGGGACGCCTTTAATTCTAGCAGCCATGTTCCAATCCTCTAATGTTCAATTAGCCGAATCATACGGCCGACAAGCGGTTAATCTTATCCATAATCATATCGTAGTCAAAGACGCTTCTTAAAATATCTATAATTATACGTAATTACACTTGCATTACTATTTTCTGGACATATTTTTCCGCCATAGAGCTAACAGGTGGGGAATCGGTCAGTTGCGATGTCCGCTGTTTTGCATATATGAAACTTGATGGGGGCGAATCCGCCTGCCGAGCCGTGCTCGGCGCTCCGATTCCAGTGAAACTGTTGGTCGCAGCTCAACCCTACAGGCGCGTAACCGAGCTTCAAGAGAACAATATAAGTGCATGAGGGAGGATATGCATCATGATAACTGCAGCCTATCATCATTTCCACGATGAGAATTATCCGCACCGGAAAAATTTTACACTCATCGAGCTTCTGATCGTCATTGCGATCATAGCGATTCTGGCGGCCATGCTGCTGCCGGCGCTGAAGCAGGCGAGGGAGATGGGCAAAAGGGCGGTTTGCACGGGAAGCCTCAAACAAATTGCCCTGGGCGCAATCAACTACCGGGAAGACCATGGCGTGTTTGCCCACAGCATGCCTCTTATTCCCGGAGGCAATGATGGGCGTGATGATATTATTGAGAGCGGGCTGAATTGGACAAATGCTGGCGGGGGGACTGACGGTGGCAACGGCTGGTGGAAACTGACATACTCCACCGATTTCCAGTATATGCCCATGTCCCTTTTGGATGGCTGCCCAAGCTCTGAAGTGAACTGGTGTGCATGGTGGGCACCGTGGTATACTTATCTGAAATATTCTTACCGATACAACCATAGATATTGCTGGTTTACCGATCAAGGGGGCGGGGATCTGGAAGATGCACCTCTCAAGGATCGACAAAATCCGGCATACAGCGCGATGTTCAGCGATGCCGCCTGTTGGCGTTCCGTAGATTATAATTATCCTAGCCCGAAGAAGGACTGGGCGCATCGCCTTGGCGGAAACATCGCCGCCTTCGACGGGCATGTCGAATGGCAAGGCAACTACTGGTCGGCGACACCTCCGCCGCCCACCCCGACATGCGCCCACTTCAACTGGAACTGGCAGCAATGGCCGAGCAGCTTGCTGCACAGTCCCTGGGCCCGCATGGACTGGTTGCTTGCCGGCAAGCCATAATCCATATCATCTCCACGCATTTAAGCGGGAATTTCCGAGGCAGCCCCTAATGCCGATTGACGTCCGACTCGATGGACACCCACAACACGTTCGAGAGGCTTGGCAGGCTTGTGCCGCACAAGTTCGACGAATTCAAGCTGAAGCGGTGAGGCGGGACGGATGCGGGATGGCGGATGGTAGCCGGCAGGCATCGGTGGGTTTCGGCAGCTTTCGCGAGCCGCCTTCTCCCAGAATCCGGCGATATGCTCATTTATAAATCTTTCATCACTGCCAAGCTTGCATTTCTTGGCCCACATGATAATCTATCCGCCCGTCCAAAATTCTTTTCTCTCTTTATGAACCAGACTCAGAATCTCCCTGCTGAAAGCGCATCCGTCAAGACGAACATCTATGTTCTGACTCTTGGCGCGCTCGGTGTCGTCTTCGGAGACATCGGGACAAGCCCCCTATATGCGTTCCGGGAATGCTTCAACCCCGAGCACGGGCTTGCCACGTCGGAGGCGAACATTCTCGGAATACTGTCGCTGATATTCTGGTCGCTCACGCTTGTCATATCCCTGAAGTATCTCACTTTCCTGATGAAGGCGGACAACGAAGGGGAGGGGGGCATACTGGCGCTGATGGCGCTTGTGGCGCACGAGTTCAAGGACAAGAAGAGGCTCCCGCTGGTGATCTTCCTCGGATTAATCGGCGCCGCGCTCCTCTACGGGGACGGCATAATAACTCCTGCGATATCGGTCCTGAGCGCGGTGGAGGGGCTCAACGTCGAGACGAAGATGTTCGAGCCGTACGTAGTCTACATATCTATCGCGATCCTGACCGTCCTTTTCATGTTCCAGAGGAAGGGGACGGCCAGCATCGGAGCGATCTTCGGCCCGTTCATGCTTGCCTGGTTCACAACTTTGGGGCTTGTGGGGCTCTGGGCCGTGGCGAAGGAGCCCTCCGTCCTGGCTGCGCTCAATCCCTACTATGCCGTGAGGATGTTCGTCGCGAACGAATGGCAGGGCTTTGCCGTGCTCGGCTCGGTCTTCCTGGCCGTGACGGGGGGCGAGGTCATGTATGCGGACATGGGTCATTTCGGAAAGCGCCCGATAAGGATGGGCTGGTTCGCCGTCGCCATGCCTGGGCTACTGCTCAACTATTTCGGCCAGGGCGCACATCTTCTCGGGCACAGGGGCGAAGTCGAAAACCTATTCTACCGGATGTCGCCGGACTTTCTGCACTATCCCATGGTGTTCCTGGCGACCAGCGCCACGATCATCGCGTCCCAGGCGGTCATATCGGGGGCGTTTTCGCTGGGGAGGCAGTCGCTCCAGCTGGGATTCTTCCCGCGAATGCGCATAATCCATACGTCGTCGATGGAGATCGGGCAGGTCTATCTGCCGGCGGTAAACACGGCGCTGTTCGCGGGGACCGTGTTCCTAATCCTCCAGTTCAGGAAGTCCGGCAATCTGGCCGGCGCCTACGGCATAGCGGTTTCCGGAACGATGCTGATCACGACAATCCTCGCGATAATGATCGCCAAGAAGCTCTGGCCGGCCAAGACCTGGATAATAGCCACCGTCTCGGTGGTATTTCTCCTGGTGAACCTCGCGTTCTTCGTCGCCTGCCTGCTCAAGATACACTACGGGGGATGGATTCCCGTCCTGATAGGCGGGCTGATCTACCTCATGATGTCCACTTGGATCCATTACCGGGACGTACTTGGGAAGAAAATCCTGCAGGCATCGTTCCCGGTCGACCTGTTCATCAAGGACATACAGGCGCACATGCCGTTCAGGGCCAAGGGCACGGCGGTATTCCTGACGGGGAATCCGACAGGCATACCGAGGACGCTCCTGCACAACTTCAAGCACAATCAAGTCCTGCACGAGCAGGTATTCCTTATGACGGTAGCCACTGAGGACGTGCCCTTCATACGGGACGACGCGCGGTCGACCGTCGAGGAGCTTGGGGCCGGTTTGTTCAGGATACATGTCAGCTACGGATTCTGCGAGGATCCGGACATACCCAGGGCGCTGAGGTATCTGAGCCAGAAGGAGGCCATCAGCATAGACCTCAGCAGGATGACATATATCCTCGGCAGGGAGACGCTCATCATCAAGCCTTCATCGCCTCTCTGGCGCTGGAGGAAGAGGCTCTTCTCCTTCCTCTCGAAGAATTCGTTCGACGCGAGCACTTTCTACCGCCTGCCGCCGGGACAGGTCATCGAATACGGCCTGCAGGTGGAGCTGTAATTTCAGATTTCCTGCCCCGCCCGTTAGGAAGAGCTTATAAGCGGACAGGCAATGCCCATGTGGCTTTTCAGAGTTGGGCGCCGGAAATCTTAACTGAAACACCTTCCGGGGGGTCGGTATTTCATCACATTTTTATTTCCCGCGGATCAGGTTGTCTTAATTTCCGATCCGCTGCCCGGGCTACCTGTTGATGTGATCCTCGAGCCTGTCCTTGCCGTTCGGATTTTTCCCGGCCTTGACTATGGTGGTCTTTCCGTTGCTCAAGGGGTTTGCCATGCCAGGCCTGTTCACATAGACGCCATTCTCGGTCTGGTTCCACTTCACGAGCTGGTCGGCATACCTGCCGTAAGGATAGAGGCAGTCCTGAGGGACGACCTGCCTTGGAACGGAAGGGCTGCTCCATTCCAGCTTGATGCGCGCGACGCCCCAGGTCTCGCAGAAGGCCAGCTTGAAGTCGTATCTGCTTCCGGCCGTGAGCTTGATATCCGCGGTCTGGGTGGTTACATCCTCGACCCAGTGGTCTATGACAAGCGAGTCGCCGATCCACAGCCGCGAGCCGTTGTCGATTGAAACGTAGAACTTGTATGTCTCGCTGAACTTGGGGACGATGGAGCCAGCCCACAGGGCGGAAAAATATTCGTCCGGGATCGCCGGATCTGGCGACTTGGCGGCCCAGTCGAAGTCAACGGTCTTGTCGATCCTGGTCACAGCCTTGCCCGTGCAGTCGACGGCGTTGAAATATGAAGCCATCAGGCCCGCCCCCGTCTCAAGGAAGGGGGCGCAGGCCGCGGTGTCGCTGTCGTTGTAGGAAGGGTGGAATGCCCTTGCCTTGATGACGACGCGCGGATTTTCGAGGACGATCGGCTCCTTGTATTCCGGCGAATCCTCGGTGGGCTCCCTGCCGTCCAAGGTATATCTGACAGTCGCACCCTTTGTGGCGCATGACAGTTCGACCTTCTGCCTGGGGGCGTAGGTTCCGCCGTCCGGATTGAAGGTCGGCGAGGCCGTCCTGGGGAATAGTGTCCTGTCGGCGGCCCGTTTCGCCGCCTGGGCCTTGAGCTCATCGGCCCGCCGGGCCTCTGCTTCTGCCCGGCCCTTCTCGTCCTCTACTTCGGCGGCCGTCCTGATGCGCTTGCCGTCGAACGACAGCTTGCGCTCCTCCGCGAACTTCTCCGCGAGCTTGGCGATGTGGGCCGTCTTCCCGCCCTTGAGAGGAAGGGACTTGTCGTATTCGTCCGCGAATTCAGACATCAATCTTTCCCGGAGATCCTTGTCCCTCATCTTCGAAAAGAGATCCGACACAGTCCTCGCGCCGACGGCAGGATACTCGTCCTCCAGGCTTTTCCGTATCTTCGTGGAGAACTCCTTGAACTCGTATTCGTAGACGCTCCTCTTGTTCTGCAGATACTTGGCGCGCAGGCTGCCGCACTTCTCCTCGGAAAAACGCGCCAGATCATCCGCGTCCATGTCCATGAAGATGATCTTCTTGTCGTCCACTCGGATCGACTTGGCGTCCCGCTCCATGAGAGTTCCGGAAATCTCCCCTTTCCTGCCCTTGAGCGTGACCTTGTCGCCGATCTTGGCCAGCTTGTATTTCTCCTCGGCCTCGTCCTTGATCTTCTTCTCGTCAAACTCAGGATACGCATTCAACTTTTCATCAAGGAGCGCGAGTCCCGAGGGCGAGATGAGATCCACGTCCTTCTTAAGGTCTCCGCGGACCATGTCCTTGGCGCGGACAGCCGGGGGTATGGAACATAAAAGCGCCGCCGCCAGGATTATGCAGTATAGCTTTGCATGCATAAAGCCTCCTATTTTCAGATTTCCTGACCCGTCCGATTTTTCGCCTGCACTGATTCTGAAAATACCCCGACCGTCCTGGTGGCGACCAGATCGGCGCCCGATCCGGAGATGTCTGCGGCAACCATCTCCCCCGTCCTGACCGGCGCCCGGACTTCCAGCAGCGAGGCGTCGGCCACAATCCTCCTGCAGAGATCCTTGCGCACCGGGACCGAGGTCTTCACCGGAAGCAGCGGGATATCGGCGCCGCGGAGCCGCACTGTCGTCGTTACTATCCTCGTCGGATTGAGCCATTCGGCGCGGGCGTATTCAACCCCCTTCGGGCAGGCGCTTCCGTCAATGGAGGATATCTTTCCGCCCGAAATCTCAAGCTCGATGTCGCAGCCGTTGGGGCAGACTATGCAGATCATGTTTTTCTTCACGACGACCCTTGTGCCTTGCGCCTTGTGTGAAATATTTTTTATTCCGGCTTCAACTTCACGAAAACCTCGAGGCAGCCGGCCCCTTCCGGAACCTTCTCCAGCTCGATCCTCTGCATTATGCTCGGGAAGAGCCTCCTGTGCCTTCTGCTGTAAATTAGTTCGCCGCCGGCCTTGATGCAAAGGCTCGCGTCCTCCAGCGGCGCGATCGGCCTCGTCGAGATGACCGCGGGCCTCCCCGGCTCGGCGCTTGAAGGCAGGACATAGCCCAGCATGGCGCCGGCGCGCACGGGGATCTTACTGCGCCCAGTGAGCCCGCCCCTGACGTATTCCGCGGCGCTCCGGCCGCAGCATTCCGCCTCCATTGACACCCAGTCGGCGATGTCGTGCACATGGAGGACGTTTCCGCAGGCGAAAATCCCCTCCGCCGAAGTCATGAAATCCGAATCCACGGCGGGTCCGCGGGTGGACTCGTCAAGCCTGACACCCGCCCTGATCGACAGTTCGTTCTCCGGTATCAGCCCTATCGAAAGAAGAAGAGTGTCGCATCCGATCACGAACTTCCTGGAAAGGTCGGGGACGGATGAGTGCCCCACCGGGGCGACCTCGACGGAGTCTATCCTGCCGGCGCCCCTTATTTCGGTCACAGTGTGGGAGAGATGCAGGGGAATGTCGAAATCCTCCAGGCACTGAACGATGTTCCTGTTGAGTCCGCCAGGATGCGGCTGGATTTCGACGACCGCCTTGACCTCCGCCCCCTCAAGGGAAAGGCGCCTTGCCATGATGAGGCCGATGTCTCCGGATCCCAGGATCACGATTTCCCGGCCGGGCATGTATCCGTGGAGGTTTATCATCCTCTGGGCGAAGCCCGCGGTCATCACTCCGGCCGGGCGGCTGCCGGGGATCGCGATGTTGCCCCTGTTCCTTTCGCGGCAACCCATGGCGAGGATCACTGCCCGGCATGAGAACTCAATCAGCCCTTCCTTGCCTGACAACGCAACGACCCGCCTTTCATCCTTCCCTGGAATTATGTCGACGACGCATGTGTCAAGCAGGAGTTCGACGTCGCAGGCCATAGCCTCCGCCAGGCAGCGCCCGGCATACTCCGGACCTGTAAGCTCCTCCCCGTACCTGTGGATGCCGAATCCGTTGTGGATGCACTGGTTGAGTATCCCGCCGGGAGCCTCCTCCCGGTCCAGGACCAATACGGCTCCGGCGCCGGCCTTCTTCATTGCGGCGGCGGCGGCCAGGCCTGCAGGCCCGGCCCCGATGACAACCGCGTCGTATCTCTTGCAGATCATTGCCTTGCCTGTTTTTATACTCATTTAGGCTGAAAATTGCGCATTTTGATTGCGGAGATTTTGGAATT
>CAZWRV010000148.1:0-10353 GCA_964636325.1 uncultured Victivallaceae bacterium | reverse complement strand
ACGGCGTTTCGTCGCTACTGCGGCGGCTCTGTCTCCTGCCCGGCGGTTCTTCGGTTTTCATGGAGGACTTGAACGCCGTCCTTTCCCGGGGTGGTCGCCGCCGCGCAGACCTTCGGTGAACTCGCGCACTGGCATCCGCATGTCCACTCGGTCGCGAGCGACGGGGCCGACCTGGGCCTGCACATGTACAGGATAGTCGGCGAGCTCAACCACAAGCCCCGGGAAGTGATCGGCGGAGCATGCTCCTGCCTGGCCTTCCACGGATCGGAAAAACTCAAGGCCGCGAGGCGTGGCAGAAAGGAGACCTACGAAGAAATACTGCGAAGAATAGTTGAAATCGAAACGCGTGGAGGCAATCTTAAAAGGGACGCGGTGATAAGGTCGGCGATCAGATCCTGGTTGCTCGAAAACGGCCACATCACGGTGTCGGAAAACTGCGAAGTGTCACCCGGTTCCGGGTGGGAAAATATCTCATAATCTCGTTGCGCGCGCAGTGTTCAAAACTGAGATTTTTCGCGGTGGAGGTAAGGACAGGAGACAAGTCCGCGCTCATCCCTGAGTGCGTGGTCATGGCATGGAGGTCTTCAGTTTCGGCGAAGACATCACGAAATATGTGGCAGAATGAGAAAGTCTTAGTCACCGGCGGGATGGGCTTCCTCGGCGGAGCGATTGTCAGGCGGCTGCACGGGCTCGGCTGCCGCGACATACGGATATTCTGCAGGAGCCCGCATAAGGGGGATCTGCCGGAAGGCGTGTCCGTCCTGAACGGTGATTTGCGCGGCGCCGGAGCGGTTCTAAACGCCTGCGAATCCCGCTCAATTATATTCCATGCCGCGGCGAAGGCAGGAATATGGGGCAGGCGGCAGGACTTCTTCGAGATCAACGTTAAAGGCACTGAGAACATCATCGCTGCGTGCCGGAAGCACAAAGTCCCATGCCTTGTCTACACCAGTTCACCCAGCGTTGTGATACCTCCGGACGGCGACCTGGAAAACGCCGACGAAAGCATCGGTTATCCTTCATGTTATCTGGCGACCTACCCCGAGACCAAGGCTGTCGCCGAAAACCTCGTCCTGTCCTCCAATTCCACGGAGCTGGCGACGGTCTCGCTCCGGCCGCATCTGATCTGGGGCCCAGGCGACCCGCACATCCTCCCGCGAATCGCAGCCAGGGCCAGGGCACGGAAACTCATGCGCGTCGGCGACGGCAAGAATCTTGTAGACATCACATATGTGGACAACGCCGCGGAGGCGCACGTGCTGGCTGCCCAGGAGCTGCGGACTTCGCAGAAATGCGCGGGCAAGGCTTATTTCATCAGCGACGGAACTCCGGTCAATCTCTGGGACTGGATCAACCGCCTTCTTGAAAAGACCGGGATTCCGCAGGTTGACAAGTCCATCTCCTTCAAGAAGGCATATTTAATCGGCGGAGTAATGGAAATGCTTTACGGTGCTCTGCATCTTTCCGGTGAGCCTCCGATGACACGCTTCACGGCCGCCCAGCTCGCGCATTCCCATTATTTCGACATCTCGGCGGCCAGAAAGGACTTCGGTTATGTCCCGGTGATTTCCTGCGACGACGCCCTCGAACGGACGGCCGCTTGGCTGAGAAATTTATACACTCAGTGAACTGCGCCTTTTCACTGAATACAAACATCCTGATCCGTGGATAATATACTCCTTTAGGTTGAAAAATTTACATTTTGATTGCTGGAATTTTGGAATTTGCTTCGCATTCTGAGAGACCGCCGATACCGAGGTATCGAAGGTTCTCGAAGGGTGCGGAGCAAAAAGGTATTTCAGTTCAGATTTCCGGCATTCCGATCTGAATAGACACATGGGCATTTCCCATCCATTTTTAAGCTTTTCATTGTGAGCGGGTCAGGAAATCTGAAATATTCAACGGTCACCCTTTACAGCCGTGAACCTGATCCACTGCAGGTCGGCGGCTGCCTTGGTGCCTGTATACTGGCTGTTGCAGGAGACGCTTACGTAGACGGACTCGGGGACGAATCCCCAGGCCTTCTTGAAGTCTTCCAGGAAGTTGCGCTCTTCGGTGAACCACTGCGACGGTTTGCCGTCGTCCGGAACGTCCTCCTTGTTCCTCAGGGTGAACCATTTTACAGAGATGGTTCCGCCGCCGTATTTGCATTCGCCCTCGGCGCCCTTGGGAGTATCGGTGTCCCAATGGTAAGATATGGACTTCTTGTCGAACATGGAGCCTGTTCCGACGTAGATTCCGATGGCCTGGTCGTCCTTGGCGAAGTCGCGGGCGTCGCCGCCGGCGGGTAGCACGGAAGCCCTCCAGCTCCACGATATGACAGGAAAGTCTTTTATGTTGAGCTTGTCCGGCTTGCATATGACGCTTCCGGACGCCTTGTCGGCCTCCATCGACATGAAGCAGACGTCGGAGGAGGCGTCCTTCTTTACTGAGAACACGGCGGCGCTGGTGAACGGCTTGGTCTTCAGCTCCCATCCTTCCGGCAGCTTAGCCTTGTCCTTATCCATCTCCGGGGTCAGCTTGAACTCGGCGCTCCAGCCCGGAGCCTTGCCCTCGGACGTTCCGCCAGTGGGCGGCTGGTTCTGCGCCCAGACGGCCAGCTGCCAGAACGCGGCGACAAGGGCTGCAAGATTCAATGACCAGCGGCCGGCGACCAGCGATTTGTATTGATCTGACGAATTCATGTTCACTTTTCCTCGGACTGCTCCGAGAGGTATTCGTTATATTTTTCCATTATCGAGACAATGTATTCCCTGGCCGAATCCGAGTTGATCTTGTCTACGATGTTCGCGGACGGGTCGGCAGGCAGCCATTTCTGCATTCCGGCATAGCCGGCGTTGTACTCCGACAGGGCAAGTTCGACGTTGTGGTCGTAGTCCTTCCACCTCTTGAACGCCCTGGACAGGTACCATGAGCCGATTTCGATGTTGAGCGGCGGGTTGAAGAGAATCCCTTCTGACGATATCGGAATCTTGTTGATCCTCGCCCAGTCCTCAGCCGAATATTCCCTCCTGATCTGCATTAGGCCGATCTCGCCCATGCGGCCCCTGGCGTTCGGATTGAAGCGGCTCTCCTGCCACACCACCGCCTTGAGGAGCCGGTAGTCAATTCCGTGCCTCGCCCCGGCTTCCTTCAATATTTCGTCGAAGGTTCTGCGGTAGAAGAAGAACTCGTAGGAGTATTCGCCCACGAAATACAGGCCCGCGACGAGTCCGCCGAGGACCGTGAACAGCGCAAGATACCGCCGTCCAAGATATTTCGAATGGAAGAATCTCCTATACACTCGGACCGTCCAATCAGTATTTTGCTTATGATAGCCCGCCAAACGCCGCTTTGCTAACTGCGGAAAAAAACCGAAGAAATTATCCCGTAAAGCTTGCCATGTCCGGATAAACAGGCCATCTTCAATATACTTGCAAAACTAGGTTTTGGATGCCAGGTAACGGGTGTCAGGTTTCAGCAAAACTTTTAACTCGACTATTCAGGGTAACAAATCAGGAGCAACAGATTTTCCATATGATCAAGCTTGCATTCACGACGCTGGGCTGTCCGCAGTGGAAGCTGGACACGATATTGAGAAACGCCGAAAAGATGGGGTTCGACGGGGTAGACTTCAGAGGCTACCTGGCCGAGATGAACATCTACAGATGCCCTGAATTCTCGTCCGACGCCGGCGCCACCGCCCGCAGGTTCCGCGACGCCGGAATAGAAGTGCCGTGCTTCTCAAGCTCCGCCCGGGCGTTCAACCCAAAGGAGGAGGACCGGATCAAATCCCTGGATGAAATCAAAAGGTATCTCGATCTCTGCCACCTCTTCGGATCGCGCTACATACGTGTCTTCGGGGGGCATGTCGGGGAGACAAAGCGTTCCGCCGCAGTCGGGGCGGCCGCGGCACACCTCAAGGAGATGGGGAGGCTCGCCAAGGAATGCGGCGTTACGATACTTCTGGAGACGCACGACGACTTCATCGCGTCGGAGCATGTCCTGGAGCTGATGGAGGAGACGGCCTCCGAGCAGGTCGCGGCCCTATGGGACATACATCATCCCTACCGCTTCTTCGGCGAAAAGCCCGGGCGCGTCTGGGACAATCTCGGGAAATGGATACGCTACACCCACTGGAAGGATTCCAAGCTAAAGCCGGACTCCAGGGAATACCAGCTCTGCCTTCCCGGCAAGGGCGACATCCCCCTGAAGGAGACATTCGAATGCCTGGTCAACGGCGGCTACAAGGGCTATTTCACCCTCGAATGGGAGAAAAAATGGCATCCTGAGATCGAGGAGCCGGAAGTAGTCTTCCCGGCCTTCGTGAAGATGATGCGCAGGCTGGAGGAAGGCGCCTGAAAGACGGTTCAGCTGCGAAATCCGCAGAAATACTCGAAATGCGGTTTTGACAAGCAAAACCCTCCGCACCTGGCGGCGAAAATTGTGCAATAATGCGGCGCGGCCGTCGAGAGCGACGCTTGTCGGAGTCGTGGTTGAGAATGGCTCAACCATCCGGAAGACGACAAAGATGTTCAAGCTTCAGGAGATCAAGAGATGAAAAGCGAAAAGTATCGTGTCCTCGGCGACCCCTCGGTCAAGAAGGAATTCACGGAAGCCCACTGCAGAAGGCTGGCAAAATGGTTCGATGCGAAGGGCAGGTTTGTGCACTACGGCACCGCCCCGTCCAGCCGCGAGCTGCTTTGGAACTGCTTCAGCCTCATGGGCCACGGCGCGGACAGGTACAAGCGTCTCGCCGAGGCGATTATCCTGAAGACTCCGATAGATGAAAACCATTTCACGCCGTTCGCGGCGGTCGAGCTCATGCTCCGCTTCAAGGACCGGCTTAACCCGGCGGCATATGCGTACCTCAAGAAGATTGTCGAGGCGCATCTTATCAATTCGCTGGAAGTCCGTTTCGGCGGGGAGCAGACGCACAATTTCTCGTGCATGACGACCTGGTTCCTTCTGGCGGCCAGCCAGGTCCTGGACTTCTATGACTTCAAGCATCCGCTCGCGTCGATTCCGGAGGTCTACACGGGTCTGCGCATCCGCGCCATGGGCATGAACTCACTGCGCCTGCTGGCATGGCACAGCGAGCACGAGAAGGTCTTCAGGGAGTTCAACAGCCCCACGTATTCGCCGATTTCGCTGCATTCGCTGGCGAAGATCGTCGAGCTTGATCCGCACGAGGAGGCCAGGGAGATGGCGCTCAAGATTGAAATGAAGCTCTGGCGTGAGATTCTGGCCCTTTATCATCCGGATCTCGGCGTCCAGTGCGGACCGTTCTCCCGCGCTTACAGGGTGGACATCCTGGGGCAGAACTCGCAGATGAGGATTCTGTTCTGCTACCTTGGCCTGTCTTGCGACCGTTCGATAGTCAGGCTCTTCGACGAGAAGCGCAAGGGCGTGATCTTCCATCACGACGGCGACATCCCGTTCACGTGGTCCGGCCCAGCGTGGCAGATGGCGAACCGCTTCCATGTTCCGGCGGATGCCCTGGACGAAATGAGGCGACGCTCCTATCCGAAGCGGTTCCAGGCGCAGATACGCTGGGGCGAGTTCGGCTACATCGACCCCGTCAAGAAGAAATATATCTCGGTGCAGGGCTCGCTGCTGCCGGCGGGAGAGACAAAAATCTTCCAGGTGCAGAAGCCGGGATATGCCCTCGGATGGCGAGAGGAGTCGACCTTCTCGCACAGCTTCCCGATACTGTGCCATTACGCCTTGAAGCCGAAGGTCGCTTCGATGGAGGACGTCAGGCACGTCACCGCCGCGACGGTCCTCTTCGGCGCGCCGGAGGAATGGGTGAAGGATCAGCGCGGCAGGCCGATGGAGGCTTCGAACTTCAACAACGCCGGGCGGGTCATCGTCCGCGAACGCGGCGGCGGACTGCGCTTCAAGGCTTCGCCATTTGCGGAATTCGCACCTCTCTCCGCCGACGAGATTTCAATCAACACGTTCTTCCCCGTACATTTCAGCGCTCCGGAAAAAGTCGCGATTAACGGGACGCCATATTCTGGAACGCCGGTTATTTTACGCGGAAAGGAGGCCGTCTGCCGCGTCGAGGAGGCCGGATTCTTCTGCGAAGTCCGCTACAAGTTCCCGAACCCGGTAGAATTCAGGCTGTGGCGCTGGGCAAACTTCATCCGCTTCGCCGGGTTCTGGTACCAGGGCCCCGCCCGCGAATTCTCGCCATCATTCCTCGGCTCCTGCGCTATGGACGGGGAATTCGTGTCGGGAAAAATGTAAGTTTTTCCCTGCGGGGATATGAGCCCCTACTTAAGAAACTTATGAGAACAAATTTTCATCTCGCACTGGCCTGCATTTCAATCCTGCTCCTTTCCGCCGGGTGTGTGTCGAGGCCCGGGCGCGGCTATACTGTCGGCGGGGAGTACCACGGCTTCAGGCTTATTGAGAAGCGCTTCGTGCCGGAGTTCAACGCGGAATGCCTTCATTTCGAGCACGTCAGAAGCGGCGCGCAACTGGTGAAGGTGATGGCCGACGATCCGAACAAGACATTCAGCATCGCCTTCAGGACGGTTCCGGACTCGGACTGCGGCACAGCCCACATACTGGAGCATTCCATCCTGAACGGGTCGAAGAACTTTCCGGTCAAGAGCCCTTTCGAGGAGCTGATGAAGGGGTCGCTCAACACCTTCCTGAATGCCTGGACCGCCAGCGACAACACCGTCTACCCCGTGGCCAGCATGAACGAGAAGGACTATTTCAACCTGATGCATGTCTACCTTGACGCAGTGTTCTATCCGATGATTTACAAGGAGCCCCGCATCCTGATGCAGGAGGGATGGCACTACGAACTGGCCGGCCGGGACGCGCCTCTCAAGATCACAGGCGTAGTCTACAACGAGATGAAGGGGGTCTTCTCCTCTCCGGGTTCGATCATGAACATCCTCGTCCGCAGGGAGCTTTTCCCGGACAACAGCTACAGATTCTTCTCGGGCGGCGTCCCGTCGGCGATCCCGGGGCTGACGGACGAGAAATTTCTCGACTTCCACCGGAGGCACTACCGCCCGGACAACAGCCTGATACTGCTCTACGGCGACGCCGACCTCGGCAAGGAGCTTGAGTTCATCGGCGGGAAATACCTTTCGGAGATGGAAAGGGCGTCCGAGCAGGTTTCCATCCCTCTGCAGAAGCCGTTTGATAAAATGAGGGAGCGCACGGCTTCATATCCGGTTCCGGAAGGCGGAAGCACGAAGGGGCAGACGTATCTCTCGCTGTCGTTCGTAGCGGGAACCGGGTCGGACCGCACCCTGGTGATGGGGCTCGGCCTGCTGGCCGATCTTCTGGTGAACAAGGAGGCTGCGCCGATCCGCCAGGCACTGCAGGAGGCGGGTGTCGGCAAGGAGTTCTACGCCTACGCCGACGATTCGCAGCAGAACATATTCACGATAGTCGCGAAGAACGCAGATTCCGGCGACAAGGACAAGTTCAAGGCCATCGTCTTCAAGGCGCTCGCCGACGCGGCGGCGAATGGTTTCGATAAGGAGATGCTCGAAGGCGCAGTCAACAGGCTTGAATTCCACCTGAGGGAAGGGAACGACGCATACAAGGGCCTCGCATGCACCGGCAAAACCATCACAGGCTGGCTGTATTGCGGCAACCCGCTCGACGGACTCGGCTTCGAAAAGCAGCTCGCGGAAATCAAGAACGGCCCGCCCGAGGAATACCTGAAGGGGCTTCTGAGCAAATATGTGATCGGCAACAACCATAAGCTGCTGCTCGTGCTGCAGCCAGAGCAGGGCCTGGAGAAGAAGGAGACGGTTGAAACGGCCGAAAAGCTTGCAAAATACAAGGCCGGACTATCCAACGAGCAGATTTCCTCGCTGATCGCGCAGACCGGGGACTTGAAAAAATACCAGGAGGCGAAGGACAGCCCTGAGGCGCTCGGATGCCTTCCATCCCTCGGAATCTCCGACATCGATCCGAAGGCGGAATGGTTCGAGTGCGACGTCGGGGAAGCCGGCGGCGCGCCGCTGCTCCACCGCGAGGAATTCACCAACGGAGTCGTCTTCGCGAACCTTTACTTCGACATGCGCGTCCTGCCGCAGAGGCTCATCCCCTATGCGGTCCTCCTTTCCAGCACGCTGGGCTCGCTCGGAACCGAAAGACACAGCTACAAGTCGCTGGACAACCAGTTGAATATCCATACGGGCGGTTTCGGCGCCGGGATCAGCGGCTTCCTTGAAAAACGCGACGACACCCGCCTGATCCCTAAATTCAACGTCTCATGCAAGGCGTTGAATTCCAAGATGGACAGCATGTTCGCCCTCGCGGAGGAAATTTTGAACCGCACCAGATTTGACGACAAGGAGCGCCTGAGGACGCTCATCGCTCGGAGCCAGGCAGGCATGGACTCGTCGATCCGAAGCGGCAAGCTGGATTTTCCGATGACCCGCCTGCTCTCCTATTTTTCCGACGCCGGAATGTTCAACGAAACTACCGGAGGTCTCGAATACTACTGGTTCATCTCCGACCTGTCGAAGGACTTCGACGCAAAGGCCGGGGAGATTTCCGCGGACCTCGCGGAAACGGCGAGGCTGCTGTTCACACGGGAAAACATGACCGCCGCAGCCACCTGCGCGAAGGGCGACCTTGCAAATTTCAGAAGATGCATGGAAGGATTCGCCGGCAGATTGAGAAGCGCCAGACCTCAGATGGAGAAATGGAGCTTCAAGCTCGAAAAGAAGAACGAAGCCCTGGCCGTCGGAGCAAAGGTGCAGAGCATAGTCAAAGGCTACAATTTCAAAAGGCTCGGCTACGCATGGGACGGAAAAATGCATGTCCTCAGGCAGATCCTGACCAGGGACTGGCTCCACAAGCAGATACGCGTGCAGGGAGGCGCATACGGCGCCGCGGCCTCATTCAGCCAGACCGGCAACAGCATGCTCTTCTCGTTCTCGGATCCGAACCTCGAAAAGACTGTCCGGGCTTTCGATGAAACTCCGTCCTATCTGGAAAAGTTCGACCCGGATGGAAAGGAGATGACCCGCTACATCATCGGCACAATCTCGGGCCTGGACAGGCCGCTGACCCCGTCCGACAAAGGGCAGCGGGCATTCCAATACTATTTCGAGAAGACCGAACTCCGGGAGCTGCAGCGCGACCGCGACGCAATACTTTCCACCACGCCCGCCGACATACGCGGAATGAAGAGCATGGTCGCCGACGTCCTCAAGCAGGACGCACTATGCGCCAGCGGCGGCGAGGTGAAGATCAAGTCCGAGGCCGGGCTTTTCAAAAGCGTCTTAAATCCACTCAAGTGAGCGGTCATTCCGGCTCGACCGGCACCCTGAGCGTTATCGCGTTAGGGAAGGTTTCTATGGTGAATTCATTTCCCGGCGAGAGCGACTCGCCGTCAATCAGAGCCGGAATCGGCTTTTCAAGCTTGATATTGAAGACTTTTCCCTTCCTGCGGCAGATGAAGCCTTCCTTTGTCAGCGAGCTGAAGCGCCGCACCTTCCTCGGCAGGTATCTGTGGCTCAGGAAGTAGCGCCAGATGTAGTCGCGCTTCCCGGTGAATACCAGCACGTCGAGAAGCCCGTCGTTCGCGAACGCGTCGTCGGTAAGGTCGAACTCGCCCGCGTAGATCCTCGTGTTGTTCACGATTATGTTGAACAGGTCGCCGGAATAGAACTTTTCGCCGTCCACCTCGATCTCGCCCCGCAGAGGGCTGCATTTGCCCAGGCTCTTCAGGACGTTCCAGAAATACACCGGGTAGCCCCGGATGAGGCCGAATAGTAAGCTCTTTCTGAAGCTGTCCTTGTCGCGGTTGCGGCCGGCCAGTATATGGGCGTCGACGCCCACTGCGAAGCCGTCGAGGAAATACCTTCCGCCGGCAAGTCTGCCGACGTCTATCCGGTATTCGGCGCCGTAGACGGTGCCGAACGCGGCCCTCCTCAGGTGGCTGCTGAGCAGGCCGTCCTTGGGGTTGAGGCCGAACGACTTGGCTATGTTGTTGCCGGTGCCGAACGGTATGACCGAGTATGGGGGCAGGACGGCACCCGGATTCCGCTCCTTGAACCTGAGCATCCCGTTGATGAGCGCGCAGTGCGTCCCGTCGCCGCCTACTCCGGCTATCAGCAGCTCTTCCTGGTTGCGGCGGGAAAGAATTTCAAAGACGGTTTCCGAAAGATCGCCGTCCTGGCTTACAAGTTCGAAGTCTATCCTGAGTTCGCGAAAATAGCGTTCTATCTCCGGCCAGCGCCTCAGCGAATCCCCGTCGCAGGACTGCGGATTCAAAATGCATACGACCTTGGTCTTGGAAACGGACATCATCCCTCCTCTGAAACTCACCCATCTTTGTCGCGAACTTTGTCGTTATCTTTGTCGTCTTCCGGAGGGTTGAGC
>CAZWRV010000147.1:0-10456 GCA_964636325.1 uncultured Victivallaceae bacterium | reverse complement strand
ATTGCCGCACCTCACGCCTATCGACGCGATGCTGCCCTGCAGCACGGGGCCGATCGCGCCAAGCTCCTTCAGCCTTGCGCCGCGCATCCTCTCCAGGACTCCTATCGGCTTCCTCGACATATGCCCGCCTCCTGTCCTGTCGGTTTTCGGATTTTTGCTATATTATACGTAGTAATACGCATCATATATGCAGGCGGAAAAGCCCAAAAAGAAGAAATTTTCCTGAAAAAATGCCTTCAGCTCGGAAAGAAAACGAAAAAATTGCAATTCTTCAGGGCTGAAGGATTGCACCGATGGGAAAGACGAGAAGACGGTTCACCAGGGAGTTCAAGGCGAAAGTTGCTATCGAGGCGATCAAGGAGAGGAAGACGCCGACGGAGCTGGCCGCCGAGTTCGGTGTGCATCCGAATTAGATAACGGCTTGCCTAAACACCTGATTCCGTGACGGCTTTTTAACCCGCCGCCTTTTTTAACATCATAAAGATACACGATGAATCCACCTTATCTGCCAGTAACTCTTTCCCCAGCTCCTTGCCTGTCTGGTCAACGAGCCTGGCACATGTCTCCAAGTTTTGAGATTTTCCCCTTCAATCTTTCAATTTCTCTCAATCTCGCGATTTTTAGAGGGCAAAAAGAGAATTTCGCTTCCCTCGTGTTGCCGTTGAGCTGTTGGCATGGTTCTTCCTCCATGATTTTTCCAGTTGAACAATAAAAGATCCGTCATTGCGTTGTATGATATACTAATATAATTTAGCGTATCATGCCGCACGCGCAGGAAAACTGTCCATCCGGGCCGGAATTCTGCCGCAGGCGCGACCCGTCCGCCTCGCCGTTCTGGAGGATCGTCGATGCACATTACAGCGGGTTCGAGCGCGTTTATCCCCAGCGCTACGGCCCGAAATACGGGTTCTGGCGTCCGGTCATCGGCGTGGCCGTCGGGAAGTACCTCAAGTGCGGAGACCTTCGGGAGGGTTTCGCCCGCGTCCGCTGCGACGACTGCGGCCACGGCATATTCGTCTCCTTCTCCTGCAAGACCAGGTGCATCTGCCCGTCCTGCCATCAGAAGAGGATTCTTGAGCTTTCCATGCATGTCCGAGAGGATGTCTTCTCCGTCGTGCCGCACCGCCAGTTCGTCTTCACCATTCCGAAAAGGCTGAGGATTTACTTCCGCTTTAACCGCGAGTTGCTCGGCCATCTTCCGAAAATCGCCTACGAGCTGATCCGCGAGGTATATCAGGCGGTTCTTGACCGTGAAGACGCTGCTCCCGGAATGGTCGCGGCTGTTCAGACATTCGGCAATATTTTGCGAAACGCAAAATATTCTTTATTTTTCAGCGCGCTGAAAAATGGATGCTTAATCATCCGGAAATCAAGCCGCTTGATTTCCTGATATATTTTTCCAGCCGCTGGAAAAATATAAGTCAGATGAGAACTTGGCGGCACTCCGGATTCAGCGTCGACAAGAGCGTACTGATCGGGGCCGAGGATCGCGACGCGCTCGAAAGGCTCGTTCAATATGTCGCCCGCTGTCCTTTCAGCCTCGAAAGGATAATCAGCATAACCCCGACCGGACAGGTGGTGTACAAGGCGGAACATGACAGCTGCCGCAGGTTCCCGGAGCCGGCCAGTGATGACTTGAAGGCCGGCGTGAGCCGCAACTTCCAGGTCTTCGATCCGCTTGATTTCCTTGCCGAAGTTACTCAGCACATTCCGAATACAGGCGAACATACCATTCGATATTATGGATGGTATTCGAACAAGAACCGGGGTATGAGGGCGAAACTCGCGGCAGCGGGTGATAGTATCGAGGCTGCGGTGGATTCCGAGGAGGAGGACGCCCCTTTCCGCAAGATATGCCGGTCGAGGTGGGCGGCCCTTGTCAAAAAGGTATATGAGACAGACCCGCTGCAGTGCCCCAGGTGCGGCGGTCGTATGAGGATAATATCCTTCATCGAGAAGAGGGATCAGGCCGCGATAATCCAGAAGATACTCAAGCACTGCGGGATATGGACGGAGCCGGAGGAAAGGGCGCCTCCTGCGGATGATTGCCATTCGGATTCCACATATGTTCCCATCGAGGAGCTTCTCTCAAGTTTCTGATTTCCCGGCGCGGGAGAGCCTGACACGCAGTCTCACCACCGAAAATCCCAGGTTCTCCCGGCATTTCCCTGCACTGATTGAGAATTTCCCCTCCGGGCCCGCCGCAGCAGGCCCGGAGGGGAAACCTTTTCGGGCAAAGCGTGTGGATTTTCTACGATTCTAGGCTTGAAATCCTCCATCTTCCGAGTTACATTCGAACATGTCGAAAATCAGAATTCTTATCAGTTATCCGATCCACAGTCCTTCGAGCCTTACCTGGAGGCCGATGTCGGACCTGTTGATGTAGTTGACCAGGCCGCTGTGGCGCCACTGGAGCATGCACATCCTCGGCTGGAAGTAGTATCTCATCCCGATCTTGATATCGCATTTCGCGTCGGTTATGAGCCCCTCGTAGCCTTCGGCGATGTAGTAGCCGATGTCCTTGTAACCCTTTTCGCGCGGGCCGAGCGGGCCGGTCACGCACCAGGTCAGGACGCCGGTCCGGCGGTCGACGATGACTACTGTTCCGCAGTGGGTTATCGGGCATCCGCATGACATCCCGAGCGGGCGTCCGATCAGAGTGTCGCCGACCTGGATGTCCATTTCGCGTGTGATCATCGGATTGTGGGGTATGATGATTTCCCTCGGGCCGACGTCCTCCGGAAAGTGTTCGAGGTAGAAGTCGAAGTCCCTCCCCAGGCTGTCGATCCACGGAGTCGAAGGGCGCGAAACTGTGTTCCTTCCGGTTCCGATGGTTCCTGTCTCCCTGCATGTCCCGCATATTGCCGCCGACGGGCACTTGCCGTCCTTGGGTGAGTGAGCCATCATCGGTTCGGGCTTGCCTGGGGCCTTCTGGAGCTTCTCCGCCTTTTTCCCGTTCATGTTGTCGTCGGACAGGAAGGTGCATCTCTTGAGCATTGCCGGATTGGTCTTCAGCTTTTTCCTGAAGTCCTCGCATGTGCGGAATCCGCAGCTTCCGCAGTCCAGTCCCGGCAGTTCAAGCGCTTCAATCTGCTGTGCGTTCATGTTATTCTCCTCTGTAGAAGTTCTGGTTCTCCAGCGCCCTGACGACGCCGAAGTGCGACTGCCAGCCGACGTCCCTCTTGCCGACGCATATCGTGCATGTCCCGACCGGGGGATTGCCCCTGAGGAGCATGTTTGCGGGAGTGTCGGCGAAGGCGAGGACGCGGTTCACTATGGGCTCGATGCCGATACCGTAGAGGGCGTTGACCTCCCTGATGGAGACTTCGGGGGCGGCGTCCTGTATCCTGGCCCGGAAGACCTCCCTCTCGGCCTGCGACACCCTGTCTATCTTTGTGACAACGGCGATGTCGGCGAGCGTAAGCATCGGGCCGACCTTGAGCGGAAGGTTCATCCCGCTGGTCGCCTCGAGCACGACGAGCCCGAGCCCTCCGTCCACGTACGGAGAGCAGCGCAGGCAGAGCCCCGCCGTCTCGACGAACAGGATGTCGCAGCCCTTGTCCTCCGCCCACTTGAGAGCGTCGGACAGGACCAGGACGTTGCAGTGGTCGGGGCAGAGCTCGCCCGAATAGACCTTGCGTGTCGGAATCCCGAATTCCCTCGAGAATATCTCGTCCTCGTCGGCGAACTGGACGTCGATCTTCAGGTAAGCGACCTTGTGCCCCGCTTCAAGCAGCGCCTTGGTCATGTGCTTCAGGACGGACGTCTTGCCGGTGGTGGCCGGCCCCGCGCAGATTGTCAGTTTCATGCGAATGCCTCCAGTAAGTGGCCGGTGAGCCTCTCACCGTGCCTGATTTTGTCCCTCAATATGCAGAGCGCGTCGTCTAGCTTGCTGACTTCGACGGCGTATTCCTTCTCCCTCTGGTCCGTGTGCAGCACGTCGACCACCATCCCGCCCTTCATGACTATCCTGAAGTCGGAAAGCAGGGCGATGCGCGGATCGTGCGTGACGAATATGAATATCTTCTTGTGCTTCCTGAGCAGCTCGAGCGCCTTCGTGCGGTGTATCCCGGCGTTCTCGACCTCGTCAAGCAGGACTATCGGCGTGTCGCAGATGATCGTCGCGTCCGCTATGAGCAGCGCCCTGGTCTGCCCGCCGGAAAGCTCGGTCATCCTGCTGGACTGGATGATCGGCTCCCCCGTGAGCTGGTTGGCGAAGCCGAGGGTCTCGCTCACAAGCCGCGCGATGCCCTCGTCGGACGCGCCCTGCCTGATCCGCGCATGCGTCTCGAGGAACTCCTGCACCGGAAGATCCGATAGGAAAGTCGTGTGCTGCGTGATCAGAGCTATCGGATTCTTCGCAGGGTTGTCGCGGTACTCCGCCGGCGGAGTCTGGCCGTCTATAAGGACGATCCTCCCCGTCTGCGTGTTGCCGTGAGCGAACAGCTCGATGTCGTTTATGAGCGTGGTCTTGCCCGAGCCAGTCGGCCCCACGATGCTCACGACGTCCCCCATCTTAAGCTCGATCTTCTCCACGGCGTCCTTCTTGCCGGACTTCCCGCGTCCGTTGATGATTGTGATGCTTCCTATCATCCATGCCCCCTTCTGTTATATTATCTATATGATCGACTTAGTAATATAATACCGCAAAAAAAATCAGGCCATGTCGGCGACCGTGCTGCCCTCGAGCCTCTCGGATATGTAGTCCCTTATCTCCTTGAAGAGCTTCACCATCTTGCGCTCCTTCTCTATGGGCGTGGACTCGTAGAAGTATTTGCTCACCGACTCCGTGGGCGCGAGCGCCCCGTCGAAGAGCCGGATGACCTCGGCGATGGTGATCTTGTCGGCCTGCCTGTAGAGCCTGTAGCCTCCGCCCTGCCCCTTGAGGCTGGTCACATACTTCGCCCTCTTGAGCGACAGGAGCAGATGTTCGAGGAACTTGGGCGGCATCTTCTGGGCCGCCGCAATGCTCTCGACCGTGTGGTAGCTGCCTTCCTTCTGCCTGGCCAGGTGGACCAGCGCCAGAAGCGCGTATTCGCTTTTTACCGTGAGCTTCAAGTGTTCCCCGCGCTTTTTTATTTTACTTATATGATTGGATAAGTTATATAATATCCGCGGCAATGCAAGCCCGCCCGCAAAAAAAACGCGATATTTTTCTGAAATCGCGGGGCTTTTACGGAGGAACTGCGTTTGTATTTTTCCGGCGCGGATATATTTTCCTCCTGTTGAAGGCGGCGCAAGTGCCGTCGTTGCAACGCAAATACACAACGTACAAGGCGGATTAATGAGCAAGACGGACACCACCAAGGAAGCGGCGGACAAGCAGGACAAGTGCGACAAGGGCGTCAAGGACAAGAACTTAACGATAGCGCTTGGGCAGATAGAGAAGGAATACGGCAAGGGCTCGATAATGCGTCTCGGCGACGAGAGCATGCATGTGGACGTGCCCACTATAAGCACCGGCGCCCTCGCGCTTGATCTGGCGCTCGGCATAGGGGGCGTCCCGCGGGGGCGCATCGTCGAGGTGTACGGGCCCGAATCCTCCGGTAAGTCGACGCTCTGCCTGCATATCATAGCCAACGCGCAGCGGGCAGGCGGCGTCGGCGCCCTGATAGACGCCGAGCACGCGTTCGATCCGCAGTACGCCAAGAAGATAGGGGTGAACCTCGAAAACCTGCTGATCTCGCAGCCGGACTGCGGCGAGGACGGCCTCAACATCACCGAGGCGCTCGTCAGGAGCAACGCCGTGGATGTGATCGTGGTAGACTCCGTCGCCGCGCTGGTCCCGCGCGCGGAAATAGAGGGGCAGATGGGAGACTCCTTTGTCGGGCTCCAGGCCAGGCTCATGTCGCAGGCCCTCAGGAAGCTCACCGGCGCCGTAAGCAGGAGCAGGACTTGCTGCATCTTCACCAACCAGATCAGGGAGAAGATCGGCGTGATGTTCGGCAACCCCGAGACGACAACCGGCGGCAACGCCCTCAAGTTTTACAGCTCCATCAGGATGGACATCAGGCGCGTGAACGTAATCAAGGATCCGGCCGGCGAGGTGACAGGCAGCAGGACCAGGGTAAAGGTGGTCAAAAACAAGATGGCGCCGCCATTCAGAAGCGCCGAGTTCGACATCAACTACGACGAGGGCATATCGCGTTCCGGTTCCATACTCGACGTCGCAACCGACATGCAGATCATAGAGAAGAAGGGCTCATGGTTCTCGTTCGACAACGAACAGCTGGGCCAGGGAAGGGACCAGACCAAGGCGATCATACAGGAAAGCGAGGACCTGCAGAAGAGGCTGCTTGAGAAGATACGGGAGAAGATCGCCGAGAAAAAGAAGGCGGAATAGCCGCGGAGACGTCTCCGCGGAAAGCCGAAATCTGATATTAAAATCCGAATCAATATTGAAATTGCAACTCCGAATCGCGAAACATTTCGGATCAGCCGTCTCGGCCGTTTTAATCGACGCATTATGAAAGGGACTAATGGCAGAGCTTAGCGTCAGGGCCAAAGAATCCATCAAGCGCATGAGGGACTTCTACGCGAAGGTTCCCGGCGCTCCGCTTTTCCGCACGGAGTTCTGGCTGATGCAGGGCACGCTCGAACGCTGGAAAAAAGAAGGCATGCCGCAGGACGTCCCCTGGACAGAGCTCTTCGGCTTCGACGAGGGCGCCACGCACGGACTCGGCCAGCTCGGATGGTGCGAGGCCGCTTTCCATCCCGCGTTCGAAGTCAAGATCATCGAGGACAGGGGCGACACCGAGATAGAACAGGACTACGCCGGAAGGCACGTCCTCTACTTCAAGGGCAGGCGCACAGGCTTCATGCCCGAATACGTGGACCATCCGGTCAAGGACATGAAGACCTGGGAGGAGAACGTCAAGTGGAGGCTGGATCCCGACAGCCCCGAGCGCTACAAGGATCTTGAGAAGAGGATGGCCGCCGCGAAGACCGCCGCCGAAAACGGAATGATGATAGTCCAGAACCTCATCGGCGGCTACATGTATCTCAGAAGCCTCATGGGCCCCGAGCAGCTTCTCTACATGGTCCACGACAATCCACAGCTCATACATGACTGCATGCACCAGTGGTTCAGGCTCGCAGACAAGGTGATTTCGCACCACCAGAAGGAGCTCACCCTGGACGAGATATTCTTCGCCGAGGACATCTGCTACAACCACGGGCCGCTCATCAGCCCCGAAATGATGAAGGAATACCTCATACCATACTACCAGCAGCTCATCAGCAACCTCAGGCGCCGCCAGATCGACAAGGCCAGGCACCTCTACGTCCAGGTCGACACCGACGGATTCTGCGACCCGGTGATCCCGGTCTACCGCCAGACGATTGACATGGACTACATGAGCCCGTTCGAGGTGGCGTCCGGCTGCGACGTCGTCCGCACGGGCAAGGAATATCCCGATCTGCTCATCCGCGGCGGCCTCGACAAGCGAGTCCTCGCAAGAACCAAGAAGGACATCGACAAGATGGTCGAATCCATCCTACCTCCAATGAGGGAGCGCGGAGGATATATCCCCGTGATAGACCACGGCACCCCGGAGGAGGTTCCCTACGAAAACTATCTCCATTTCAGGAAGCGCTGCCTCGAACTGGGAGGATAAGCTGGCCATGCCAGCAAATTCCAATATCCAAATCCCAAGCTCCAAATGCCGGATCCCACATACATTCCAAATTTCAAATTCATAGCATATGGGATGAGATTTGGTGAAATAGCGATCCTTGGGAGGGATTTCTAATTCAGACTTCCGGTGCGCGGTTCTGGATAAGGTATAACAGCAATTTCCAACGCTATCAACCATCTATTGGAACGGGGGGGCGGGAAATCTGAAATTATGAAGATCGCATACAAAGTCAGCGTCATGGGCCGCGTAACCGGGGTCGGGTTCCGTTTTTCGACGTATGACAAGGCGCAGGAATTCCCTTCGGTTCAAGGCTATGTCAGGAATCTGGCGCGCGGCCATGTCGAAGTATTCATGCAGGGGGAGAAGGAGGAGCTGGATCAGATGCTTGAATGGCTGCGCCAGGGCCCGCCCTTCGCATTCGTTGAAAGATGCGATTATATACCCGCCGAAATCTCGTCTGAATACAAGGACTTTCAAATAAGGTGATGCCATGAAAAAACCTGTTCCGGTCATTCTCGACACCGACATCGGCAGCGACATAGACGATTCCTGGGCGCTGGCGATGATGCTGAACTCGCCCGAGCTTGATGTGAAGCTTATTACTACCGCGACGCTGAATACTCCGCACCGCACGGCGATAGCCGCGAAGCTACTTGAGGCGGCCGGACGAACGGACATCCCCATCGGCACCGGCCCGCAGTTCAGCGATCTGCCAATACAGGTGAGCCCCTGGATCAAGGATTTTGACTTGAGGAAATACAAGGGGAAAATTTATTCCGACGGCGTCGACGCCATGGTCCGCACCGTGATGGACTCCAAGGAAAAGGTCACCATTATAAGCATCGGTCCGCTGACCAATGTGGCCGCGGCGCTGATCAGGGAGCCGCGCCTTGCGGAAAAGGCCGTCTTCAAGGGAATGCACGGCTCGATCAACAGACAGCACAGGGACCAGCCCGGCGCCATCGCCGAATATAATGTGATAGTGGACGTCCAGGCTGCGATGAAGGTCTTCGAAACCGGCTGGGACATGACGATCACACCTCTCGACACCTGCGGTAACATCGTCCTCGACGGCGAACATTACCGGCGTGTGGCGGAGTCAAGGAGCCCCCTGACGAAGGCGGTGATAGACTCCTACCATGTCTGGCTCGGAGGAAACTCAGACAACGGCAGGAGCTCGATACTATACGACACCGTCGCAATCTATCTTGCGTTCGCCGAGGACCTCCTTGACATCCGCAAGCTTCCCATCCGCATCGGCTGCGACGGCATGATGCTGGTCGACGAGGCCAATGGGAAAAAGGTCCGCTGCGCCCTCGAATGGAAGTCCAAGGACGCGTTCAAGGACCTTCTGGTGGAGAGGCTTGTAAAATAGCACAACAAGGAAGATCGCAATTAAGATGTCCGAATATGAATTATGAAAAGTTCAGTCCTGCATAAGAGCATACAGTCTGTCGCCGCGGTCGAGGCGGCGAAAGGCCTGCTCGCGTTAGTAGTGGCATGCGGCCTTGTCACGCTACTCAACGGCAAATATCATAGCATGGCCGCGCAGATTGCCAGGACTCAGCATTTAAACCCGGCAAGCAGATCACCAGGCATTTTTGTCGATCTGATGACAAACCTTACAGAGTCCCGGCTATGGCTCCTTTCGGTTCTGGCGCTGGCCTATGCGTCGGCGCGCTTCATCGAGTCATACGGGCTGTGGCTCGAAAGAAGATGGGCCGAATGGTTCGCCCTGGCCAGCGCATCTATATATATTCCTTTTGAAATATATGAGATCGTCCGCAACGGATCGGTGGTCATGGCCGGCGCCCTGGTGATAAACATAGTCGTCGTGTATCTGATGGCATACGCCCTGCTCCATCCTGACAAGGCTTCCCGGCAAGACAGAGTCCGGAAATGATTATGAGATCTTGGAATCAAAGGACGGAACTTCTCCTGGGAGCCGGCGCGGTTGCGAAATTCGCAAAATCGCATGTCCTTGTGGCGGGCATGGGCGGGGTGGGCTCCTTCGCCGCGGAGTTCCTGGTCCGTGCGGGCGTCGGGAAGATCACGATCGTCGACTCCGACAAGGTCGAAGCGAGCAACCGCAACCGCCAGATCCCCGCGCTGAAGAGCAACGAGGGCAGATACAAGACCGAAGTCATGGCCGAAAGGCTCAAGGACATCAACCCCGATCTCCAGATCAATCCGCTCTGCGAATATATCAAAGACAAGAAGACCGGCGAAATCCTCTCGTCGGCCAAGTTCGACTACGTAGTCGACGCCATCGACTCGCTGTCGCCCAAGGTCTTTCTCATCGCCGAAGCCCTGGGCAAGGGATATAGGGTGGTCAGCTCGATGGGCTCCGGTGGACGCGTCGACATCCGCGAAGTCCGTGTGGGCGACATCGAGGAATCCTACAACTGCCCGCTCGCACGACAGGTGCGGAAGCGCCTCCACAGGCTCGGCATCAGGGGCGGCTTCAAGGTGGTTTATTCGCCCGAATCTGCCGTCTCCGAGCCGCTCGTGGTCCGCGGCCGGACCGTCCGCGGAACCATCTCCTACATGCCTGCGGTCTTCGGCGCATACTGCGCATACCAGGCGCTCGATGACCTAGCTTGTTTCACGCGGTAAAAAGGCATCCGCAGGACGGATGCGGTCAGCTGCGGCCATTATTAGGTTGAAGCAGCGCAGGTATTTACACTGCAATGCCGCAGGCAGGAATGCCTGCGTTGCTTGAGGCGAGTTTCAGGGGAGCGTCCGTCTGCGAGATTCGCAGTTTTGTCGATCAGAAACTCGATGGAGGGCGAAGCCGTGCTGAGCCGCGGTTGAGCTTG
>CAZWRV010000146.1:0-10625 GCA_964636325.1 uncultured Victivallaceae bacterium | reverse complement strand
AGGCGTTCCCTTCCCGCGACTTTGTCACCACGCTTCGTAGCGGTTCGTTGCCGCCCGCCACGGTGGTCAGGCTGCCTGCCTGAATTGAGCAATTGGCAGGGACATAACTTGAATATGTCAAGTGACTCCAGCCTTCGCTGGGCACACGCTCGATCAACGTGAAGCTATGCTTTTTCATATTACCACATCCTTTCCCGAGTGCAATCGATTGCGGTCGGCTGCGGACGTTTATCGAAAAAAATCGGCATTATCGCTGAAACCTCAGCACCGAAACCCTACTCCTTGCTCTTTTCAATCCTTTGCAAGATGCGGCTCCACCAGCACGATATCCGGCACGTCGCTCCGTCCTTCTATCAGCGCTGTGACCGTGCCGAGCAGGGCATGCGCAATCTCGGCGGGATCGATCTCCAGGCGGATCACCGGGCAGCCTTCGAGTATCTTCGATCCCCGGTTCACGTGCGAAGCAACCTGGATGTCACGCCCGGCGGCCACTCCGAGCTCCCCCATGGCGGCCAGCGCGCCCAGGGTCCGATAGTCGTCGGTGGAAATCATGCCGTCAGGCTTCTCGCGGACTGCGTTCCAAAGACGGGTAAAGCCGGATTTCGCATGTTCGACGCCGGCAGATATGCCGGTTCCGTCCAAGGCAGGAACTATCCACTCCGGCCGGGTTTCCAATCCAAGGTGTTTTGACTCTTTTAAAAAGAAATCAAGGAGCTTCTGCTGTCTTTGGGCTATAGGTAAGAAAGGACTGTCGGCCGGGGGCAGCGTATTTTTCTGCCCCCCCATGTATGCCACACTGCGGCATCCGCGGGCCTTCAACACGGCAAGGGCCTGGCGCACCATGGACTCCTCGTCCAACAGGACACGGGCCTTGACCTGAGGCAGAAGCTGCCATGAAACCACAGGAACAGGCAGATCCCCGAATTCGCCGCCGTAATGGCCGAAAAGGATGACCCCGTCAACCAGCCTCCGGCGAACGTCGTATTCCAGGGCGCATATGCGATCATGCCACAGGCAGTCGCTGCCTGCAGAGAAATAATGCCTGAAGCGAACCTCCTCGAAAGTTCCCGCGGCGCGCTGAAGGCCCTTCAGCAGCAGGCTCGGAAAAGTCCCGGACTCCGGATGAAGCACATCGATTGAAAAATAGATCGCTATGTTCTTCAAGTCTCTTTGGCCGGTGGCGAAATATCCGCTCCCATGGCGCCCTTCCACAAGACCTTCACCCTGCAATTCGCGTAGAACGCGGACAACGGTGCCCTGCGCCAGCCTGAACTCAGACTGCAGGGCGGCTATCGTGGGAAGGGCCTCGCCGACGCTCATCTTCCCGATCCGTTCCTGCAATGCATATTTAAGCCGGACATGCTTCGGCAGATGTATGGCCAGACCCGCCGGAAGAAAGTGTAATTGAGGGTCGTTTGTTTTCATTGCTGATATTTATTCCAAGTGATATTGAGATTATACTAGTCTGCTATAAGACTATAAGACATTGCGCGGATTGCAAGCGCGAATCCTGAAAAATTTAATTGTTTTATGGGTGGTTGGATGATTGGGTGATGAACAACGCGGACTGCTGGATGCGTTGCGGCAACGGGTTCCGCACCCCTGATAACCCTCGGGAAAAACTTAACATCTTTATGAAAAGTTGTTCTTGAAATGGGGTTCACGAAAGGGTGGAGTATATTTACATAAGGACGATCTTGAGCTTGATGATACAAAAGAGGGCAGCTCCAAGAAGCAAATTCCAAAATCTCCGCAATCAAAATGTAAATTTTTCAGTCTAAAGTAGTATAACTGGCAATCAATAACCGGAAGGAGGCTGGATATGGACGCGTTGGAAATGTTGAGGAAGAGGAGGAGTGTCAGGAAGTTCAAGCTGGAGCCTGTGGACGCCAAGGATGTAGAGACTGTCATCGACTGCGCCAGGCTGGCGGCGACCGCCAGGAACGAGCAGCCGTGGGAGTTCGTCGTCGTCACCGACGCCGCAGCGAGGGGCAGGATTGCGTTCATGACGGACTATGGCAAGTTCATCGCAGAGGCGCCGGTCTGCGTCTGCGTATTCTGCAAGGATACTAAGTACTACCTTGAGGACGGTTCGGCTGCGACGCAGAACATCCTTCTCGCGGCGCATGCGCTAGGCCTCGGCACATGCTGGGTGGCGGGCGACAAAAAGCCCTACTGCGGAAAGATGGCCGAGATGCTTGGCCTTCCGGAAGGGTACAGGCTCGTGAGCCTGGTAGCTCTCGGACATCCGAACGATGCGGGCGCGCAGCGGAGCAAGAAGCGTCCGCTGGAGGAAGTCCTGCACTGGGAGAAGTTCTAGGTTTCAGATTTTCCTCTTCCGAGTTCCGGCAAAGCTTCCTTGAAACGCAATACGAACATGCCGCTTCTGGCCGAGACGCCGGAAAATATGAACTGAAAAAGAACGGGGCCGGAACTTGTCCGGCCCCGCAGTGTGTTGAAAACCGAAGTTCAGGCTTATGAAAGCTGCTTGTTGACGAGCTTGGTCATGTCGAACATCGAGACCTGGTCCTTCTTGAAGATCGGCTTGAGCTTGGCGTCGGCGTTGATCATGCGCTTGTTTTTCTTGTCCTGCAGGCCGTTCTTTTTGATGTAGGCCCAAAGCTTCTTCGTCACTTCAGTCCTCGGAAGAGGATTCGACCCCACGATTGCCGCAAGATCCGCGCTGGGCTTCATCGGCGCCATGAACTTCGAGTTTGCTGCCTTCTTCGCCATTTTTTCCTCCTTGCTATTAAGGGTTTGGGATTTGGAATACTGTTGACAAGATAGTTACGGAAAACTGAAAATCAATGCGGTTTCCCTCGGAAAAACACATTTTTTAGCAGATATTTTCGCGGATTCGCAGGGTAAAACAGATCGATTTCCCTAGGGGAATGAAATAACATGTTGATTGCCATAAAGTTATGATTATAGAATCGCATCACAGCCACGGCCTGCAGTCGATCCGTACGGGCATTTTCAAGCCGATTCCATGCATTTCATGGTGGAAGGGCCAGGAAATCTGAAACTATGCCGGGAATCTTCGCAGAAGCCCTTTCAAAAACCGCATATGCGGTTTAACTTTCTTTTTCGGTCGGTTTCAACGCTGTGCTGACCGCTTTAAAATGTTCCCTGCGGAAAGATGAAATTATTGTCGCCAGACTGTTTCTTCGAGCATGAGGATTTCGTCAAATACTCGAGCGGCGGAAACTTAGTCGTCCTCAGCAAGGTCAACGACTCCCCCAGCTTGAGAGCGCTTCTGGACGGACTGGAAGGCTGTCTCAATGACTCGGAGATAGTCAAGCATTCCCGGACCACCACCGCCGGCGTCTACGAGATGGCAGGAGAGCGGAGGATATTCATCAAGCGCTACAACAACAGGGGGCTGAAATACACGTTGAAGTATCTGTTCAGGAAGGCGCGCCCGTTCAGATACCTCCTGAACGCGCGCATCTGCGAAATCAACGGCATCCCCGTGCCGCACCCGGTTGCCGCGGTGGCGGAGCGCAGGTCGGTCTTGCTTTCCAGATCATACATCGTTCTCAATGCGGTGGAAAACCTTGTGCCGACCGTTCCGTTCTACAGGATTATGGCTGAGGATCCGAAGACGGAGAGCTCATATGTCGACGCGCTTGCATGCATGATGGCGAAGATGCATTCCTGCGGGATGGTGCACGGCGACGCCAAGCTCAGCAACTTCTATGTCTCCAAGGCTCCTCATTCCCGGACATACAGGTTCGGGACATGGGATCTGGACGCGGCGATGATAAAGGAAGATCCACTGAGCGAGCATGAGAGGATCCGGGATCTCGGCAGGACGGCCGCGTCGTTCGCAGAAATATCGTGGCGCATCGGCGCCGGTAAGACCTTGGAGCATTACTCGGCGGCGCTTTCCGAGGCTTACACGAGAAGCTGCGGGATGCCGATTCCGGCCGCTAGGTTTTTGAAGGAGGCCAGGACGTACCTTTGACGGGGCCGGAGATCATGGGAGCTATAAAGATATTTCTGGCATCGTTGTGCGCGGGGGTGGTCCTCGGCGCTCCGGTGGGAGTCGCAGGCGCCATGGTCGCCGACGCAGCGTTCGCACATTCGAAGAAAAGGCTCTATACCACCGTCTTCGTCGCTGCGCTTGGAGACGCCATGCTGGCGGCCTTTACCACGATATTTTCGGCACCCTTCCAGGCCTTCCTTAAGAGCTACGAGAAGATCGGCCTCGTAGTTGCCGGAGTCACCATGCTGGTCGTCGGCGCGGTAATAATATTAGTCACATACCACACCCACATGGGTTTTGTCCCGAAGGAGAAAATACACAATCCCCCGTCGAAGTGGATATTCGCCCACTTCGCGCCGGTCTTCGCCACTTTCCTCACGGCTCTGTTCCATCCCGGCAACATCGCCGCTTTCCTGTTCATAATGACCACATACTCGATGCTGTTCCCCGACTTCGTGCTGTTCAGGTTCTCGTTCATCTCGGGCATATTCCTGGGTTCGATGTCCATCTTCGGCCTGGCGGGATTCCTCTTCTGGAAGATACGCGAGAAGGCGGACAAGTTCGTCCACTATCTCAGGTATGCCCTCGCCGCGATCATCATATTCGCCGGAGTGTATCTGGTCATGCTTTGAGCGGCCGTGAAGGCCCGAAGGACGTCGCAAGATGAGCGGACACCCTGAAATCTACTGGTCCAACGACGCGGAGCGCGGCGTTTTCAGCCATGCCGGGCTCAGCGATGCCGGGCAGTTCCTGGACATAGAAAACTCCGGTTCCGAAGTCCAGTACAAGCATGTGAGCCGGCACCAATGCTCGAAAGGCGACCGCTCCATGACTTGTATAAGAATCAACAAGGTCAGGTATTATCTCCGCCGGGCGTCTGGGGCCTATTTCAGGATGCTCGCCAACGAATTCGAGGCCTTGAAGATAATTCCGGAGTTCGGAATAACCCCTCCCAAGATTCTCGCCTGGATGTTCGATGATAAGGATTCGAAAGGGTTCATCCTCTACAAGAACCTTTCCGGCTTCCATTCGCTCAAAAGCCTCGTCGGGCGGACTGCTCCACCAGAAGCGGTCGCCGACTTCCAGACCAGGAAGAAGGAGATTATAGTCAGGCTCGTCAAGATTGCTAAACGTATCAAGGATGCCGGCTATTATTATCCTGACTGGCGCGGAAGGCATGTCTTCATCAGGACGCAGGGGGATGAAATAACTCTGATAGACTTCACCCGCTTCGTCCTGTTCAGGAGCCTTCCATGGCAATACAGGCTTCCGGCGGTCCGGAACATGCTCCGCCGCCAGGAATGGAAGAAGTTCAGGAGGTGCCTCAAGTCGAGGAAATACACTACGAGCTTCCTGAAAAAGCTGGTCAAGGAAGATGAAAAGGCCAAGAAATGAACAAGCGATTGAAAGCCTTTTCAGTGTCGGACGGACGTTGGCATCTCTGGAAGGATGCCGCCGGAAGCCCGTTCGTCAACATGGCCGTGGACGAGATTCTTTGCAAGGATTCCTGCATCTCGGAGGGAGGGGTTCCGCTACTTCGGATTTACGGCTGGGACAGACCGTCCGTATCGTTCGGATACGCGCAGAAATATCCTGCGGACATCGCAGGGAAATATACGCTCGTCCGGCGGCCCACCGGCGGCGGGATCGTCTATCATTTGAACGACGTCACATACACGTTCATCGTTCCGGCGAAGCATGAGATAATGCGGCTCGACAGGATCGAAAGCTACATGTTCTTCCACATTCCGATCTTGAAGCTGCTCCGGAACTCGGGGGTTGCAGCTGAGCTCGCGCCGTCCAACGAAATCAGCGAGGATCGCGAAACCATGGCATGCTTCCGCAACGCCGCACGGCACGACGTAGTCGCCGCCGGCAGTAAAATTGCCGGCGCGGCCCAGCGCAGAAGCAGGTCCGGAATCCTCCATCAGGGGAGCATACTCCTCGACAATCTGCCCGGGATCAGGAAGGATTTGTTGATCGATTCGCTCATTTGCGGATTTGCCGAAGAATACAAGATTCAGTTCGCCAGTTTTGAACCGGACAAGTCTTTGATGGCGCAGGCTGAAAAGCTTGCGGCGGAGAAATATTCCACGCCGGAGTGGAACGTGGAAAGGAAATCGAATATCCAATGACCAACACGGAACAGCCTACCGAAGAAGGGAATATAAGAAGATTCAGTGATTTTGTCGGACACTCAAATACCGCCGCCCTGCGAGGGCTCGGGAAACATAAATTTGTCTTAAAATCCCAGCAAGGGAAGAAACTCTTGCAGCCACGGGCGAGAACCCGCGGATCGGCGCTATGAAGCAACATCTGAGCCTCCGCAGGGCGGCGGTATTTTAATAGAAAAGGATGAATAATGTCGATGCAAAATCTTATTCAAAAAACTTTTTCCGGATGTAAATCAAGCGGCCGTTCGGCGCTGGTGGCGTACATCACGGCGGGGGATCCCGATTTCGAAACGTCCATGAAGATCGCGGACGAGATAATCCGTGCCGGCGCGGACATCCTCGAACTCGGCGTTCCATTCTCGGATCCGCTTGCGGACGGCGAGGCCAACCAGCTCGCTGCGGAGCGAGCCATAGCCTCCGGGATGACGCCGTTGAAGGTCTTGGATCTCGCCCGCGATATCCGCAAAATCCATGCCTGCACGCCGATTGTCCTTTTCACATATCTCAATCCGATCGCTTATTCCGGAAGGGCGGATTTCGCCAGGTTCTGCAGGAAGGCCGCAGAGTCCGGCGTGGATGCCGTCCTGCCCCTCGATCTTCCGCCGGAGGAGGCGGCAAAGCCTTACAAGGGCGGGAAGACCTTCGGAGATATCTTCAGAGAGCACGGGATTCCGCTGGTCAGCATTGTCGCCCCGAACACGTCGCCTAAACGGATAGGAAAGATCGCCGCCGGCGCAGGCGCGTTCATCTACTATGTGTCAAGGGAGGGAGTCACGGGCGAGTCGAAGACTTTTTCCGCGAATTTCGCGGAGAAGATCTCCGAGATCAGGAAGCACACTCCGCTACCGGTCGTTGTCGGATTCGGTATATCGACGCCTGAGCATGCGAAGGCCGCCGCAGGGACCGGCGTGGACGGCGTCGTCGTCGGCAGCGCGATCGTCAGGAAGATTGAGGAGCTCAGCAAAGGTATGGGGACAGTGCGCGGAATAGGGGAATTTGTCCGGGAAATTTCGAAATATCTACAGGCCTGTATTATCTGAGAAATCCGCAGCACCAAGCTGGAACCATCGGGCGGATGGCATCCGAAGATAATCAACCGCCATCATGAAGGTACAACACTCTGACAAGCTGGGGGATGGGAATATTTTTGTGGTTGTTCCGATATCATGAACGGTGTCGATTTGCTGTCTGCAAGTTTTTCAATATATTCTTTTAATGACTCTGCTACGAACTTTCCGAGGTTCACTGGGACAGCATTCCCGATTATTTGTTCAAGTTCCGTTTTGGAACCGTTCAAAATGAAATCTTCTGGGAATGTTTGAATCATTGCCCGTTCTTTTGTCGTAAGTGGACGGATTGAAGAGTTCATTTTAACTGGATCACCCGGATGTCCGGGATAACCTTCAGGAACAGGTCTATTGACACCCCGAATGGTTGGACTAGGTTCATCAATAGAGAAAATACCCCTGCGATGATATGTCCTCGGATGTCTGTAATAATGCGCGCGCAACGAGATTATGAGACATTTTCCCACCCGGAACCGGGTGACACTTCGCAGTTTTCCGACACCGTGATGTGGCCGTTTTCGAGCAACCAGGATCTGATCGCCGACCTTATCACCGCGTCCCTTTTAAGATTGCCTCCACGCGTTTCGATTTCAACTATTCTTCGCAGTATTTCTTCGTAGGTCTCCTTTCTGCCACGCCTCGTGGCCTTGAGTTTTTCCGATCCGTGGAAGGCCAGGCACGAGCATGCTCCGCCGATCACTTCCCGTGGCTTGTGGTTGAGCTCCCCGACTATCCTGTACATGTGCAGGCCCAGGTCGGCCCCTCCGCATGCGCAGAGGTCGCTCATGACGATGAAGTTCTCGTCGCGCTTGAGTTCGCCGTTGGCGTTATCGACCGAGCCGTTGAACCTGGGATAGTACCTCGGGCTGTTCAGCGGGATCACCATGTGCCTTGCGAGCACGCCGTCGACCTCGGCCGAGTTGAGGTTGCCGCCGTTGTCCCTCTTCATGAAGAGGGGCGGCTCATATTTTGAGAACGCCCTGTCAAGCTGTCCGGCTACTTCGGCCCCGCGTGGGTCGTGGTCCAGGACAAGGGGGTCGATCTTGTATTTCGAGGCCATGTCCTGGACCAGGTTGACGAAGACTCTTCCGTCCCCGCATGGCGCCTCGGTGACGTCCATGCCCCATACCGACCCCGGAGTCAGCCAGATCACGTCCTCCATCGAGGCCTTCCGCCTGTCGGAGGCGTCGGCCCTGGCGTCGCGGACCATGCTCATCAGAGGCCTTCTGGATATCTGGGAACGGTATTTCCGGTAGATCTCTCCGGTCCCCGAAGTCCTCTTCGGGCCGAAGCCGGGCGCTGCGATGTCGCCCTTCAGCGCCTCCAGGTCGAGCTTTTCGAGCTTCTTCGGGCCGGGGGCCAGCACCGGCTCGGCGCCGGCGCTGTCGCGGCTCTTCCAGCGCATGAAGGTCGGATAGCTCACGCCCATGGCGGCGGTCGCCGCCGCGTAGGTCGCTCCGTTCTCGGACTTCATTTGCATGATGAGCTTCATTCTGGCTCCGGCCGCCTCGGCCCGCTTTTTTTTCAGCGCCGAGGTTCTCCAGCTCTATCCTGTGCACCATGTCCTTGAGCTCCAGGCGCTTCTGCATTTCGAGCAGCTGCGCCCTGAGGTCCCCGACCTCCCTGCGGAGCGCCTCCTTTTCCGGATCCTCCGGCGGGCCGGAGGGGCGTCCGGGCGGACGCTCCGCAAGGGCCTCCACCATTCCGGCAAGCGCCCGGTTCTCCCACTTGTAGTAGCTCTTCCGGGACATGCCCAGGATGGCGGCGCCCTTCCTCGCCGTGATCTCCCGGCGCCTGACCTTCAGGATGACCTCCAGTATCTCGGCCTGCGACTTCCGTTCCGGCATCTATTCCCCTTTCTGGACCGGCTCCTCCTCCCGCTTCTCCGGCGGCGGCTTCGGCCTTGCCGCCGCCTGCCTCCGGGCCGCCATCGCGGACAGCCTCCGCTCCAGCAGCCTCGCCAGCCTTTCGTTCAGCGGGGAGCATCTGGCCTGGTCCCTTTTCGCTTCCAGCGCCTCTAAGATACCCTGCAGCGCCAGCTCCTGCCACTTCTTGAACTGGTCCTTGGCCAGCGCCAGCTCCCTGCAGATCTCCGCGGGGCTTCTCCTCTCCGACCACACCGACAGGACCGCCCGGCATTTCTCCTCCGCGGTGAACGTCCTGTACTCCCTTTTCGGCCTCTTCGGCTCCGGCTTTTCCGATTTCATGTATGAACTCCCCGTTCTCAAGCTCCTTCTCGTTCCCGTCGACCGACAGCTTCATCTTCCCCTTTTCCGCGGTGAGGACCACGGACTTCTCGCCCAGGCGCCCCACCATGTAGAACGTCTCGGCCTGCTTCCCGCGCAGGGCCAGCTCAAGCGTGTTCTCCTCGATCTTGCGCTCGATCACCTTCCTGAGCTCGCCCTGGATCTCGAAGAAGCGGTCGGCGGGGCAGAGCCCGCCGATCCCCTGGTGCGGACGGCGGTGGTTGTAGTACTTCGTCCAGAACGCGATGCGCTCCCGCGCCGACTCGAACGTCTCGAACTGGGCGCGGTCAAGGAACTCCTGGTAGATCGTCTTCCAGAAGCGCTCGATCTTGCCGAGCGTCATCGGATGGTGCGGCCGGCTCCTGATGTGCCTTATCTTCTCCTTCGCGAGCTCCCGCTCGAACTTCGTGGTCCCGCGCCAGCTCGCGTACTGGCGGCCGTTGTCGGTCAGCATCTCCTTCGGCACGCCGTACTCGGCCATCGCCTTGCGGAAGACCTCCATCACGTTCTCGGACGTCTGGCTCATGTAGAGCCCCAGGCCGACCATGTAGCGCGAGTAGTCGTCGATGAAGCCGATGAGATAGGCGTAGCGGCCGCCGAGCCGGAACGTGAAGATGTCGCTCTGCCACATCTGGTTCGGCGTCGCCCTCTCGAAGTATCTCGGGCGGGTGACGTTCCTGCGGGAGCTTCTTGCTGCGGGACGGTTCTCGGAACCATGTTCCGCTGACGTGGATTCCTGCAGCGTCCTCCTGACGGTCTCCGGGCTGGCCCGCATGTGCAGGAAGCGCATCAGGACGTCGGAAATCCTCCGTATGCCGAAAAGAGGGTTCCGAGCCTTTATTTCGGCGATCTTCTCCTTGACCTGCACCGGAACCTTCCCGGGCGAGGATCCCCGCCTTCTCCGCTGCCTGAGGCCCTCTTCTCCGTGCTCCCGGTAGATGCTCACCCACTTGTAGAGCCCGGCCTCGCTGACGCCGAACTCCTCGCAGATCATCTTCGGCCCCTAGGACTCCTCAAGGTATGACTTGACGGCGCGGAGTTTTGTTTCGAACGGATAGGTCTTGTGGCCTCGCGCGCGCGCACCCGCTGCGGGTGCGTTAGTCCCTTACGGTGCCACTTGGAAAACGTTTTTTCCAAAAGATAGGGGTAG
>CAZWRV010000145.1:0-10974 GCA_964636325.1 uncultured Victivallaceae bacterium | reverse complement strand
GCCGTGCTCCGCCGCGGTTGAGCTTGGCTCAACCCTCCGGAAGACGACAAAGATAGCGACAAAGATACCGACAAAAGCGTTCGAGTTTCAGGAGTGTGTCCATCTGCGGTGACCGCAGTTTTGTCGGTGTGAAACTTAAAGTAGCGCAGGTATTCCTACCTGCGATGCCGCAGACAGGAATGTCTGCGTTACTTCAGGCGAGTTTCAGAGGAGCAGCGAAGAATAAATCTTGAGCAATCTGGAGAAAGGAAACAGACGATGCCATTCAATGGCGTGAATATGGGCTTGGGAAATATCGCCAAGCTTGCGAAGGCGAAAAACCGTTCTATAAGCGCCGAGAACGTCTATGGGGATAAGGGCTGCGGCGGTATGGCCGAACAGTCCGAAACTCCGCAGTCGGAAGTGCTCCGCATCGGACAGAAGTGGGAGGCACCCAACGCGGCCGCCCGAGATCTCGGCCGGAAATGGAAGGTCCGTCCCTGCATAAAGCTGCCAGCAGGAACGGCCACCACGATCATGGACGTTGACGGCCCGGGCTGCATCCAGCACATCTGGATCACGTTCGAAGACCGCTTCTACCGCGACGTCATCCTGCGCGTCTACTGGGACGGCGAAGAGAGTCCGAGCGTCGAGGTGCCGCTCGGCGACTTCTTCTGCAACGGATTCCGCAAGCGGACGAACATCGTGTCGTTGCCGATCAACGTCAATCCCTCCGGCGCATTCAACTGCTTTTTCCCCATGCCGTTCCGCCGTCATGCGCGCATGACCGTCGAGAACCGTTCGCCCGACGACGTAAAATGGTTCTTCTACACGATCAACTACGTCCTGGCCGAGCTCGACGGCGACGAGGCCTGTTTCCATGCACAGTTCAGGCGCGTCAATCCGCTGCCCTACAAAGAGGACTACACCATAGTCGACGGCGTCAAGGGTAGCGGCCACTACGTCGGAACAGCCATGTTCTGGCAGCAGAACAACAGCGGCTGGTGGGGCGAGGGCGAGATAAAGTTCTTCATAGACGGCGACGGCGAATTCCCTACGCTCTGCGGCACCGGGACAGAGGACTACTTCGGCGGCGCCTGGTGCTTCCGAGGCAACTACAGCGCACCGTTCCTCGGCTATCCGTCCGGAGACAGCGGCTTCAACGCAGATCCTCCTCCGGCCAGCCGTCCGGGCAACCGCCACATCCTCTACCGCTTCCATATCATGGATCCGATACGCTTCGAGCAGGATCTTCGTGTGACCATTCAAGCCATCGGCTGGCGCAGCGAAGGACGCTATCTCCCGTTGCAGGACGACATCAGCTCGGTGGCGTATTGGTACCAGGCCGAGCCGCACGCTCCTTTCCCGCAGCTCGGAAACCGCGATGCGCTAGAAGTGATCTAGTGATGGAAGAGCCGTCCCTTTTTTGTATTTTAATCACAAGATAATTCAGAAGGAAGATAAAATGTATCTGGAGTCCATTCTTAAAAGCTTCGGGAAAACGAAAAAACGTCCCTGCACACCGTCATTTTGCGTCAAGGCCGAAGGCCGCAACTGGCGCATTTTCGACGGCGAAACCGACATTGCCCTATTCCTGCCATGGGCGCTGGACATCTGGAAGTTCTCGCCGTTCGAGCCTGCGGAAATTGCAAATCCGGAACCGCCGGGCAAGGTCGTCGATCTGCACACCATGCACAACACCTGTCTCAACTTCGGCGCGCACGGCTGGCCTAAGGCATGGACAGACGCGGGCGTACCGGAACGGAAGACCTGGAAATGGTTGAAGACCAAAGGGGCCGAGCTGCAGGCACTCGTCAGCGCCGATGCTCCAGAAGGCGAGACCGGTCGCTGGCTTTTACGCCTATGGTATGATCCGGCATGGGCGCGCTACAGATTCACATGCGACATCAGGGTGCGCAAGCTGGATCCCGAGGGTATGGAGCCGTTCAACATGATGACGGCCGGTGCCCTCGAGGCCTGCGCCGAGAAGCGGCGCTGGACGCACAGTCTCTGGGAGAACCCCGACGGCGAACTGCGCCGCGTCGTGCATTCCAACGCGCTCTTCCAGTGCACGGACTACGCCGGATTCCGTGACGGCGGTGGACCATGGCGTCACCGCAACGCGCCATACAATGGCGCCTGGATCGCCTACGCCGCCCATCCTTCGTTCAATCCCGCCGTCCTGGTCCATAGCACCAATGTGCCGATTCGCTTTGCAACATGCAGCCAGCTGTTCGACGAGCACGTCATATGGAATACCGCAGGGCAGGACAATCTCGGAGACGACGGCTATTTCCATTTCCACATGCTGGTGGAATTCGTGAACATGATGCCTGATATGGCGGCCGATTTCCTGCGCCGGGCCAAGGATCCGGCAAGGCCGAAGAAATGGCATCATGTTTCAGCGGCCCTGCCTTTCCGGATGGGCGCGGTGAATTCCTTCGAAAAGGAAGTCGATCCATGGGAGCCGGAAGACTGCCCCATCCTCTGCCTGCCGGAGGATCAGGAGACCAAAGGCATAGCATGGGCGCGCACCGGACGTACGGGCGGGCGGTCGATATTGCTCACGGGAGGATCGGAAACCGGACGGCGGGAACTCTTTCCCACGGGCGCCGTATGCCGGGTCAAGCTCCATACCCGCTACCGACTTTCCGGCTGGATTAAGACCGAAAAGGTTGAGCGCTTTGCACGCCTGGAACTCGGCGCCATCGAATACGGCTTCGCCAATGTCATCGACGCCGCCTTCTCCCAGGCGGTCGGCGGAAGCGAAGGATGGACAAAGGTGACGGCTGAACTCGACAGCGGCGACGAGGCATACCTGATGCCGAAGCTGGTGCTCTACGGAACTGGCCGCGCATGGTTCGACGATGTATGCCTGGAAGAGGCATAAACTGCTGCGCAGTCATCGTAATTTTGAAATTGGTTCGCAATAATCAATTCATCGTCTGCTGCGGATGCGCCGGCCGGCAGCACAGTCGAAAGCGCAACATTGAACGCTGGCGGAATTCCGCCCTGGGATTTCGCTGCCGGCGTCGACGACAACTGGCGCTTCTTCCCCTTGGAATGGCAGACCGCGCCGCTCAGCGGAGAAGTGCGTGGCACTTTAGAAGGCTCCCGGCAATTTCCTCGCCGCTGCCGACTGCGATATCAGCCAGGACAAACCTTTCAATGTGAACGTTAATGTAACGGGCAACCATTTTCTCATAGGTGTCGATGGCAATTATCTGATCGATGTGGTCGACCGTTTCGCACCGACGCTTTCCGCGTTAATGTGACTTTGCCCGGCGGCCGGAGCGTCGCCTCCGAAAAGATGACCGGCACCTCGGACGGATGGAAGCCGGTCGAACTGCGCATAGAGCCGAAGCCGGAAGGTTACTACATCTCCATAAACCTGGAGATCTCCGGCGAACGCAACGGCAATGGAAATGTATGGGTGGACGACGTATATTTCATGGAGGTGGCGAAATGAGCGGCAAGACAGCATTGAAGACATCGGCGATGAGCTCGCGCGAACAGCCTTCAGGCGGGCGCCACCGTAGACTACTGAGGATGCGGCCGTGGCGGAACGAAATTTCAACGTCATGCTTGACACCTGGGGTGAAAATATAAAGCGGTAGTTTGCGATTCCGAGTGCAAAAAAGGAGTATAAAATGACTAGGAAGAAATTCAGCTATTCGCCGTCGCTGTGCCACCTTCATCTCTTAGAAAAGGTGCAGCCCTCCATGAGCTATGCCGGAGGAGACTTTTCAAAGTGGAAGAAGAAACTTCGCGCACGGCTTTGTGGCATGATGGGCTTCGGAGGCGAGGAGCGCGTACCGCTGAGGCCGCAGGTTCTCTGGAAGAAGAAGCATCCGCTCGGTTCAATAGAGAAGGTGGTCTTTTCATCCGAGCCTTGCTCTGATGTCATGGCCTACGCCTGCCTGCCGCGCGATGTCGCGCCTCCTTACAATTTCTGGATCTGCCTCCAGGGGCACAGCACCGGCGCGCATGTCTCGATCGCCAGGGAGAGGGAGAACGAGGATGCCCCTTTTGCGGTCGAAGGCGACAGGGACTTCGGGCTGGAGTGCATGCGCAGAGGCCTTGCCGCGCTGTGCATAGAACAGCGTTCCTTCGGCGAACGCCGCGAACTGACGCAGAGGCAGCGGGCCGAGGGCTGCCATGACGCCACAATGCAGGCTCTGGCGCTCGGAAGGACGCTCGTCGGCGAACGCGTCTTCGACATCGACCGGGGAATAGACTATCTTGAATCGCGCGGTGACGCCAGAATGGATCGCATCGGAGTCATGGGCAACTCCGGCGGCGGCACCGCATCACTTTTCGCAGCGGCCCTCCTGCCGCGGATCGCCTTCGCGATGCCCTCATGCTACTTCTGCACATTCCGCGATTCGATAATGCGGATCTACCACTGCGCAGACAACTACATCCCCGGCGTCATGAAGGTGTGCGAGATGGCCGACATCATGGGGCTCTTCGCCCCGAAGCCCGTCGTCATCGTCGCGGGCGAGACCGACGAGATATTCCCCCTCCAAGGAGTACATAAGGCATTCAAGCACCTGCAGAAGATTTACAAGGCGGCCGGGAAGCCGAAGAACTGCCGCCTCGTGATCGGCAAGGGCGGACACCGCTTCTACGCCGCCGACGCATGGCCGGCGATGCTGGAGATGTGCGGGGAATGAGTCCAGGCAGTTTGTAATCACATCCACCCGTAAGGCTTATGAGTCATAAATATCTTCTAGTTCCTGATCTTGAAAGGCTCAGGACCAAGCTGGCGAACGCGAAAGCTCCATTGGACAGATACTGGGCGCACTTCCAGGAGCTTGCTTCCGCCGATCCGATCGGCGAGTTCCAGGCGCTGCCGATGTTCGCCTGGCTTGTGACCGGCGACAAGAAATACGAGAAGGCCATCCGCTCGGTCTATCTTGAACTGATGGAGAAACTTCCCCTCTGCGACAGCTGCGTCGAAGCGCAGTTCCACACGTATACCACCGGCGCGCCGATTGCGAGGTTCGCAATCTTTCTGGACTGGATTTGGGATTCGGGGATTCTCAGCGGCGCGGAGCTTGCTAAGCTCGCAGGGCGGATGGTGGATCAGATCTACAGCCACTGCTATCTGACCTTGAAGGGCCGCCTCCCGGCCGGAGACAACCAGCAGACTTCGCTTTCCTTCGCATGCGCCGTCGTAGGCTATGTGTTCGGGGTCAAGCGGATGAAGATGCGGACTGCGCAGATTATGTATGCGGAAGGTCTGAGCCGCTACTTCTCCGTTCTGAAGGAGCTACAGCCCGGCGGCTGGTGCGGCGAAGGCTCCGCATACCACTACGGCGTCGTCGCTCCGGCCCTGACCCTCTTCACCGCATTCGTAGAAGAGGTCACCGGCAAGGATTATTTCGACGTTCTCCTGGGGAAGTCCAGCGTCCGGGAGACGTTGAGAATGGCAGTGAGCACGATTAATGCCGCAGGCCTTCTGCCCGGCTGGGACGACTACGGCAACTCGCGCCCCGAGACAAAGCTCTATTTCGCATGGTATGCGCGGAAGACCGGCGACCATGCGGTGCTTGGCGAGATCGTCAGGCACGGCCTCTGGAGCGAGAGCATAATCATGATCTGGTACAATGACGACAAGGTGTGGACCCTGCTGTTCTGGCCGGACGACGCCGGTTCTTTGGAAGGCTCGGCTGCTCCAAGGGCGTGGATTGAGCCGCAGGTCTGCGGAAAGCTTGTCTCGCAGAAAGGGAATGTCGATCTCCTCCAGATGTGGGACATCGTCGAAGGCGGAATTCCCGGCAGATCACACATAAACCCCAACAACGTCGAGGTCTGCTCGAACGGGCAGGTCCACACTTGCGACGCGCACAGCGACGGCGAAATCGACACGCGCTATTTCAGATTCGATGCGGCCGCCATGTTCAATGAGACGGACAGGTTCAACTTTGCTAGCGCCATCCGGATGTGGCAGAGCTCCGAGGAGAATGCGCGCATGACGGAGAAGGAGCTGAAGGAAAAGGTGGAGGCCCATGCGAAGGCGGTCGCGAAAGGCTGCAGCCACAGCACATTGTCAGCACATTCCGTCATAAGTCTCGACGATGAAGGTTCGAAGTTCATCCGTGAGGAATTCATCGGGAAGGGCGGAGGGCTGGTGAACCTGCCGTCTCTGCAGGCCGTCCGCGGCGACGTCTCGGAATTCTACCGGAAGGCCTGGGGCATAAGCGAGATGAAGCGGTCATCTCTGATGATCGACAACAGGCTGATCCTGATATACGACAGGTTCGCGGGGGAAAAAAATCACAAGTTCACATGGAGGCTGCTGCTAAGGCCGGAAGTCAAGCTGTCGGGCCGCAACGCGCGGCAGATCCTCCGCGAGGGCGTCTTCCTCGACGTCGCAGCCGGGCCAGGGAGCAAGTTCGACCTATGCGAAATTCGCAACTACCCGCGCCACTTTGAAAGGATCACCCATGCGCTGTCGTTGTCGAAGAAGTGCTCTTCCGGAGACTTTGCAGTCGCGGTCCGGCCGGGAGTTTCGAGGAAAACAGTCCTGGACATCTCCAAAGGATGGTCCTGCTGCGGGGGAGGGGAGTCGCTTCCCAAAAATCTCTTTTCCCTTCCTGCCAAGGCAAGCTTGGAAAGCGAATTCTTTACAGCTCCGCTGAAGGAGCCGACGGTATGGCTTGGGAAAAAATTGATACTGGACAAGCCGCATATCACCAGGATCGACAGGCTCTCCGTCAAGTTCCGCCCGGTAGTTCGTCTCGATGTGTTTGTCAACGGAACGAAGGCCAAGCCTTCCTTCGGGCATCCCAGCAACAATCCGGACTGCCATGTGCGGCACAGGTGCGTCACTCCTGTTTCGGAATCTCATTTCGACGTCAGGGGCCTGCTTGAAGGGGGCGAGAACCGCATAGCGATCGCGTCTTCCGAGTTCCGCAGCCAGATACTCTCCGGGCCGATCCTTCTCCTGGAGATGGCAAGGCCCGGGGAGGCAGTGCTGGAAGTTTCGAGGAGCGGAGAATTCTTCAAGGTAAAAGACGGAGATAAGACTTGGCATGTCCTGCCGGACCAGGAAAAGCCGGCCAGGGTCAAGCTTCCGGGAAATGCCGGAACGGCGGTCGCTGAGCGCGTCTTGATCGGAGAAGGCGTCACGGCTTTCGGAAACCTCATGGAGGCGAAGCTGTCCGGCTTGAGCATATCTTCGGAACATCCTGTCAGCATGGAAGTCATAGGTGATAAGCTTTTCATGGACCTTTCCGGATTTCGCGGCAATTACGTCGAGCTGGAGAAGGACGGCAGGAGGTTGACAATCCGCGCCGGGTGCGTCGTCTCGGTGTCGGGAGACCTGAAGGAATGCAAGCTTTCCCTTCGGACCGGGAAGACAGGCCCGGTTTTCCTGAACGGAAAATGTATCGTCGCAGACCACGACGGCAGGAACTGGATTGCGGTGTCAGGGGAAAAATATTCCTCCAGAAATTCCGGCACGGGCGGAATTTCAAGTTCAGATTTGCAGGCGCAATGCATTGGCGGCGGTGATAATGCTGAAAAACGTGGCGTTCCTGTGCGTAAGGTGATAGAAGGAAATCTGAATCCCGATTCAGGATACGAGAATGGTTTCCGTGGCGAAACCTCGATCAAGGCCTCGCTTCGTTCTTCCGAATGGCGCGAGCAAGTGACTGCCGTACAGTCGGTTGCGCTTGGGCGATGCATTTGGGCCATCCCCGAGCTTGTCAGGCTTTACGAGGAGGAGGAGAAGCGGAACCTTTATCCGCCGATCAGGGCGAACTGGCCGTTTTCGAAGATGCTGATCACGTATTACGGCGAACCGGATCCTGGGCTGCCGGAGGACGGCAAGCGGCGTTTCCGCCTGAAGGCCGTGCTGCTCGAAGCGTTTGGGATTCTAAAAGCCAAGGATGCCGCTCCGATCGTCCTGAGAACGCTCGAATCGGACAAGGATTTCTATCCGGTCCTGGTGCAGGCTTGCATCGCGGCGGGCAGGCTCAGGCTGAAGAGCGCTCTTCCGATCCTTGACAAGGACTCAGGCCATTTCGAGAAGAACACTCGCGCCGCCGCCGTGCTTGCGGCAAAGCTCATACGCGGAGAAATCACCGAGGCCGAATTCGAGCAGTCCGTGCAGGCATAGGCGCCCTCATGAAACTCGACAATCTTCGCCTCTATTGATATCTCTATCTTCTTCGTTATCTTTCTCTCTATCTTTGCCGCGAACTTCAGAATTTCCATAAGTATGAATTCGGCAACAGGGCGCAGTTTGCTGAATTCATACCGCGGTCACATATTGCGGGGTATCTCCGCGCCCCAGTAGATCAGGTCGTGGCGGTTGTAGTCGAAGGCGAAGTGGACGAACCCTTCGGCCTCGTCGACGAAGCCGTCGGGGTAGGAATGGCTTCCCGGGAAGTCCGTCAGAATCCTCTTGTATCCCCAGCTCGCCATTCCGTCGTCTGAAATCCACATCGCCAGGGGATTGCGGTTCGGCCGGTTGCTCGTCGCGGTGCAGCCCTCCTTCGAAGGATTCGGATTGTGTATCAGGACTATCCTAGCATCCTTGAGCTTGAAAAGTCTGAACTTCGCGCCGGGATTCGGTATCTCCGTCGGGACAAGCTGCGACCAGGTCCTGCCCCTGTCCTTCGACACGCTCCGCCAGAGGCATCCGGTCCTGTCGGCCCTGACGAGCATGACGAGCTCTCCGTCGGCAAGCTCCACGATGTTGTTCTCGGCCCAGTCAACGCCTGTGACGCGGTTGGAGAGGGTCCATGAGCTCCCGCGGTCCGCGGTGATCAGCGCTCCGACCGACGGACACTTGAATGATCCGTCATGCCAGGGCGACGGATCCGGATTGCCGTCCATGATCTCGTATGTCTGGAAAGGGAACAGCCATTCGCCCCAGGATGTTACGACAAGGTTCCTCACAAATGTCCTCCGAGGCAAAGGTTCGAAGTCGGCCGGCGCCGACCAGGATTTACCATTGTCCGCGCTCTTCAGCAGCACGCTGCGCCATTTGTCGAAGCAGCCCGAATGAATCGATGCGAAAACCGTGATTTCCGTCCCTGCCACAAGGACTTCCGTCAAAGTGCATCCCCTTCCCTCAAGCTTCAGAACCGTCTCTATAGGGCTCCAGGTCCTCCCTCTGTCGGCCGATCTGCTCAGGGCGATGTAGTTGCCCGGATCCGGTTCGTCAGGGCTCCCTGTGGTGAAGAAAGCCGCCCACGTTCCGTCGGGAAAGACCCTCAGATACTGGTCCACCACCATCAGGTCCGGCGGGTAGCCCCTGTAGATCAGCGAATGCCTGTCCATTGTTTTCATCTCCTCGCTGATCGTATCATATACTCCTTTAGGCTGTAAATTTTCACGCTAAATGAGTATAAATTGGCTCCGGCTATTTAAAAAGGGTAAAACGGCGGTTGAACAGGAATTTTCATAAACTAGCGTTTATTTTCCATAATAGCAAAATATACTCCTTTAGCGTCAAAATGTAAATTTTTCAGCCTAAAGGAGTATAAATCCGGGGATTGTCAATTTCTAAGGTAAAGGATAGGAGAGCGCATGAATGCAGAGGATGTCTTCTCGCTCTTGAAAGTGCCGCAGGCGTCGCTGTCGGCTCTTGGCGCCACCTGGGAACAGGCGATGAAGGATTACCCGGCGGAAGGGGCCGGCTGGATGCGTCCGGAAACGGTGAGTGAGCTTGCCGCCTACTGCAGTCTTGATGAAAAATCCTCCGGGAGGATGGTGGAATTTGCCAGGGAGAACATTTCCGACGAGGCGTTCAGGCGCTTCGCGTGGCTGTGCCATTGGAAGCTGCTCAAGGATCTTCAGGGGGACATGAACGGCTGGCCGGACGAAAATTCGATGCCGGGGGTAGGCCTGTATTATCTTCTTGCCGCCCTCAGCTTGATTCCTGAGATCAGGCGTGTCCATGCGGCGATGGGCATAGACGGGCAGGTCACCAGGGATACGACGCTCGAGATCAGCTGCTTCAACAACAACCATATTGTCGGGCACGACGTGCCCGGAATCATCAGGGGGCAGCTCTTCTGGCTCCGGAATTATCCGCAGGCAAAGCTGTTCAGGCTCGGCCGCATGGAATACATGCTGAAGGCTGTCGACGGCATGGGTGTGGCGCTCAAGAACAGAAGCTCCGGCGCGGTGGTCCTGCTCGCTCCGGACGGCGTACGATTTGACAGCAAGGGCTATGTCGACGGCGTCGGCGGAAAGTTCGACGACAATGGGTGGAAATCATCATACAAGTTCGAGGACGGGAAACATGCCGGCTATCCGGTCGCGCCGGAGGGGTTCGCCCTGGACAAGGCCGTGGAGCTCCATGAATCCCAGTGGGAAGTCGTGTTCCGCGACGGCGACATGGCTGTGGACATGCACATACCTTCGGGCGGAAACATGGCGCCGGAGCTCTGCATCGACTCGATGAGGAAGGCCTTCGATTTCTTCCAACGGCATTTCCCCGGGAACGATCTGCGGGCCATGATCTGCAAGTCCTGGATCTTCAACACCCAGATAGAGGAAAGGCTTCCGGACTCCAACCTGTCCAAGTTCATGCGCGAGCTCTATCTGTTCCCGATTCCGTCCGCGGGGAACGACGGTTTCTTCTTCATCTTCCTGAAGGACTATCCGGATCTTTCGAAGGCGCCCCGCAAGACCTCGCTGCAGAAGATGATGCTCGATATCCTCGAGTCAGGCGGGAAGCTGAGGAGCAGCGGGATGTTCTTCCTAAGGGACGACCTCGGCCGTTTCGGCACGCAGCGCTACCGGAACAGCTTCAGGCCATGAAGATGTGAATGTACAATCGGCCTCCTGAAAGAGAAGAGCGACGCTTTGAAAATACTGTCATGCCTCCAGGCCGGAAGGGACGCATATGTCTACTTCAACAATGGCAGGTCCGTTTTTGCTGTGAAGAAAGCCTTGAGGATCAAGGAGTTGTGCGGAGATATACTCATTTAGGTCTGCAAATTGGCATTTTGACGAGCAAGATTTGGGATT
>CAZWRV010000144.1:0-11019 GCA_964636325.1 uncultured Victivallaceae bacterium | reverse complement strand
GGCATCGCAGGTAGGAATACCTGCGCTACTTTAAGTTTCACCCCGACAAAACTGCTATATTCGCAGAGCACCACTCCTCTGAAACTATCGCCTTCGCTCCCCGAAGACATACAATACGCGCTTCTCAATAAAAGTTTAAAAATATAATTGATTGGCTGGAAATATGTATTTTTAAATATGATATTTTTAAAGCTGATTTGGCCGTCTTGTGAATTTGGCCAATTTGCGCCGGTGGCGGTGCCAAGTTACGAAATCTCAACGGAACCAAGAAGACTGTCCTGAGCTATCCGCAGAAATAGGGAGCTTCGGAAGGGAGCTGCATGAAAGTCCTTATCGCAGACAAGCTTTCCGGCAAGACGGTCAAGGCGCTCGAAGGTCTCGGCTGCGAGGTGAAGACGGACACTTCGCTCAAGGCCGAGACACTGCCGGAAGCGATTTCCGACCACGACGTACTGATAGTCCGTTCCATGAAAGTGACTGCTAGGACCATCGACGCCGCAAAATCTCTTTCCCTGATAGTCCGCGCCGGCGCCGGCGTCAACACGATCGACCTGGAGGCGGCAAGCAGGCGCGGCATCCACGTGGCGAACTGCCCCGGGAGGAACACCGAGGCCGTAGCAGAGCTTGCGGTCGGCCTCCTCATCGCCTGCGACCGCCGTATTGTACCTGCCGCGGCGGACATGCGTTCAGGATCCTGGAAGAAGGGCGAATACGGCAAGGCGCGCGGCCTCAAGTCGAGGAAGCTCGGCGTAATAGGCGTCGGCAGCATCGGCAGGGCGGTGATAGCGCGTGCCAGAGCGCTGGAGATGGACGTAATCGCCTGGTCGCGTTCGCTCAGCGCGGTAAGCGCCGAGGCGATGGGAATCCAGTTCGCGCCTTCGCCGCTCGTCATAGCCGCCATCGCCGACGCAATAACAATCCACCTGGCATATTCAAAGGAGACTCACCACCTCGTCGGCCATGAGTTCCTCTCGAAGATGAAGAACGGCGCCATCCTCGTCAACACCTCCCGCGGCGAAATCGTCGACACCGCCGCCCTTAAGAGTGCCATAAGGGAAAAGGGGCTCAAGGTCGGCCTCGACGTCTTCGAGAACGAACCGAAAGGGGGCACGGACAGCTTCAGCGACCAGGAACTGGCCGAGCTGGCCGTCTGCACGCCGCACATAGGCGCCTCCACGGACCAGGCCTCGGAGGCCATCGCCGACGAAACTGTGCGGGTCGTAAAATCCTTCGTCGAAACCGGAGTGCCCGCCAACGTCGTCAACGTCCGCACGAAGCCGCAGACCACCCACGGCATGGTCGTCCGCCACTTCAACCGCGTCGGCGTCCTCGCCGCCGTCCTGGACGCCCTCAAGGCCGAGGGCGTCAACATAGAGGAGATGCAGAACATCATCTTCGAGGGCGGAACCGCCGCCACATGCTCCATGCGCCTGGACAGGATCCCTGCCGAGAGACTGATCGGGGAGCTCTCCCGCAACCCCGACATCATACAGGTTTCAATGCACTGAGGATCTTTTCTGGAAAAGATTCCAGAACTCTCTAGGGCTCAGAATCGCAACTCCGCCTATAGTCTTCAGAACAGTTAGATGCTCATCTCCGCTCACCAGGAAATCCGGCTTGGCCGCCTCTGCAAGCAGGAGATACTTGTCATCGTCGGAGTCGGACGAATGCATATCTATCGAATGTCCCGCCGTATCGTGCAACTCCGCAACCAGTTCGAAATCCACCAGAAGATTCCGTATCTTGCGCTCATCCACCTTCAAATATCTTTTCACCGAAGGATATGCGATGACCGCCTGCAGTTCGTCGAGCACCGCCCTTGAGACAATTAGCCGCAAGGAAGCTGCGTCCGACATGATCTCCCTCAATATGAGGCCTGGAACTCCAGAAGGATTTATAAGGCCGCTGATGATGACATTGACATCGAGCACAATCCTGAACGTCTCGCCTGCCTTCATTTACGCCTTCTCGACTTGTGCTTCGCATCATCGGCGATTTTTCCAGCGGCCTCTTCGGACAGGCCGTATCCGGCGCTGTCCTCCATCACCTTCAGGATGTTCGATGCGGCCATCTTGCGCATCGCCTGGAATTTTTCAAAAGGGACCAGCGCCGCAAGACGCTTCCCCTTCCTCTCGATGATGAATTCGTCCTGCTTAATGCAGACCCTGTTCAAGATGTCTCCAAGGCCGTGCCTCATGTCCATGGTTGAAACCGTGTTCATCGGAACTCCTATTACTTTTACTACAAATATAATAGTTGCAATATTTAGATTATCAAGATTATAAAGTTCCGTTTCGGTCCATACTTTCCAAGATGCAGTGCCGGGTAGATTTTCGACATGGCGCATCTATACTACCCACCTGTCCAATGATCCACTCCTCCAATGATGAAAGTGAAATGACAATGATAGCTTACGGCAGGAATTCGTATATGATCGACGGAAGGCCTGTGTGGCTCCTTTCCGGCGAGGTTCACTACTTCAAGCTGACGCGCGGCGAATGGCGCAGGCGGCTGGTCCAGCAGAAGTGCGCCGGCTTCAACGCGATCTCCGTCTACATGCCGTGGAACTTCCACGAGACTGAAGAGGGCCGCTGGGACTTCTCCGGGCATAGGGATGTCGAACACTTCCTCAGCCTATGCGCCGAGATCGGCCTCTATGTCGTCGCCCGGCCCGGGCCGTATATCTGCGACGAATGGCAGGCCGGCGGACTTCCGCCGTGGCTCTCGCGAAAAAAGGGCCTGCGCCCCCGGACCGCCGACAGGAAATATCTCTCATACGTCGGCAAGTGGTTCGACAAGATCTGCCCGATAATCGAGAAATTCCAGATCGGCAATGGCGGATCAGTCATCATGTGTCAGATCGAGAACGAATACGGGCACTACGGCAAGTTCCAGGAGGAGAAATACATCCAGCATCTCCGCCGCCAGGTGCTCAAACACGGGATCAGCGTGCCGATCATAAACTGCGACAGCTTCATCAACTTCGCGCGCCTCCAGCCGCGGAAATACAAGGGAGTGAACCTCTGCTGCAACTTCGGCGGCGACGGCATCCGCAACCTGGCAAGGGCCAGGAAGCTCCAGCCGGACGCCCCGCTCTTCGTCACCGAATACTGGATCGCCGCCTTCGACTGGTGGGGCAGGAACGGTTCTGCGGTGTATGATGATGAACGTTCCCTGAACGGCGCGCTTGAGATCGCCGCGGGCGGTGCCGGCGGCCTGACAGCCTTCGTCTTCTCCGGCGGGGCCCACTTCGCCTACTGGCACGGCTGCTCGATCTGCTCCGACCTGAACTTCATGACGACGCTCTACGGGCCGGGCGCGCCGATCCTCGACGACGGACTCTTCAGCCCCAAGTACCAGCTCTTCAAGAACCGGATGTCCCCGCTCGCCTCCGCGGAATTCGCAGGCACCGGGATGCCGGAGATTACTGAGATAAGCCCCGGCCTCCTCAAGGCCGTCCGGAAAGGAAAGACCGCCGAGTTCACGTTCTTCATCAACCACTCGAAGGAGAAGCTCGAAATCGCCGACAAGGAGAAGGAACAGGCCTGCGTCGACATGTCCATCCCGGCAGGCGCGGTCCGGTGGTCGGTCAAAAACCTTCCGCTCGGCAACGGCATGATCCTGAACGAAACCGATCTTGGCATCTATGCCGTTGAACCGGCCCTCGTACTCTTTGGGGAGGCGGGAAAGAAAGCTTTCGCGGCGATCGACGACGAAAAAATCGATTTCACTGTTCCGGCGGACGAGATGCCGTTGCTTAAGACTCACAAAGGGCTCGAAATCCTTGTTCTCAACAGCAAGTCCATTGAAAGATGCTGGAGGTTGGAAATTCCGGGCGCGCCGGCCGCGGTCGTCGGCGGACCGGACAGGATTGAAGATGTAAAAGCTGCAAACGGCTCGCTGGAACTCAAGGCGTCCTCGGCGGAAACAAATCCGTACTGGACGCTGAAGGACAGAGAGATAAAAATCCTTAGGCCTTCATTCTCAAGAAATTCTTCAGTTTCGGAAGAATTTCTTGAGGATATCGGATATTCCCGCGACTTCCCCGAGGCTACCGCTGATTACGACGATTCGAAATGGCACTGCTCCGGACATCCGGAGCCGATGGCTTATTTCGGAGACGGGCACGGACGGGCCTGGTACAGGGCGGAATTCAGGGTTGCCCACGCCGGGCCGCAGATGATCTGCTTCAGCGGGGCGGCGGACAGGGCGCTCGTGTGGGTCGACGGGAATTACATCGGGATCCGCGGCGCGCATTCGCATCTGGGATGGAACGTCATGCCCTCGCTTGAAAAAGGCAGCCATGTGATTTCGATCCTCGTTGAAAACCTCGGCATGTTCAACAGCGGCGCGGAATTCGACATTCCGCTCTGCGAACCGAAGGGTCTCTTCGGACCGGTCTGGCTCAACGGCCGCGAAATTCGCAGGTGGCGGATGCGGCCCGGAACCGCCGACGGCGAAAGCTTCGAGCTGTGGCCAACCCCAGGCCCCGCATCGGGCAGATGGGCATCCTGCGAAGCCGAGATCAAAGGCCCCGCCTGGATCAAAGGGGTCATCAGGCTTAAGGAAGTTCCCGACGCCGCGTTCAGGCTGGAGTTCGGCGAGAACGCAGGCAAGGGCAGCGCGTGGGTGAACGGCTTCAACATCGGAAGATACTGGAGCCTCGGCCCGCAGCAGTCGCTATGGGTTCCGCAAGAACTGCTCAAAACATCAAATCAAATCGTAATTTTCGAGGAAATGCGGATCGCTCCGCAAAAAATCCGCCTGTGCCCGAAGGCTTTCGGCTACAGGGCCGATATCAAGCTCGACGGCGATGTCCAGTAAGGATATCTTTATTTGATTCTCCCTAAAAATACGTGCTGTAGGTATATGATGGCCCTGTCCCAAGCAGCGCCCAGTAAAGCACGGAAAACTCGCCACTGCTATCGGTCAGGTAAGGATATACCGCGTTTGTCGGCATGGCCCAGCCGCTCGGCGGGGGACCGAACCTATTGGTGAAAACCAGTTCCCCGGAGGTGCCTGAGACACCACCACCCGGGAATGCCAGCCACTTGGCAGAGCCGTCCACGAATACGGTATTGCCTCCGGCAGGCATGCCGATGCCTCCATATGACGCGCCGGCGCCGTTGAGATCCGCGTTTATCCAATACTTCTTATGGTTTGTCTCCTGGAATCCTCCGCAATTCTCGAAATTGTTGTATTGGACCCTGTCGCACCAAAGGGCGGCGTTCCGCTCTGCGGCGCCAACAGTGTTGGCGAACCTGAGAAGGCGATCCACGGTCATCGGGCGGCTCGGAAGGCCGCCGGTAAGGTATCCGTAGGCCATCCTGAAATAGTTCGACCTCCTATTGGAAGGGCAGACAAAGATGGGGATAGGGTTGCTCATGCGATCCGCCCATACCCCTTTCAGATAGTCTTCATAAACGGATATCACGGCGGAGCTGTTCATGCTTCCGAAAATTGTCCCGAACTGCCCGTGGTAAGGCAGAACATGATTATTGTCCCCCACATAACCGATGGTGGCAAGCCCGATCTGACGGAGATTTCCGAGGCAGGCCAGTTTCCGCGAAGACTCCTTCGCGTTCCTCAGCGCCGGAAGGAGCAGCGACGCAAGGATCGCTATTATGGCGATCACCACCAAGAGTTCAATGATGGTGAAGGCCTTCGACGTTCTGCCGCGTGATCCAGCGCACTTGCCTCCACGGTCACTCGGAGGACACCATCTTCCGCATTCTCTGTCCATAATACCCTCCCTTGCTCTCCTGAAGCTCGATTCCGTTCGATGGAGGGTTGAGCCACGTGCCGCGCCGAAGTCCGACAAAGGCAGGAGCTCAACCGCGGCTCAGCACGGCTTCGCCCTCCATCGAGTTCCTGACCGACAAAACTTCACTTACAGCCATTCAGATTTACATCAATTCGATTAGATGTTCACCGCTGAGAGTTGGGCGTTCTACTCCACCTGAGCTTCGCCCCATTCCTTGGGTTCGAGGCGGCTTTCGTTTGGGATGTCGTCCACGACGTTGGCGGAGAAGCTGTTGTTGAAGAGGTATGCGCGGCGGACGGCCTTTCCGGCGCCCTTGGCGTTGCCGTAGATGTATCCGGCGTCCATCTTGAGCTTCTGTCCGGGCTTGAGGTCGAGCCTGAGCTTCTCGAGGGGGATCGCCGCCCTGGCGCGGAAGCCCTTGTCGGTCTTCTCGGAGCTGAGCTCGACGCCCTCCAGGAACTTGATCTCGTCGAAAGTCTCCTTTCCCGTCGGCGAATTGAATACGGTGGGTTCGCCCTTGAAGTCCTTGACCTTCGGGAAGTAGAGCACAGCGAAGGGCTTGCCGTTATACATCGTCGCGAGGATCCTGACCGGCTCCCCGAGGCTGTTCTCAAGCTGAATGTCCATGCAGTTGCCGCCCTTGAAGATCAGCTTGGGGTCGGGAGAAGTGTTGACGAGCTGGGTGTCCGAATTGACTTCGTATTCGGCGATAAGGTTCTTGCCGTCGTGGGCCATTCTGATTTTGAAGGCGCGTCCCGCTTCAAGTTCCTTCTCGACGGTTTTTGCCGAGGCGATGTCCCTTCCGATCACGATCTGGTTTGCGGCGGCCATGGCCATCTTGTATTCGTGCATGGCTTTTTCGGCCTTCGCGGCCAGCTCGGGGGTGTGCTCGTATGTTCCGCCGGGAAGATCCTTGATTGTGTCGAGGCCTACGACCTCCCAGACGCGGGCGTCCTGGCCGCCGCCGATTGCGAAGTAGCGTTCTGGCTGGCCTTCCTCGACCTTGAGTCTGTTGAAGTATCCGCCCTGCCCTTCGGGCTGTCCCTCGTCCTGTCCGCGCTCGAGCATGAGGCGCCCATCCTTTAGGAGCGCCCCGACGTAGACGCCGTCCGTGCGGAAGATGTGGTTGGGGCCGAAGTATGTCTGGAAGAGGAGGAAGTCCCCGCCCCTGCCCATGCACCCGGTCATTCCCCAGAGCTTGCCTGGGCCGGTGACGCCCATGTTGAGGGCTTCATGCCAGGAGGGTATGTTGCTGTAGCTCCATAATTTGTTGTCGTCCTTGTCCCAGCGCGCGAGGCAGACGCCCTTGCCGGTGGCGGAGGTGATGCATCCGCCGTCGTCCATCGGAATGCCATAGTGGCGCGTAAGCTTCTCGGCCTTGGCCAGATCATACTTGGGAATTCCGTTGTCCATGCTGACCGGCTTCAACAGATGGCCTGCGACCAGTATGCTCAGGTCGGGGAAGACCCAGGATATGTTGAAATTTTCAAGCGGCGTCCCTTTCAAAGGCGCGACCTCTTCGGGCTGGACGCAGCAGTCGCCGTTCTTGTCCTGCCAGAAATACTGTCCCGCCGGATACTTCGTGCGGTCGTCGTCCATGAACGGGATTCCGGCTGGCCCGATGTAGTCGTAGCCGACGTGTATCTTGCTCAGTATCGGCTTGAAGATGTCGCCGTCACGGTATAACAGCGCGGAGAAGTGGGCATAGTTGTTGCCGTACATGTACTGGCGTCCGTTGTCCGCCGTAAATATCTTGGCGTTGGCCGCATAGGCGCCGGTGCCGGGCGGTGGAACCATGTCTGGGGATGTCTTGCGCCAGACCGTGGTGATCGGCGTTACCTTGTAGTTCTTCCAGTCGACTTTCCAGAGAACATTGTGGACGAGCATCTCGTCCGTCTTCTTGGGGTCGACAAAGCCATAGGCGAAGTAGTCGCAGCTTCCGAAGAACTCCTTCTTGAACTCTCCGGTCTTGGCGTCCCAGACGCTGATGCGCTTGGGGGCGTCGGCGACTTCCGCGACCCATAGCTGGCCGGTCTTGTCCACGCAGATTCCGCCGGGCATGTAGACTCCGAGCTGGTCGTATTTCCCAATCGCCGGACGGCCGCCCTCCTTGCCGATGCTGCGGAGATATTTGCCCGCCTCGTCATATACGGAAATGTTCATCAGCTTGCCGCGGTTGGCGACAAAGATCATGTTCTCGAAGGCCGCGACGGCCGTGGGCTCGTCGAGCTTTTCCGTTATGGCCTGGACGGTCTTGCCGTCCTTGAGGATCAGCAGCTTGCCGCCGCCGATGACCGCGATCTTGCCTTCGGGAAGAACTGCAAGCCTTTCCGGAGCAGGGACTTCCCAGGTGCCGATCAGGGCGCCGTCCTTGGGGTTGAAGCGCGCGACCAAGTTGCGTTCCTTGTAGCTGGCGAGGAGTTCCTTGCTGCCGCAGGCGAGTCCGGTTACGAGGTTGGCCTTTTCGTCTCCGCCGGGCGGCGCGGCGATGTTGTCCTTTCCGCCGATCTGGGTCGGGCGCGCCTCCTTGAGCGTCATCAATTGGATGGCGTTGCTGCGTGTGAAGCCGTGGCCACCGGCGGAAAAGATTGTTTCGCCGTCGGTGGCGAGGTGCGTCGCGTCGTAGTTGCAGCCCCATTGCTTGCGGCCTTCGAAGTCGGTGCGTATCACGCCCCAGCCGTATTCGCTGGAATTCCATGAGAGAAGTATTCCGGAGTCGAAGGCGCATGCCGCCTGAGGCACACCGTGGTCGGCGCCCCAGCCGCCCTTGCCATCGGCCGTAGGATACGGGGGCTTGCCGGAATTATGGACCGAGAAGCGGTATTCCGCCTTGATCGGTGCATGGTAGATTCCGCGCCAGGCGTATTTGCCGGCGGGCAGAAGGTTGCCCATGTCGTCGCATCCGTCCCAGCGCTCGATGTTCTTTCCGCCCATGCGCCCCTGCTGGGGCACGAGGATGCGCACGTTCTCGTTCTTGTCGTTGAAAAGTTGAATGGTGCATTCGGTGTCCTCGGGAAGCGTGTATGAGAATTCGAGCGGCAGGGGACGGTCAGGAGGAACCCCGGCCTCAACGAGCTTCTTGTCCACGTTGCCCGTCTCCGAAAAGATGATCTTGCCCCAGCAGGCGGTGCTCTGGAAGGTGAAGCCAGGCGACCTCAGGACGTCATATGCCCAGGCCGAGCCGCCCGCAGTCATCTGCCCGTCTGGCCGGGACCAGTTGAACTGGACGGTTCCCGCGACGACGTCGCCGCCCTTCAGGGGCGCCTTCGCGTTCATGGTCTTCCATGGAATCCTGTATTCGAATGTGTAGCCGGTGCCGTCTGCGCGCTTGAGATATTTCGCCTCGAACTGGTCCTGTGGAACCAGGCCGCGCGGTGCGTTCGGAGGAATGCGGTATGTCATACCGCGCTGCATGGCGAGCTGGGGTTCGCCGGTGCCTGTGTAGCACCATAGCGTCAGGTGGACGATGTCGTCCCGTGTGTCCTGAGGATCGTCCTTGCCGCCCTTGTATTTGAATGTGCTTTCGTCGAGGATGGGGTAGCCCACCTTCGGATCGATGGTCATTCGAAACTGACAGGAGTCGGCGTTCCAGCCCTGGCTGGGATCGGTGCGCGGATCGCGCATGTTCATCATCGGGCTGGGGTCGTTGATGTCGGCGGAGAGATAGATCGCCTCGTTGTCATACATCATTGCGAACTTCGCGCTCTGCGTCGCGCGTGTAGCCTGCACCACGTATGTCTCGATCTGCCCGGAAAGATCCCAGTCGTCGAGCTTGCCGTCTATTACGACTTTACCAGGGGCTGGGACGGCGTAGAGCTGCTTGTGCAGTCCGCGTCCGTTGTCGTTTGCGTCGGTCGTCTGCGAGTATGCGACCAGCAGCAGCGCGGCCGCTCCGGCAAGTCCGTTCAGGATTTTCCGCATCTGTTTTCTCCTTATGATTATTTATGTTTAACTTCCACTTATTTGCAGCTTATTTGCGGCGTGGGACACCAGGCTCAATAATATCCTGCGATGCTGGGACGGCCGTTGGCCCAGATGTTATAGGGGTCGATAGACATGTCCAGATCGGCGTTGCCGTTGGCCATCAGGTGGACGGTGTTGCCTGGGAATCCGACACGGTTCTTGCCAGTGTCGGCCCTCATCAAGTCGTCTTCCTTGACCCACATGATTCCGACAAACTTGCACCACTGGCCTGAGCCGTCCAGGTTGACGGAGTTGCCTCCTTTGGGATATACAAGCGGAGGATTGGTGTCTAAAGCCGCGCCGCTCGGGGACGGGAAATGGTTCGTCTCGGCGGGTCCGCCTGTGTTGCCTATGTCCCCCCTGGAATACATTATGCGGTCGATCCACAATGCGGGACTTACGCCGGACATCCGGTCTTTGCTCTTGCCGTATTCGAACATCTTCTGCATCTTCTCGATGCTCACCGGCTTGTCCCGCATGCTGCCGCCGACCATGGAGTAGGCCAGGCGGAAATAGCCGGAAGTCCGCTGCGAGCCGGGGCAGACGAAGACCTGCGCGGTATAGAAGCGAACGCAGCCCGCCATCGTCTGGCCGCTGATATCAAGCTTGCCGCCGAGGTAATCTACATAGATCGATGCGAACGTGTAGTTGACTCCGCCCCAGTTGTAGTCTCCCTGGGCGAGCTGGCTGTATGGCCCCATGATGGGCATTGCCTGGTTTTCCATGCTGTAGCTGATGGTAGCCAAGCCGATCTGCTTGAGGTTGCTGAGGCACAGCCCTTTCTTCGCGGTCTCCCGGGCGTTTCTAAGGGCTGGCAGGAGCATAGACGCCAATATGGCGATGATCGCGATCACAACAAGGAGCTCTATGAGCGTGAAGATTTTCCGGCGCTGAAAAATTTCACCGCTTAAAAGAAAAGATTTCTTGCTGTCCATGGCAGGGCCTCCTCGCTTTCACATCCATTATACTATATTTGTAGTTGTTTTCAATATATAGCAATTATTTTCTTCCATTTTTTGCGGCACACCGCACAATCCGAGGACGACCTGCCTGGGAGCGCCGAATCCCGGTCCGGCTCAATTTTCCAGAAGGCGACGAAGTTACCGACAAAGATATCCAAGTTTCAGGAGTGGCTGTCTGCGGTGACCGCAGTTTGTCGGTCTTGAAGTAGCGCAGGTATTCCTACCTGCGATGCCGCAGACAGGAATGTCTGCGTTACTTGAGGCAAGTTTCAGGGGAGATAGTATGAGAAGGTCAATCTCCTCTCCGCGAAATGTGATAAGGTATCACTT
>CAZWRV010000143.1:0-11114 GCA_964636325.1 uncultured Victivallaceae bacterium | reverse complement strand
GTTGAGCCAAGCTCAACCGCGGCTCAGCACGGCTTCGCCCTCCATCGAGTTTCTTACCGACAGAACTGGCGGATTTCCTCGCCAGAGCGGCACTCCTATGAAACTCGCCCATCTTTGTCGCGAACTTTGTCGTTATCTTTGTCGTCTTCCGGAGGGTTGAGCCGAGCTCAACCGCAGCTCAGCACGGCTTCGCCCTCCACCGAGTTTCTGACCGGCAATACTGCTATATTCGCAGACGGGCAGTCTTCTTTTTATGCTGAAAAGGTCATGCTTTGGCGCACAAACGCCTTATGAAAATCCCGTTGCGACAATATATTATATGGAAATAAAGACAGGACTGGACAATGGCGAAGGCAGCAGGTTCAACAGGATACCACATAATCACCGGCGGCGCCGGCTTCATCGGGAGCGTGACCGCGGGCGAGCTGAACCAGCTCGGCGAGGACCGGATCATCATATCCGACCACCTCGGCGAATCCGCGAAATGGAGGAACTTGAGGGGGCTCAGGTTCCAGGACTATCTTGAGAAGGATCTCTTCCGCAGGATGATCGCCGACGGCGACTTCGACAACACGCCTGTGAAGTCGGTCGTCCATTTCGGCGCCTGCTCCAGCACCACCGAGAAGGACTGCTCCTACCTCGCCGACAACAACTTCCAGTTCAGCAAGGAGCTCGCGGAGTTCGCGCTCCGCCGCGGCATACGCTTCGTCTACGCATCGAGCGCCGCGACGTACGGCGACGGCTCCCTCGGATGGAAGGACGACGAGGCCGGCATCGCCTCGCTCCGCCCATTGAACATGTACGGATATTCCAAGCAGCTCTTCGACATGTGGGCCTGGCGCAACGGCCTCTTCCGCAGGATCACAGGGCTCAAGTTCACCAACGTCTTCGGCCCCAACGAATGGCACAAGGGCGAAATGAGGAGCGTCGTATGCAAGGCGTTCGACCAGATCAGGGAGACCGGACGCCTCCGGCTCTTCAAGTCGCACAGGAAGGAATTCGTGGACGGCGGCCAGAAGCGCGACTTCCTCTACGTCCGCGACGCCGCCGCGATGGCCATCTTCCTGCTGGAGAGAAGGATATGCGGCCTCTTCAACATCGGCAGCGGCAGGGCCGAGACCTGGAACCGGCTCGCCGAATGCGTCTTCAAGGCCATGGGAAGAAAGCCTTCCATTGAATACATCGACATGCCCGAGTCCATCCGCGCCGGCTACCAGTATTACACGAAGGCGGATATATCCAAGATACGGAAAGCCGGATACGACAGGCCGATCACGCCGCTCGGCGACGCCGTCAGGGAATATGTCGTGAAGCACCTGGAAACGGGGAGGCACTATGCAGATTGCTCTTTGTCTTAGACTTCTATGCTTTAAGTGTTTTCAAATTCCAAAACTCCGAGCACCAAATTCCAGATAAATCTCAAACTTCAATATCCGAACTCTGAACTGATGCGCTTGGAATCTGCATATTGAAATTTATTTGTAATTTGGAATTTGGTGCTTGGAATTTAGAGTTGTCGCGTGAACACGTATCGCACGCGGCGGGCACAGCCCGCCTAAAATAAAGGATGCCATGTCCGACACTAGCGAAGAGACACTTTGCAAGGCCGCGGGAGGCGACGTCGCCGCACTGGCGGAGCTTGACTCCCGCGGATTCCTGGCCGCGCCGGGCGAGGAGCTTGGCGGTTTCATCTCCAGGACGAAGGAGGTCCTCGCCCAGCTCGCGGAATTCAACGCCGAGCTCAAGGAGAAGGGAACGGTAGATATCCCCGGTGTCCCGAATCTTGATTCGAATAGACTGATCACAAAGGATATCCTCGACGAAGCGGCCCATGAGACTGGCGCCGCATACGGATTCAGGATCGACTGGGTTCCGGGCTTCTTCCTGTCAAAGGGCATCGGGCCGCTGTGGGGCGGATGCGCCATATCCTTCCACGACAGCCGCCTTACGCTCTTCCTGATCCGTGCGGTCTTCGCAAAAAAGGCTCGCTGGCTCTTCTTCTACATGAGGAAGGAGCTCCTCTCGCACGAGCTCTGCCACATCGCCAGGATGCCTCTGCAGGACGCCGCATACGAGGAGTTCTTCGCATACCGCCTTTCATCGAGCTGGTTCAGGCGCTACATCGGCCCATGCTTCCACAGCCAGGCGGACAGCATCATCTTCATCGTCCCGATCTTCGTACTCCTGGCCGCAGGATTCGTCTCCGCCCTTGAAATCATGAACCTGCCGATGCCCGTGTTCTGGGCGTTCGCGCTGGCCTTCCCTGCATTCCTCGCCGCCAGGAATTTCCTACGGAGGAGGCGCGTCAAAAGGGCGGTCAGGCGCCTGCGCCTGGCTGGCGTAGCGAACCCGTTCGCCGTCCTCTTCAGATGCACCGCGGATGAAATCAGGGAGATATCCTCCCTCAAGGGCGACCTCCAGGCAGAAACGCGCCTCCTGCTCAGGAGGAAGAAGGACTCCGACCTGCGCTGGAAGATCATCCAGGCGAGGTTCATGCCGGAATCTTGACTTCCACAGTTTATGTGATACACTTATAATGTGGAATCAATATGATATCGGGAAGGGTTGAACGGAGGCAATCATGGCAAACATAACTTTGGCTATAGAAGACGACATCCTTAAAAAGGTCCGCAAGCTTGCGGTTGAGAAGAACACTTCTCTGACGGCTATGGTTCGCGATAGCCTCAGGCAGCTGGCCGCACGCGAGGACATCAAGGAGCATGAGACGGTGTCGCAGCTGGAAGACTTCTTCAAATCGTCAAAAATGGTGATTGGAAGGAAGAATTGGACCCGCGAGGATCTCCATGCCAGATAAGGTTTTTATCGACACCAACGTCCTGGTCTACGCCCATGATTCATCCTTGCCCGATAAGAGGAGAATCAGCCAGGAACTGATACTAGGTCACATGCGAGAAGGCGCCGCCGTCATATCTCCGCAGGTACTGGGCGAGTTTTTTATCACCGCGACAAAGAAATCGGCCAAACCTCTTTCTGAGTCTCAGGCTAAAAAGGAGATACTACTCCTTTCGTCGCTCGCAACAGTGGATATTGATGCAACCTTGGTTGTCAGGGCTTTAGAAATCAAGGGGAAATGGCGCTTGAACTATTGGGATTCGCTGATTGTCGCCGCCGCTGAACGCGGCGGATGCAAGATACTCTATTCCGAAGACATGGCTGACGGCCAGTCTTACGGCTCGGTTACGGTCAGGAACCCTTATAAGCATGCCAGGTGCTGACACCCAAGAATTAACGGAGAAATCCATGGAACTCGACAGGCTTGCAGCATTTCTGGACGATCTTCTCAAGATCGGGGAATTCGCGCAGGACAGCTCGAACAACGGGCTGCAGGTGCAGGGCGCCGCGGAGGTGAGGAAGGCGGTCTTCGGCGTGGACTCGTCGCGGACGCTCTTCGAGAAGGCCGCGGAGCGGGGCGCCCAGTTCGTCTTCGTCCACCACGGCATAAGCTGGCGCGACAGCCTGAAGCGGCTTACAGGCTACAACAAGATGCAGGTCGAGCCGCTGTTCAAGAATTCGATCTCGCTTTATGCCGCCCACCTCCCGCTGGACGCCGCGCCGAAAATCGGCCACAACGCCTGCCTCGCCCGGATGCTCGGTCTCAGGAAATGCGGGACATTCGCGGAATATTCCGGGAAGGATATCGGAGTCTGCGGGGCGGCCCCGTCCGGCGCCACGGCCGCGAAATTCGCAAGTATCCTCGACAGGGAGCTGTCGGCGAAATGCGTCGTCTTCGGCGGCTCCGGAAAGACGGTCAGGAACGTCGGTGTGATCTCCGGCGGCTCTGGCAGCCACGGAATCGTCGAGGCCCTGGAGAAAAATCTCGACTGCCTTGTCACAGGCGAAGTCTGCCATGAGTCATTCCACTTGATCAGGGAGACCGGCATCACGGTCGTATCGGGCGGACATTACTGCACGGAGAAGCCGGGCATCATCTCGGTCATGGACATCCTGCGCAGGAAATTCAGGCTCGAATGCGAGTTCATAGACCTGCCTACCGGCATGTGAATTCAGGTTTCCATTCCTTCCGCCGCCTGCGCAGGAAGACCACAGACAATACCGAACGCGCCTTGCCACAGATAGGAGCCGGAAATCTGAATTTGGCTCATTGATCATTGGATATTCCTAATCCTTCTTGTCCCGCTTGCGTTTCTTGGCGAGGAGCCTTTCGGTGGTCGAGAGCTCCTCCGGAGCCTCCTGCTTTGCCACAGGATCCTGCGGCTTCTTCGCCGAGGCGGGCTCGGGAGTCTTCGCCTGCCTTGGCGGATGGGTGCCCGCATGGGGGGTCATCGGCCTTTCCCTGCCGTCGCCATCGATCTTGATGCGCGCCCCCTCCTTGCGCTTCAGCAGCGCGCCGAGCGTCTCGGTCGACGATGCTGCGGCGACCTTCGTCCTCCTGAAATAGGCGGTGACGGAGGAGAAGTCCATCTGCACCCTGCGAACGCCGACGTCGAGCGGGATGAGGAACGCCAGCATCGCCAGAAAGAGTCCGAAAATAGGCTTTGAGGAGCGCCGGGCCTTCCTCTCCTCCGGGAAAATCTTCTCGCCCTTTTCATCGCCGTAGAGCATCCTGCCTCCCGTCGAGCCCACGATCCTTTCGAGCAGCAGCGGGTTGGATCGGAACTTAAGGTATTCCGGCGAATACGGGACTATGAGCCCGCCGGTGGCGGTCTCGTTCCTTTTGCCGTCGCCGCCCGCGGCCATGATCTGGTACCTGCCCTGCCCCCAGAGGTCGAACTTCCCCTGGTATCTGCGCGGGGCGGTCTGCTCCAGCTTGAGGTCGGCGCCCATGTCGTCCGGGCCGGCGACCTTCACCGAGATGTCAAGGAAGCTTTCCTCAGGGCAGAAGTCCTCGACGGTTATCATGCCCGTGCTCCCGGAGGCGTAGGCGTGGAGGCGGAGGCTCTGCTCCTTCGAGACCCTGGATATGCTGACGAGGAGCTGCTTCACGAACGGCTCGAGCATGTCCCACTCCATCCAGTCCTTGCACCAGTTCGGCGACAGGTCGCTGGTGAACACCGCGGACTTCCCGATGCCGAACCTGCCCACCGCCAGCACGGGATCCACCTGATCCTGGTCGGGCCCGCGCAGGATCACGGTGCAGCGCCGCGAATCCTCCTTGACGCTCGTCAGGACGTAGCCGTGAACGGGCCTGATCGCGCCGATCCCCTTGAGCACGGCACCGTCGTCGAATTCGACCGTCGGGACGAATGTCTTGTTCTGTATCATGCTCTTCTTCAAGGTCTTGGCCTCCTTGATGAAGATCGAAGGCAGGGATTCGGGGTTCTGCGGGTAGTAGAATCTGCCGCCCGTGCTCTTGGCTATCGCCTGCATGACCGCCTGGAACGAACCCTGGTGGTATCCGTCGACAAGGACTGTCGAGACGGTTATCTTCTCGTTGATGAACGACTGGACGAGATCCGGCTGCGGGGGCTGCGGATCGCCGTCGGATATGATGATCATGTGCTTCGCGGCCGCGTCCGACTTCTTAAGGCCTTCAAGCCCGAGCTTCATCGTGTTGGCGAAGCTCGGCATGTCGCCGGGCTCGCAGCTGTTTATATGCCTCACCATCTCCTCGTACTTGCTGACCGGCGTCATCGGGAAGACCCATTTTTCGGCGGCGCCGCCGCCCTGGAAGTCGTATGCGAGAAGGCCGGCCTCGTCCTGTTCGCCGAGCACCTTGATGGATGCCTTGGCGATCCTTTTCGCCCATGTGTTGCCGTCGGGGAACTCGCAGGTGTGCAGTATGATGGCCAGGGCGCCTTTCGGAAGGACCTTCTTCGAAGTGATGTCCATGTCCACCGGCAGCGCCTCCTCGACGGGCGTGCGGTTGTAGCCGCCGGGGCCGAAGCTGTTCCCGCCTCCGACCATGAGCAACCCGGCGCCCTGGCTGTAGACCGCGTCCTTGATCGCCTGCATCTGCACGTAGTCGAAGCAGTCCGCGGAGGTGTTGGCGATTATAATGCAGTCGTAGGGGTGGATGGACATGAGGTCGCGCGGGCAGTCCATGGCGTCGGCCACCTCGATCTCGCGGCCGGAGTCGCGTATCACCCGCGAAAGGGTGTCCCAGTCCCTCTGGTCGCCGGACGGATCCTTGAGGAGGAGGACCTTTCCCTTGCCCTGCAGGTAGAGGTAGTTGATCGCGACGTTGTTGTTCGGCCAGCCGTCCTTTCCGGGGGGGGGCTGTATCTTCGCCACATACTCGTAGTAGCCGGGGCGGCGCATGTAGATCGGGATGCTGAAGCGGTTCTTGCCGGGAGAGAACCCCACCTCCTTCTCGAAGACCTGGCCGCCGTTCTCGGTAAGGATCAGAACCCCCTTCCCCGCATTGAGCGAGGAAAGCACTACCGACGCCTCGTATGTCTCGCCTTCCTTGACGGTCACAGGGACTTCAAGCTTCTCCAGCCACACCTCGTCCTTGAAGTCATACTGCACCGGCAGGACGTCCACGGCGATCGAGCGCGCCTTGAGGTCGTCGAGGACGCTCTTCACCGTGCCGGAGGTCTCGTTGCCGTCGCTTATCAGGACTATCCGGCCGTTCTCGTCCTCCGGGATCATCGCCGCCGAAAGGGAAAGGGCCTTCTCGATGTTGGTGTCGTCCTTGTCGACGATCGAATTTACCGCCTCGAACGGGAAGCTTGTGCGGGGTGGGAGTTCGACCGCGGCGTTCCCGCCGAACACCACCAGGCCGGCCTTGTCGCCCTCCGGCTTTTTCTGGGCGGTCGACAGGACGAACTCGAGCGATTTGTTGGCGGCCTCGCCGGCGATGGAGTCCGAAATGTCGAGCGCGTAGACCACCGAAAGACCTTTGCTCTCGCGGACCGCACGCGGCTCCGCCAGCAGCATTATGAAGACGCCCGCGATGCTCAGCCGCAGCATGAGCGCCGTAAGCCCGCGCAGTCCGTAGAGCCCCGAATATCCGTTCTCCTGCATCCACCAGAACCAGGGCAGAAGCGCCGATAACCAGAACACCCCCGGGTGCGTGAAGAGAAGGACACCGGTAAAGTCAAGCAGGAAGCACGTCGCACCGAAAACAACTAGAAAGAAAAACAGAGGCGCCATGCTCCAGAACGAAAGAGCCCTCCGTCGCGGCGGAAACACCGACCGCAGAGGGAAAAAACATCCGGCAATATTTAAGAAGTATTTGGACATTCGCTAAATATCCGATCCTCAGTATTTCCCTAAGATTATAAGCACATTATGCGCAGAGGTCAAAAAATCTGAAACAGGATATTCATTCCTTCATCTTGAACATGGAAATCCTCCTGTTGCCTGTGTCGGCGACATATATTTCCGATTTGCCATCGATTGCGATACCCCATGGCGTGATGAACTTCCCGCTGTCCGAGCCGATCCCCCCGAAGCGCCCGAGCAGCCGTCCGTCCGCCGACAGCCTTGTTATCAGTGAATTACCGTATTCGATGACGAAAAGCGAGCCGTCGTATGCAACGCGCACTCCGTATGGCAGGTAGAGGCTGTATCCTTTGCCGCTCCCGTCGATTGTTCCAGCAAAGCCGCCGTCCTGCGAAAAAATCTGTATCCTGTTGTTCACGGCGTCCGCGACATAGATCTTCCCGTCCGAGAAGGCGATGCCGGACGGCCTCTGAAGCTGGCCCGGCCCGGTGCCGGAGGAACCGAAGCCCATGATGTATCTGCCGTCCTGTGAGAACTTCTGAACCCTGTCGCTGAACCCATACTCCGAAACGAAGAAGTTCCCTTCCGTATCCTGGACGATGCCGACAGGATTGCCCAGCCTTCCCTCGTCTGTACCATGCATCCCGAACATCGAAGAAACAGTCCCGTCGGCATTGAAGATCACGACCCGCGAATAATGCGTGTCGGCGACGGCGATCCTGCCGTCCTTCATCACCCATATCCCTTCTGCCTTGCCCTTGCTCGAATCCGGCATCTTCCAAGATCTCAATGCCTTCCCATCCTTGTCGAATACGCCGACTCCGCCGTTGTCGTCGACGGCATAGATGCAAGCGCTCTTCTCGTCGAAGGCGAGGCCTCTCGGGGCGGGGAGCCTCCTGCCGTCTGCGGGAATGCTGATCGTCCTGACGAATTCAAGCCCGAGCGGCAATTCCTCCTTCCGCCCCGAGCAGCCGGAGATGAGACCTGCTGCCAGAAGCAGGACGGCACAAGCAAATACCGCCGCGTTCAACTTGGAATACATGGTATGCTCCTGAAACTTCCTTTAAGTGGCGCAGACATTCTTGTCTGCGGTTCTGCAGGTAAGAATACCTGCGCTACTTTAGCCTGCGCCACCTCAGTTTCACACCGACAAAACTGGCCGCCGCGGCAGACAGATGGCACTCGCCTGAAACTCAAACTCTTCTGCTATATACCTCAATCCGCGCGTCCGTCCCCTTCCGGAGCTCCGCGCGATCCGGACGGTGGAAGAAGAGCTTCTGCGGGCCGCCGTTCGGCGCTTCGAGCCAGGTTTCGGCTATCTCGCCTTCGAACTTCTGTGCGAGAACCTTGAATGGGGCTCCGGGATCCGGCGCTATCCTGATCTGTTCCGGCCGCAGGGATATTGGCGAATCAGCCTTGGTTCCGAGCCACAAGCCGCATTCGGCCGCGGTGAACCAGTTGGTCTCGCCGAGACAGAGCGCAAGCTTCTCGCTCGGCGGATTCCAATAAAGTTCCTCTGTCCGCCCGGAGTAGGCGATGCGGCCGCCGTCCAGGCAAAGCAGTTCGTCGGCATACCCCATGACATGGTTCGGCTCGTGCGTGGAGAAGACTAGCGACGCGCCCGACGCGCGGACGCTGTCCGTAATGGACCTCCAATATTTTCTTTTCCCCTCGCTGTGGATGTTCACGAGCGGCTCGTCCATCACGAGGATGGACGCGCCCGAGGCGATGGCCCTTGCGATTGAAAGCCTGGAGCATTCTCCGCGTGAGAGCTGGCCGGGGCGGCGATCCTTCTTGTCGGCCAGATCAAAGTTATCAAGAAAGCCCATCGCCACCGAAGCTTTTCCGGGTTCGAGGACGGCGATGACATGCTCAAGCGCCGTCATGTGCGGCCAAAGCCCGCCGTTGTGGGGAACCCAGTAGATACCGATTCCATCATGGCTTTCCGGAACCGACGGCAGGACGCTGCCGGCATCGGGCTTCCCGAATCCGACGAGGAGGTTCAGCAGTGTCGTCTTGCCGGAGCCCGACGGGCCGATCACCGCCGTGATCCCCCGGTGTATCTCCAGCCGCGGGATGTCGAGCCTTTTCGCGCCGCCGCAGGCGGATACAGAACAGTTCTCAATATTGAAGAGCGTTTCAACCATGGGTTCTCGAAAGACTCAATAGAAATTTTGATGCCGCCATCAGCGCCGCCAGCATCAGCGCCGGAATCAAGGTCGCCGCGACAATCGTGGCCGCCAGCTTCTCGCTCTGCCCGTAGTGCAAAAGGTTGTAGAGCCTCGAAAAGACCGTGGCCATGCCGGCCGGCGCAAGCGCCGACGAGAGCGTCATGTCGAAGTAGGCCCAGCAGAACACGATACAGAAGATAACGAACCTGACGCGGTATTTCAACCTCCACAATATGCCCGCCGCATTCCCGCGCAAGGACGGACTCCGGCATATCAGCTCGGCCGAATGAACCGATTCCGCCGGGAATATCACGGCCGCGGCATGGCGCAGGAAGAATGCGGACGGCAGAAGGGACAGCAGAGTTGCCGCAAGAAGCGGGACAGGCGACGCATACAGCGCGTTGATCCCGGGCAGCTGGAAAAACGAGATCGCGAGGAAGGACAGCGGCAAGGAGCCGAGCAGGCCCGGAACCATCAGGACGCAAGCCGCAAGAAAGACCGGTGCCGTCGTCCCATATCTCCGGAGCGCGTCCGACAAGATACCGGAAACCCAATATGCAAGCAAAGACGCGGTGACCGCAAACATCAAGCTAGACACAAACTCCCTGGCAAACCATACCCCGTCAAAGACTCCGGGCAGGCTAGGCGTCCCGCCGGCCAGTATCATAATATATGGAAGGATGCCGATCAAGGCGACTCCAGCCGCGGCTAATAGCCAGGCGGCGGCTTCGCCCGCGGAAGAAGACTTTGGAACATCACCGCCGCCCTCGAAATCCCTCAGCCATTTTTCATTTCTGTACAAGAGCATGAAGCCGGCAATGAGCGCAAGTTCAATTATCAACGCGGGGAACGCCAGTCTTATGGAATCGCCGGCGCCAAGGCCCCCCGCATGCGCGTCGAAAAGGGCCACAGTCCACTGCCGGACGTTGAGCAGGGATGCTATCTCGAATTCTGGAAACACCGCAAGGAAGGAGATCAGGAACGCAGCCGCGAATGGCTTGGCCGCGCTCTTCAAAAGCAGATAATACTGCAGGCGCCCGCCGTGCAATGTCCTGCCCGCAAGCTTCATGCAGTGCAATCCCTCCCTCCCGATCTCCGCAGGAACAAAATGATATACGATCAGCGCGATAGGCAGAACCTTTAAGAAAACGAGCGCGCAGTAGAAGACGTTGTTCAGTATCTCATGCCTCAGCAGGAAATATGAGAAGCCGCACCAGAAATAGCCGACCGCTATCGGCGGGACAAGGCAGAGACTCAGGATCATGCACCAGAGAAGTCGCGAACGCCGCCCTTGTGCCCCCGCAAGCGCCTTCGAGAGTAGCATCCCCGACGCCGCGCATGCAAGGGCGGTCAGAAAATTGTAGGGGAGAAAGGAAATGAGCGCTTCAAGGACTTTCATCAGTATATTTCTTTGAGCCACTTTACGACGTCGGCGTAGACACCCGAAAGGTCGGATAGCCGGATGCTGTCGGCGGCCCATTTCCTCAGTGGTCGGACATCCTCCGGCAGTTTCGCCTCATCCACCGGACCGAGCGGAATCTGCCGCGACTTCGACGCGGCAAGGGCCATCTCGCACTCCTCCGAGAGCAGGTAGTCTACAAGCTCGCGCGCCTTGTCCAGCCTCTTTGTCCCCTTGATTATCATCGCGGTGTTTGGTATGCAGATGGTCTTGCCAGAATCAAGCCTTATTGGAAGCATCGCCACCGGCCTGCCCTCGTCCTTCGCGTCGAAGAAGTCGTCGGTGTCGGTCCAGCCGAAATCGCAGGCGCCGCCGGCAACGGCGTTCTTCACCGC
>CAZWRV010000142.1:0-11239 GCA_964636325.1 uncultured Victivallaceae bacterium | reverse complement strand
TACCTGCGATGCCGCAGACAGGAATGTCTGCGTTACTTCAGGCGAGTTCCAGAGGAGAATAAAGGAGAAACACATATGCACCGTTATGAAATCAGCTTCAATTCCGCAAACACGGCGCTTTCCGTCAAGCCGATTACGGCCTTGGTCTGCGAGCCGGACAGGATAGGGCCGGACACCGGCGCAATGCTATTCACCCACGGCTGGGGCGGGAACCGCTACGGAGACCTCGGCAAGATCGTAGAGGCATGCGAACAATATGATCTTGTCTGCATCTCTGTTGAGTTCCGGCAGAGCGGCTACGACTACGACGCCACCCGCGGTTCCGGCTGGGACTGTCCTTATGATCTAAGCTTCTTCCAGCTGTTCGACGTCCTGAACGGACTCCGCGAAGTGCTTCGCCTACGTCCGGAGCTGAACATGAAACGGCTTTTCCACTACGGCGGCAGCCAGGGCGGCCATATCGCCCTCCTGAGCGCGATAGTCGCGCCAAAAACCTTTGCGGCCGTCTACTCGTCATGCGGCGCGACGTTTGTAGAGCCACATTTTCTCGAATGGGCCGGAAGGGAATTCTTCCCGCATGAGCTGTCGTTCCGTTCGGTGCTGGATCATGCGGACCACATCCGTTGCCCCGTATTTCTGGACCATGGCACAGCGGACAAGGAAGTCTCCTGCGAGCATTCGCGCAAGCTGGAAGCTTCGCTTCACAGGCAGGGAAAACCTGTGGAGGCCGTCTACTATGAGGGTGGCGGCCACCAGCTCGAACCGGTCTCCAACCGCATCGAAGCCTTCAAGGCTATGGCCCCGAAATTCCTGAAAAAATGCTCAAACACGGAAACGCCGGAAATCACAAGCGGCGGAAAAGTCGAATTGCAATGCACGGGCCGCAAGCTCATCATCGACTGGAGCCGACCCCCATCCAGCCATGAACTCATGCGCTGGGTCTAAGCTGCGACTCTTTTCGATTGCGCCCGGTCGCAGTCGACAGATCTGTCTGCTTTATGCGCGCGGCGCGCGCATGCCGCTCGGCCCCATTCCCCGCCGTTTTTTGCCACATAAGGGGGGGACGATTGAGGAAATCTGAAATTTTAGCAAACAACGCATATCCTTTCACAAGCATTGCATACGGCGCCGCTTGCATCTTCCCCTTCCATTGTATCTATTATGCATATGTCATTTTTGTCTTAAACTGCGGAGGCGCTTATGATTAATTCGTTGTCGAAGCCGATGATTGCAGCAGCCTTGTTCGCCATAGCCTGCTGTTTCGCTTGCTCTGCACGGGCCGAGGACGAGCCGCGGGTCCTCCAGGCGGAGGAGCTTGGCAAGACGGAGCTTCCGCTCTACCGCGATCCGGCGGCCAAGGGCGAGAAGACAATGGTGTTCATGCTGGGCGCGGGAAAGACGCCGTCCTTTTCTGGCAAAGTCGATCTCCCCGCCGGCGTCTACGAGGTGACCGCATGGGTAACGGCGCGTCCGATCGAGCTCATGCACAAGCTTTCGGTGAAGATTTCCGCCGGCGCCGCCGGACGGGATGTCGCCAGCATCTGGTTCGACAAGTCCGGGACGTATATCCCTGTCACCATGATCGTCAACCATCCCGGCGGCCCGATGCCGGTTGCGATTTCAGCGACCGGCACGACCGGCTTCGACGGCATGCGCGCCTCCAAGAGCGAGGACGAAGTCAAGGCACTCGAAGAGTTGAAGAACAAGCCCTCCATGGACAAGCTTGACGCAACAAACGAGGAGCCGGCCGTCACGGAGGGCGACGCACTCGACGCACTCGACGGAGTGGACAACATCACCAAGATCAACATCTACGACCTCTACGTCGCCTTCGACAGGATAGAGATCAAAAGAATCGCCGACCTTTCCGCGATGGTCACGCGACTCTGGGTCGATAAGATACATTACCTGCCCGGCGCGGAGGTGAAGGGCGAGGTGGAGGCAAGACCGGTCGGAAAGGCCGGCGACTTCGCCCTGGCCCTGTTCGAAATCTGCGAACTGGACCAGATAAACAAAATTTTCGAACAGGACGTCAACCTGACTAACGATACTGCGAAGTTCGCATTCTCATACAAGCTGTCCGACGTCGAATTCGGCAGGGAGATTCTGGCGACCCTGCGTCCGAAGGGGCAGGAGATCAAGATCGATGCCGCGCTGCTCTGCGACGAGGCGAGGAACTTCCCCGGCTCCATGGCAGAGTTCTTCGGCGTAAGCAGCAACGTCTACCGGGTCGGCATCACCGGCAGGGTGGGCGCCCATGACACCCAGACCATCACCAAGGAGCAGGTCATAAAGCAGGTGGATGAAGCCAAGGCGATGTATGCCAACTACTTCGAGAAGTTCGCCTGGGCGCCGTGCGACTATTCTGATCTTGCTCCGGAGAAGGAGAAGTTCTGGTCCGGCCAGACCCAGTATCCCGGCTCAAAGACCAACTTGAAGTTCATCATAGACGAGTCCCACAAGCGCGGAATCAAGGCCATCACATACGGCAAGGCATGCGCCGGCGGCATCGCCGGCTTCAGGACTTTCCGCCGCCACCCCGAATTCTTCGTCCGTTCGATCTGGGGCATAGGCAGCGAGGCGATGGGGACCTTCCTCCTCGAACAGATGATCGCGGAAGACTACGGCCGCTGGCAGGACTGGCAGAGCATATGGTGCAACATGGAGGAGCCCTGCGTGGACTTCGGCGCCGACGCGATCATCGAAGGCTCGAAGATGTTCGGATGGGATGGCGTCCGCTGGGACGGCCACTTCATCGGAAAGATGGCCCGCTTCAAGGAGCGAGTCAACAAGGCGCTTCCCGGATATATCCACGGCTACAACATCGCGTTCGCGAATCCAGGCTCCCCGCTCTTCCTGCCATCCGCCCCGGTCGAAGACTTCCACGAATGCGCCAAGGACCACGGCATGATGATGGACGAGAGCGTCCGCGACTACAGCCACAGCAACTTCTCCTACGGACGACCTGAGATATTCTACCAGGCCATCTGCCGCGAGGCCGACTACATGAAGAGGATCGGCGGCCTTCCGCTCTACATCACATTCGACATGTCGACGAACCTGGACACTTCATACAACTGTATCATGGGCCTCTCCGGCGGGCAGCGCTACACGTATCTGACCTCGCCCGGCCAGTGGCCGTTCGGCGAGCTCACGCGCTTCCTAACGCGCTACTCGGGATTCGTGTGGGACGACACCCGGCGCATCAAGGAGCCAGAGAATTTTATAGAAGTCTCCGTCCCCGGCATGGCCAAGGACGAGAAGTTTCCGCTACTGTGGAAGGAGTCATGCTGGTTGCGCGACATCGCCCCGAACCGCAAGCAGGTCCTGGTGAACATCGTGAATCCTCCGCAGTATCCCGCCTTCTGCGACCGGATGCAGAATCCTTCCGTCGCGAGGAAGAACGTCTCGGTCAGCCTGGCCGTTCCGCAGGGCGCTAAAGTCGACAGAGTTGCCCATCTTTCCCCGGACATGGTCAAAGGTCATGCGATTCTCCCGCAGAAAAGCACCGGAGGAAAATCTTCCGTCGAACTTCACTGTGTCAAGACCTGGAGCATCGTCGCGTTCGAACTCTCGGCCGACGGCGAAAAGTTCGCGTCGGAGCCGTTCCCGCTCACAACTCCGGTCGAGGATGCCGCCGCCGCATTGAAGAAGGCCGAAGGCGAGCAGGCCCAGAAGAAGCAGGCCGAGGACGCGAAGAAGGCCGGAATCAAGGCCAGTGACAATGAGGTGCCACGCGAACGCCGCTGGACCGACTACGCGCTCAACACCAATTTTGACGCCGAGGACGAAAAGCTTCCCGACAATGTCAAGAAGCTCACCGAGAATCTCAATCGGCCGGAGGTCGTCTCGCTCGCCCGCAACGGCCTCCTCGACGTCCACCACTGCCGCGGGATATTCTCCTGGCTGAACAACGTCGAGGCCGCCGCCGGAATCGCCGGCGCCGGAAGCTACACGGTCTCCTGGCTCGACAAGCATTACGGCCGCGGCGCAGGAATCCCTCCCAACACTATCGACGAATTCCCGGACACATATCCCGCACTCCTCAAGAACGACGTCCTCATCATGGACAACATAAACTCCAACGACGCCAGCTTCCTTCGGCGCGTCATGATAAAGGACTTCGTCCAGGCCGGCGGCGGCCTCCTGATATTCGGCGGCTACTTCAACCTTTCGTGCGGTTCGGACCACAGCACTTGGATGGCCGAGATCATGCCTGTGAAGATTGCGGGCTACCAGCAGCTCGCGATCGACTGCCAGAAGGGCTTCCCCCTCGAACCCGCAGATCCATCCTTCTTCCCGAAGAGCATCGACTGGAAGGCCGCCTCCCCGTGCGCTTTCTACGTGGACAAGTCGCCTTTGAAGGAGGGCGCAAAGATCCTCGTCAAGGCAGGCGAATACCCCGCGATCGTCTCAGGCACTTACGGCAAGGGGCGCGTTATCGTGGTCATGATGAACTCCCACGGCGAATACGCGAAGAGCCTCCTGCCCTACTGGGAGTGGAGGCAGTGGCCGGAAGTCGTCGCGGCATGCATCCGCTGGCTGGGAGAGGGCTCCGAAGCCAAGGCTGAAGTTGCCGCCGCAAAGGTCCAGAAGGATCCGGGCGCCGCCGATCCGAACGCGCTCGTCCTCGAGACCGACGGCCTCACCGCCGAGGCGTTCACAAAGGATATCCTCTCCGCATGCCGCAACGCCGTAGACCGCGACAGTGCCCACGCGCTCATCCTCGCCGCCGTCGAGCATTCCGACCTCATCAAGGACCTGGACATCCTGCAGACGGTCGTACAGGCCGCAGAGCCCTACGTCGACGCCAGCTTCGCCGACATCACCGACAAGATCCTCGACAAGAACCAGGACGCCGGCCCGATGAAGTCCCTCGCCCTCCGCATAATCGGCGCATCCGGCGACACGAAAAGATTCGCCTACGCCGAAAAGGCTCTGAAGGACACCGACAACGAAGTCCGCCGAGCCGCCATCGAGGCCCTAGGCACGATGGGCGGGGAAAAGACACCGCTGCTGCTGAAAAACTACATCGCCGAGAAGGGGCCTTATAGTTTTCTCGCCGCAGTCACACTGGTCAAGCTCAAGGTTCCAAACGCCTTCTCCGACGCGCTGCAGCTCTACGGCCAGCAGCTCAGGCATGTCCGCGAACTCAAGGCCGAGCACTTCGGCAGGGAGTCGGACCTCTATGGAGGAACCTCGTTCAAGCTGACTCCGCTCCAGCGCCGGAAAATGACGCAGGAGTTCGAGAAGTTCAAAAGGATGGAGGCGTTCGAGCGCGCCGACGCCGCAAGGTTCGGCGTCATGCTCCAGAACCTCAGCCCCGCCGACCGCGAAACCGCTGTGAAAATACTCGCCGCAACTGAAAGCCGCGACCTGATACCCTCCGCCTACACCATCTGCTCACGTATGACCGACGATGAGGCCCGGAAGGCCGCACAAATCCTCAAAGGTGCCAAGCTCGAGGAGATAAAAGCTCTGGCAAGGTGAGAAATTTCACCACAGGGGCACAGAGACACAGAGAAAGCTTGAATAGTGAATAGTGGAGGGTGAATGGCCACCGTGCGCGGTCATTATTAACCGCGATTATACTCATTTAGGTCTGCAAATTGGCATTTTGACGAGCAAGATTTGGGATTGGATTTTTTTGTTCCGACCGAGCGGCGACATGAATGTCGTCCGAGGAAGGAACCTGAAGGGATCGGCAGGTTTCGGGAGGTAGCGAGCATCCCCCCCCCGCATAACTCACCTGTCTTATCTTGAAATTTCGGCCTTGCGCAATAAATTACTGATCGTCTCGAAATTGCATAGAGGCACCGGCGGGTTCATCCCGGCGTTGAACATGGCTGGGGATTCAGCAGGGAAGTGGCTAGGTTTTTCCATGCGGAAAAAAGGCGCCCTTACGGCGCGCAGGTAGCTTGCGCGCACCGCGCGCAAAGGGCAAACTCTGCATACGAGTAATGCTGTGTTATGTTGCTTGCGCGCGCCGCGCGCAAACTACTTTTAGAAAAAACGTTTTCCAAGTCGCACCGTAAGGGATTAATATATCTGGCTAACATCGGAGGCCTATAGCCGGAATCACATTCTTCTGCGCCAAGTGCGAGGCCGAAATCGAAGCCGATCCGAGCCTTGCCGGCTCCGTGGCGGAATGCCCCAGCTGCGGTATCACCGTGATGATCCCCATGCCCGGCATCAGCCCCGGGATAATAGTCGCCGGCTACGAGATCGTCCGACGACTCGGCGCGGGGGGCATGGGCGAGGTCTGGCTCGCCAAGCAGACCGCCATGGACCGCAAGGTCGCGTTGAAGATACTCTCCCCAGCGCTCACTTCGAACAAGGAGTTCGTCGACCGCTTCCTCAAGGAGGTCAAGAATGCCGCCAAGCTCGAGCACCAGAACATCGTCACCGCATACGACGCCGGCTGCGACGGCAGCATCTACTACCTGGCCATGTCCTTCGTGGACGGCGCCCTCCTCGACGACCTGCTCAAGATAGACAAGCGCATCCCCGAGAAGGAGGCTTTGCGCATCGCGCGCGGAGTCGCCGACGCCCTCTGCTACGCCTGGAACGAATACAAGATCCTCCACCGCGACATCAAGCCCGCCAACATCATGCTCGACTCGAGGAAGAATCCCAAGCTCATGGACATGGGAATATCCAAGAGCATGTCCGAGGACAAGGGCCTTACGATGACCGGGATGATCGTCGGCACTCCCTACTACATGAGCCCCGAGCAGGCGAAGGCCGAACCCGGCATTGACTGCCGCGCCGACATCTACTCCCTCGGCGCGACGCTCTACCACCTCGTCACAGGCACCGTCCCATACGAGGCCCAGACCGCCATGGCCATCCTGATGAAGCATATGACCGACCCCTTCCCGCCGCCCAAGGAGAAGAACCCCGAAGTCTCCGACGGATGCTCCGCCCTACTCGAAATCATGATGGCGAAAATGCCCGCCGACCGTCAGACCTCCTGGGAGGATGTTATAAAGGACATCGACCTCGTCGCCTCCGGGCAGATGCCAGCGACCCGGCGCCCCTCGGCCGGAAAGTCCGCAGTCATGCAGGAGACGCCCAGCCAGCAGATCAGCCGCAGGAAAGTCCTCGAAGACATACACAAGCCCAAGAAGCCGCTCGCAAAAGCCTCGCTGATCTCCAAGGCGGCACAGCGCACACCTCAGCCACAGCCGGAACCAGAAGCAAAGAAGGAAGACAGCTACCTCTCTTACGTCCTCATCGGAGTCTGCACCACGTTCGCCGTCCTCATCGTCTGCGGCCTCATAATCCTCAACAAGGTCAGCAAGGACAGAACCCCGGCAAAAATGCCGGCCGCAGCAACAAAGCCCGCGGCCACATCTCCCGCAGTTGCTACGCCCCCTTCTGGAGGGCGAAGCCAAGCTGAGCCGCCTTCCGGCGACGAAAAACGGTTGAGCACGGCTCAACCCTCCACAAATGCCGCCCCCGCCGTCGACGACGCCACCGCCGAAAAGATGATCAAAAACGCCATCGAGGAGCTGAAGAAGAAAAACCCGCAGCAGAAGGAATTATATTCAAATTTGCTTAAAGGAATAAAAGGATGGAGGCTTTATATAGGAGGCTATGAGATTACTGATATCACTCCGCTAAAAAATATGCCTTTGGAAATGCTTAGCTTGGATAATCTCCAACAGCTTTCCGACATCAGCCCCTTGAAGGGAATGCCTTTGACCACTTTAAGTGTTGCTGCTACGAAAATAAAAGATATAAGTGCACTAAGAGGAATGAAACTCGATATCTTGAACCTTGGGTATACACAAGTCAACGATATAAATGCACTTGAAGGGATGCCTCTAAAGGCACTATATTTGCACTATTCAAAAATTGACAATATCAGCGTGTTAAAAAACATGCCACTTGAACATCTTGACCTGCTCGGTTGCCAGTATCTCAATGATATTTCGCCTTTGGTAGACTGCAAACAGTTAAGAAGACTTTCGATTCCAGAACATAGCAAAAATATCGAATTCCTAAGAAATCTTCCCAATTTGGAAATTCTGGATTGTAAACTCGACGCATCCAATTCCAAGCAAACCGCCGCCGACTTCTGGAAAGCCTGGGATGCGGAGCATGGTAAAACGGCTACGCCGTCTTCCTTCCAGGAAAACCGGTTGAGCACGGCTCAACCCTCCACACCCGCCGTCCCAGCCGTCGACGACGCCACCGCCGAAAAAATGATCAAAAACGCCATCGAGGAACTGAAGAAGAAAAACCCGCAGGTTAAGGATTTGAAGGCATCACATAAAAAAACTGATATAGGATGGCTTCTCGATTTAAGCCGCAATTCAGATTTGGCAGATATAAGCCCATTAACAGGCTTGCCAATAGGATGCTTAAGGCTTGAAGCGTGTCTTAGAATTACAGATATTTTTCCCCTCAAAGACTTGCCCTTGAAAAGATTAGACTTAATAAATACGAATATAGGAGATATCTCTGTCCTTAGAAATATGCAGTCATTAAAATCCCTAGACTTATATTCTTGCAGCAAAATAATAGATTTCACTCCAATAAAAGGCATGCAGTTAAATTATCTGAACGTTTCTCATACTAACTTCGCCGATTGGGCATTATTGAAGGACATGCCTCTGACCAATCTCGGATTAGATGGGTTGCTTATTAATGATTACAGCTTTTTAAAAGGCATGTCCTTAGTGTCACTTGGACTTTCTGGCTGCCTTGTCACAGACTTAAGCGTTTTGAAGGGACTTCCACTTAAAGATCTAATAATCAGCTTCAACCCTGTAAACGACCTGTATCCCTTGCAAGGATGTTTACTTGACTACATCTGTATAGAAAATACCGACATAAAAGATATTTCCCCTTTGCAGGGGATGCCGTTGACACGCCTGGTAGCAAGCAACTCATTGATCTCTGACCTCGGACCTATTAGAGGAATGAAGCTTACATGGCTCACAATCGACAGCACCCAGGTTTCGGATCTGACGCCGCTCGAAGGGATGCCGCTGGAACTCATATCAATCACTCCGTCGCATATAACAAAAGGGTTGGAGATTGTCAGAAACAACAAGTCGATTAAGCAGATCGGACACCATCCTTTTTGCCTTTTGTCCCCTTCAGAATTCTGGCTCAAATATGACTCCGGGGCATTTGGCAGGCCGGGCGACCCCCCCCCTGTGATTAAGACTGCAGAAGACGCCCAGAACTTTTTAAAAAGATATATGCCGGAAAGCGAGGCGAAAAAAGTGACTTTCACTATGGACAAAGGCAGGATTTGTGCAGTAGATTATTTGGGGTATTTTCGATCAACTGATGCTGCAGAAATCCTGCGCGGCCTCCCCTTGAGCAATTTAAACTGCAACTATTCAGGTATCCGCGACCTGTCTGTGCTAAAAGGCATGCCGCTGACATCACTCCACTTGCAACACAATCCAGTTTCAGATCTGCGGCCCATCTCAGGAATGCCGATCAATTACCTTCAGATTACAGACACCTTTATTTCAGACCTTTCCCCTATAAAAGGCATGCCTCTTGCAACTTTGGACTGCAGCCATACGCTTGTTTCCGATCTTACTCCTCTTGCAGGCATGAAATTGACACAACTTAACCTTATGGATTCGCAAGTTTCCGACATCAGCGTATTGAAGGGAATGCCGTTGACGAGTCTAAGCCTTTCAGCGAATGTTTCGGACATCTCGGCCTTGAAGGGAATGCTGTTGATTCGGCTGCATATGGCAAAATCCAAGGTCTCTGATCTCGGCGCACTGAAAGGCATGCCGCTGAAAACTTTAAACATGTATCTATGCACCGAGGTAAAAGACATCAGCGCGTTGAAAGGCATGCCATTGGAGGAACTCGATCTTTACGGCTGTAAAAATTTGAACGATCTTTCGCCGTTGGCGGAATGCAAGTCGTTAAAAAGACTCTCCATCCCCGAGCACTGCAGGAACATCGAATTTCTGAAGAATCTGCCCGCCTTGGAAATCTTGGACAACAAAGCGGCGATCAACAGCTCCAAGCAGACCCCGGCCGAATTCTGGAAGAAGTGGGACAAGTAGCTTGCGCGCGCCGCGCGCAAAGAGCAATGCTCCCAAGCCGCTGGCAATCAAGGACGTAGCCCCCCGAGTAGCTTGCGCGCGCCGCGCGCAAAAGGCAAGACTCCGGACACCCTCGGCGGTTCGAAGTGCTGCTTACGCAATGCAGAGGCAAAACGAGTTTTCCTGTCATCTGAAGACCGCTGTGTCTGTTTCATGCGCGCGCCGCGCGCAAACTATTTTTGGGCAAATTCATTTGTTGTAATCCGCCGTAAGGGACTATAGCCCCGCCTCGCGGGTCATTGGCCCGGGGCAGGCGTTGTTGTGTCCGGAGGGATATTCAGCTTCCGCCTGATTTCCCGGATGCGCTCTTTCGGCTTGCCCGCCACGGCGGCGGGCTCCTGTTTTTTTCTTCCAGAAAAAATCGAAAAAGTCCATATTCGAAGACAATAATAATTTGACAAGATTGAAATCAGATTGAAAACATCCTGGACATCCTGCAATACTGTCAAAATTGAGATGATTCAGACCTCTTATACTGGTCCGCTGAACCCTTTTTCGCAAAGGAAATATCGCAAGTCAATTTCAGAACTCGAAAAACTGCCGTCGGCTTCCAATATAAACGTTGAATCGCTTTAATTTTTGTAATTGGAATTTGGCTGTTGGAGCTTGGAATTTAGGGTTGCGGGCGCAGCCCGCCCTAGCAGGATTCTCTGCCGTTCGAGGAGCGCGCCTACGTTTCCGTGCCTGCCGAACTCCGGGCTGAGGTTCCTGTTCCTGCCGCAGCCGAGTTCGAGTCCTTCGCCCGGCTGGTTGTGGTCGTCGGAGCCGTTGGTGAACAGGAGAGGGGGCCTTTCCGGATGCCTGCGGTTGTAGTCGTTGCGCATTCTGTCAAATAGTTTGGTCTGATGCAACCCTGTCTCCGGACAGATTCCGTTGCGCCATCCGTCGACTTCTATCGCCTGAAGGCCTTCGCCTCCAAGCGATTCTATCAAACGTTCCAGATCCGCGTTGCCGAGATGCTCCTTGTTCCTGAGCTCCGTCGGATGCGAGAGGCCGGGAAGGCCGCCCCATCCGAGGACACGCCTGATAAAGCTTGCAGGCGAGAGGTCCATGTTGATTTTGAGGGGGACGTTGAGCATCTCGTCCCTGGTAGTGTAGAGCCCGTCCACAAAAATGGTTTTTTAGAAATTGTTTTCGCCCGGGATGCC
>CAZWRV010000141.1:0-11295 GCA_964636325.1 uncultured Victivallaceae bacterium | reverse complement strand
CCATCTTTGTCGCGAACTTTGTCGTTATCTTTGTCGTCTTCCGGAGGGTTGAGCCGAGCTCAACCGCGGCGGAGCACGGCTCCGCCCTCCATCGAGTTTCTGATCGACAAAACTGCGATATTCGCAGATGGGCATTCCTCTGAAACCCGACAATCTTTAGTCTGTTTTTTGCGTTATGGAGAAGGTTTTCCCAAGGCGATGGCGCGCAAATGAAAACACAATCCGTCTGCTCAATCCTGTTACTCTGTCAATTTTTCTTATTGAACAAATAATATTTTCTCCGGTCGCGGTGAAAATATCATCCTTATGAGTTTGCCGTGTTGAGGACGATTGACTGGCCATGGACCGCCCGTGATTCGTCCGAGGCGAGGAAGAGGACGACGTCTGCAACCTCCTCCGGGTATGCGTAGCGTCCGAGCGGACCGGCAGGCCATTCTTTCGGTTCTCCGTTAGGGCATCCCATCATCCGGGTCGCAACGGGGCCTGGGGCGACGGCATTCACCCGAATTCCCTCGTGCGCCACAATCTGAGAGAGCCCCCTAGTGTATCCGACAACACCCCACTTCGAAATGCAGTAGGGATTCGGAGCGCCGCGGAATCCGGCGTCGGAGGCCAAGTTTACGATGACGCCTTTTTTCCTCTTCCGCATCAGCTTGACCGCGCTTTCGCAGGCAAGATAGAGGGCCTTGAGATTTATGTCCATCACGTAATCATAGGCGGCTTCCAGTGTAGGTTCGGGATGATCCTTGGGCAGCCCGAGCACGCCGGCGTTGTTGACAAGGATGTCCAGGCCGCCCAGCGCAGCGTCGGCCTCGCACAAATATTTCTCGATCTGGGAGCTGTCGGCGAGATCCCACGCCATGCAATGCGCGATGCGCCCCATCGCCCCGATCTCTTCCGCCAGCGGACGTAGAGAATCCAAATCCGTGGCGGTGACAGCCATATCGGCCCCTTCCCTGGCGAAAGTTACGGCGATTGCACGGCCAATGCCGCGACTGGCTCCGGTGACCAGCGCTTTCCTGCCTTTCAATCTCATGTTCATATTCCTTATTTCAGAGAGAAATTGTATTTTGGTTTGTAGCCGAGCAGTCTTTTAGCCTTTTCGATCGAATACCATTCCCAGTCAGGGGAAACCTCTAGGCTTCCTTTGAGTACGAGCTCGCCCGCTCCGGGCGCGACCGACTCCAAGGCGGCGACCGGATCGCGGCGGAAAGCCGCCGGTTTCAGTTTGCACAGCGGAGAATCCGCGGTGATGTTGAAGACCTCGTGCATCATCTCGCCGGGAGCTTCAAGCGCCAGCACATGGGCGTGCGCCACGTCGCGAACGTCCACGACCGCCGTCAAGTAACCTGCCTTCCGGGAATCATACTGCTCAGCCGGACTGATCCCGCCGGGGCGGATTACAATAGTGCTGATGGCGTGCCTTGCGGCCGCGTAGCGGCACATCTCCTCCCCGAGAATCTTCGTGAGGCCGTAAAGCTCCGCCGGTTCGCGGCGCAGCTCCTCGTCGATAGGCAGGTATGCGGGAGCAGGTTTGCCGTGCCCGTTCGCCCAGATTGACGATGTGAACACGACCCGCTTCACTCCGGCCTTAACGGCCCCCTCGAGGATGTTCTTGGTACCGGTCACGTTGACATCGAAGCCGGCATCGTCACCGGCATCGTTCCAAGCCTTGCCATGAAGCGCCGCAATGTGGACCACGGCATCCATGCCCCCGCATGCCTTGGCGACAGCATTGGAGTTGAGCAAATCTCCCTTGATGAAGGGCAGTCCGTCGCCAGGATCCTTCACCTCGAAATGAGTGACCTGATATTTTCCCTTCAGCATCGGAACCAGTGTGCGGCCGACAAGCCCGCACCCGCCGGTCAGCAGGACGTTCTTAATCTGCATGCATGATCCTTTCTAAATAAGAAGGGAATCCCCTGCCAGGCTGGGGATTGCCTTCTTATTTAATCTTCTTAGGATAAAAATACCTTAGTCCTGGCTCAAGCTCTTCGCGCCAGATTACAAATCAATATTCTTGCTGGCCAAATGATATTTCCCCCGGGCGCGGGGAAAATATCATCCGTCAGACGTAGGTTCTCCTCAGCATTTCGGCGGCGTTGGGGTCGAGCTGCTCCATTCTTCTGAGCTCCTCGAATTTTGAAAGCAGGTGTTCGGCGCTTGCCCGTTTCTTGCGCTGGCCTGAGAGGTCTTCCGCGATCTGGCCCTTGTGCATCATTATGAGCCTGTCACCGAGGTTGACTGCCTGCTGCATGGAATGCGTCACCATAAGGGTTGTGAGTTTGTTATTCGAGACGATGTCCTTGGTAATCTGGATGACTCTGTCTGCGGTCTTGGGGTCGAGCGCGGCTGTATGCTCGTCCAGGAGGAGAAGATGCGGCTTGAGCCATGTCGCCATGAGGAGAGTGATGGCCTGGCGCTGTCCGCCGGAGAGCGTGCCGATTTCATTGTCAAGGCAGTTTTCCAGGCCCATTGAAAGGCGGCTCAGGGCGTCCTTGAACTCATCTCGCCTGCCGCGGCTTATCAGCCTTCCCAGCCCCCTGGACATTCCGCGCCTCGACGCAAGCGCAAGGTTTTCAGCCACGGTCATGTGCGGCGCCGTCCCGCTGAACGGATTCTGGAAAACCCTTCCAACTAGCGATGCGCGGCGATGTTCGGCCCACGCTGACACGTCATTGCCCGAGATCTTGATGGTTCCGGCATCAGGTCGGAAAACTCCGGCTACGGCATTGAGAAGCGTCGACTTCCCCGATCCGTTCGATCCGATGACTATGCAGAACGAGCCTTCCTCTATTTTCAGGGACACGCCCCTCAGGGAATACACCTCGTTCGGCGTCCCCGGATTAAATCTCTTATGGATATTCTCTATCTCAAGCATTTGCGGTCGCCTTCTTCTTTTTTAAAACCTTATCGAGCGCGCCCGGGATGATGAGCGCGGCGAACACGAAGAGCGCGGTGATGAGCTTCAGGTCGCCCGGGTTGAGCCCCCATCTCAGGGCGATGGCGACAAGGAGGCGGAACAGGACGGCGCCCATGACCGCGCCGGCGATCGTGAGACCGAGTTTCCTGGAAGCGACCAGCGTCTCGCCTATTATCACGCTTGCCAGCCCCCACACCACCATGCCTATCCCCATCTGGACGTCGGCGAAGCCCTGGTATTGCGCGAGCATCGCGCCTGACGCGGCGACAAGCCCGTTGGAGAGCGTTATACCGATGATTATCATAAGACCGGTGTTCACGCCGAGCGCCCTGATCATCTGCTGGTTGTCGCCGGTCGCCCTCATGGCCGAACCGAGGTTAGTCCTGAAGAACCAGTATGCGGCGAGACAGGTTAATGCTATTATGACGGAGACCGCAAAGAGCGCCGCCAGATCGCGGATCATTATTTCCCAGCCCCATAGGTAGAGCGCTGGTTCTTGATAGAACCTTACTGCGACCGACTCCGCATCCTTGACGAAGGTACGAGTTTCGAGAAGCGGGATGTTGCTGCGCCCCATGATCCTGAGATTTACAGAATAGAGCGCGGTCATAACGAGTATTCCGGAAAGAAGGGAATGAATCTTGAAGGCCGCGTGAAGGATTCCGGTCAGCGCGCCGGCGAGCGCACCCGCAAGCGCACCCGCCAGGATCGCCAGGAACGGGCTGTGTCCTTTGACAAGGCAGACAGCGCATACGGCAGCGCCAAGCGTTATCGAACCGTCAGCGGTGATGTCCGGAAATTCGAATATCCTGAACGAGATATATACTCCGAGCGCCAGCAGGGAGAGTATCAGTCCTATCGTCAATGAGCCAATGAGAAGGTTCATTTAGCCCCACCCTCTCTTGTTAAAACATTTCCGGCCCACAGCAGTCCGCCCGTAAAAAGGCTTTCGCCGGCCCCGCTTATCTCCCTGTCGTCGCAGATCAGATGGAGTATCCCAAGCAGCTTGCTATCTTCGAAAAGACCATGCACTATCTGCCCAAGATCCGGCTCGGCCTTCGGAACGGCGTGATAGCTGAAGGCCGCCGCATGAAGATGGCCGCATATTTTCTTCCCCAAGAACGACCCCACCGGCCGCAGGAAAGTCGACAACGCCCCGTCTCCGCAGGACGAAACTACTCCGCAGACCAAGGCCATCGAGCGTTCGAAGACTCTTTCCGGAGAAAAGTCCAGGCGCGAGGCTATCCCCGGATGGCCGAAGAAACCGTCTGGGTCAGATTCGGCAGGAGACTTCTTGAGCGATGCCCCGAGCAGCCCGGCCGACTCCGCCACCATCACGACACCCAGGGCCGGTGAGCCCGAGGCTTCGAGCACAGGCCCGACTATTTCAGAAAAAGACGCATGCCTCCTGGCCTCGGATGTCTCAAAACGCAAGCATGACGACGGAGCTCCTTTGAAGCCTATCGAATAAAGTATTTTCATCTCGGGCCGGAGATTGTCCTTCCGGGAAACGAAGTCGGGAAACTTGATGTCGTTCGCCGGAAGGCAGGCGGCTGCACCGGCGACGGCGATGAACTCCCCGAAACGGCAGAGACAGTCCTGGAAGTCCAAGCCGAAGGCGCCGAGGCCGACGCAGAATTCATCGTCTGAAAAAGTCTTCGAATACATGCTATCCTCGCCGAATTCCATTTTCTGGAGCCTTCCCGGATCACCGACTAGGACGCATTTGAATGGAGGGACAGACGGATATCTGCGGATTTCGCAGGAAAGACCGGCGTCACCGGAATCAAACCGGCTCCAAGTGCCGCCGGCGGAATGGGCATCTTGCTTTTCAGCTGGATGCTCAAGCCCGCACAATAGGACTTCAAGGTTGGTAAGCCTTAGCAGATCATGAACCGCCTTGGATGGATTTATGATCCCGAACGATCCGCCGAACTTCTTGAACGCCTTCGAAGTCTTGACTAGGCTCCTGATGCCGGCGGAGCTCATGTATGTCACGCCCCCCATGTCCAAGGAAAGCAAACGCCCCCCCGAGCGCACGAGCTCGTCGACCTCCCTGTCGAGAAGCTCTGAGGATGAGGCGTCGAGCCGCCCCTTCAGGGAAAGCACTATCCCCTGCCCTGTCCTCTTCGCTGCAAATTCCATCTCCGCAGGCATGCTGGCCCTCAATACTTTCTGTCGGCCGAATTTACGAGATCGTCAGGCAGGCGCAGGCCGAAAGATTCCGCATTTGAAACATTGACCACAGTCTCCGTCTTGCTCGCATTCCTGAAAGGGATCTCGGATACCTTCTCCCCGTTCACGATACGCCTGACAAGCGCCGCCATGTCGCGCCCCACCTGGACATAATCTCTTGCAACGGCGACGGCCGCGCCGCCGGACTCGACCTTCGTGCCTATGAACGAGAACACCGGGACCTTCGCTGCGCGCCCGGCCTGGACTATTCCCGAGAAACCCGCGTCGGTCAGGTTGTCGGAAATCTGGCAAAGTATGTCGATCCTCTTGCCGATGAGCGCCGCGGCGGCATCCGCCGTCTCGATCGGAGCGCTTACCGCGACGGCCTCTACGCTTATGCCTGCCGCGCGGGCCACCGCCTCGAGCTTCTCCTTGTATAGGACGGAATTGATTTCGCCCGGAGCATACAGTGTCCCTATCTTCTTTGCTGCTGGAAAGTATTTCTTGATCAGGCCGATCATGCCTTCGAAGTCGCTCATCGTCGATATCCCCGTGATGTTCGGCAAATGCTCCTCCGGACTTTTGCCGGCGCCAGCAAGGACAGGATCCGCAACGCTCCCGAATACCACGTTGCACGCTATCCCCTTAGAGAGCGCCGCCTGCAGTGCAGGCGTGGAAGTCAGCAGGAGGAAGTCCGGCTTCAGCTCCTTCACGGTGTCCATCGTCGCAAGCAGTGCAGGCATGTCGCCCTGCGCATTGGTGATTCTTACATCGAAGTCGGCCCCCTGCCTGAAGCCGAGCTTCCCCATCTCGTCCGTAAATCCTTCTAAAGTCTCTTCGACGTGGGACGTCTCGTTGTAGTTCGCGAAAAACATCTTCAGATGCTTCCCTTCACTGATCACGGTCCGAGGATTCCTCTTCGCCCCCGGCGCGAGCTTCGCAGCGGCCGCATCGGTCCGCCCGTCCTTCACAATTATCGCTGCGGAGGCTATCACGTCGGAGGGGATGCTCCACTTCGGATTAAGCTTGTCAGGGACATCCAAGTTGAGCGCAAGCTTTTCCGGAGCGTAGTTCTTCACCGGAAATGACATAGGACTTTCCCCTGACAGGATGTCCGCGGCGATGCTGCCGACCGAATTGCCCACCTCGAAATAGTCCGAGCCCATCGCTATTAGGACACCTTTCTCGGCATGGTTCGGCGCGTTCGCGATCACCGGAATCCTGCCGTCGGCGGCGGCCTTTACCACCGACGAAACGGCCGACTCCACTATGTTGTCGCCGCCAATCCACAGAGCCTCCGCGCCACGCGCGACCAGTGAGCCCGCCGCTTCCAGCACCTGGTTCGAATTGTCCACCGTGGCTTCGAGGAGCTCTATCCCGAGTTCGTCCTTGCAGACCTCCCTTGCGAGCCTGACGCAAGCCTCGGAACACGTTTCGGACGTGCACCAGACAACGCCGACCTTCCTAAGTTCCGGACGGCATTTCTTGGCAAGCCTGAAGAGCTCCTTCACCGGCTGGAATGTGCCGACCCCGACGAGATGCTTCGGCCTGTCGAAGCTGTTCTCCCGGCTTATGCCCACGCCCGAGACGAAAGGGTCCGTTACTGCGCCGAAGACATGGACGACCTTGCCCTCCTTGTTCGCAGCCGCCATCACCTGCAGCATCGGAGTGCTGGCAGTGATCACCATCCTGTATCCTCCGTCGACGATTGACTTGGCCATGCTGTTCGCGGTGGGGAGATCGTTCTCAGGATTAAACTGCCTTATCTGTATGTTCCCATTGTCATGGAAACCCTTCTTCCCGAGGGCGTCCAATACGCCGGCCACCGTGTCGTCAAGCACCTGCCTGCTGGAAAATTTCAGTATCGCAATCTTCGGCAGAGCCTCATTCTTCGGCGAAGCTCCGAATTTCCTAAAATCCCTGCCTTTGCGGGGAAGATCGGAAAGGAGAAGGATGACCGAACAGAGCGCTATCAAGCCGACGCCAAGGATAAGTCTTTTAACTATGAAAGCCATAAGCCATTTATGCAAGCTCAATCAACTTGTCTTATGAGTTTTGGAATATAGCTTTAGCGCCGATTAAAGCAACGATGCGCGGGTTTTATTATGCATATGCGAATCAGGACAATCAAGGCCGATCCGATTATAATATTTGCGGCTGCCGTCCTTCTGGCCGCGATATCCTCCGGCTGCGGCAAGGAGGAACAGGCATCAGCCGCCGCAGAAGGCGGGGGGCACGTCTACCGGATCGCGTTCGCATCCTTCGGCCCGGATGCGGCGGCGGACAACGCAATCGAAGGCTATCTCGAAGGCCTCGCGTCGGAAGGCTTCAAGGAGGGCAGAAACCTCAAGGTGATTAAGAGGCACGGCTTCGGCGAAATAAGCCAGCTTCCCCAGATGATGCAGTCCCTGGACTCGGAGGGGCTGGACCTTCTCGTGCCGATGTCCACGCCATGCCTCTCAGCAGCATTCGGAACCGTGAATAAGACCCCGATGGTCTTCGTATACACATACGACCCCATCGGCGCCGGCGCCGGAAAGAGCTTCGAGGACCACATACCCAACGCTACGGGAGTGGCGTCCTTTCCGCCGATAGAGGATACCATGCGCATCATCATCCAGCTATGCCCGGACGCGAAGAGGCTCGGGACAGTCTACAATGCGTCGGAGGCGAACTCCGTAAAGGCGGTAGGGATCGCACGCAAGGCCCTTAAGGATAATGGGATAGAGCTTCTGGAAGTGACGGTCACTTCCACTGCGGAAGTCCTCGCGGCCACCCAGGCACTCCTCGCGAAAGGACCGGACGCCGTATGGATCACCGGCGACAACACCGTATTCCAGGCCCTGGAGGCCGTCATCAGGCCGGTGTCCGACGCAAAGCTCCCGCTGGTCATCAACGATCCTGATTTCGTGGACCGCGGTGCCCTTCTAGGCGTAGGAATCGGCTGGCGCAAGAGCGGCTTCGCGGCCGGAAAGATGGCCGCACGTGTCCTCCGCGGCGAAAGTCCGGCCGAAATGCCAATCGTCTCAGTTGCCGAACGCAACGTGGTACTTAACCATGACATGGCCAAGAAGCTGGGCATCAGCTTCCCAAAGGAGCTTCTCAACGAAGCACAAAAGCCGAAACCGTGAAATAGATTGGTTGGTTGGATGACCGGATGATTGCGCATCAAGGAGTTAATGGAGATGTCATAATCTTAATTTGCATACAAAACATATTAACATTTCCCCGCTGCAGGAAGACAAATGGACATCAGCTTGAAAACAAACCCAACCATCCATTCATCCAAGCATCCATTCACCCGTTTTCCTGCTGGATGAACATGGTAGAACTAGGGGGAAACCTATGGAAATACTGAGGGACGAATATCTGGACTACATGGTCGGTGGCGGCGGCGAAAGGCCCATATTTGTGGAGCTTTTCGGCCTCTTGGTCGGGCTTGAGGACGAATGGCGTTCCCAGGGTGCGTCTGAAGATGAGATCGCGCTCACCGCATTCGGATTTGATTATGCCAGGAAGCACCATGTCGCGGTCAACACAGGATTGCTTGGCGGTTTTCCGGAATCGGTGGTGGAGGATACATCGGAGCACCGGATCGTCCGCGACCGATTCGGACGCCTGACAAAGCTCTGCAAAGGCGCCGCGACGATTCCCCTGCCCCTCGGCTTCCCGGTTAAGGATATGGATTCGTGGCTCCGTATGAAGCCCATGTATGAGTTCGACGAAAAGCGCTTCGCGGACGGCTGGCGCGAGGAGGCGCTGCGAGCCCGCGGCGACGGGTCGCTGGTTGTGGTCTCCATGCCGGGCGGCTTCAACGAGCCAAGGCAGCTCATGGGCGAGGAGGAGCTCTGCGTCGCCTGCCATGAGCATCCTGAGCTTGTCCATGACATCCTCTCGACAATAGGAGAGACGCTATTGCACATATTGGAAAAGGTCAGCTCCTCCGTTAAAGTCGACGTGCTCTCAGTCCATGAAGACATGGCAGGAAAAAGCGGCCCTCTCTTCGGCCCCGCGCAGATCCGCGAGTTTGTCCATCCGTATTATCGGAAGGCATGGGACCTGCTTTCAGCAAGGGGAACACGTTTGTTCCAGCAGGATTCCGACGGCAACATGAACCCGGTCATCCCGTCTTTCCTCGAAGCGGGAATCAATTGCATGTATCCGATGGAGCCAGCCGCCGGCATGGACATCGTTCAGGTCCGGAAGACATATGGCCGGAAGCTTGCAGTAATGGGCGGCATTGACAAGCACGTGCTGAGGCGTCCGGAAAAGGAGATCCGTGCCGAACTGGAATACAAGCTGCAGCCGATGATGCGCCGTGGCGGTGCCGTCTTCGGACTGGATCACCGCATCACTAACGGCACACCGATAACAGCCTACCGCTATTATGTCCGAACTGCGCGCGAAATACTCGGTCTTGATCCCAATCCGCCACCCGGCTGGAAACGCATGGCATTCTAACGATTTTTTTCAGAACATCCCGAATCACTCGAATCTGCCGAATCTGTCGATTCTGTCGATTTTTAATTCTGCAAAGGAATAAAGACCATGAGGAAAAATGGAAGACCTAGCGGATCCGGCAGCACCAGTTCCGTGTCAGCATATGATCTCAACGGTAATCTTCTTTGGCGCTGGGGGGACTTCAGCGCCGGCAGACGCGGATGGCACCATGACGTCGCATGCCAGATATACGACTGGGACGGCGACGGGGCGAACGAAGTGATCCTCTGCACGGATGGATTCCTGGTCGAGCTTGGCGGCGCAACCGGCAAAGAACGCAGAAGGCTCCCGATTCCCAAGGAGGCGACCGACTGCCTGGTCTTCGCTAACCTCACCGGCGGCCCGCGCGCAACTGATGTCCTGATAAAGGACCGCTACACGCAGATTCATGCGATGGACAAGGATGGAAAGGCCCTTTGGACGGCCAGGCAGCCCGGAGGTTACCGCACAGCTCACCAGCCGTATACGGTGGACATCGACAGGGACGGCCGCGACGAGATAATGGCCGGATTCTGCATGCTGAATCCGGACGGTCAGATCCGATGGGCTCTCTCAAATGCGCCGAAACTTGCGGCAGGCCATCTGGACTATGGAAGTCCAGTCCGACATATATGCGGGATGCCCGCCCGCGGAAGGAGAAGTCGGTAACGTCGTAATCCGAGGCGACATGGATGGAGACGGGATTTCAGACCTCTGCATAACCGCGCCATATGCGGTCTACATCTTCCGGAATGAGTGCGGCCGGGCCGTTGAAAAATGCACCGAGATCGGCTGCGGGGTCGACTTCACTCTGTATTGATCAGCGGAGCAGCTTCTCCTTGATAATTCGCGCAAGGTTAGCCCCCATCAGTGCATGGCCGTAGCTGGTCGGATGGACCAGGTCGCCGGAGAGACCTGTGAAGTCGTCGAGAATATCTTCGCTGGGCACGAAGTGTAGATTCCGGGCTTTCTTTCTGGAAACCAGTCGGGCAACAGTATCGTTGAATGCCTGCTCGGTCTTCGTCAAGGAATTTTCAGGATCCAGGGAGTTGCCGGGTGTAAGGCCATTGGGGAAGAGATTCGTTACAAGGACTGGACGTCCTGTGCCGGCGAAACGGTCAAGCGTATAGCGGGCTCTCTCCTCGAACTGTGCCGGAGTGAAGCACCCTCTCATGTTGATGCCCATCTCGATGGTCGCAATATCCCACTTGCATCCGTCGACCAGCCAGTCGACAAGTTCCTTTTCGAGATGGCACGCTCCGCTCATCCCCTTGTTCTGCACCTGCGCCCGCAGAATCTGCGCTGCGACATGCGGATAGCCGTCGAGGCTGGAATTAGTAATCGAGGAACCGTAGGCGAGCCAGTTGACTTCAGGCAGCTCCTTCGCCTTCGGCGGTCGGACGGCATGCCCGTGAGCATCGATACCGTGGATGCAGAACGTGGCACCGCGATTCATAATCAGCCGCCAGACATCGCTTGCAAAACCGCCGGTGTTCAAACTTTCATTCCGGACGCCGGAGAAGGCACCTGGCGGATTTAGGCGGAGAGTCATGAGCTTTCCCGATTCGACTTCAACAGCCTGGCAAAGGAAATTGCCCATGAAAACCCGCATCTCGCCGCGGGCGGCGAACTCAGGACGCGTGCAAGAAAAGTAGAGGTCGATAGTAAGTATTCAGCGAAGTATGTAGCCAGCCTCAAGACAGCTGGCTTCTTTTCTT
>CAZWRV010000140.1:0-11374 GCA_964636325.1 uncultured Victivallaceae bacterium | reverse complement strand
GAAAACCTCTCCATGGGAGGATAGGATAGAATGTCAACTTTTGGGAATTGCACCCGTTTTGTTGCATATGTAGGACTTGATGGTGTAATTGAACTTGGTTTTGTGATATTTCCCCATCCGCTTGGCTGAATATCAAAAGTGATTATTGATCCCTTCTCAAAATGCCCAGTTATTGTTGCATTGGCCACGACACTTAAGATTTCCGTTCTTTTCCCAGGCTGTCCATTGTCGGGGTATAGATAATCTATTGTATCTCCGAAAGTTACAGCACCTTGGGGTTCAACTGCCCAGCCTGTAAAAATGCTGCTGCCGACCGACAACATCGCATAGACATAAGTTCTGCCATCAGCCGGATCCGTAAAATCTCCTGGGTAATTCCAATTAGTGTTTCCTGAAGTAGGTTTTACCGCTCCTGGCGCTCCCGAAAGACCTGAAATTGCCATTTTAATTGTGAAATTGCCATCTTTGACAGAATCATTACCGGTGACCGAGTCTTGATTGGCTACGGCATTATTGGAATCTTGCCCTTCAATCGCTTCGGCATAGGAGTTGAAGGTAATGGCTGTTAGCAGGCAAATTAGGGAGACTGCAAAAGCCGTGGCTAAAGAGCCGGCCGGCTTTCGATATCGGCGTTTTGAGAAGACCGACAGCGAAGGCGGTGTCCCATTGGTTGAAGTTGCAACTGCTTTGCGCTCCGAGATTGGTTCCCGCCGTACGTGCGCTCTTGCTTTCATCTTCCCCCGCTTCTTGTTAATATATTATGACAAGTGTAAGCACAGTTTCACGGTCTATGATCAGCGCGGGTAACGCGAACGGGCCGCGCAAATATTCAATTCCTAGGTAAATATTCAGTCAAAGGCGTAGTTCACTGAATATTTACCAATGAACTGCATTCTTCCAATGTATATTACCGGGCGTCGCTCCTCATGGGAAATGGAATAATCTCGTTAATTTCGCACACCGCATGCTTGAATTCGCATTGTGCAAGTTACGGCAACAAACGCTCAATTTAAGCTAGTCAAAAATAACGGCTCTGTAAAGGATTTCAAGCTTTTTCAGGGATGAAGTTCGAGGATTAGCGGCAGGTGGTCGGAAAGCTTGACGTCCGGGATGCGGAAGTTTTTGACCTTGAGCGACTTGGAGCATAGGATGAAGTCGAGCTGCTTGCGCGGCTTCCAGGAGGGGTAGGTGGGCAGGTGGCTGCCGTTGGGGTTGAAGAGGCCGAGACGGTCCTGGAGCGCATGCAGCTCATGGGCGCCGGACAGCGTGTTGAAGTCGCCGGCGATGATGACCGGGCCGCCGCCGTCCGCGAGCTTCGCCAGATGCGATATCTGCTTGCGCCTTATGGCTTTCTGCAGCGCCAAATGCACCAGGAAGAACTTGATCCCTTCCACCTCCACCTCTATTATCAGCCTCTTGAATCCGACGGGGAAGAAGTGGAACTTGCCGTGCGGGACCTTCTGCTTTGTGAGGACGGCGTTTGCCTGCTTCCTCAGAATGGGGATGGAATTCGGCAGGAGCCGCCTGCCGTATTTGACCGAGCTGTGATGGTGGTGGCTTATATGGTTCGCGATGACCTCGACCTGGTTCTTGTAGTTCGTGCGGTAGGAGCCGGTGTCCACCTCGATCAGGCCCAGGACGTCCGGGTCGACCTCCTGTATGAACCCCAGTATCTTCTCGAGGTGCGTATGCGGAGTCCGTATGTAGCGGTGCATCGTGCACAGGTGCTCGAAGAGCGCCTGAGGGCCTCCTGTGCCGTAGGCGATGTTGTATACAAGTATCCTCATCGGCCGCGATCCGTTTTTTCAGGGCGGTCCTTCCGCGTATCCTCATCCGGCGGCATCATCTTTTCCGCGCACCCCGGGCATATACCGTGCGAAGTGCGCGTCTCAAAACCCTTGGCGAAATAGTTTTCTATGCTAAGCCATTCGTCGCCGTTGCCGATCTTCCTGCACCAGGCGCAGACCTTGAGGAAATTTTCGACATAGTAAAGCCGGTCCAGAAGATTCCGTGTCATCATAAAAGACATGGCCCAGACTCCAAGCACGACGAGGGTCTCAAAAGTCGCCTCCCTCCAGTTGGAGCTTGTGCCGCCGCCGAAAAGCTTTCCGGCAAGATCGAAGATTTCATTCACCCAGGAGAGAAGAATTATCAGGGCGAATCCGAAGGACTCGAACCATAGAATCATGTTTGGGTTCTTGCGCTTGTTCATGGTGAGCCCCTTAATTTATCCATTGACTCCGAAGATGGACAAGCTGAATGGCCGGCACGGCGTCTTACAGAGATGCGATCATATGCTCGACCTTGGCGAGCTTCTCCTCGAGTTCCGCGAGGTGCTTCTTGGCCTCCTCCACGACTTTAGGCGGCGCCTTGGATACGAAGTTCTCGTTGGAGAGCTTCGCCCTGGAGCCGGCGATCCAGCCTTCGATGTCCTTCTTCTGCCTTTTAAGCTTCGCCAGCTCGGCCTCGACGTCGATCACTCCCTTCAGCGGAAGGTAGACGATGCCGGCCACCGTAAGAAGCGACGGCGCCGTCCCCTGGTAATCGGCAGTGCCGATCTCGACCTTGTCGGCGTTGAGCAGGCTCTTGAGCGAATCCATCTGGCCGTGCAGGAACTCCACGGTCTTTTCGTCGTTGGCCTTGACGAAATAGTTGAGCTTCTTTCCCGGAGGAAGATCGTATGTAGCCCTCAGGTTGCGACCGCCCTTGACCAGGTCGAACTTGGCATCGACCAGCGCGACCAGCGCAATATCCGGCTTGTGCCCGGCTGCGAACTTCGCGAACGCGGACACCGGATACGGCTCGTGCATTATCGTCTTGTCCTCGCCCAGGAAGCCGAGCTGGTGCGCCAGCTCCTCGGTGATGAACGGCATCATAGGGTGAAGCAGGCGCAGAATCTTGTAGAGGACGTAGTCCAGGATCGAGAGCGCCTTCCTCTTGGTTTCGCCGCCCTGCGAAAGGCGGACCTTAATGGTCTCGAGATACCAGTCGCAGAAGGTGCCCCAGACGAACTCGTATACGTCGTGCGCCGCGATATGGAACTGGAACTCGTCCAGGCACTTGTTCGTGGACTTGATGGCCTCGTCGAGCCTGCAGAGTATCCAGAGATCGTCCGGGCAGAGGTCGGAGATCGCCATGCCCCTGAGGTCCATGAAGTTCTCGGACGGCCCGCCCTGCATCTGCCTGAAACGGCACGCGTTCCAGAGCTTGTTGGCGAAGTTCCTGCCGAGCTCGCACTTCTCGTTGCTGTAGCGGATGTCCATTCCGACAGGCGCGATGTAGATCACCGAGAAGCGCAGCGCGTCCGCGCCGTATTCTTTGATGACCTCGAGCGGATCCGGCGAGTTGCCGAGGGACTTGCTCAGCTTCCTGCCCTGCTCGTCGCGGATTATGCTGGTGAAGTAGACGTTCCTGAAAGGAACCTCGCCTTTGAACTCGAGGCCGGCCATGATCATCCGGGCGACCCAGAAGAAGATTATGTCTGGCCCGGTGACCAGGTCGTTGGTCGGATAGAAGAGCCTCTGCTCGTCGGTCTCCTCCGGCCAGCCCATGATGGAGAACGGCCAGAGCCATGAGCTGAACCAGGTGTCGAGGACGTCGTCGTCCTGGCGCCAGGGCCCGCCGTCCTTCGGCTCGTCCATGCCGACGTAGATATCGCCCGTCCTGTCGTTGTACCAGGCGGGGATGCGGTGGCCCCACCAGAGCTGTCGGCTAAGGCACCAGTCCTTTATGTTCTCCATCCAGTGGAAATATGTCTTGGTCCAGTGCTCGGGGTGGAACTTGATTTTGCCGGACTTCACCGCTTCCATGGCCGGCCTGGCAAGCTCGTCCATCTTCATGAACCACTGTTCGCTGAGGCGGGGCTCGATCGGGACGTCCCCGCGCTCGGAATAGCCGACCTTGTGGACATGGTCCTCAATCTTGACCAGGAGCTTCGCCTCGGTCATCAGCTTGACGACCTTCTCGCGGCATTCGAAGCGGTCCATGCCGACAAACTCCTCGCCCGCGGCCTCGTTCATCGTTCCGTCAGGATTCATGACGTTGAGCATTTCAAGGCCGTGCCGCTGTCCGACCAGGAAGTCGTTGGGGTCGTGTGCCGGAGTGATCTTGACGCATCCCGTCCCGAACTTAGGATCGGCATGCTCGTCCGCGACAATAGGGATCCTCCTGCCGGTCAGCGGAAGATCGACGGTCTTTCCGACAAGATGCTTGTATCTTTCGTCCTCGGGATTGACCGCTACAGCGGTGTCGCCGAGCATAGTCTCGGGACGTGTCGTCGCGATCTCCAGGCAACCGTCGCCGCCGCTGAGCGGATACCTGAAATGGTAGAAGAACCCGTGGATCTCCTTGTATATGACCTCCTCGTCGGAAAGGGCGGTCTTCGAGACGGGGCACCAGTTGATCATGCGGCGGCCGCGGTAGATATAGCCCTTCTTGTGCAGGCGGACGAAGACTTCGCGGACGGCCCGGCTGAGGCCTTCGTCCATGGTGAAGCGCTCGCGGTCCCAGTCGCATGACGAGCCCAGCTTCCTGAGCTGCCGTATGATTGTCCCACCGTAGAGCTCCTTCCATTCCCAGACGCGCCTGACGAACTCCTCGCGTCCGTAGTCGTCGCGCCGTTTCTTCTCCGTCTCGCGCAGATGCTTGTCGACGCGGGTCTCCGTCGCGATTCCGGCATGGTCGGTCCCCGGGAACCAGCAGGTCTCGAACCCCTGCATCCGCTTCCTGCGTATCAGGATGTCCTGGAGAGTGTTGTTGAGGACGTGTCCGAGCGTCAATATGCCCGTCACGTTCGGCGGCGGTATGACTATGGAATATGGTTTCTTCGGCGACTTCGCCCTGGCGTGGAAATATTTTCTCCGCTCCCAGAGCGGATACCATTTGTTCTCTACGGCTTCAGGCTCGTATGCTTTCGGCATCTGATTCATGATCTGTGTCTTCTTCCCGTCATAAGTTGTTTTTCCCAAAGGATGTAATCTTGTTTCAAAAGCGGAAGTTTCAAGCGGGCCGGAGAAGATATGCTGGCCTTGATTCGATGAAATTCAGCTGTATTTTCAGAATCGATACAGTCGAGATGAATGCACGGCTGAGTTTTGCAGCACAGGTGTCGGTGCCAGGTTTAAGCAAACTCGGGAAAACATAAAATATAATAGTTTTTTCATCATATTGAGTTCCAATGTCGGACCGCAGCGGCACAGAGAACATCCACCGCCTCCTCATGGGCGTCGTAGAGAAGAACCTGAGGGTCAGCATGATCTGCGAGGGGCTTGAGCAGGTGCCGTCCTTCAGCCTGCCGGGAGGTTTCTCCATGCGCAGCTACATCCCGGGGGATGAAGCGCTCTGGGTCGAGGTCTATTCCGCAGCGGAAAAATACCTCACGATCAACCTGGAACTTTTCCGCAAGGAATTCGGCGGCGATCCGGAACCGCTCTCGAAACGCCAGCTTTTCCTCATGGATCCCGCCGGCCTGTGCGTAGGAACTGCAACGGCCTGGTTCAACGACGACTACTACGGCCGCCCGATCGGCAGGATACACTGGGTCGCAATCCGCCCCGAGTTCCAGGGGCGCGGCCTCTCAAAGCCGCTCATGGGCGCCGCATGCGCGAGGCTGAGGGAGCTGGGCCACAGGGCAGCATACCTCGTCACCTCCACCGGCAGAGTGCCCGCGATAAACCTCTATCTCTCGCTGGGCTTCGCGCCCGATATCCGCAGTCCTGAGGACGAGCAGATCTGGGCGGAACTCAAGCCGTTCCTGAAGTGGCCGCGAAAGCAGTCATAAATATTTTTTACCGTGGTCCGTTATTATTGACGGACATCGGCTTGCAACAAACCGGTCGGCATGGGCATTTTTCGTATAATCCCGCTTCTTGCGCTTTTGAATTGCGCCCTAATCCCACGCGCGTTCTGCGGCACCGTCTCCCTCTACGCCTGGGGCAGCAACGTGGAAGGCGAGCTGGGCAACGGGCGGAAGGAGGTGTCGGCCGAATTCGTGGATGTCAAGGGCGCTGAGGATGTCCAGTCCGTAAAGGCCGGTTTCGCTCATACGGCCGCGCTTCTCGGCGACGGCTCGGTGTGGTGCTGGGGCTTCAACTTCTACGGCCAGCTCGGCGACGGCGGCTGGGGCGAGGCCGGAGACAGGGTGTTTCCGGTGAAGGCGCAGCTTGAGGTTCCCGCCTCCGCTGTTTCCGCCGGCAGCGCCCATACCGTGGCGCTGGGGGCGGACGGCAAGGTCTACGCCTGGGGCGGCAACAGCTACGGCCAGCTCGGGGACGGCACTAAGACCGACAGCACTCTTCCTGTGCAGGTTTTGAATATCTCAGGCGTGACCGCCATAGAATCTGGAAGCTACCACAGCCTTGCCCTGACTGCCGACGGCAAGGTCTACGCCTGGGGCGGCAACAGCTACGGCCAGCTCGGCGACGGCACTGTGAGCGACGCCAGCTCCCCGGTCGAAGTGAAAGGCCTGGCGGATGTTGCGGCAATATCGTGCGGCCTGAACCATTCGCTGGCGCTGAAAAGCGACGGGACTCTATGGGCCTGGGGCGACAATCAAAGCGGCCAGCTCGGCGACGGCGGCTACGGCGAGGGGGCGTGCAGCCCTGTCCCCGTCCGGACGGAAGGAATTTCGTCGGTAGCGAAGATGGCCGGAGGTGCCCTGCACTCCGTGGCGGTGATGACCGACGGCACCGCATATTCCTGGGGCGGCAACAGCTACGGCCAGCTCGGCGACGGAAGCACGGCGGACAGCCTCGGGCCGGTTTTGAGCGCAGTATCCGGCAAGATCGCGAAAATCGCCGCCGGAAAAACCGGCTCGCAAGGAGGCGGTCCATCCGAATATTACGATCACGTGCTCGCGGTCGGCGCAGACGGCACGGTCCAAGGGTGGGGATGGAACGGCTGTTCTCAGCTCGGAGGCACCGGGACGCAGTTCTGCAAGAGCCCGGTCAAGATCCAAGGCCTTTCCGCTATCTCCGGCGTCGCTGCTGGTTTCTGCACGACATATGCTATAGGTGTTTCCGGAACCGTCAAGTCGCTGGGCCTCAACAACTACGGCCAGCTCGGCGACGGAAGCACCGAAAACAGCGCCGTCCCGATCGATGTCTCCGGACTCGAAGGTGTCGCCGAGATCAGGGCCGGCTATGGGTTCGCAATAGCGCGGAGGTCCGACGGAACTCTTCACTCCTGGGGGCTTAACAAGGGTGGCCAGCTCGGCATCGGCTCCACCGACGACAGCCATGTTCCAACTCAGGTCAAAGGTTTCTTCGGAGTTGCCGGAATTGATGTTTCGGGCAGGGGGCTGAACGATCAGAGGTGCCATGCGATCGCCCTGAAAGACGACGGAACTGTCTGGACATGGGGCGCCAACGACCTCGGCCAGCTCGGCGACTCATCGCTATCCGTAAGGCTTTCGCCGGTTTTGGTTCCGGAAGTCTCAAACGCCTTCCTCGTCGCCGCAGGATTCAACTTCTCAATGGCGCTGGCAAGCTCCCCCGACAGCGCGACCGTCGAGATGCTCGTGCCCTATCCGGAGCGCGGAACCGTCAATCCGGGGATCGGGAGCCACTTATGCTCCGTCGGAGAAAAAATCACTGTCGCAGCACATCCCGCCGAAGGTTTCATATTCAAAGGATGGTCCGCCATCCCGTCCGGAAATGCGACATTCGCAAATCCCTCCTTGGCGACGACCGAGGCGGTCATCGGCGGAAACGTGGCGCTTGTCGCGGATTTCTTCGCCGAAGGCATCAGCTCCTATGTCACAACCGGAAGCAAATTCAAAATCCTGGCCGCCGACGTCCAAAGTCCGGCGATGGATGAGACCTTCTTCAGGACGCCTTTGTTCTCCGCTGAGGGATTCGTCTTTCCGTTCAAGGGCCGGCAGGGCAGGGCGCCCGTTCCGACCATCTCCAGAATACGCAACGGAGCCTTCGAGGACAGCGGCCTCCCCGCGGAATTCGCGGACTGCGCCTGGTCTACAGGCGTAGCCCTCTGCGACCGGAAGGCGACCGCCGCCAACAGCAGGGACGGAAAAACCGTGAACGAGGCGCTGGTTCAGGCGGCGTTCCTCGACGCTGATCTCAAGGCGCGCACAGTGAACTCCTTCGGCGCCGCCATCAAGGACGCTCACGCGGGAAAGGTCAGGATCGTCCCCCCCAAGGTCGCCGACATAGACTGTGACTGCCCGGCCGTGGAAGGCAGCATCCTAACCGTCACCGGCAGCTTCTTCGGAAGCGACGCACCGAAGATATTAGTGGAATATAAAATTAATGAAAAAGGCCGGGACAGGATAAGATATGCGAAATGCAGAATATTGAAATCATCCTATTCGTTTCCCGATGCCAGAGGAAGGCCCGGCAGAAGCGTGATGGATACTGAGAACGGAACCAGCCGCGTATACGCCGTATACCCGAAACTCAAGGAAACGCAGGCGCCGACCGGATATGTATTGGTGGAAAATGCAGTGGGTATCGGCTATTTAAACCTTTGCGGCACGGTCCCTTGATCGTGGAATCCTTGCATCCAACGGCGATCTTCTCCTGCCGCAGTTGGAATTTCCCGAGCCGAGACTTAAGTTATGGCTTCTCAAATATACTCCTTTAGGCTGAAAAATTTCAAAGGAGTGGCTGCCTGCGGTGACCGCAGTTTTGCCGGTGTGAAACTTAGAGTAGGGCAGGTATTCCTACCTGCGGAATCGCAGGCAGGAATGCCTGCGCCGCTCAAAGGCAAGTTTCAGTATAGGAAAAATGCATCTTGTAACCCTCAGCTTTGACGACGGGTTCCTGAAGTCGAACCTGATGATCGCGGACATATACGAGCGGCATGGGCTGTCCGCCTGCTTCAACATCGTCGCAACCGCGCACAGGCCCGGCTTCGTCTGCCCGAATCCCAGCCATCGGCATCCGGTCGGGGATTTCACCGTATGGAACGAGCTCAAGGCCCGCGGCCATGAAATAATGCCGCACGGCTACCGCCATGCGGACAAGGGCCGGATGCCGCTCGCGGAGGCGCAGGATCTTGTGAAGCGATGCCTGGATATCTTCTCGTCCGAGCTCAAGGGATTTGATCCTAGGCGAGCGGTCTTCAACATGCCCTACCTGTCGTCGAATCCCGAGCTTGAGGCATGGTTGCCTACGGTCGTGCGCGCCTACCGTCCCGCATCTCCAGATCCCATCCTCCCGCTCCCGGGCCGGGAGCTTGTGCGCCTGGGCTCGACCTCGTTCGGACCCGGGAACGCCGAGGCCGCGCTGGACGGATGGATCGACGAACTCCTCAAACGCCCGTCAGGATGGCTCCTCTTCTGCCTGCACGGCCTTGACGAAGAGGGATGGGGGCCGATCCGGGGCATATACCTCGACAAGCTCCTCGGCCGCCTGGAGGCGGTCCCCTCGGTCAGGATTGCTCCGGCCGCAGGCGCCTTGGCCGATGCGGACGCCATCAGCGGCGGCGGAGGGCCGCAATGACATCGTCTTGAGAGGTTATATGGAATTCACAGATAAGACAAGAAGGTGGAAATGGAAGTCAGATACTATCGCAACTACGACGAATCCGCAGTCGTCGAACTCTGGCGGAAATGCAATCTTGTAGTGCCCCACAACGATCCCCACAAGGATATCCGGCGCAAGCTGGGAGTGCAGCCGGACCTCTTCCTGGTCGGAATCGAGGACGGCAAGATTGTCGCCACCGTCATGGCGGGCTACGAGGGGCACCGCGGCTGGCTGAACTACCTGGCGGTGGATCCGTCCCGGCGGCGCTCCGGGCTCGGCCGGGAAATTGTCGCCGAGGCGGAGAAGCGTCTGCGCGCCCTCGGCTGCCCGAAGATCAACCTCCAGATCCGCAGATCGAACAGCTCCGTAATCGAGTTCTACCGGAAAATCGGCTTCGCCGAAGACGATGTGGCGAGCTTGGGCAAGCGCCTGGAAAAGGATTGAGGAGATTCATGCCCGGGAACGCCGAGCACCGGCTCGGCAATTAATGTGGCCACCGGCAGATTGCCCCCCCCAGTTCGGCGTAGACGGAAATTCTGCCTGGCGGCGGATTCGGACCGTGCCCAGTGTTTCTAGCCGTAATCGTGCGCCGATCCGGAAATCGAGCTGGCGACGGTTGCATTATTCGAGTTAAGTTTCAAAGGAGTGGCTGTCTGCGGTGACCGCAGTTTTGCCGGTGTGAAACTTAGAGTAGGGCAGGTATTCCTACCTGCGGAATCGCAGACAGGAATGTCTGCGTTACTTCAGGCGAGTTTCAGAGGAGTTTCAGAGGTGGATGTCTGAATTCCGCTGAAACCTGACACCCGACACCTGGGATGTAAAACATCACCTCGGAGGCCTACTGCTTCAGAGCATGCCTCCGCTTAAGCGATGGAATGTCCCGGCGAATCCTCTCATATTCCGCCTGGACAAGCTCCCGACCGTATCTCCTTTCAAGCCTGCGGACGATGAAATGTCCCCTCGCCATGTCCTGGAAATGCTTCATGAAGATCGTGTTTATGGTGGCTCCGCCCAACGCGCCCAATACGGGCACTGCCTGCGCGACGGTCTTCTCTGAGACTGCGATGCCGAAACGCGAAGCGATTGAGGCGATAAACCGCATGATCGCGGGGGCGGTCTTCTTGGTTATGCCTTTTTCCGCGATATATTTCGCGGCCTCCGAAACCGCCTGCGACATCGCGTAGCGCACCGCGAAATACCCGGTCTCGGACGCATTGTCGTCCTCCTTGTTGCTTCCAAGCGCGAAGACTTCCAGGCATGCGAGCTTCGCTTCCAGTTCCTTGATGTTTTCGCCCTCGCTCCGGGCTATCTGCGCTATCGAACGGAACATTATCACCGTCGTGACCGGCAGTTCGGCGGCAATCGCCGCCAGCCCGAACGCGCCGCCCACCGCCCCAGTACCCATAACCGCAAGCTTGTGGGACAGCTCGGAGGCGGGCCTGCCGGACTTTCCGTCAAGAGTGAAAACAGCAAAGTGCAGGGCGGCCAGCAGCGACTTCTCCGTGACGGTTCCGACGAGCGACGCCCATTTCTTCGGCATCACCTTCATGCCCGTCTCTATCGGCGAGCCGATTATGTCTGTCATCTTCACGGCGAGGCCCGGATTCTCAAGAAGCCTGCAGGCCCTCTCAAGATCCTCCAGATCGCCGCCGGTGATGAATCGCTCCGCATTGACTTCCATGTCTGCCATCTCAGACATCCCGTGAAAAAATATTTTCCAAAATAGAACGATTGCCATCCGAAAAATCAAGCGGCGAAGTGGCAGATGGAATGAGATTAGTCCGGATGTCCCGGACTTTGATTAGCCGCGCTGTTATGTTTTCCATGGATGTGGATGTATAACTCGTTTTAAACAGTTGGAAAAATTGAAATGTTGATAATCAACGACTTAT
>CAZWRV010000139.1:0-11429 GCA_964636325.1 uncultured Victivallaceae bacterium | reverse complement strand
GATGGAGGGCGAAGCCGTGCTGAGCCGCGGTTGAGCTCGGCTCAACCCTCCAGAAGACGGCAAAGTTCGTGACAAAGATACCGACAAAGATGGGCGAGTTTTAGGAGAGAGGGGAATATGAAAAGGATATTTTCAAATCTGGAGACTGTTCTTCCCATTGGTAAAAGTTTTCCGTCACGAAAAACTTTTACATTGATCGAACTGTTAGTGGTGATCGCTATCATCGCGATCCTGATGGCCATCCTTCTTCCGTCGCTGAAGAAGGCCAGGGACTCCGCGAAGGATGCCCTGTGCAAGAGCAACCTGAAGCAGCTGGCGGTCGGATCCACCGCATATGGCGTAGACTACGAAGGATATCCTCCGAACAACAACAGCACGCAGGCGGAGACCCGGCCATGGTATATCCTGCTGCGCGACTCGGGCAATCTTCCCGACGCTTGGGGGCCGGCGCGGAACGTGGACAACGGACGCGGCGGCACATACTGGGTCGATGAGAAAGGATCCGGGCCTGGCGCGAACAATTCCTGTCCTCCGCCTTATTCCTCCGCAGCCTGGTGTCCCGCCACGCAGGTCACAGTCGAGCCGGGATATTCGGGCAGCGATTACAACTACTTCTTCAACTCGCAGACGCGCGTCCTCGGGGACAACGCACTCCTATGCGGGACAAGCTACAGCATGAACAACTGGCTGACGACCGACTGTCCGGATTTCCAAGGACATTACGGAGGCGGCGCCCAGCCCTGGGGCCGTTACACTTTCGACAACATCGGAAAGACCGGCGAGGCGGACAAGGTCATGCTCCTCTTCTGCCGCCCGCACAACAGCTCCGGCGCAGACGGTCCCGGGCCGACATGCGGGCGCATGTATCCTATCCCATACCAGAACTTCGATGCATACAGGTTGAACCTACGGCATGTCTACCATTGGAACGCCGCCCACTGGGACGGCCATGTCGACCATTACCGCCAGAGCGGATGGGAATACATCTCTTATCCTGCAAGCCGCGTCTATCCCTGGTTTCCAAGGCGGACGGGCGACGCCACGACCTGGCCGAAGATGGGCCGCTACGATGGAAGCTTAGTAATGTATACGTTGAAATGACTTGCCTCGCGAGGTCTTGTGAAAAACAATAGAAAGCCAGAGTTCGAAACGGCGTTCAGTTACGGTTTGAGCGGAGGTCTTTCCGACGGGCAGCTGCGGAAGCTGCATGTGACGGCGCTGCGCGTTCTCGATGAGATAGGCGTCGAGCTCGGGAACGCGGCCTTGCGCGACGCGCTCGCAGGACAGGCCGGCGTGCGGGTGGACGGGATGCGGGTGAAGCTGCCTCCTCCGCTTGTCGACCGGTTGGTCGACGAGCACCGGCGGACCCGGCCTGTCCCAATGCCGCCCGGCGATGAATTCCTCGTACAGGTCCTCGCGGGATATGCCTTCCAGGTTGCGGAGCTGGGCTCCGAGAAGCTGCGCCCTATGACGACGGAGGAGTGCGTACGGCAGGCGCGGATCGTGGAGGGGCTGCGCGGCAGAGGCGTACGTGGCGGAGCACCCGGACTTCCGCAGGACGTTCCCGCGCATCTCCGCGAGATACTCGCCTACAAGATCGCTCTTGAGAACAACCGCGATCCGGGATGGCCGTCCTTCTCCGGATGGGAAAGCGGCCGCATAATGCTTGACATGGCCGAAGCCGCAGGACAGGGCGCCGGGCTTTCCATATTCCTTCTTTCGCCGCTGATGATCGAAGGTTCGACCGTCGACATGGCCGTGGAGCTGATAGGCCGAGGATCAAAGCTGCCGCTCGGGTTATGCAACATGCCGCTGATCGGCGCGACAGCGCCGGTCCATCTGCCTGCGGCTTATGTCGAAAGCACGGCCACGATGCTTGCCGCGTTCACGGCTTTCAAACTGCTCGGCGCAGGCATCGGAGTCTGCCCGATGCTTTTTCCGTTCGATCTTCGGACGGGCATTGTGGCCTACGGCACCCCGGCGCACATACATGCCTGGCTGATGTCCGATCAGATCTGCAGGTTCTACAACAACGGCAACGGACAATGGTGCTGCACGGCTTTCCATACCACGTCGGTATTTCCTGACGCCCACGCTGTTACGACGCGCACGGCGTTCGCATCCGTCGGCGCTCTTCACGGCGCGCGCAGGTTCGGATTCGGCGGCTGGCTCAGTCTCGACAAGGTCTATAGTCCCGAAATGCTGGTCATCGACACCGAGATAGTGGACTACCTCAAACATGTCGTCGCCCCGATTCCGTTCACGGAGGAGACGCTGGGATTCGAAATCCTGAAGGAGGTTGGTCCGCGAGGTGAATTCCTAACGCACGACAGCACCTTGGCGGAATGCAGGAAGCAGTGGTCGAGCGGCGTGTTCCGCAACATCCTTGTCGAGCAGTGGGAGAGCGGTTCATACAAAAGCATGAAGAATGTGATAGGGGAAATCCTCAAGGAGGCTGAGGCGGCCGCGGACTTCCGGCTTTCAGCCGATGTCGGGCGGCAGATCGACCGGTTGTATGATGCAGCAAAGAAGCAGATGGTGTGAACAGTGGCGGACGGATTTCAAAATTCTGTGACAAAATCGGATCTTGTCAAGGGCCTCAGTGCGCTCGGAATCGTTCCTTGCGATGTCCTGCTGGTGCACAGCTCACTGAAGAGCTTCGGCCGGATCGAAGGCGGGGCGGAGACCGTCATAGACGGACTGCTGGAGACGGTGGCACCGGGCGGCACTGTGATGGTCCCGGCTCTGACCGGCAGGCGCCAGGACGGACCGTCCGACCCGCCGACATTCGATGTCCGGACGACGCCGTGCTGGACGGGTATAATCCCCGAGACTTTTCGCAGGCGCGCCGACGCCAGGCGGAGCCTGCACCCGACGCATTCCGTGGCGGCGATTGGACCGGCCGCCTCATCGTTGATTTCCGGGCATCTGGACAGTCCGACTCCGTGCGGCAAGGGATCGCCTTACCTGCGCCTGGCCGAGCGGAAAGGGAAAGTCGTATTTCTCGGCGTGGATTTAGCCTGCTGCACTTTGCTGCACAGCGTCGAGGAGCTGGCTGGCTGCCCCTACCACATGCAGCACGAGCCGGCTATGGCCTTGATCACTGATTGCGAAGGCCGCAGCTTTCGTCATCAAGTCCTTCTGCACGACTGGGGAACGCCGCGTGACTTTGCCCGGATAGAGCCGGAGCTCCGCGAAGCGGGCTTTCTGCGCACCGGAAAAATCGGAACCGCGACGGTCCGGATTCTGGACGCCGGACCGCTGGTGGATTATGCCCTGGCTCGGTTGAAGGAGAATCCTATGTGGCTTTGCAGGAGTTGAGCTAATGGTGAAAGCTGATGGGAAAAGTAATAACGGCGCCCGCTGGGAACCGGCTTTTTGCACGGGATTCGACGTGTCGATCCCATTCGGCAAAGCGATTGAACTTATAGGCGCGGCAGGTTTCAAGGTGGTGGCTATCGGAGCGCGCCCGGAACACTCCGGTTATGCGACAACGTCCGGGCGGGCGAATATGCGCAGGATTCTTAAGGAGCACGGCATGCGGGTGGACAGCGTACATGCGCCTTTCCCCGAAGGGGACCGGCTTTTCTCACTGGACGAGAAAGAGCGCCAGGAGTCGATCCGTCAATGCGAAATCGCGGTCGACGCCGCCATGGAGCTTGGGTCGGGCGTGGTTGTGACGCACCTCATCCAGCCTTATGATCTGCCGCACGACGAAGCGTATGCGAGAATGCTTGATCAGGGACGCCGCAGCATCGCAACCTTGTCGGCATATGCGTCCTCTAACGGCGCGAAGCTGGCATTGGAGAACGGGCAAAGGGCGGATTATGACGAGGTGCTGGCCGGACTGCTTGCGGAGTTTGACGGTCCCCACGTCGGCCTCTGTTACGATTCGGGCCACGAAAACGTCCAGGGAGCCTGCTTCCGGCTGCTGGAGCGCTTCGGCAGGCGCCTGCTGACCCTTCATCTGCACGACAACTCCGGCTGGGACAGCCATATGCTGCCGTTTGAGGGCAATATACCGTGGATGCGTTTGCCCGGAATCCTGGAGGCTATAGGGTATGCGGGCAGCATGCTGCTCGAAGCGGACATCAAGAATTCTAAATTCCAGGATCCGTCCGTCTTTCTATCTGAGGCCAGGATTCGGATTGACAGACTTCGTGGCAGGGCTTAATGCACTCATTGTCAAGGATTATTGCATGAAAGACAACCGTCCAAACATTCTCCTGATAATGAGCGACCAGCACCACGCCGGAATCATGGGATGTGCCGGAGACGGTGTCGCTGTCACGCCGAACCTGGACCGTCTCGCCGGCGAAGGTGTGCGCTTTTCAAACGCCTACTGCAGCTTTCCTCTCTGCGGCCCGAGCCGAATGTCGTTCATGACATGCCGTCATCCGCATGAGATCTCCTTGTGGGACAACGAAAGCCAGCTCCAGTCCGATATCCCTACGTTCGCCCATTCATTCCTCTCCGCCGGATACGATACGGTGCTGTCGGGCCGCATGCATTTCGTCGGCTGGGATCAGAGGCACGGGTTTGTCGAAAGGATCGCCGCCGATGTCCCAGAGAGCGCATATCTCGCAGCAGGCTGGAAGCTTGGGCACGTCCTCGGAAGCCTGGTCGACACTCCCGGAATGAGCCTGCCTGGCATTCTTAAAAGCGGTCCCGGCCGGACAGCCTACCACGCTTATGATGAATACGTTACACGCGCCGCAGTCGGATGGCTCCGGAAGCGAGGCGATGAACGGGCTGGGAAGCCGTTCCTGCTCACAGTCGGCTATGCCTCACCGCATTGTCCGTTCGTCGCTCCGCCGGAGGACTTCGAGCTTTTCCAGAAAAAGATTTCTTATTCAGATCTCCCTTTGCCTGACGAAAGCCTTCATCCGGCAAACGCGGCTAAGCGGAGGGCATTCCAAATCGATCCGCCGCCTCCGATAGACGCGCAGTGGAGGGCCAGGGTCGCGTACTATGGACTTTGCTCTTTCCTTGACAGGCAGGTGGGCGCTGTTATCGATGCCATGCGGCGGGCGGGACTGGAGAAGGACACAATCGTCGTCTACTGTTCTGATCATGGAGAGGCGTTAGGCGAGCATGGCATGTGGTGGAAGTCCACGTTCTACGACGGTTCGTGCCGCGTCCCGCTTATCATTTCTTGGCCGGGCCGACTGCCCGCAGGAATCATGCGCCCGGAAAACGTAAGCCTGATGGACATAGGATCAACGCTGCTCGATCTGGCATGCCTTGATCCGCTCCCCGGGGCGTCCGGCAGAAGTTTATGCGGTCTGATGGATCATGGCCCGGCCGGATGGGACGACACCGCTTTTGCGGAATTCGCAGAAAGAGGGTCGCCGCTTGCCTGCCGGATGCTGCGTTCAGGGCACTGGAAATACAACTACTACCGCGGAATGCGCCCTGAGCTGTTCAACCTTCAGGACGATCCTTCTGAAAAGAACAACTTGTCCGGTAAGCCGCGGTATGCCGCCGTCGAAGCCAGCCTGCGGGAGCTCGTCCTGCGTGACTGGAATCCCGAACATGTCTCAAAATATATGGAACGCCGCAACAGCGAGCTATCGCTGATCGGCAAGTGGGTCGAGGCGGCGAATCCCCCCGAACCGGATCCTCTGTGGTTTTCGTCGGATCCGGAAAACTGGGTGGACAATGGAATCAAAGGGCCGGAAGATCCCAAAGGAAAGAGATTATAAGAAGGATAAGGGAAGAGTTGAAGGCTGCGGTAAATCAGTCGCCAAGATAACCGGAACATGCATCGACTTCTCCGCGAAGACGAACTTGTTCGACAAGACTCTCGCCGCCGATGACGCATTCTGGCGGAAGGAGCTTGAAGACATCAACTGGACGTTCCATCAGGCGCCGATCGAGCGGATCGACGCACAGTTCCGCGCGGCGGTGCCGTATGTGGCTAAGACGTTCACTTGGGAATACGGCCACTTCCTCGGCCGCCAGCAGTGCGGTGGGGAAAGATACCAGGAATTCAAGAAATGGAACCTGGCCGCGGCATGCGAATACTGAGTCACGAAGTCATTAAGCCATGAAGTCATAAAAGTAAAGGATTAGAAACATGAGCATGAAGTCCTTCTTCCTGTGGGTGGCCGCGGCCGCGCTGCTGCCGTTTGCCGCGAATTCTGCGGAGAAGCCCGCTGTCCTCTTCAACGGATCCGCGCCGCATTCGAAATATGTCGTCGAGCCGCTTCACGCGATGGGGATAGAAATCGGGACCTGCAAGACCGACAAGCTGGTTGAAACCCTTGACGGCGGCAAATACAATGTCGTTGTGGTGGGGACATTGAAGGAGGCGGAGCTCAAGGCCCTTGACGCGTTCATGACGAAGGGCGGAGGCGTGTTCGTCTGCAATCCCGCGGCATATCCGCGCGAGGAGGACTTCAATAACACGTGCAAGTGGCTGACCGCCAAGGGCGCCAGGCCGCGCTGGGAGATGCTGCAGGACAAGGACAAGGCGAACATCGTCGAGGTGACCTTCGGCCAGCTCTCCTGGACGAACGATGTGAAGCCTCCGGTCAATGACGGCGTGCGCGGCCTCCTCGTCCAGCTAAGCGGCAGCACCACCGGCGTCGAGCCGGCCATGTCGTACGAGTTCGGCAAGGACTGGACTGTCACGGTCCGCGGCGCCGCGTCGCTGGCGACCGTGATCGACAAGCGGAACGATCCTGCGCTTGTCCCCTGGATACCCGCAGAGCCGGTGAAGGAGTCTCCGACCCTGATGGGCGTCCGGCAAGTCGACAAGGGGCGCATGGCCGTCATTCCGTTCCGCGACTACTGGATGTTCTTCCCGCCGCCGAACTGTCCGCCGACCGAGGCGATGCTCAGCTATGACAAGGGGGAGAAGAAGAGCGACTGGATCCGGGTGTTTGGCAACACGATCAAATGGCTCGCCGAGCCTTCGATGCAGGCTGGCATGGGCGGCGCGACGACGATGCCGGAAATATTGAATCCGCCCGTCCAGCAGTGGGAGATCCCTAAGGAGATCGTCATCGACGAGGCGGCAGAAGGTCTGGCTAAACAGCCTGACGCCCCGCAGAATCCGGGGCTTATAGGTGCGCGTACGGCGATTTCCGGCGGCACTGGCACTGTCGCGGACTATGCGAAGGCCGCCAAGGGCGCGGGCCTGAAATTCCTCGTCTTCCTCGAGGACAGCCTGAAGATGGATCAGGCCGCATGGGACGAGCTTGTGAAGCAGTGCATGGCGGCTTCCGACGCGAACTTCATCGCAGTCCCGGGTATCACCTACGAGGACGCCCAGGGCAACCACCTCTATGCGTTCGCCGACCAGGTCGCCTTCCCGAAGCCGTCGATGCTCCTTCCGGACAAGCGGCTTGCGACGACCGACACCATGCGCTCCCGCGCCTACTTCGACTACTACAACGAGCTGGTCGGGCAGAAGGCACTGGGCGGATTCTGGAACCACAAGGCCAACTTCATCCAATTCAGCGACTACAAGCTCTACAACTCCTTCCCCATATATTCAGCAATAGACGGCAAGCCTGTCGACAGCGCGCTCGCCGAATATCTCTACTGGCAGGACATCGGCGGTCTGCAGGCCGTGCTCGCATTCGAGTTCATGACGAAGCCGGAGATGGTCGCGGAGCGCGCCAAGAACGGATGGCGCGTGGTCTGGAACCGGGACTTGGAGGCGATCCGTGCGAAGAAATGGCATGAGGGAGCTTATTCGTTCTGCGGCATGGGTTCGCAGTATGTCACCACCGGCCCTTCAATTCTGCTCTGGCGCCCGATCAACAACCTGGCGTTCCCCAACGGCCTCTGGTGGCGCCCCGACATCTGGCAATACCGACTCCAACTCCGTGTCGCATCCGACGTCGGCCTGAAGAGCGTCTCCCTGATGGACGGCGACCGCCAGGTCCTGCGCCGCTGGCAGCTCAACGGCGAGAAGAAGTTCGAACAGGAGATCGTGATGGCGAACTGCCAGCAGCTCGCCGCGAACCTGTTCGTCGAGGACGTAAAAGGCGGCCGGGCGATCAGCATGGCATACTGGAACCGCAACCTCAACCAGGAGGAGTTCTTCTGCAGCGACCGCTGCAACATCCTCGGGAGCTGTCGGCTGAAGCGCAAGGACAACGGCACGCAGTACTGGACGCCGGTCGGATTCCAGGGCAACATGGGCAACACACCTTCGAAGGGGCGCATCTCGATGCAGGTCACTCCGTCGGTCGGTCTTACGGCGAACAGCCCCACGGTGCCGACGGACGGACAGCCCCTCGGCCTGCCGGCTACCGGCGTCAACCTGGAGCTCCAGGTTCCGGGCGAACTCCCGAACCTCTTCAGCTTCCCTTCCACATATCTTGTCAGCCCGGAAATCGCGATCGGACAGGTCAACTACGCGCTTGCATACGATCCGGACGAAGCCGGAGCGAAGACGTCGCCGCTCGGACATCCGTATAAGCAGCCGCAGGAGGGATACGGCAATTCCTGGGGAAGCTGGCACCGCCTAGTGCCGAACAGGATTCTCGACGGTTATTCGCGCTTCCACGCGTGCAACTGGCTCACGAATGGATTCAGAGTCGGATGGCTCGAGACCAAGGCCACGCTGAAGGAGCCCGTGAACGTTCCGGGCGGAAAAGGGATCCGGATAAGCTACACCGAGGGAAAAGTCTACTGCAGGGGGCAGGAGGTGGAAGCCAAGCCCGGCGCCTGGACGCGCGGCGCATTCGAACGCGGCACCTATGCGCTCCTGCCGCATCCCGCCGGAGCGACCGCAGTCATCGGCATGGGGCCTGATGTCTACTACGAGACCGACGGGAAGATACTCCAGCTCTTCTTCAATCCCTCATATGCGGCCCTCAGCGGAGGAGATCTTGCACTGCCGCGCGGCACAAAGATACAATACACGGTTGCCTTCGCCGGCGCCGACGGCCGCACGACCCTCGACGAGATGAAGTCTTTCGCCGAAAAGTTCGGAATAAGCAATCCGGGGCAGGCCGCAGTGAAAGGGAAGTTCAAGTCCGGCCGCGAACTCGACAACTACCTCGTATGGCGCCTTGCCGCCGAAGACGGCGCAGTTGCCGTAGATGTCCCGAAGACTGCGCTCCCGGGCTTCATGACCACACTGGTGGAGGAACTCAACGACAACTGGTCGGTGCAGCTTCTCGACAAAAAGCGCGAATGGCCCAATCACCGCGCATTGCCGGTTCGCGAAGGCCGCGCATACGCCGAACTCGACACCAACGACGACGACCTGGACCTCTTCATCGGACATCCGGTCACCGCAGACAGCCGCGACCTGCGCATCACGGTGAACTGGATGAAGAAAGGACAGTGGTATGTCGAGGCGCACAATCCAAGCGACAAGCCGTTGCGCGCGAAGCTCCGCTCCCATCCGCAGTGGTCCTTGTTCGAATTCTCAGAAGATATCGAACTCGCGCCCGGTACCAGCAAGATTTGGACGGTGAAAGCCGACTGAGCATTTTCAAAGTTAAACCGCGGAGTCACCGAGCCATGGAGTCAAAGGGACATGGAACCAAGGCATCTATGCGACGAACTGGGTTGAAAGCAAAGATAGATAACTTGGAAAATAGTTGCACAGGAGGAGTGAAGCATGAGAGCTGAACTGAAGGGGAATCGGAGTTTGCCTCCATCAGGTAAAAATATTTCGCGGCGAAATATTTTTACGCTCATCGAGCTGCTCGTGGTCATCGCGATCATCGCCATACTGGCCGCGATGCTGCTGCCTGCCTTGAGGGAGGCCAGGGAGATGTCGAAGCGCGCCATCTGCGCGAACAACCTGAAGCAGCTCATATACTGCGGCCACCTCTATGCGGCCGACCACGAGGACACCTTCGTCACCCAGAAAGGCGGCTATGCACGGGCCCACTGGATCTACGAAATCCGTGAATACGTCGGTCCTATGCTCCACGGCCAATGGATATCCGGCGGCTATGTGAAGGGCGGCGCGAGCAGCCTTCTTGCGTGTCCGAGCCCCACGATCAATACTACTTGGATAAACCGGGACTGGGGTTGGATAACTGCGGGCATGTGGGGGGCCGTGGCTAATGACTGGGCGCGTGGCGGCACTCCGCCAGGCTGGTGCTCCGACTTCCCGGCCACATACAGCATGTATCCTTCATACGCGGATCCTGCGTATGCAAGTTCGGGAATACTGCCGCAGTATTGCGGTGCTAGGCGCTTCGGCAAGCTCAGCGACAAGTGCCCGATCCTGGCGGACTGGCGCGGCGTGGACGACTACGGCAAGTATGCGGCGCATTCCAACAAGGGATTCAACGTCGCTTATGCTGACGCGGCAGTCTTGTGGTATCCGATGAAGGCCGGAGCGATGGGCGATCCTGCGCTCGAGGACACCTGGTGGTCTCCATACTACACACAATACAACCACTCGCAGATGTGGCTCAAGTTCTTTCAGAGCAAATAAGGTCAAAACGAAAGGAGATTGAAGATGAAAAACCTCGGCTACGACGACACACCAGTAATCCCCGGATCGATCTACAAGGTCCACGACGGCACCCGGCCCCAGCCTAAGGTCGTGACACCCGCGCCGGCATGCGGCGCGCCTCCGTCCGACGCGGTAATCCTCTTCGACGGCGGCAGTCTGAAGGGATGGGTTTCAGCCAAGGACGGAACCCCGGCCAAATGGAAGGTCGAGAACGGATACATGGAAGTCGTCCCGGGAACCGGCGACATACAGACCGAGATGATGATCGGCGACTGCCAGCTGCACCTGGACATGGCGGCGCCTGCGGTCGTCAAGGGCGAAGGGCAGGGGCGCGGCAACAGCGGCGTCTTCCTCATGGGCCGATACGAGATACAAGTCCTTGACTGCTATAATAATCCGACATATCCGGACGGCACTAGCTGCGCCATCTACGGACAGTATCCTCCGCTCGTCAACGCATGCCGCAAGCCCGGCGAATGGCAGACATACGACATCATCTGGAACGGGCCGGAATTCAAGGGGGACAAGCTTGTGAAGCCTGCGCGCGTAACTGTCCTCTTCAACGGAATCGTAGTGCATCACGCCCAGGAGCTGCAGGGGCCGACCGAGCACCGCAGGCTCGCCACATACGTCCCGCATCCGGACAAGCTCCCGCTGAAGCTGCAGGACCACGGCGACCTCGTCAGATACCGCAACATCTGGTTCCGCAAGCTTACCGGCTACGACCAGGTGTGAGCCGCCATTCTCCAGAGGAGTGGCCATCTGCGGATATCGCAGCTCTGTCGAACAGAAACTCGACGGAGGGCGACGCTTGTCGGAGCCGCGGTTGAGCTTGGCTCAACCCTCCGGAAGACGACAAAGATAGCGACAAAGTTCGCGACAAAGATGGGCGAGTTTCAGAGGAGCTTTTGCGAGGGCGTAAGTTTCAGAGGAGTGTCCATCTGCGAGATTCGCAGTTCTGTCGAACAGAAACTCGACGGAGGGCGGA
>CAZWRV010000138.1:0-11579 GCA_964636325.1 uncultured Victivallaceae bacterium | reverse complement strand
ATTCATAAGTCGTTGATTATCAACATTTCAATTTTTCCAACTGTTTAAAACGAGTATGAGTAATGCCTGACGCGAAGACTCTCCACCATTTTTTTGAACGACTCGTCCCATGGAAGCGCCTTCACTTCCTCGCCTGCCCCAAGATCCGCAGGCTTTTTCGGCCGGATATCAAGTTTGAGGAAGTTGACGACGAAGAGCCGCACGGCGTTCTCCGCCTGCGTTATCTGCCAGTCCTTGCATCTGGGATCCGTGCGCAACGAATTCAAAAATGCCGGAAGCGAGTCCTGGTCTATAGCCTCCACATTGTAGCTGCGCCTTTTCATGAAGAGGTCCACCCAGTTCAAATAATATTTCAACCTGTCAACATGAACCAGGCTGTTGATCTTGAGGAACCTCTCAAACTCCATCAGACGACCTCCATGCTCATCCATGCCAGTTTCCTCCGCTTTGCGCGTTTTAACACTATCAGGAGCAACAAATAGCAGGAATTCCATCTATGCATGCTATTACCCCGCTAAAGCCGCCATTATTGACTAATATTTATTAGTTTTTACTGATTTGCAAGCCCGCCCAGCTAGTTTTGTCGATTTTTTTGACGTTTTTTTCCGCCAGTCCGAATCCAAAGACACGCCAGCCGCCGTTTTGCTATTGCCCCCAACCAATAGCAGGAATTCCATCTATGAATGCTATTGACCCCCTAAAGCCGCCATCCGAAGCCCTAATCCAGGGACTTTAAGCCATTATCCCGGCATTTCAGACTTGAAAATGCCGCCCTCCCCGCTTAAATTCCTGCTAATCAGGATTTCCATCTAATCACGTTATGCAAGAAGAATCAAAAGAAATACGAACAATCATTGTGGGGAGAGATACTTATGAATGTAATGTCCCCTCAGCCCAGTTGCCAATAATTGAAAGATTTCTTAGAGGAAGCACACATACCGATGATGAAATTCAAGGTTTGTCTATTCCAGTCAAGCCTATTTGGCTACGTCTTGTAATCAACTTTTTAAGATGGTATAGGAAATTCATATCACCGAAACTGGGGAATCGGTGCGTTTTCGAGCCGAGTTGTTCATGTTATGCCGAATTAGCTTTTCGTAAACGAGGTTTTATCTATGGGTTTCTTTTGACCATTAAGAGACTTCTTCGTTGTAGATCAGGTGCAGGTGGTATAGATTTACCCTAACATAAATTAAGGAAGAATAAAAATGCAATACAGGATCGAACCAATTGGGGCTCAATTTTCCAACAAGGATCTCGCCCTTTTAGGGGAACATTTCACCAAAAATGCATCTGCTGGATGGATATTGCATTCAGTATTTCAAGCCCAACAGCCCGGATGCTTAGGAATAGGGAGTCCAACAATTACTTATTTTGCTATCTATATCAAGGAATAAATGCATAACGAGACAAATTCAGCGGTCGTGCCACCGCACGCCGCTGATTTGTAGCGTTATCTCTAAAAATGTGATCCTTGAAATCCATATGAATCAATATATATTTGGCTTATAAAGGCGAGGTGAAAAATGATTACAGTTGCCGAAATAAAAGATGCGGTCGAGAAGCTTCCCGACCAGGAATATAAAACTTTCTTGGAATGGTTTGAACATTTCGAGGAGGAGAAATGGGATAAGGAATTGGAATCTCATGTATATGCTGGAAAGCTTGATGCATTGGGTGAAAAGGCTCTGGCTGACTTTAAGAAAGGGAAATACAAGAGACTATGAACCACTTTGCATCTCCTGACTTTTGGATTTGCTACAATAAACTTTCCCCGGAAATACAATCACTCGCCGATCAGAAATATGAATTACTGAAAAAAGACCATCGCCATCCATCCCTTCACCTGAAACGAGTTGGGAAATTTTGGTCTGTAAGGGCTGGACTTAATTATAGGGCGCTAGGGATAGATACCCCTGATAAAGATGGAATTTTATGGTTCTGGATAGGGAATCATTCTGAATACGAAAGACTGATAAATCTGAGATAACCAGTGGCTTCTGCGGATAAGCACCGCAGAGCCTGTTCGGTTAGCCAGCAATAACTAAAATAAGAAAAACATGAAGGGATTACTTTATGAGCATCGCGGAGATTAAAAACATGTCAACGATTGAACGGATACAAGCGATGGAATTATTATGGGATGCATTATCTCATGAGGAAAAAGAGATAAAATCTCCCGCATGGCACGAAGAAATACTAAGAATACGCAAAAAGAGAATAGATTCAGGAGAAGCAAAATTCATCTCCTTGAACCAACTTAAGAGTTATTTCCGCAAATGAAAAATAGGAAAGTGATAATTTCCGATGATGCTATAGCCGATCTTGATTCAGGAAAAGCTTTTTACGATTCAAGAGAAACTGGAGTCGGGGACTATTTCATAGACTGCCTTATTTCCGACCTGGAATGTCTGACTTATTTTGCTGGAATACACACAACTCAATATGGATATTTCAGAATGCTTTCAAAACGATTCCCTTTCGCCATATATTATGAGACGACAGATACCGTTGCTATTGTGGTAGCAATACTCGATATGAGGCGCGTTCCTACTTGGCTTAAAGATCAGCTTGATTCAAGAAAATAAAGGCTAACCACACGGCCGCACCTGACGCAGAGCGCATGTAGGCGCCTGGTCGGTTATCCAAGAATTGAAAACCCATAAAATGAATATATATTGAGCGATTTAGAAAAGGAGCACACTATGATTGCGACTGCAAAAGTTGAAGCCGAAAATATTATAAAGAACCTACCGGATGATACCTCATTTGAAGACATACAGTATCATCTTTTCATTGCTGAAAAGCTTATGAAATCACGGGAACAGATTAAAGAAGGGAAGGTCTTGACACAGGATGAAGTTGAAAAAAGGCTTGAAAAATGGATTATAAAGTAACCTGGTCGATTGAAGCCCTAAATGACATCCTTGAGATTGCTGAATATATTGACAGAGACTCTCACGCCTATGCGTCTTCGGTCGTAACGAAAATTCTTGCCAAAGCAAAACTGATAAAGACGCTTCCGTTTTCAGGACGTATTGTTCCCGAAGAAATGAATGAAAATGTCAGGGAACATTTTGTCTTCAGCTACAGAATCATATATGAGATCGCTGAAGATACCATATATGTCCTTGCCGTCGTTCATGGTAAACGAATTCTCTATCCTGAATTTGAAGATAGAATAAAAAGCTGATAGAATTTCAAAAGATATTGAAAATAATAAGAATATTTCAAAATAAAAATAATTACATAACCACACGGCTACTACGGATGGAGACCACAGCAGAGGCTGATCGTTAGCTTGGAAATAATAAATAAAATGATATAATGTTACAGGACAAAAGGAGGACGATATGGAAACGAAAAAATATGTATATTTTCAGCGAGACGATGTATGGATTGGCTACTGGGAAGAATTTCCTGACTATATGACTCAAGGCGAGACGTTGGAAGAACTTCAAGATAATTTGAAAGACATATATACAGATCTTACTGACGGTTCTATCCCATGCGTCCGTCACGTCGGAGAACTTCAGATAGCATGAAAAGAGCCGATCTTATCAAAAAAATACAGAGTATGGGGTGTGTTTTCATTCGTCATGGCGGCAACACGATTGGTATCAGAATCCTGTCTCCAAGATGGCCCAACCCATACCAAGACACAGAGAAATCCACGAATATCTCGCCAAAAGCATAATCAAGAAATTAAGCTAACCACATGGCCGCACCTGACGCAGAGCGCAGGTATCCCTGGTCGTTGGACAAAACGAGATGAAGATGCACAAAGGCAATAATTCCGCGAACGGCAGCAAGGATTGCAGCCGATCTCCCTTGCTGCAACGTCTTATGGAGGCCTTCGAGGCCATTCGCGTCATTGATTGCCATGAGCATCTTGGGGCCGAGGATGCGGCGCCCTCACGACCTGACGATGTGTTCAGGCTTTACTCGCAGTGGCCCTATATCGGCATGGACCTGGAGCGGGCCGGGATGTCATATGCTCAATACCGGTCGCTCCTCGACCCCGCAGTACCGCTGGAGAAGCGATGGGGAACATTCGCGCCATTCTGGGAGTTGGTGCGAAACACTAGCTACGCCCGTTGCATTCTGCTGACCGCCCAACGGCTGTACGGCGTGAAGGATATCGACGCGTCAACCTATTGGGAGCTTTCGGCCAGAATGGCGCAGCGACCAGGGCGCGGATTTGTCCGCTGGATCCTCCGTGATGTCTGTAACATCCAGCAATGCATCAATGACGCCGGGAATCCGGTGGCGACCGATCTTTACGCTCCGGTGGTGAGGGTGGACTTGGCTCTTGACCCCGACTGCTGGGAAGGGTTGTCCCGTCCTCCATTTGACCAAGCCGCGCACATTGACACGCTTGACGATCTACTGGAGATCTGCAGGAGGTACATGCGGGAATGCCAACGCTCGGGGACGGTCGGGATCAAGACCGTCGCGCTGGACTACGGAGAACCGGACCGGGCTAAGGCGCTTGAACTGTTCGCTGGCCTGAAGAACGGACGGATCAAGCGGCTGGCGCCACCTGCTCAACCTTTCCCCTACCATCTTGGCCGGTCCAATCCATTGCGCGATTACATCCATGACGAGATTATCGCGTATGCTGGGGAACTCGGGTTCACGGTGGCCGTGCATGCGGGCTACTGGGGGGATTTCCGCAACGTAACCCCCCTGCATCTGATTCCTGAGATCATGCGCCATCCCGACGTGCGATTCGATGTATTCCACCTTGGCTACCCTTGGGTTCGGGAGACGCTCATGCTTGCCAAGGGTTTTCCGAATGTCTGGGTCAACTTGTGCTGGGCTCAGATCATCTCGCAACGCGCAGCGACTGATGCCATCGAGGAAGCGCTTGATCTACTGCCTACCAACAGGATTCTCGCGTTCGGAGGTGATTTCGGGACTTCCTCGGTGGAGTGCATCTATGGACATCTATCTATGTCTCGCGAGAACATCGCGAGCGCTCTAGCCCATCGAATAGAGGCAAATCGTTTGAGCGAAGACCAAGCTGTCAGGATCGCACAGAGGTGGTATTGGGAGAACCCCCTTCAACTCTACGGGTTACGCCCGGATGAGACGGTCGCCCCTGCAGCTGAATGCAGAAACGGAAATGCCCAACAATCGAATTCTGGCGACCCGAGCAAGCCGCACGCCTGACCCGGAGCGTTCTGCTCAAATAATAATTGATAATACTACTTGAACTGTAATGCTATCAGCATTATAATGGCAATATGGATAACATAAGATTCACATGGGGCACGCGGAAGGCGTTGGAAAACCAGCGCAATCATGGTATTTCATTTGAAGAGGCTACTACGGTATTTGCAGATGAAAATGCAAGATTGAAGCACGATCCGGATCATCCTCAAGGAGAAGACCGATTCATCTTTATTGGGTTCAGTTCCAAGCTTCGCCTGCTTGTCGTAGTGCATGCTTACAGGCAGGCAGATAATGAGATAAGGATTATTTCGGCTCGCAAGGCGACCAAAACGGAACGCGAACAATATGGAGGTTTTTTATGAGAAAAGAATATGACTTTTCAGATTCCGTCAGAAATCCCTATGCCAAACATTTTAAGAAACAGGTTACACTCCGACTGAACACCGATGCCGTAACTTACTTCAAAGCTTTGGCCAGGGAAACTGGTATCCCGTACCAGAATCTAATAAACCTCTATCTTACGGAATGTGCCCGCTCGGGCAAGAAGCTTGCGCTTAAGTGGGCTTCATAAAAGATTGCAGAACTATCACCTTCTCCTAACGGCGAAGCGCCTTAGGAGATACTAGCCGCATGAAAGGAGTGGGCTATGACGAAATACGAATACAAGACGGTTACGCTTGACCAGGAGGGGCTTGGACTGTTCAGCTCCCGCACGGTTCCCGACCTTGAAGCTGCGCTGAACCGGGAAGGCCGCGACGGATAGAGGCTTCACAAGGTGATACTTCCATCGAGGGCGTTCGGCGAATCCGACAAGATGATTCTGGTTTTCGAAAGAGAGCTGAGCTGACAGCGGGCCATTGAAACTCGCCGTGGCTCGGATTACGCCCCGTCTCATGCAGTCTAGAAGCGTTTTGAAGCGGCAGCTTCATCTCCGGGGTTTATTACCACATTATACTCATTTAGCGTGAAAATTGACATTTTGACGAGCGAGATTTGGGATTGGATTTTTTTGTTCCGACCGAGTGGCGACATGAATGTCGTCCGAGGAAGGAACGGAAAAATACGGCCCAAAGATGCTCGTCCGCCTTAGCGGATTGCGGTCTTTCGGTTTTGCTCCGCACCCTTCGAGAACCTTCGATACCCCGGTATCGGCGGTTTCTCAGAATGCGAAGCAAATTCTAAAATCTCCGCAATCAAAATGCGCAATTTTCAGCCTAAATGAGTATAACTTCCGGTGCGCTGTAATTTCCTGAATCTTAATGTATTGTAATAGGAGTTTATGCGGAACTGCCGTCCGGCGGATTTCCCGCGTTGTTTTTTCTACTTCGAGGCTTGATACGATGAAGTCTAACAACCTCAAGATTTTATTTGCGTCGATTGCGGTGCTGGCCGGAGCCCTCCTGGTCTCGGCGGGCCTTGTTTTCATCCGGAAGAAACCGGCGGAGAAGCCTCCGGAGGAACTGGCCAGGAGCGTCAGCGTCATCAAGGCGGAGGCGAAGGATCTGCGAATCTCGGCCTCCGGCTTCGGGACGGCAGAGCCGTACATAATCCTCGACGTATACTCCGAGGTGAAGGGCAGGATACTGAGCAGCGGCGACAACACGTCGTCCGGCGAACTCTTCGAGAAGGGCGAGCTGATCGTTGAGATCGATCCCGCCGACTACAAGGCGGCGCTGGCGTCGGCCGAGGCGCAGGTCCGCCAGCTCGACGCCCAGATCGCCAAGCTGAAACAGCAGCAGAAGGATGACACGGCCATCCTGGAAATATGCAGGCAGGACTTGAAGCTGGAGGAGGAGGACTACCAGCGGATAAAGGATCTCTTCGAGAAGGGTGCCACGTCGAGGAGCGAGGTGACCAACGCCCTGCAACTACTTATGGAGAAGAAAAACATCTGCTTGTCACACCAGAGGGATGTGGAACTCTATCCGCTGGAGATTGAGATACTAGAGGCCCAGAAGGCGGACGCCGCATCGAAGGTCGACCAGGCGAAGGTCAATCTGGAAAGGTGCACGATCAGGACGCCGTTCAAGGGGAGGACGCAGTCGAGCGACTTCGAGGACGGCCAGTTCGTATCGGAGGGGACGAAGATCTGCACGATAGTGGAGGAGCACTGCATCGACATACCGGTGGCCGTCAACGCGCTCGACGCCATGAACCTCGGCCTCAAAATGGACGGCGGCGCCGGCTTCGGCCACTGGTTCACCGGATACGACAAGGTTGAGGTCGAGGCCTGCTGGGTCGAAAGGCCCGAGGTCAAATGGAAGGGCAAGGTCAGGCGCGTCAGCAGGTTCGACGCGGACACAAGGACGGCCGTGATTCTGGCGAGGATCGAAGAGTCGAAGGACTCCTCCGGCGGGGACTTCCCGCTGGTCTCCGGGATGTTCTGCAAGGTCACGTTCTACGGCAGGACCGTCGAAAATGCCATAGAGATACCCCGGAGCGCGCTTCAGTTCGACGGAAAGCTCTTCATCGTCGGGACCGACGGCAGGATCCGCGGAGCCAGGCCGAAGATCGTCCACAGGACCGAGAACTCCATTTTCGTATCCGAGGGGGTGTCCGATGGCGACCTGGTCGCGGCGTTCAGGATCCAGCAGGGCATCGTGGACGGCATGAAGGTTAATCCGGTCCTAACCGACTCAGGGAAGGCTGAAAAGGAATGAGTATGAGCATTTGCCGCTCTTCTGAAACTCGCCCATCTTTGTCGCGAACTTTGTCGTTATCTTTGTCGTCTTCCGGAGGGTTGAGCCAAGCTCAACCGCGGCTCAGCACGGCTTCGCCCTCCATCGAGTTTCTGTTCGACAGAACTGCGATATTCGCAGAGCGGCACTCTTCTGAAACTCGATTATCGTTTTCCTATCCGCCGCCTGGCGGATGGAGGGTTGAATTCTATTCGACCGTCTTCTCGGCGGCGGGAACACCCGCCGCCCGGCGGAATAGAATTCCGCCCTCCATCGAGTTTCCGGTCGGCAAAACTGCGAGGCTCGCATTTGCGCCGGATAATTGAAAAATCCATCGACAACGTAGTCTTCGGCAACCTGCTGATGGTCCTGGTGATCGTCGCGGGGATCATTTCAGCCTTCACGATGGTAAGGGAGGTGATTCCACGCATATCGCTTGACATTATAAGCGTGTCGGTCCCTTATCCCGGCGCCGACCCGGAGGAGGTCGAGGAGGGTATCTGCATCAAGCTGGAGGAGGCGCTGGACGGCATTGAGGGCATCAAGCGCATCACCACCACGGCTTCTACGGGCGCCGGCACGGCGTTCGTCGAATGCGAGGAGGACGCCGACGTCAGGGACGTCAAGGACGAGGTGACCAACAAGGTCGACTCCATAACCACGTTCCCGAAGGACGCGGAGAAGCCGATAGTCACCGAGATCAAGGCGCACAACGACGTGCTCAGCCTGGCGGTCTGGGGCGACCTTCCCGAGGAGCAGCTCAAGGAGGTGGCGCGCGAAATCGAGGAGGACGTCCTCAGGATCAAGGGGATCAGCCAGGTCAGCATCAGCGGCGCCAGGAACTACGAGATATCCATCGAGGTGTCAGAGAAGAGGCTGAGGGCATACGGCCTCAGGTTCGGCCAGATACGCGACGCCGTGGCCGAGAACTCGCTCAACCTGCCGTGCGGAATCATCAGGACCTCCAACGAGGAGATGCAGCTCCGCGTCATGGGCAGGAAGTACAACGCGCGCGACTACGAGGACATCCCTGTCCTCGCCAAGCCCGACGGGACGACCGTCACGCTCGGCCAGGTCGCGGTCATCAAGGACAGCTTCGACCAGGACGTCCAGACGAGGGCCTTCTTCAACGGCAAGCCGTCGGTGTCCGTGGACGTCTTCAAGACCGAGAGCGAGGACGCGATCAGGATATCGAAGGCGACAGACAGATATCTCGAGCGCAAGATCCCGCGGCTTCCGCCGAGCGTCCACATAACGAAGTGGAAGGACAGTTCAAGCTTCGTCAGGAGCCGCATCAACCTGCTGGTGGTCAACGGATTCCAAAGCCTCGCCCTGGTCTTCCTGGCGCTCTGGCTCTTCCTCGACATCAGGCTCAGCCTATGGGTGGCGGCCGCAATCCCTATTAGCCTGGCGGGATCGCTCGCCATACTCGGGTTCACCGGCGAGACCTTGAACATGATCAGCCTCTTCGGGCTCATCATGGTGGTGGGGCTAATCGTGGACGACGCGATAGTCGTCGGGGACAGCATCTACCGGATCCGGAAGGCGGGCATGGGCAGCCGCGATTCCGCCGTCGAAGGGACTTCCCAGGTGGCTCTGCCGGTGATTTCGTCCGTGCTGACCACCGTCATCGCATTTCTCCCTCTGTTCTTCGTGGAAGGGATAATGGGGAAGTTCATCTGCCACATCCCGCTTCCGGTGATAGCCGCGCTTTCCGTCTCTCTCTTCGAGTGCCTCATAGTATTCCCGATACACATGAGGAAGCTGCCGATGCCGGCGGAGAATGTCGCCCCGGACAACATCGTGCACAAGGTCGGGCACGCCATCAGGATGCACACCGCGGGCGCGATGGAAAGCTTCGTCGACAGGAAGTACGGGCCTTTCATATCCAAGGCGCTTGAATGGCGCTACTTCTGCCTTTCAGCCTTCATAGGCCTGCTGATAGTCACGCTCGGGCTGATTGGCGGCGGCATCGTAAAGCTCGTGCTCTTCCCGGAAAGCGACAACGACTTCGTGATCGCGAACATAGAGCTCCTCCCCGGCGCGACCGCAGGCCAGACCGAGCTGGTGGCGGAAAAGGTCTTCCAGGCGTGGAAGCGCGTCGAGGCAAGGACGAAGGTTCCGCCGGGGAAACAGCTCACCAAGGCGTTCTACACCATCTTCGGGGGGAGCATCATGGGCCCCGAGGCCGGATACAGGGGGAACAACAATGTCGAGGTGGTGATTGAGCTGCTGCCCACCGAGGAGAGGAATATCTACTACCGGGACCTGCTTTCGGAATGGGAGAAGGAGACAGGCGCGATACCGGACGCCGTCTCGACCGACTTCAGCTCGCTGCAGGGCGGGCCGGGCGGCAACCCGCTTGAGATCCGCATTTACGGCAAGGACAGGGAAGTCCTGCTTGCGGCCTCCGACGATATAAGAAGGAAGCTTGACGGCCTCAAAGGGGTATATGGCATAAAGAGCGACTACCGGCCCGGTCTGCGGGAGTTCAGGATAACCCTCAAGCCGGAAGCGTACCAGGCCGGTTACAGCATCTCCGATGTGGCGGGATACGTAAACGCCGCCTTCTACGGCAGCGAGGCGCTGAGGATACAGCGCGGCAGGGACGACGTGAAGGTCAAGGTGAGATTTCCCGAGCTCGAAGGCAGGAACAGCATGGAGAACTTCGAGAAGATGTGGGTGCGCACCGCCGCCGGAAAGGTGGTTCCGGTCTCAAGCCTGGTGGACGTCAGGCTCTGCGAGGGCGAAAGCTCCATCAAGAGGGAGAACAGGCGCAGGCTTGTCACATTGTCCGCCGACGTCAACAGGCGCATCGCCAACGCAGAGGAGATATCAAGGATGTTCGACAAGGAAGTCTTTCCGGCCCTGAGGGCAAAATATCCCGGGGTCGAATTCTCAACGGAGGGACAGGCCCAGGAATGGCGGGACTCCCTCGCCGGGCTCAAGATCGGCTTCGCCCTGGCCGCCCTCGCCAACTACGTCATCATCGCGACGCAGTTCCGATCATACATGCAGCCTATCATAATCCTCGTCACCATTCCGTTCGGCTTCATAGGCGCGGTCCTCGCACATCTGCTTTTCGGGCTGCCCCTCACGATGATGAGCATGTTCGGACTCGTCGCACTCTCCGGAATCGTCGTCAACGACGCCATCGTCCTGATCGACTGCGTCAACAAGATGATGGCCCAAGGCATGACGGTGAAGACGGCCCTTGCCGAGGCGGGGAAGCGGAGGTTCAGGGCGGTCTTCCTGACAACCCTCACCACGTTCTGCGGGCTGATGCCTATCGTCCTGGAACGGAGCATGCAGGCACTCTTCCTGATCCCGATGGCGGTCACCATCGCCTTCGGAGTGGCTTTCGCCACACTTCTGACCCTCATCCTTGTCCCATGCCTCTTCATGGCGATGAACGACATTAGACGGCTATTCCACCGGCATCCGGGAGGAGCCTGGCCCTCGCCCGAGGACGTCGAGCCGGCCGCCGGAAAGCTCCTCCCCTGAAACTCGCCCATCTTTGTCGCGAACTTTGTCGTTATCTTTGTCGTCTTCCGGAGGGTTGAGCCAAGCTCAACCGCGGCTCAGCACGGCTTCGCCCTCCATCGAGTTTCTGTTCGACAGAACTGCGATCTTCGCAGAGCACCACTCCCCTGAAACTCTCCTCAAGTACTAGGTTTTTCCCTGCGGGAAAAAGGCGCCCTTGCGGCGCGCAGGTAGCTTGCG
>CAZWRV010000137.1:0-11825 GCA_964636325.1 uncultured Victivallaceae bacterium | reverse complement strand
TTGATTTTTCCGACTTTTCCGGCTATTTTATGTCAACAAATGGGAATTGCGCCCTGCTGCGGATCGGTGAAGTGGGGCACGGGCTACAGCAACCTCAGCACGCTCCCTCGTACCCTCCCGGACACCGCCGTAGCGAGGCAATGGGCCTACCCGCAACAGCGCACCGAGACGGGGCTCTACATCGCCAACGACCAGATGGGGCCAGCCGACGGCCTCGGGCAGGTCCTGGTTAAGGAGAAGATATTCGAGGGACCGGTCAAGGCGTATCCATGGTGGAAATCCGCCGAAGTCGTAAAGCTGACAGCCCCACAGGACGCAAAGGTCCTCGCATCCGCATACCGCGCCGAAGGGGACAGGGCGCTTGTCCTTGTGGTCAACTTGGACCGCGAGGAACGTGAAGTCTCGGTCGAGCTTGTTAAGGGCTCGCTTTTCCCTGAAAATGCGAACATAGCATGGCGCGACATCGATCCGGGGCTGACCCCGCCCGCCGAAGCCGCAGCAGGCTCAGAAGAGATAAAGAAGACCTCCATCGGTGCCGGAGTCGCAATCGACATCACCGGCGACAAGGCCCAGGAAAACGCGGAGTCCGTCGACGACGAGCTCGCCGGCACCAGCGTCCAGGGCAGGGCGCTCAAGCGCCTCGGACTCAAGATCGAAGGCAACACCCTCCGAACCGCCGTCCGAGCCCGCGACTACCGCGTCTTCGAGGCAAGACTGAAGTAGATTGATCCTAAGCGGGTAAATATTCAGTGAACTACGCCTTATACAAAATTTTGTGTCGTCAAGATTATTTTGGCTTGAAACTCCTTTGACCGAAATAGTAATTTTCATCTCATCGCTTTAAAAATATGCTTTTGAACGATGAGAAATCAAGAAATCAAGAAGCTCATGAATATTATTCCCGCTATTCCAGGCATTTCAATCTCAGTAGGAGACCGTTGAAGAAGTTGTTGCTCCAGAGCGCCAGCTCGTCCGGATCTTTGATGAACGGTTCAACGTCTTCCTTGGCCTGTCGGAAATCTACGGATGAGAATTTTCTACTTAGGAGTTCAAGAAGCTCCTTTCGTCCGAAAGCCGCCTTTTCATTCAAATGCCCCGAATCTATCATCCTCAGCCTGAGATGCCTGATATCGCAGGCAGTTTCGTTCCCTATGAACCATACGAAGTCATAGAAGTCGCGGCCTTTTACCCTCGACTGCCAACTCCTGCAAAGGATCGCATGCAGTTTGCCTGCAAACAGGCACGGGGGGCTGAACAGCTCCACCTGGAAAGGTATTGGCGTAAGGAGCGTCCTGCTCTCATATGATGCACCTCCGGGAGGCGTGGTGTCGAGTTCCAATTTCACCTTGAGGGTTTTATCCTTCTGCACCAGATCCGACACCGCGTCCGGCACCTGCATTTTGAACATGCTCTCCAGGGTATTCGCCTTGATAAATGCCGAATCTATGTCGGAATGCCGCTTTTTTCTACTGGTGATTTCGACCTTGAAGCCGAACGACTCCAGCTCGGAACCGATCATTTTTGCATACGGCGCCAGATCGAACGAACGATCCTTTTTCATCAGTGAAAAATCAAGATCCTCCGAGAAACGGCGCGAGCCGTGGAAAATCCTGAGCGCGCTGCCGCCGTAGAACGCCGCATGCTCGAAGAATTTAGCCCTCCACAGCCCTAAAAGGGCAAGATGCTGGATTATCTCCTTCATCGTATTTTCATAATCGCGGACTGTCCTGCAGCTGTATCTTCCGAGCATGTTGAGCAATGCGGCGTCCATTGCCACCTCCCCTTACGGCTGGCGAAATACCACCCTATGAACGACTGGACTGATCTGTTCCGGTAATGCTTACCTATGTCCTTGAGCCTTCCGGCGTCAAGCTTCAAGCCCTCAAGCTCGATCCGGAGCTCCTCGGCCAAAAAACTTTCCATGTCCCGCCTGCGAAGACTTCTGGCAAGCGAAACCCTGTCGCACAAGGCTTTTTCCGGAGTGGCGATAAAAAAACCGCCGGATTTGCCGGAGACAAGGTCAACCCCGGTGGAAAACGCCGAAACATGCAGATAGGTATATGAGAAACGGCCCGCGGGAGTGACAAAATGCTTGTTCCTCTTGCTGGTCATGCAGGTGACTACGTCCACGCGCTCAGGTATGAGCCCCAGATGGGAGAGGGCGGACTCCATCGACACGTAGGACGGACCGTAGATCAAGCAGGCCAGGACGAACGGATCGGCCTTTTCCAACGAGGCGACATATAGCCCTTTCTTTATCCGTATCATCTCCTTGTTCTTCAGCATGAGGCTTATCTTGTTCCTCGGCGAGGAATAATCCTTGAGCACCTGGATCAGGTACTGATAGTCGAAGGGAACGGATTCCGGCAATGTTACTCTGGCCATTGGAAATAACTCGCTTTATGACCAATATGTTTATTTTTTCTAAACATACTAGTTAAAATATGGCTTTCAAGAGGAACATGGAGGATTTGTTGGCGCTGAGGAAAGAAATCTTTTTCTCTAGGCTTTATCTTTACCGGCATCCAATATCTGCCAACAAACATATGGATACACATGAAAACAATCAGTAGCTTCATGATTCAGGATCATCTCGACCACGAATGGAACGACGAACTTGTCGGATTTAAGGTTGATGGGATTCCACTTTCTGCGAATTTCGCAGTGGCGGACGAAGGCGGCAAGCTGCATCCGTGCCAGTTCGCACAGTGCAAGGATGGCATGAAGGTCTATTTCCGCGTCGACAAGCTTCCGGCTCTCGGCTCTCGGGAGTTCAGGCTCGTCGAATCCCCCAGGGCGGCGAAAATCAACAGGCCGGCAATCAAGGCCAAACACGCAGATGGGACAATTGCCGTCGGAAACAAGGAGTTCTCGTTGAAAATCCCTGCGGGGCTCAACGCCGACGGATCGGCGCCTGCTCCAGTTCTCGGCGTCAGAAGCGGAAAAGGTAAGTGGATCGGAAACGGAAGAATCAAGTTTTCCGATTGGTTGAAGGTACAGCGCCTTACAACTGAAGAGATAGAATCCGGTCCGCTCTGGAAGACCTACAAGCTCACATACGACTGCGGAAACAAGCACGAATATTTTGTCACGGTAAAGATTTTCTCGACAGGCACTTATGCGGAGATCAGGGAGGAAAGCCATCTGCTGTATGCGTCGCACTGGGAGCTGTCGCTTAAGAAAGGACTTGAGCCCGACCACTACTGGACGCACAGGAACAAGCTGGTTCCGATCAATTTCCAGGACTCCCGCACGAAAGGGAACATCGGCGCGATACAGATGCCGGTCTACTCGGGGATCTGGGTTCCGGACGACTATTACTATGTCGCGCTGATGAGGCAGTCCGACGGAACCGGGACGGCGGTCTGCGCCGCCGGAATCAACGGCGGCTTCTGGGACTATCCCTATGAAAACCAGATAGATCTGGAGCGCCGGAGCGGCGGCGACGCGTTCCTGAAGCTTTCGATAAAGGCCGGACACCGCGCCTGGCTGCTCTGCACGTTTCCCCAGGCACAGATCACGGGAACCGAGCCCGTCTACAACAATCCGCTGAACATGATCGTGAAAAAATACGAGACCCCGCTCGACAAGATCAAGGACTGGGTTCTCGAATGGGACGATGTCCCTGACGCCCAGCGGCCGTTCGCGCTGGCCGACAAGGAACAGCTGAAGCATGCCGCGAAGAACGCGAAGTCCTACAAGAAGATGAAAGACTATGTCGCGGCCCTGAACCCCGATTTGCCAGGTGACTACACATACTACCATGCCGGGACGCACCGCGTGTTCAAGGACGACTACCGCAATGATCCGGCCGTCCTATTCGTGACAGCCGAGGACTGCGAATCCCGCAGGAAGCAGGCGCGCTTCCTGAAGGACGTGGTGATGACCGGCATGAGGCACAGGTGCGACGCGATGCTGAAGAAGGCGGGGCACGTGGACCACGACTGCGCTTCGATCAACGTAGGGCGGGGCATGCGGCCATGGTCAGTGCTGTATGATTTCGCGGCGTCGGAAGGGGTTTTCAGCGAGGCAGAGAACAAGCTGGCGAAGGCGATGTTCGCGTTCTGGTGCTACAAGATCATGGATCCTGACTTCTGGCCCGCCGACCATCTCGTGTTCAGGGACGACCATCCACGGAGCGCGCACAGGACGCACTGGTTCCCGGACCGCCAGTCCGACTGGGCGATGTACAACATAGACAACATCCCCCACAACTTCCACGGCGACTTGTGGTCCGCGGCAGGCTGCGCCGCGATGGTCTTCCCGAAGCATCCCGAAAGCCGGAACTGGGTCAACAGGACGCTCGAGTTCTGGGAGAACGAGCTGAAGTGGTGGGTCTTCCCCGACGGCCCCTGGCTCGAAAGCTCGACATACACATTGAACAGCATGAAGGACTACATCATCTACTGCAGGATGCTGTCCAACGCGAAAATCAGGGACTATTTCACGGACGAGAGGATGCAGAGGGCGATGCTGTGCATCGTCGAACATCTCGGCCCCGCAGACAAGCGGATCAACGGCAGGACGGTGATCGTGATGGGCGACGGCGGATATCCGAACGTCTTCTGCTACGTGCTCGGCTGGATGGCCGGGCTCAGCAAGCACGATCCGGATTTCGCCGGCAAGATGAGCTACGGCTGGAAGCAGACCGGCGAATATCTTACGGAGCCCGGGCGTTTCGGCCTGAACTTCTGCGACTTCCTCTTCATAGATCCGGAAATTCCGGAACAGCCGCTTCCGGCGCTGAAGTCCAAGTGGTATCGCGGCCTCGGCGCGTTCCTGCGGCATGCGCACGGAACACCGGACGAGATCCTCGCCTTCATAAAGGGCGGAATCATCTATTCGCACTTCCACGAGCCGGAGGGGACTTTCCAGCTCTGGTGGAACGGAGTCCCGATCTGCGACGAATACGGTGTGCAGTACGGCAAGGGCGACGACGGCCGCTACGTCTGGGAGCCGGCGAACCACAATTGCATAGAAATCCCCGGCGACAACACCTGCTACAACAAGGGCGACATAACGACGTTCATCAGCAACGATCAGTTCGACTACGTCGTGGTCGAGGCGCCGAAGCAGCTCGCCTGGGCAAGGGAGAACGAAGGCATCTGGGGATTCAAGGGCGAGATGGGGCCGGCCGCCTGGATGAAGAGGATATTCCTCCTCGTTAAACCTTATTACCTATATGTTTACGACGAACTGGAATGCCCGTATCCGACGATCTACAATTTGAACGTCAAGGCCGACTCGTATGCGGTCGACGGAAACAAGGTCCATTTTGTCGGTCGTTACGGGACGGACTTGGAGTTCTCGATGCTGAACCTCGGCGGAAAGAAATTCCGCTTCGGGGAGTTCAACGTCCGGATGGCGTCTTCAAGCAGCTTCAATCCGCCGGACAAGTTCTACCACCAGCACCAGCTGCACGTCGACGGTGCGCCATACGAAAACTTCGCGTCGATCCTGGTGCCGCACAGGAACACAATCAATTGTTCCGTGGAAAACGATTCCGAGACCGGCGGCGCGATTGTCCGGTATCCTGGCATGACCGAACGCGCCATGGTCTTTCCGAAATTGGAAAGGGTAGAGGCCGGCAACATGGTCTTCCACGGCCTCGCAGGCTCGATCCGGGAAGAGAAGGACAAGACGACCTTCATGCTCGCCGCCGGTGACTCTATCGGATTGAATGGCAACCTGATCTTCGAAGGCGACGGACCATTCACTGCGGTCCTGGACGGCAACGGAAAACTGAACGTCGAAAGCGACGGCGTCGCACGCTGGCTGAAGATCAAAGGAAAGAATTTCTCAAGCTGCATTTGCGACGGCAAGCCAGTGCAGATTACAAAGACCGACGGCGCCTGCGAAATCTACGTTCCTGCGGGAAAGCATAACTTCCAATTTCAAGGATAGCCACAAAAGGCACAAAAAGCACAGATAAGTAGAAAAAGAAAGGAACAAAAGCACATGAAAGCTCTGTTGGTGTCGTCGAGTCCGCACAAGGAGAAGAGCAGCACGTTACAGCTGGCCGGCGAGGTGTTGCGCGGACTGAAGGACGGAGGGGTGACGTGCGAGACGACGCATCTGGCCGCATGCAAGGTGTCCTTCTGCAACCATTGCGACGCCTGCCACCAGAAGATGATGTGCTGCCATATCAAGGACGACGTGGGCGGAATACTTCAGAAGATGCTTGACGCCGACGGAATCGTCCTGGCCTCGCCGAACTACATCAATCAAGTTACTGGATCCATGAAGGCGCTGATGGACCGTTCTTCGCACTTCATCCACTGCAAAAGGCTGCTGGGCAAATATGTCGCGGGAGTAGTGACCTCCGGAAGCGGTCGTGACAAGGAAGTCCTCGACTACATCCGTTTCTACGGGCAGATCTGCGGAGCGCAGTTCTCAGGTGGCGTTTCGGCGATGCAGCGTTTCGGCCAGGAGAACAAGGACGAGGCATACAGACTCGGTAAGAAGATGGCGGTGGACATCAAGGAGAAAAAATCTTATCCGGACCAGGCCGATATCGTCGAACAGGGCATCAAATATTTCTCCCGGGTCATGAAGTTCAACAAGGACGCATGGAAGGAGGAATACGAATACTGGGTTGGCAAGGGGTGGCTGTAGTTTCAGATTTCCTGATCCGACTCAATGAAATGGCTGAAAACCGAGGAAAATCTCTTGTTGCTTTTCAGCATGGGGCGCACACGTAATCTCGTTGCCCGGCAACGAGAAACGCGGCAGGCCGGAAATCTGAACTGAAATACCTTCCAGGGAGGCGGTATTTCAACACACATTTATTTCCCACGGATCTGGAAGCCTGAACTTGGTCGATGGCCCTTGGCGGGATACGCTGCCATACACATATCTGGCATCCGGTATCCGTTAGTTTCATCCCCCTTTCTGCTTCATGATGTCGGTATAGATCTGCTGGAGCTGTTTCCTGAGCTTGTCGTTGAGCTGGGCGTCCTTGAACCATCTGTTGAAGGAGGCGGGGTCCTTGTTGATCCAGTTTGACGCGACGCCCGGGATGGTGCCCTCGCGCATGTTGCCGTCGTCTATCTCCTCGGCCCACTGCATGGCGGTTTCGGGGCTGTTGCCGCAGATTGCGAAGGCGAAGTTCTGGCAGCATCTGTCCCTTGTGGAGCCTCTTTGCATCTTATCGATGATGTCGGCGGCGAGCTGCGGGTTTTTCCCGGAGCAGACGGAGACGATGTTGGCGAGGGTGTTGTCGTAGATGTTCTGATCGGAGATTCGGTCGGCCATCCTGAGCGCCTCCTGCGGGTCCTTTTCGGCGGCGTAGTTGGTGAGGAAAGACGAGAAGGCGTTGTCCCTGGCGGAGCCGGGTAGGCCTTCGAGCCATTTGAGCGCGGCGTCGGGGTCCTTCTGGGCGATGCCGCGGGCGACCATGAATGCGATGTGCGGCTTGTAGCCCTCGTTCTTGACCATGGAGAACCATTCCTTGGCGAGGTCGGGGGAGCCGCCGAACCTGTTCATGATGTTCATGATCATCATGTCGCGGGACTGGTCGTTGGTCATGCGTCCGAGCAGCTTGGTGATGCTGTCGGCATCGTCCTGCGGCCATGATGTGGCGATGAGGTTGATGGATTCGTAGTAGAGTGGGCTGTTGTTGGGGAGGGATTCGAACCAGTCGACAAAGGAGTTTCGGTCGTAGGAGAACCAATCCTTGATCAGGAGGGATATCTGGTTTCTGTTTTGTCCGTAGTTGGAGTTGAGCTCATCGAGCATCTTTTTGAATTCGGCACTGGAAGGGACTGCGCCGAGCTTCTCTATCATTTCGCGCCGCTTGGAGTCGTCGGCCATGTAGAACATCTTGAGCAGTTCATCCCTGCTGTAGCCTGAAAGGGCTGAGCCGTCCTTAGCTCTGTAGGCGGTGTCCCGGCCGGAGGAATCCTTGGCGGCGGCTTCCTTTTTTGCCGGTTTCTTTTTGGCGCCGTTTCGTCCCGAGGGGCTTGGGATGGAGGCCTTTCCGCCGCCCGTGGTGATTTTCTTCGCCGCATCCTTTGCGCCGGACTCGGACTTCAGCGCGGCGATTTCGCCTTTCGCCTTAGCCAGCAGGATTGAGAGGACGGCTATGACCACCAGGAGGAAGACTGCCAGTGCGACAAGCCAGGTTTTGCTCCGGTCATGGTTCTCAAGCTTAGCCATATCGAAGCCTTACGGGGTGATTCAAATCGAAAGACTCGCCGGAATCGAGTGATTCGATCTGATTCGATTTAAAGATTTCAAATTCATCTTGCCGATAACTGATCGCTGACTGCTTGTCACTGGTTACTGATCACTGGAGTCAATTCCAAAATGCGGTTGAGCACGGCTCAACCCTCCGCAGTTTGAGATCATTTCGTGCACGGAGGGCGAAGCCGAGCTGAGCCGCCTACTGAGTTTTGGAATTGGCTCACTGGTAACTGACTCCCGGTCACTGCTTCCCGAACTCGTTTATGAAGCTTCTGTAATCCTCGTATCCGGCGTCGATGCCGCACTTGTAGACGAATGAGCTGGCGAGGCATCTTGCGAAGATCGCGCGCTGGTAGCTGAGGGGTATCCTTTTCAGGAGCCCTTTGACGCCTACTTTTTTAAGGAGGGTTTTCGGGGAGTGCGCGATGATGGTCGCCTTCCTGAGTTCGAGGTTGTCGAAGAGCTTTGACTTTTCGATGGACGAGGTGATCTGGTTGATCTTTTCGCTGAGTGTGTCCGAGAGTTCGCTGATGGGGCGGCCGGTCTTCTGGCGCATGGCCCAGAGGATTTCGAATTCGGCGTCGGCCTTGGAGCGGACAATGGAGATGATGTCGGCGATGTATTTTTTCCTGAATTCTGGTGCCCGGTGCTTTTCGGCCATCATGGTCTTTTCGAAGGTGGCGTCGTCGAGTGCGAGGCCTGCGAGGACTTCGAGGGACGACGAGGTGACTCCGCCCTTGTTGGTGGAGCTGTCCTTGAAGAGTATGACGCCCTTCTCCTCGAGCTTGAGGCGTGCGTCCTGCGTGATGAAGAGGTTTGCGCCCTCCACGATCCATTTGAAGATCGGCCTGCCGTCGGCGTCGAGGAGTGACTTCCAGTTGACGCTGTTCACGGACTTCGGGCGTCCGCCGCATGGGAGGAAGAGGTCGGCCTTCATGCGCGGGTCGAGGAAGAATCCGTTTCTGAAGCTGAGGCCGGATGCGACCTTCGATCCTCCGGGGAGTGTGATGTCGCGGTCGGAGACCTTGACCTTGAAGCCATGCGGGCCGAGCTTTCCGGGGTCGAAGTGCGAGGAATCGAGGCGTTTGCGCGCGAGGCGGACAAGCTCCTTGCGGTCGAGGCCGTCCGGATCGAAGACTACGCCGCCCCCGTCTATGACGACGGTGGTTTTGTCCTGCGAGATCAGTATTTCGTTGCCGCCGAGGTCGCCGTCGGGCCCGCCGGTCTGGGCCTTCGTGATGGTCCGTTCGTCGATTCCGAGCTTGCGCAGGATGCCGAGGACATACTGGTGGATGCCGTTGGTGGTCATGCCGTAGTCGATGTGTGAGACGCCGCCGAGGTCGGCGCTCTTGCCGGTGGTGAATCCCTTCCAGTATCTGTAGCCCCTGTCGTGGGCCCTTCTGCAGGCCCAGTCCATGAGTTCCGCAGTCCCCTCGTCGGGGCCGAGGAAGAGTATCTCCTCCTCGAAGTTGGCGATGTGCCTTGAGTTCTGCTCCAGGAGCATGTCGAGGAGTGCGTCGACGTAGCGGGAGAAGGCGGAGACGGACTCATGCGGGCCGGCGCCGGTTCCGAGGACGATGACCCCTTTCGAACCACCCTCCGGAATGTCCTTGTTCTTCTTGTTCTGGGTGAACGCCAGGTTGTAGCATTCCTCGAAGGCGGAGTCGGTGTTGAGCCTGTAGTCGTCGATGGTGGCGGACCTGATGATCCTGATGCCGCCGCGCGCGATGTCCTTGAAGCGGACATGGAAGCCGAAGAAGTCGCGGCCCTTGACCATGAAGACGCCGAAGGGCGCGTCTTCGTAGTCGCTGCCGTCGAGGAAGTCCTGCTTGAGCCTGAAGGCCAGGGCGGACTTGACCGGCAGGTAGAAGTTGGTCCTGAGGACGGATTCCACAAAGCGCAGGCCGCACCTGAATATCTCGGTCTCGAGCGTGCCGGCTGGCCCGGACTTCAACGCCGCCTCGAAGCTTTTCAGCGCATCGGGCCCGTTCCTGCGCAAGGCGGGATCCGGCGAGAACTTCGACTCGAAGAGTCCGTAAAGCGTCTTTATGATGTCTGGTCGCTCCGCGAAGGTGCTTACTATGGTCTGGTAGGGATAGTTGTCCTTGTCCAGGCGCCGCTGGAGTGACTTGAGAATCTCCTTGAGGCCAGGCTCGTCGCCGACGTGCTCCTTGAGGTGTTCGAGGCCGCTGTCCTTGAAGCGGACGAACTGATGGACGAACTCCACAGCCGAATTGACGAAGTTCAGCTCCCTGGCGGAGATCACGTCCTTCTCCACGAGCCTGGCGAGCTGGTTCTCGGGATAGATGCTGACGTCGACGAGGCTCTCGACGAGGTCCGCGGGGAATTCGCCGCCGGAATAGAATGAAAGGATGACGACCGGGTGCCGTCCGCCGAAGATGTGGCAGTATTTGCGGCTGACCGGCGTCCCGGCGCGGCGCATGACCCTCGAGACGTTCGAGAGGAAGTGGTTGATGAACCTTATCGGGAAGCCGACCATGAGCCTTTTCTCGCCGGTCTCCTTCTTGACGGAGAGATCGCAGAGGATGGTCTGTTCCTCTGAAATCCTGCGCCAGAGGGTTCTGTATCTGCCTACGGCGGCCTTGTCGGATGTCTTGGAGAACGAATCTGACTGAGCCTCTTCGAATTCAGTGGCCGCGCTGAAGTTCCCGTTCGGATCCGACACCTTTGCTATATATAGGAATAGTTCGCCGTGGGAGTAGACCGACACGTCGAGGAAGCCGTTGGATTTGTAGTATTCGGCTTCAAGTTCCTCTTCCACCTCGATTATGCGCGAGCCGTGGACCCAGTGGATGGCCGCGCCGGAGGGCGATCTGTATGATATCTTGAGGTTGGCGTAGGAGCTGGATCCGATCCCATACATTTCGTGGAATCTGTTGATGCGTATCTGGTTGCCGATCTCCTCCGGGGGGGTCGTCTCGAAGTAGTATTTGGGGAAGTTCAGGTCCACGAGCCACCATTTCATCTCCTGGAGGATGCGCTCCTCGGTGAAGTCCGGGATCGAGAAGCCGCCGGCGACAGAGGTTCCGCCGCCCTTCACGGCGTCGTAGATGACCTGCAGCGTCCTGCGGTCAATGCCGGTCTTGGCGCCGATGAACTTGAAGACGGGCTCCTTAGGGTTCAGCATCGTCTCGGCGAGCTCGGCGGCGGTCATCGGCCCGGACTCGCGCAAGATGTTGAATCCGCCGGACTTGGGCGAAAGCAGCCAGCCCATCTTGCCAAGAATGGCTTGGACGTCGAACGGCGAAGACTCCCTCATGAATCCGAAGACCTCCTCGAGATATCCGACAGGTTCGCCGCAGTCCGCCGAAAGCCCGGCAAGGGCCTTGGAAAGGTGCCGTTTCAGCTCGGCGGCGGAAGAGATGTTTTCCGATGACATGGCTTCAAGCTCCTGATATTTGCGGTGTTCAGGGGCCAGCATTCAGGTGTCAGCAAGAATTGCCTTATAGTTTCTTTATAAATTTACTGAAGCCTGAAACCCGGCGCCTGGGAAGCGAAACTTAGTTTTGCTATCACATCCAATAATATACTTGTTGTTCCCAATCCTTTCCAACATTCGACTCCCCTGAAACTCGATTCCTTTCGGTGGAGGGTTGAGCCAAGCTCAACCGCGGCTCAGC
>CAZWRV010000136.1:0-11888 GCA_964636325.1 uncultured Victivallaceae bacterium | reverse complement strand
GACAAGCGGCAGGGAATAGAGGAAGGGTAGGAGGACGACCGACGGCAGGAATTTAATCTTCAAGAGGCACCTCGTGGCTTAGAGGGTGGTTCGTGCGGAACTTCCTTCTTTTCCAATCACCAAATTGTTCTCAGCGACCTCGGCGAGAACAGGAATATGAGGTGCCCTACGGGCCTTCCTCCGTCGCACCTGACGTTAAGCCCCACCACGGAGCCGGGCTCCATGGGCAGCACGGCCTCGTTCTGCAGGCCGAGCAGCTCCTTCACGGCGTTGCCGATGTCCGGTTCATGGCCGACCGCGATGCCCCATTCGTTCTGGGAAAGGTCGGATATGGAGCAGACGGAGCGCATGAGCTCCTCGACTCCGGCTCCGGGCATGATATACTGTGACAATGTCACCGGGGGGGTCTCAGGGAGGTGTTCGGAAAGTATCTCGGCGGTCTTTTTCGTGCGCTGGAAGGGGCTGGACAGGATGAACTTGGGCTCGACGCCCAGGGAGCTTAGGAATATGGCGACAGAGACGGCATCTTTGATGCCGTTTTCGGTCAGGCAGCGGTCGGAATCATGCTTGCCGCTCTCGAGCGCGGCGCATTCTCCGGATCTCATCAGGATCAAAAGCATAGCCTTCCGTTCCATGAAGTTCAGATTTCCTGACCCATCCCTATGAAGTGGTCAAAATCCATGGAAAACGCCCTTGTGGCTTTTCGGCGCAGGGCGCCGGAAATCTGAAATAAAATACCTTCGCCGGTATTTTAGCACATCTCTTTTTTCCACGGATCAGGATGTCTGAAGTTGAGGGGTGGAATATAGTTTTCGCTGCGCCTCTTTTCAAATATGTCCAGGATGAAAATAAAATTAAAAATTATCTCCGATTCCTGTTTTCCCGTTTGATTTTTGATTGCCCGCATTTATTTTCCGGATTAGCTTTTATACATTTGCTATCTTTGTTAATTCCGTAACGATATGCAGCCTATGTCTTTTTCCCTGCTTAGAACAGTTCTCCTTTCCAGAAGCCTGCAGGTTCTTGTATTCATGCTGTTCTTGTCCGCCTCGTGCCAGACCCAGGCCCAGCAGCCGGCCGCGCCGGCGGCTCCCGCTGCACCGGCGGCGCCTGCCGCACCGAAGGCACCACCTGCGCCATCCGGGCTGTCTGTCCGCGAGATAAGGGCGAAGGCGAACGCGGCGCTTTCCTTGGGCGACTTTCCAACGGCGATATCATGCCTTGAGGAGCTTATTTCGTACCTCGGCGACAGTACGAAGAAGGAGACCATCGTCTCGATGGAGATCATCTTCTTCAAGCTAGGCATCTGCTACTTTTTCACCGGCGAGTTCGACTCTTCGGAAAAGGCTTTTCAGACCTACCTTAAGAAATATCCGAAGGGGGCGCACGCTCTCGAGGCCAGCGTCTACATCGCCGACGGCTACCGGTTCACACAGAACCTTGAAAAGGCGCTCAAGGAATACGAGAAGCTCCTTAAGAAGTATGAGCGGACCATCAGCATGGACTTGAAGACGGACGTGATGTCCTCGATGGTGAGGATATATCTCAGCAAGGACGACTGGACGTCGGCGATGCCGCTGCTGAAGATCATCTACACCAGGTCGCCGGACGCCTCGAGGCGGAACTGGGCTGCGACGCTCTGGGCGACCGCCTACATCAAGAAGAACGAGCTTGACAGCATCTACAAGATGGTTCCGTTCCTGCTGCAGGAGAACTCGTTCGCGTCCCACAGCGTAGTGTTCAACATGGCGGCGCTTGAGGCGGGCGACAACCTGTTCGCCGAGGATCAATACCGCGACGCCCTCTGGGTTTACCGCCTCGTGTATCCGCACGACGTGCTGATCGTCAACGCCGAGCGGTTCCTGGCTTACTTGAAAAGGAAGTCGGAGCGGCTTAAGGGCACTGCGAACCTGCGTTCGCTTATGCTGGTCCAGGAACGGATCGGCGAGGTCGAAGGGGAGATCAAGGCCCTCGAAGGGATAGAGAACTACGACTTCGAACTGACCTACCGTATCGCACGTTCATACATGGAGATAAAGCGTTTCAGGGAGGCCAGGGAGATATACCTGTACCTGCACGAGAGCGCGCCCAAGAAGGAAGTGCAGGAGGAATCACTCTATCTGGCGTTCAGGTGCTGCATCCCGATCGAGGACATCAGCCGGGCCTTCGAGATCGGCGAGCTTTACATGAAGAAATATCCCTGCGGAGAATATTTCGATCCCCTGACGCTTACGATGGGCCAGCTCTACGCCAGGCTCCAGGACTGGCCGGAAGTGATCAGGCACCTGACCAAGACGCTCGAGATAAATCCCAAGCACGAGGACGGGGCTGAATGCATGTTCCTGCTCGGATACGCCTCGTTCATGGAGGAGAAGTTCGAGGACGCCATCAAGTGGTTCACCACCATGAACAAGGACTATCCGGGGAATCCCAGGGAGGAGGATTCCATATACTGGCTGGGCATGTCGCTCATGTTCAACAAGCAGTACGAGGAGGCCGGGATGGAGTTCGACCATCTGATGCAGCAGTTCCCGAACACGCAGTACATGGAGGATGCGACGTTCAGAAGGGCAGTCTGCCACTTCGGCACTGCCAAGTTCAAGGAGGCGGAGAAGATATTCCTGGAATTCGTCGCCAAATATCCCACCAGCAAGCTCACCGGCGAGGCATACATGATGCTCGGCGACATCTACGGGACCTACGGCGAGCTCAGGAAGGCCGTCGAGATGTACAAGGAGGTTCCGAACCATGAGATCAACATAGAGAACTACAACTACGCGATGTTCCGGTGCGGCGAGATGCTCTACAACGACATCAAGGACTATGACGCGCTGATCCACCATTTCGAGGAATATATAAAGAGGAATGTAGAAGGCTCCAACATTCCCCAGGCCATCTTCTACATCGGACAGGGCTACTGGCAGAAGAACGAGAAGGCCGGCGCGCTTCAATACTTCAAGGAGGCCCTTGAGAAATACGGGAACGAAAGGTCCGAGATAGGAATTGACCTGATAATGGAGGAGTGGATCGGCAAGGCCAAGGGCGCGGACAAGTCTATCGCCGAACAGGCCTGGCTGGACTTCGAGACCACGATGAAGAAGGCCAGAGTCAGCAACCAGAAGGTGCTCGCCCTGCGGATGCAGCGGGCCCTCCTCTACAAGCCCGGCCTCACGGATGAGGAGAAGAAAAAGATACTCGGCGAACTGGTCACCGATGAGAACGTGGCGGTCGCGGGCCCCGGAGTGCTTCAGCTTATCATAGACGAGGCGGCGAAGACCGGGAACGATGATCTCGCACGCAAGGCCGCCGAAGAGATGATCAAGAGCTTCACCGAGACGGACTACGCGCTTGACGCGAGGATGTATCTGGCCGAAAAGGCGTTCCAGCACAAGGACTACGACACCGCCGTCAAGCACCTGAACGTCATCAGGGAGGTCTTCGCCAGCAACTACGAGGCGGGCGTGGCACTGGGCATGCTGGGCAAGATATACATGGATCAGAAGAAGTTCGACAAGGCCGAGGAGTGCTACAAGAACATCCTCAGCGTGAAGGAGTGGAAGGGCAAGCTATTCCCCGAGGCGCTCTACGGAAGGGCCGAGGCGGCCATCGGAATGAACAAATACGACAAGGCGTGCGCATACCTCGAAAGGATCTACCTCATGTATGCGAACTACAAGTCGTGGGCGGTCAAGGCCTACATCACCAGGGCCGAATGCCTCAAGAAGATGAGGATGTACAAGGAGGCGGCGGAAACCTTGGAGGACATGCTCAAGAACTCCGACTTCGCGGAGACCCCCGAGGGCAAGGAGGCGCAGAAGGAACTCGACACCCTTAAGAAGAGGATATGAGATGACGGCCGGACACAGCACAAAGATCGGAATCCTTGCGGCGCTTTCGGCGGCGCTGTCGGTGTCCGTATTCGCGCCCGCCGCCTTCTCACAGGACGACGGTGACGACATCGACGCCCCGAAGAAGCCGACCGTGGTAGTGAAAAGCAAGAAGACCGCCGAATTCACCGAGCTGCCGGAGATCTCAGCGTTCCTCACCGTCGACAACCACCGCATCCAGGTGAAGATCATGGGATACTCGGACAAGAAGGTACTTGTGCGCGACATGCAGGGCAAGGATGCCCAGTACAAGAAGGCCGAGCTCCAGTCCGTCGACTTCAGGCTGGAAATCGAGGAGAACAAGGTTCAGGAGCACCTGCTCAACAAGCGCTGGGAGGAGGCCGCGGCGGAGCTCATCAACGGAGTCATGCCCGTCCTGCCGTGCATTGACCTCTACGAGAACAACGCCGTGGAATATCTGATGGACGCCGGCAACTATATAATGACATCCGCGCTGGAGGAGGAGCTGAAGTGCCCGCCGGACAAGCTGAGCCCGAAGGCGGAGGACAAGTTCAAGCGCGCATACAGGGTGTACCTGAACGTCGAGAAGGCCGACTGGCATCCCGAGGCCAAGGTCGCCCAGCTCAAGGCCGTCCTATGCCTCCTGCACCTGGGAAAACTTGACAAGGCTTCGGAGAAGTTCGACGGCATCGGCGAGCCCGAGATGGGCGACCGCGGCTACGGCCTATACTACATGACATACGGCCAGATACTTTACAGGAAAAAGGAGGTCAAGGAGGCGCTGATGGCGGCCATCAAGTCCTCCGCCTTCGACAACAAGGATCTCGACTCCTTCCCCGAGGCGCTCCTCCTGAGCGGAAGGTGCTACGAAGACATCCTGGACTACCACAGGGCCCGCGACGTCTACTACGAGGTCGCCAGGCTCTTCCGGAAGACCGCATGGGGCGACGCCGCATACAACAAGCTCAGGTTCATCATGGACAAGAAGCTCCTGGGCAAGAAGGAGAAGACCGAGATCGAGAAGGTGTTCTTCGACACCGACGAGGATCTCGACAAGAAGGTCGCCGACTTCATCAAGCAGAAGGAGGAGGACGACAAGAAGGACAAGGCCGAGGACGAGGAGCGCAAGAAGGAGGACGAGGAGCGCAAGAAGGAGCAGGAGAAGGAGGCCAGGCCCGCAGCCTCCGAGGATTGATTTTTCACGGCAGGAATTTTAGGATATAAGTAAAAAATTAATCTCAAGGAGAAATAGTCCATGAACAAGAAGACGTCACTGATGGCCCTGGTCGCGGTCTTCCTCTTTTCCGTCGGCAGCTTTGTCTCTGTCCTCGCGCAGGATCCCGCGCCTGCCGCCGCAGGGGACGCCGCTGCTGCGGGAGTAGCCGCCCCGCCTAAGGAGAAGAGCATGACCGTATGGCAGTTCTGGAAGGCTGGCGGATGGGCCATGTATCCTCTCGGGATAACGTCGGTCATCTCCTTGGGGCTAACAATCTTCGGATTCATGCAGACGCGGACAGAGAAGATGCTCCGCCCCGACCTGATCCCGCAGATCCAGGAAAACCTCGAGAAGCAGAACATTGAGGAGGCCATCAACATCTGCAATTCGAATCCCTGCATCATGACCAACATCCTCACGGCCGGACTGCGCAGGCTCACGCACGGCGTCCTCGACGTGGCATCCATGGAAAAGGCCATGGAGGAGGCGTCGGTAGAGGAGACACAGGCGGGCCTCAGGCCGATTACGGTCATATCGCTGATGGCGATGATCGCCCCCATGCTCGGCCTTCTCGGAACGGTCGACGGCATGATAAGCGCGTTCAACAAGATCGGCATGGGCATGATGGGTAACCCTGAAAAGCTCGCGGAAGACATCGGCGTGGCAATGATAACCACCTGGACGGGTCTGGTCGTCGCGATTCCCGCCATGTTCTTCTACTTCTTCCTCAAGACGAAATACATCGCCCAGGTTGCCCGCTGCGCCAAGGTTCTCGGCGATGTCTCGCACCACCTCGTCGTCTCAACGACGAAGGCTCAGGCCGGAGGCGAGGCCTCTGCGGAAGGCCAGCAGGCCTGACGGCGGCTTGCTTAATCCTCCCCGCGGGTATATTACATAAAGGAATAGTGCGAATGAAAATGCCTATAAACGACAAGGAGGAGGCGACATTCCAGATGGCGCCGATGATCGACATGGTCTTCCTTCTGCTCGTCTTCTTCATGTGCACATGCCATCAGAACCAGATGGAGAACTTCCGGCTTGACATCCCCACGGCCTCGAAGGCCTTCGTCCCCAAGGAGAAGCCGAACAGGCTAACCGTGAACATCCTGAAGGACGGAACCCTCTTCGAGGGGTCGACGCCGATCGACATCGAGACCCTCAAGAAAAACGTCCAATTTAAAATAAAACAAAACCCCGATCTCAAGGTCTACCTCAGGGCGGACAAGCAGTCGCCGCACAAGGAAGTCAAGAAGGTCATGGCAGCCATGGCCGAGGTCGGAGTCGGCGATTTCATCTTCGGCGTCTACATGCCGGCGTCGACGATACAATAATAGGGACGGAAGCGGAGGAGACAAAGCTCCATGAAGATGAAAGACATGCCGGACATGGAGGATCTCGAGCTGAACATCAGCTCGCTGATCGACATGTGCTTCCTGCTCCTGGTGTATTTCATATCCACCGCCACGATGAGGCAGTCCGAGGGAGACCTGGGGATCAAGCTGCCAGGGGCGGTGGCCCAGGCCGAGGCTCTCGACATGCCCGACGAGCAGATCATAGAGGTCCGCGAAAACGGCTCCATATTCCTCAACGGCCGCGAATTCGACAAGTTCGACTCACAGAACCTTCCCCAGCTCGTCGAAATCCTAAGGAAATACAAGGCCGCATGCACGATGGCGAAGAACGAGCCGCTCATTACCATAAACGGAGAGGACACTGCCAAGCACCAGCGGGTCATAGACGTCATGAACGCCTGCGCCAGCGCGGGGATCAAGAACATAACCTTTTCAGCGACGACGGCGGAGTAGCCGCGGAACAGGAGGAGCGCAATGGCCAAGAATCAGATACAGAAGCAGTTCGAGTCGGTTCTGGTTTCCGCAGGCTATTTTAAGCTTTCAGAAAAGAACAGGAAGCTTATAACAACCGTTCTGCTCATCAGCCTTGGAGTCCACATTCTGGCAGGTCTCATCTTCGGATCGGTCATTGTCGTTAGAAGCCTGATCCAGGAAAAGACCGTTTTCGAGACGCCACCCCCGCCGATGAAGAGCTACGAGCCCAAGCAGCTCGAGCACAAGGTCAAGGTTCAGAAGCGTCAGAAGAGTTCCAGCCGTCCCTCGGTCGTCCCGCGCCTGGTCGCCATGAAGACTTCCGACATCGCGCTCCCTGAAATCAAGATGAATCCCAAGCTTATCCATACCGCCTTCCAGCCCAAGTTCAAGGCCGTCCAGGGCACCGGGCTCGGAGCAGGGATCGGCACCGGCCACGGAGTTGGCGGGTTCGGCCCCGGTGTCTCGAAATTCGACTTTTTCGGCATCAAGGGCAAGGGCGAGAAGATAATGCTGTGCATCGATGTCTCCATCAGTATGGTGGAAGATCAGCGCGGCGGCATAAAAGGCTTCGCACGTGTCAAAAACCGCTTCGACAGCGTCATCGAGGCTCTTGCGGAAGGAACTATGTTCAACGTCGTCGCCTTCGCCGATGCGGCGCAGACCTTCGAGGACAAGCTCCAGGTCGCAAACGACGAGAACAAAAAGCGCGCCAAGGCATTCTTAAAACCGTTCAACAGCAACCTCGCCAATCTCGGCCTTTCAAGCGGGAACGTTAGGGACGACGGCAAGGGCCTCCCTGCCCAGGGCGGCACCACCCGCCTCGACCTGGCGCTCACCGCCTCATTCCAGCAGGGCGCCGACACCATCCTGATCATCAGCGACGGCGCCCCCATGGTTCTAAAGGGGATGACCGCAGAAGCGATGCAGGCATACAATACCATGGTCGCACAGTGGAACGAGCAGCACCGCGGCGAGATCGACGCCTATAACGACGCCATGGCGAACGCGCAGGTCGAAAAGGTCAAGGTATGGCATCCGCCGCAGCCTGCCAGGCCGCCAAGGCCTCCGGGCGGCAGACCTCTCAAAGAGGGCGAACCTCCCGACATGGGCGATCCCGGCGCACCAGCCACCCCAGGCTACTGGGAGGAGAAGGAGGTCAGGCACGGTCCGACAAAGAGACCGACTCCGCCTCCGCCTCCGAAGCCGCAGTATTGGACGCTCAACGAGTTCCTCACTCATCTCAAGATGCTCCATGAGGCCTATTATCTTAAAAAGGGAGTCAAGACCCCTACCATCCATTGCATCGGCTATCAGATGGACAAGGACGGCATCGAGTTCCTGCAGGCCCTCTGCAAGACATACAAGGGCCAGTTCAGGCAGGTTAAGAAGATAGACTGAGGAGGGCAGAAAATTGAAATTCAAACTCTTCCTTTTGCCGCTCATGTCCATCCTGTCCCTCTCCTTGGCCGCGCAGGACTTCAAGCTTGTCGAAATAACAAGGGAGCTTGAACCATCCGGAAAGGTGATACTCACTTTCAAGTTCACGCCCGCCAAGACTCAGACAATCGAGCAGCTCACGTTCGAATGCACATTCCACCAGGAATTCCCATTCGAGGACTCGGACGGCAGAAAATATACCAAGATACACGAGCCAGAGAAGTTCACATACAAGAGGAAGGACGAAAAATTCGTCGAGGAGTTGGACAACTACATCAACTTCAGAGTTCCGCTGACACTGGAGCTGCTCAAGCCTATGTACGGGGAAAAAACATTCAACGACAAATATCCAGTTTCCATATCCAAAGTCAAAGTGACCGCGAAGGACGCCGGCAAGAAGCTCTGGGAATACAGCTTCAGCCCGCCCGAGGGCAAATACCTGTGGAATTCGGAAAAGAAATGCTTCGAAGCCTCCAAGGAATAGCTTGTGCCTGCCGGCGGCGCCTAAGTTCAAACATCCTAGTTCAGGCATCCTGATCCGTGGAGAATAAAAATGTGGAGAAATACCGACCTCCGGAAGGTATTTCAGTTCAGATTTCCAGTGCCCCGGCCTGAAAAGCCACATGGGCATTTTCCAGTAGTTAAGCTTTTTCATAGCAAGCAGGTCAGGAAATCTGAAGTTCAATCCATGAAAACCTTTCTCATATTTGCATCATGCCTGATTCCGGCTTTCATATTTATGCAGACGGAATGCGGATCGGTCGAGCAGAATCCTCCTTCGCTCAAAGATACTAAGGCTGCGGCCGGACAAGACGCGCAGCCTGCCAAGGCTCCGAAGGCTCCAGCCGACCTCAAAGCACCCGCTGATCCGAAGACCGCCCAGTCGACCAAGGATTCGAAACCTGCAACAGCAACGTCCCCTGATCCAAAGGCCGGAAAGCCGAAGACTAAAAAAATAGCTGCGGAAATCGACGGGGAAATCATAGAGATAGAGAAGCCGGACGAGCCCGATCCAGAACCGAAAAAGAAGGAAGCCGGCGGCCAGCAGCCGGCCGCGCCTGGAAAGGAAGACGCGGGCCAGGCGGTTCCGCCGGACGGAAAACAGCAGGAGCAGCCCAAGCAGAAGACCGAAGTCGACATCAACACAGAGGAGATCGCCAAGCTGAAGGAGGAATACGTAAAGGAGAAGGAGCAGCTTTCAGGGCCGAAGAAGGAGAAGCTCTCTGCAATCATCAAGAAGTATATCGAGGAGGCCGACAGCGCATACGAGCAGAAGAAAAAAAGCGGCAACGTCAAAGGGCTGGCAGTCGCGCGGGAGGCCAAGGCCATATTCACAGACCTCCTTGATCAGGTCGCCAAGACCGCAAGCTTCAAGCTTCCTGAGAAATATCGGGCCGACCTGAACGATACAATGGACAAGTTCAAGGCTGAAGCAGAGGCCGTGTCCGCGGAATTCGACAAGGTCCTCCCCGATCTCGAAGCCAAGACTCTGGAAAAATTCAAGGAACTCATAAAACCCCAGCTCGATGAGCTGAGGCTGAAGGGCGAAAAGGCTGAAGAGGCCGTCAGGGCGAAATACGACGAGTTCCAGAAGAACGAAATCAAGCCCCCCGCAAAGGAGCCGACAATACCCGAGGAGGCCGACGCCCAGGGCGGCGAAAAGGTCTCGCCCATAATCGCATCGTCAGGCAACGCCGCAAAATGGATTGACGTAGGAATCTGGACCGCCGAGATGGCCGGCATGGACGTAGTCAACATCAAGATCAACGTGAAGGCCAGCTACAGCGAGGCGCAGCAAAGCCCGGTCGGAGGTGATTCCACATGGAATTACTTCATGATATTCCCGGTTCCGCCGCGTTCAGACTATGTCTTCCAGCTCGGCCGGCTCCCCGGAAAATACGCTCCTGACGTCATCGAGTGGCCCACAATATCAAATTCGATGGAGCTGATTATAAGGACGAAGCCGCTCGCGCAGTCCCCGGCGCCCTACGGCTTCATCATCAGGGCGAGCCTTCCCGACAAGGATATCTACAAGATTTTCAACAAGAACGAAATTGGAAAACGGACAAAGGATGCCATGGCGGCAATGACCGCTCAGGCCGCGAAGGCGGCCGTGGCAAAGGCGGTGGGCGACGAGGGCGCCGCCGCGGCGCCGGACGGCGGCGGGGCGGCGGCTCCCGGCGCAGAAGACCAGCAGCCTGCCGTCGGCGAAGCGTCAGTCAAGACCTTCACTGTCGAATTCACTTCGAAGCCGGACGGCGCCATGATTTATATCGACGACGACTTGCAGATCCAGCCCAGCAAGGCTCCTTTCACTACACCATGTTCCATCGCAGTCAAGGAGGGAAGGCGCAGCGTCAAGTTCGTCAAGTTCGGGTTCCAGGACAAGATCCAGCCCCTCCTAGTGGACAAGAACACCAAGATGCATGCCGACCTGGCGCTCAACCCCAAATGCAAGCGCTTCTCGCTGCCGGCAAACCAGACGGGCTGGAAGGCGACAGGCTTCACCGTGAAAAGCGGCGAATACTTCATGATATCCGCCAACGGCAAATGGAGCTGCTCCGAAAGGAAGGAGCTCTGCTCCGCCGACGGCTACCCCAACAACAAGGAGTTCTTCAAGTTCTACGTGGACTCCTCCAAGGACGTCCGCCAGGAAAAGACGGCACTCTACGGCGCGCTCCTGATCCGCATCGGAAGGGCAGGGATGATTTTCCCGTATTCGTCCGAGAAGGCCGAATACAGAGCCTACGCCGACGGGGAAATCAACCTGGACATCAACGAGATGATTAACGAGAAGGAGCGCAAGAACAACTCCGGCTCCATCGAAATAATCATCGGCCCGTCCACCAACCCCGAATCCCAGCCGCAGCCCGCCGGGAAGTGAGACCTAGATATACCATTTTAGGTTGGATACTGAGCTTTTATTGAATCACTTTTCACTATGAGAAACAAGATATAATATGCGCAATATTGCAGTGTCCGAGTTCAATATACTTCTGCAATGGTTTATAGGCGCATCAAGGCTCGGCGGGGAGATAAATATCCCGAGCAGGAGCCAGCTGCACAAGTATTCTCAGATGCTTTCCACCGAGGTGATCGACAGGTTTGTCAGGGATGCGCTTGGGCGCCTTGCCGGGGACGGGGAGGCCGCCGGCCTTGAGAAGGGCATTGACTGCTCCGAGATATATGCGGAGCTTCAGGCGGAGGGCCATGGACATCGCATGGGCGATCCTGACCCACGACCTATGGGTGGTCGCACGGCTACCGGAGAAGGAACTGAAGCTGGCGAAAGCCGGATAGCGGAAAAATCCGAATTTTCGGATTAAGCGAATAACGCGGCTCTTAGACCGTGCAGGTTCCTCGCGGACAGAGAGATGCGATATTTATAGGCCGGCTTTCATTTTTCGTCGAACCGGCGCGTGGCACCGGTTGGAGGCGTGTTTTCCATCAGGTTTCGGCATCCCGGTCGAAAACAATTTCTAAAAAACCATTTTTGTGGACGGGCTCTAGCCTATCTTGAGCAGTTACGATTTTTCCAAAAATTTTTCCCCTATGGAGCGT
>CAZWRV010000135.1:0-12272 GCA_964636325.1 uncultured Victivallaceae bacterium | reverse complement strand
CGTTCTCTTCCATCGGACACACTCCTTCCTTGTTTTGTTGATGGAGTGAATATGTGTCCGACGCCATCACCCGGCAAGCGGCGAAGCCTACGGGTTCATTTGACGCTTACCCAGATGCGGCGGACGGATGAGGATAATATCCTTCATCGAGAAGAGAGACCAGTTGGGTGTGATCGAGAAGATACTCAAGCACTGCGGGATATGGACGGAGCCGGAGGAGCGTCCGCCGCCCGCCGACGATTTCCGCTTGGATTCCGTTTATGTTCCTATCGACGAGTTTCTTACAAGGTTCTGATTTAGAGTAGCTTGCAACATCCCTGGCGCAAAGGGCAAAATTGTATCTTGCGCTCGGGAAATACCCTCCTTGCGCACCCGCAAGCTCAAAAATTCACGTTTCTCCGGCATTTCCCTCCGCTGGTTGAGAATTCTCCCTCCGGGCCCGCCGCGGCGGGACCGGAGGGGAGCCTTTTCGGGCAAAGCAGTGGATCTCCCACTGTTCCCAGCTTGAAATTCCACACTTTCCAAACTATCTTCGCCCATGGTAAAAATCAAAATTCCTATCAGTCAGTTACCAAATTATGTCGAATTGGCGCTGTTCGTATGCAATCAACAGATTAGTATTTTATCGGTCTTGTATTTTTCATTTTTGCACAATTAACTATTTGCTGTAACCTGCATTTTTGTAATGAGTTACGGCATTCGGGCCGAATCCGAGATCAGCGAGCCTTGCACGGAATTTCGATGTTATTTTTGAATAAGCCGGCTCTTTTGTGAAATTCGCAGTTTCTCCGGGGTCTTTTTCGAGATCGAACAGGACTTCTGGTATATCTTCTCCGTAATACTGGTATTTCAGGCTATCCCATTTAATCATTAAATGACAATTTGCAAGTTGTGAGATTGTTTCATTTGTCCAGTTTTCTGTATTGCCGTTCATCAGCTGGACAAGGCTTCTGCTGTCGAGATTTTCAGGGATTGGGATTTCAGCGAGGTCGCACAATGTCGCAAAAATATCGCAGAGATTAACGTTTTGATTAACGACTCTGGGTTTAAAGCGATTTGGGCACCTAATGAACAGTGGAACTTTTACGCTTGCCTCATAAAAACGAGTTTTTTCCCAGATTCCATGCTGTCCAAGCATTTCGCCGTGGTCAGACGTGTAAATAATTATCCAGTCGTCGAGGTTTTCACCGAGAGACTTGATTTTTTCAATTACTTTTCCAAAATACTCGTCTGCGGTTTCGATCATACCGTAATAAGTGGCGGTTGCCCTTCTGATTGCTTCTTCGGAAACATTAACAGGCTTGTTTTGCTGACTAAGTGAAAGAATAGGATGTTCGCATGGCTTTTCAACAAAAATTGGAACAGAGTTATAATACCTCTCGAATTTCTCTTCGCTTGTGAAAAATGGATAATGTGGTTGAATGAGGCTTAACTTGAACAGTAACGGGCGATGAGATTGAGGCCTTAAATAAAGGTGATCACTGAAATGACGATCGAGATAGTAAATCGCTTCTGAAACAGCGTTTTCATCAAATGCCTGATAAGGGCCGAAAGCTGGGCGCGCTTCCTCTATTTCGCGTTGATTTGGCCATTTGCCAGTTCCGGGGCATGGCTGATATTTCTTAAATTCTTTTTCGATTTTATTTTCAATATATTCATCGCTGATTTCGGCATCCGGCGCAATGCGCTTGACCCAACCCTGCATCTGGTCAGTTCCTATATGATGAAGTTTCCCAGAACATACGGTTCTATATGCATATCTTGAAAATTCTTTTGCAAAAGTGCGATAGTTAGGTTTGAGATCAATCCAGCCTTCGCAGTTGCATGTTTTTGGGAGCTGTCCGGACATCATGCACTGGCGCGCCGGAACACAAATAGGCGAAGGAGTATATGCGTTGTTAAACACAACGGCATCTTTTGCAAGGCTGTCAAGCGTGGGAGTCCTGACAAATTTATTGCCGGAGTATCCGCAAAAATCGGCTCTGTGCTGATCACACATCAGAAAAAGAATGTTTGGTTTTTTATTCATAATTAGATTATTGGGTTCACGAAATGTTTCTTGATTTCACTAACCTGAATTATTCATAAAAATTTTGATAAATATCTGTGGAACCTTTTATAAGATGTTGGTGTCTAATATGTTATGTCTCCAAAAAACCGACATAACAGCAAAAGGTTCCAAAGTTGAAAAAAGATACAGACGGACAGCTGGAATTCAAGTTCAAGGGCTGCAGGAGGATCGAAGCGGTGTTCGACGAGCCCGAGGTGACCGGCGACTTCGGGGCCGTCCTGATGAGGGCGGTCGAGGAAAAGGAGAAGATCGTGGAGACGCTGGCAGGGAAGATAGAGGATGAAAGGCACAAGTCCTACGTCGAGCACGGCCTCCGGGAGATGCTGATGCAGCGTGTCTTCCAGACAGCCTGCGGCTACGAGGACGCCGACGACTGCGACCACATGAGAAAGGACGCCGCGTTCAAGGCGGCCGTGCGCGGAGGCCCGTCGAAGGGAGCCGAGCTGGCGAGCCAGCCCACGATGACGCGGCTTGAGAACGCGGTTTCGGTGCGCGACCTTCTGAGGATCGCCTACGGCTTCATCGACCACTTCATGGACTCCTACGCCAAGGAGCCGAGGCTGATAAGACGGATAAGGAGCCGGTGGAGGAACGTCATAATAGTCTTCCGCGCGGACTCGCACCACACGAAGCCCGAGGTCATGGACTTCCTTGACTCGAACGGGATCGAATATGTCAACGGCCTCGGCCCGAACGCCGTTCTTGATTCGATGCGCTCGAACGCGCTTGACGGAACGGGGCCCGGAGACGCGCAGTTCGACACCATAAGGCTGAGGCTGCTGAAGGTCGGGGCAAGGGTCGAGGCCATGAAGAGGAAGATACGCTTCCACAGAATAGCGGACATGCCAGGACCTGCCCCCGCCCCGGCGTCGGGATAGCCTGCGCCGTGGCGGTCCCCGCCGCCCTGAAAATAGCGGGGGTAAGGGGGGATCTATGCCCGGAAACCGGAAATCCGGCATCTTGCGGGCATGTTAATCGCATAATTTGAAAATTTGACCTCTGCAGCTGAATTATTCACAAACTTTTTTGCATGCAAAAAAACGTTTGTGAATAATTCAGGTTAGATGCAAGTCCTATTTCGAGATGATCCTGCTGCCGAATATTTCGCCGGAAGTGTTCTGGTCGGTGGTGTATTTGCCTGAGAATGAGTTCTCGCTGTCGAGTGAGGCGTTGATCTTGAAGGACCTCTTGTTGTCGTTCCTCATGCCGTCGAGCACGAATTCGATGCCGTTCAAGTTGCCGGTAAGCGCGAACTCGCCGTGGGCGTCGTTGGCCTGGCCTGAGAGCTTGAAGCAGTCCTGCTTCAGTGTCATCGCGCCGGTCTCGACCTCTTTCTTGCCGGTTTCGACGTAGGAATATTTCCACTGGCCGGTCATGTTTGTGAACTGCGGGACGCTTGCGCAGCCCGAAACAACAAGGACGGCGGCGGCGACGGCGAGCAGTGACAGGACGGTCTTTTTCATGGCGGAATCTCCTTATGCTTTGTTTGGTGCCTAAACAATAGAATTCATCCGGGAAAAATCAAGGACTTCATGCGGTATTTGCCATTTGAAGTTCGGGCCTTTGTGCCATGGCGAAGGCTTGCGTTTCATGGCTTCCGAATTCGAAATGCATCTGCCCGGGAATGTCAGTGGGGAAGTTCAGCTCCTCGAGCCGTGATATCCAGCCGTCGAGAAGCTTTTCTGCCGTGTAGTCCAGGCGGCCATGCCTCATGCGCGGAGTGTAGGAGAAGCCGCCGGTTCCGTTTCGAGAGACAAGAAGGAGTCCTTCGGAGGGCTTGGAAAGAAGGAACGCGGAAGTCCTGCCCGAAATGACATCCCTTACGGCCGCGACGTCGAATTTAACCGAATAGTCCAGCATGATGTCGACTATGCTGCGAGGGTCGCAGATCTGAGACGCCTCGATCCCTTCGACGAGGGGTGCCTGCATGGCCGGATGCGGCCTGGCGTCGAGAATCGCCTCGCGAATATCGTCGCTTATGAGCGATTCATGGAATGCGTAAAGCCATCTTCTCACGGCGTCCACGGTGCTGCCGGCGACCTCCTTGTTGCACGGCCCCTTGATCTCCGAGATGAAGTAGCCGCGCCTGCCGTCCATCTTTTCGATCTTCAGAGTGGCGCGCTCCGGGCGGGTCACGGAGTAGATGTAGATGTCGCCGTTGCAGCGGGCAACATCGTCGCAGTAGACATATACGCAGTTGTGCTGCTCTATCCCCTCCTGACAGAGCTTGACCGGCGTGTCGAGCGGGAAGATTTCAAAGTCCGGCGTAGGCGGCGGGACCGGGACGGGCGGCTCCGGGAACCAGGACTTCCTTTCGGCCGCTGCCAGTTCCACCTTGTTCATCTGTTCGACCGCCCTGTCATGCCTCCTGAGCAGATGTTCGACGGACCTGACCGGGCCTGAGGGCAGGTGCAGCATCTCCTCCATGCGGATTGTCTCGCCGAACATCCTGCGCATGCCGAAATCTTCCTCGAAATTCTTTATCACAGCTAATTCAGATATGAAACGCCATCCGGCCTTCTCCCTCAGCTTGCGCGTGCATATGACGTCCAGGCTGAGCGTGTTCAGCTCCTTCATGTGTGAAAGCGGCTTGATGATTTCCGGCCGGCGTCGGACAAGCGCCCTGAGCTGCAGGAGGGGCTTCTTGCAGCAGCTCTTAAGCGGAATCCGCGAGAGTATCTTGGCCATGGCCTCGCTGTCCGGCCAGCCCAGGAATCCCAATATTTCCCTCCTCTGCTTCCTGGCGAGCCTCCGCGCCTGCTCCCAGCGCCGCTTGACGCCCTTCCTGAAGACGGGAAGGTTGGCGAGCATGAACCCGATGGCCGGCGAGCAGCGCATGACATCCGCGGCATCCCCGCAGCGGGCGAAGAAGGCGAATATGTTCCAGGGAGTTTCCACGTTCGTCCCGCATGACAGGACGGTCTCGCGGACCTCAAGCGGGATGGGGTCGTAGAACTTCGCCAAGACCGGGAGCCACTTGGGCGACCAGTCGGGCGATATATAGGCCGGATCGTCGTGGAAGGGCAGCCCTTTCTCGGCGCATACGGAATACTTGTTGGCGTAGTAGCTGTATGCCATCTTCTCGACCGGGCCGTAGTGCCAGAACGGCCTCTTCCTCGTCTTCTGGTGCCTTACCGGCGGCCACGGCTTCGAAACCGCCACCCAGTCACGCCGAAACTCGAACAGCTTCCCGTCCTTGAATACAAACCCCCGCTTGGGTGTCTTGAAATCCTTTTTCATTTATGTCCCCTTGAAACTCACATGTCTTTTGTCGGTAACTTTGTCGAGAGCTTTGTCGTCTTCTGGAGGGTTGAGCCGAGCTCAACCGCGGTTCCGACAAGCGTCGCCCTCCGTCGCGTTTTTCGTCGACAAAACTGCGAGGTTCGCAGTTTTATGTTACTTTAAAAAGTCGAATCCCCGTTTTCCGCGCATATGATACGCAGGATGATGGGACATTTTGCGTCCTACCTGTTTTTAAGTTCGACTTTTTAACGGGATGACTTATATTTGAAAAGTGGAGCCAATCTCATGACCTTAAATATAGCAAGGGTTTAAAAATGAGCTTAAGCTATCTTGTAAGAAAAACAGCGGTAGCCCCCGCGCTAACCGGCTTCGGCGGAGCAGGGGAATGGCGGACTGCGGATGAGCTTGTGGTCGGCAACTTCCATGAGAAGAGCAGCGACCATCGTCCTCATGTCGCGGTTCGTGTCCTTCACGACAAGGACTCGCTGTTCGTCCAGTTCAAGGTGAAGGACAGGTATGTCAGGGCCGTACAGACCCAGTACCAGGGGTCGGTGTGCGGCGACAGCTGCGTCGAATTCTTCGTCCAGCCGAGGCAGGGGAAGGGCTATTTCAACTTCGAAATCAACGCCGGCGGAACGCTTCTCTTAAGCTTCATCGAGGATCCGACGCGCACGGCCACCGGCTTCAGGAAGTGGAGGAGCATCCCGCGCGAGGTCGGCGGCCTCGTCGAAATATCGCATTCGCTGCCGACGACGGTCGATCCCGAGATTGCCGAGCCTGTCGAGTGGTGCGTTGAATACAGGCTTCCATTCGTCGTATTCGACCCCTATCTGGGGCCGGTACATCCCAATTCCGGGGATCAGTGGCGGGCGAACTTCTACAAGTGCGCGGACAGGACTTCGCACCCTCATTGGGCGAGCTGGGCGCCGCTGACGAACGGAGTTTGCAACTTCCACCAGCCGGAGTTCTTCGCACCGATAATATTTGAATGAGGACTATACATCCGCTATGTCCTCGGCGCTGATAAAGACGGTCGTCCTGCTCTGCCTGTCGAATGTCTTCATGACCTTCGCCTGGTATGCCCACCTTAAGAACCTGAGCTCCAAGCCGTGGATATATGCCGCCGTCGTTAGCTGGGGGATAGCCTTCTTCGAATACATGCTGCAGGTTCCCGCGAACAGGATTGGGCACGGCGCCCTGACGCTCCCACAGCTCAAGATCATACAGGAGGTCATCACGCTGGCGGTTTTCGTGCCGTTTTCCCTGTTCTACATGAACGAGCCGGTCAGGCTCAACTACCTCTGGGCCGGCCTCTGCCTGATGGCCGCGGTCTATTTCATCTTCAAGGGGTGAGTCAATTTCATTCCATCCGGATCAGGTAGACCTGGTGCCTCATTGCCACGAACAGGTCCTTGCCGGAAATCTCCATGTCCCTGAGCTCCATGCTGTCGCGCATCTCCTTGAAACAGGCGCGCGGAATCCTGAGCGGCATTTTACCGCCCTCGCTGCGGACGACAAGGACGTCCTGGCCTGGTGCGGCGCCTTTCTCGATCCCGCCCATGAGATAACCCTTGTATATTAACGAGCTGCAGCCGGCGGGAAACTTTGCAGATGCTCCACCATCCGCCTCGATGCCGGGGATGGTTCCCCTGAGCAGCGCTCCCTTTCCGGTCTCGGGATCGTATGAGATCGCCGTGCCGGCGCCGCAGGTCACGAAGAGCTTGCCTGCATGCAGGGACATCCTGATGGAATCCTTGGGGATTTTTGACTCCATCAACTTGATGAACCCTTCCCACGGGATGGGCTCTATCTGCTTGGTGCCGGGCACGAACCTGAAGAGGTGCGTCCTGGTCATCAGCCAGAGGCATTTGCGTCTTTCGTCGGCGAGGACGATGTGAGGGGTCTGGGGTGATTTTTCCCTGAAGAGGCTGAAGGTTTCGGCATGCCCTGCCGTGAAGTCGAGGGACTGCAGGTTGAAGGGCCGTGCGGTGAGCGCATACCCTTTCCCGTCTAGGATCCCGCCGAACCTTGAAATGTCGCAGTTGAAATATCTTTTCCCGAGTTCGGCCTGACCCTTCGTGAAGATGTAGATTTCCCTGCCGGTCTCCATCCACTGCGCCTCCTCGCCGGCCATCCCGGGGCCTGCATAGAGGGCGTCGCCCTGGAGGAAGAAGTTGTAGCACCACATTTTCACCGCCGCCGGCCGGGCAGCGCCTCCGCCGACCATCTCCACGGGGACAATCGGCTTTTCAAAGTCGAACGGGCCCTGGATTTCGGGCGGCTCCATCTGTTTCGGATCGCACCATGCCACGCCCCAGGACGAGCCGTCGGTTTTCCTGCCGATGCTTGAGAAGACGGCGAGGGCCCTCTTTCCGTCGCCGAGGATATTCCAGAATTCAACGGCCTCGATGCCCTTTGCCTTGTTCTTTATGCCCCTGCTGTCCAGCAGAAGCTTGGGGGGCGCCGGCGGCTCCTGGGACATCGTCGCCGTGGCCGACAGCAAGAGCAGAACCGCCGCAAAATTCAGTTTCATCTCCGGCCTCCCTCAAAGGTGCCTCATGAAGAATGCCTCGGACTTGTTTGCGCCCCATGCGTGCTCGCCGGGGAAGTAGTCCAGATCAAGCTTGCCGGCGGCGCCTGCCGCGGTGTAGATACTCTTTACCTGTTCGTAGCATTTCATCGCGCCTCTGACTTCGAAGCAGGTGTCGTAGACGCCAATGTCGATCAGAAGCGGCTTCGGAGCGAGGAGTCCTTGGAGATCGGGCAGGTCGACCAGCTTGTAGAGTCCAGGGGAAACTTGCATTCCGCAGTAGTTGAAGTCCCTGAATCCGAATATCTCCCAGAGGTCGCTGTAGCAGATTATTTCAGCGGCCTTGAAGCGCGGGTCGCAGAGGGCGGTCCAGAGCGTCATCGTGCCGCCCCCGCTCAATCCCATGACGCCCAGCCTGCCGGAATCCACTTCAGGCAGCGTGCATGCAAAGTCCGTCGCGGCCATGCCGTGCGCCACGTTGATTGAGATGGAGGTCATCCCCAGCATGGTGGCGTTCAGGTAGTAGAGATTGCACCAGTCGCGACCGTGGTTGTTTGTCCTGAAGTGCGGCTTGCGGGAGTCGTTCCTCTCGCCGGCGCCGATCCAGTCTATTGCGAATGTCGCAAAGCCCTTCTTCGCCATCTCGTGGCCGTAGCTGTAGTTGTGCTGCCTGATGGACTCCCTGAGTTCCGGCGATGAGTCGTTGCCCATCACCGCCTCCTTTCCGAACTGGCCGTGGCCGTGCCAGCACAATATGGCGGGAAGCCTTTTCCCCTTCGGCGCCTTCTTCGGCCTGTTGAGCTGGAACGCCGCGGAAATGTGCCTGCCGACGTCTATCAGCCATTTCTGCTTCACAAGCCCGTCGTGCTCCCACTCCGCGACAAGCTCGGGGTTCGGCGGAACTTTACCGGGGAAGTCGCCGAGTGTCTTCATAACCTTTGGGAAGGCCTCGGCCTTCCATTTCTCGAAGTCCTTCGCGCTTTTACCTTCGAAGCGGAACTCCGGCTTGTGCTCGATCGCCATCCTGAGGAACATCTCCTGCGGACTCAGGTTTCTGCGTGTCTTCATTTTTCCTTCTCCTGGACAATGTTGTTTTCATGTTCGGCAAAGCTATATAGTAAATATTCTGATTGGCTTCCCGTTTTTTATCGAACGCCAGACTGCCTCTCCGATCGCGACCGAATAGCCCCCGTCGCGGCTCCCCGCCACAAGGGAAAGCTCGAGCGATTCCTTCGACGGCTTGCCGAACAAGTCCTGCTGGATCACAAAGTCCGCGCCGCCGTGACCGCCCGCGGCAGGAGGTATTTCAATGATTTTCTTGCCGCCGAAAAGCGGATAGAAAATTATTTCGTCCTTATGGCCCGCAGCGGAAGTCTTCCCTGTCGGATCCGGGTTGCTGTGCTGGACGATCTCGGCGCGCCCCTCCGTGCCGTTGATCCCCAGGATGTAGCCCTCCCACGGAGTGGAGAAGTTGCACGAATATGCCAGAGACGCACCGTTCCGGTATCTGACCAGGACCGAGTAGGTGTCCTCGATGTCGATTTCCTTGTCGTATATGTAGCGGGGCTTTTCCGGAGGATACTGGACGTCATACGGCAGGTTGAATCCGTCCCAGCCGGTCGTCACGGGATCCTCGGGCCTGGCTTTTCCGGCATAGTGCCTCTTGAAATACGGGCAGTTCCTTTTCTCCTCCGCGGACGGCAGCGGCCTCCCGCCTTTCCCCAGCGGACGGTGCGCGCCCTTGGCGCCATAATAGTTGAGCGCGCCATACGCATACACCTCGGCGGGAATGTCGGCGAGCCACCAGTTGATCAGGTCGAAGTGGTGCGTGCACTTGTGTATGCAGAGGCCCCCGGAATACTGCCTTTCCCTGTTCCACCGGTAGAAGTAGCTGGCGCCGTGGAAGGTGTCCAAGTTGTATGTGAACTCCACATTGGTAATCCTGCCGAGCATCCCCTCCATGATCATCCGCTTGAGCTTCTTGTGCGTCGGAGTGTAGCGGTAGTTGAAGGCGACGCGCACCCTTTTCCCAGTCTCCTTTTCCGCCTTTACAACCTGCTGAACCTCCTTCTGCGAAACCACCATCGGCTTCTCGACGACGACGTCGCATCCTGAACGGAGCCCCTTCACGATGTATTCGCAGTGCGAGGAGTCGCGGCTGGAGACGAGTATTACGTCGGGCCGGGCCTCCTTCACCATCCGCGCGAAGTCCTTGGGAAGGTAGAACGGGATTTCAATGCCCGCCTTGCGGTAGAACTCTCGGACACGGGCCTCGTCTATGTCGAGGACGGCGACCAGCTCGCTTGTCCTGTCGAAGTTGGGGCCGCCGGAATGGTTCCTGCCTAGCAGCGGCATGACAAAGTGGTATATCCCGCGCACACTCAGCCCGCAGATCGCATATCTCGTCTTCATAGTAAGTCTCCATTGAAAGTTTTTCTTTTTTACAGCTTTATCTCCCTTCCCTTCCGCGCCCAGGGCGCGCCCGCCTCAGAAGGAAGCTTCCATGAGTCGTAGCATGAATCCATGACCTTGTCGAGTCCTTCGATCCATTTCCAGGAGTCGCTCTCTGTTTTTCCTGTATGGACTAGATCCTTCGGGAACTCAATGATCGGGTCGCCGGACTTCTGAAGGCCGTTCATGCAGGCCGTGTGGCTCAGGGATGACTCTATTCCGCAGAGCGGTTCCCTCCCTTCGATGACGGCTTCGGCGGTAAGGATCAGCTTGCGCTCGGCTCCTTCGTTCGGCGAACCGTATTTAATTTCCTTGCCTCGCTTCGGATATCCGAAGATTTCCTCGACCTTCGATGCGTCCATGCAGACCTTTCCGCCTTCGAACAAAAACTCGAAGCAGATGTTGCGGTTGGTTTCGGTCGCGTGGGAGGCGAGGAACATGATCTCCACTCCGTCGGATGTGAGGCAGCGCAAAGCCGCAGTGTCGTAGTTTGTGATCTCGTTTGCACGGTAGATTTCGCCCTGGACCGACCGCGGAACTGCGCTTGCGGAAGGAGTCTTGCCAAGGACGTAGAACATGTTGTGGAGGTAGTGCGCGTTGGCATTGTTGACGGGGCTGTCGAGGACGAGCCTTCCTTTGCTGTCGCGCAGCATTCCGGCCCAGTCGTTGCGCGTGTAGTAGCTTTTCATGCGGATCCAGCGGACGATGGTCCTCAGGCGCAAGGGCCTGCCGTACAATCCCTTGGCGATGTCGGCCTTGAGCTTCTGTATCGCGGCGCTGAACGACCACTGGTAGCCTATTGCGACCTTGAGCCCGGCCTTGTCGCGGACCTTGAGCATGTCATACGCCTCGCTTGTTGCGGCGCACAAGGGCTTCTCGCAGAGGACGTTCGAGCCGGCCTCCAATGCCGTGACCGTGTGGTCATGGTGCAGCTGGATCGGAGTGGAAAGGACTGCCAGGTCGTATTTGCGCCTCGAAAGCGCTTTGGAGAGGTCGGGTTCGATCTCTAAGCCCAGCGACTTCAAGTAGTCGGCGGAGGGGCATTTCGACGGAACAGCATCGACCGCGCCAGCTATCCGGCAGTTCCCGACGAGGCCGTCCTTGAATGTTCTGACATAGCTGTCGCCATATCCTCCGACGCCGACGAGCAGAGTGTCCAAAATCTTGTGTGACATGTGAACCCTTTATTTTATATGCGGCAGGAAACCGCATTATAATGACTCGCGACCAGCGACTCGCGACTTATGACACGCGATGGCCGACACCTGAAACCCGACACCCGAAACCTTCTCGCCTCTTCTACTTAAAATACTGCGAAAGCCCTTCCATGAGCAGCCGCATCCCGATGGCCGCTATGAAGAGGCAGAGTATCTTGGAAAGCACAGTGCACACGGTCTTGCCCATGAATCGGTAAATCGGGTCGATGAAGCGCAGGATGAGCCAGGTTATTCCGACCACGATGAGCACGGAAAGTATTGCTACTCCGAGTCCGTGCTGCGAGTAGGTGAGCAGGACCGCCATCATCGAACCGGGCCCGGCGAGGATCGGGCATGCGATCGGGACTGCGCCGATGTGGCTGGGATCCTGCTGGTCGCCCTGCAGGACTCCTCGCGCCAGCGAGCCGAAAATCAGATGGTCGATCGCGATTATCAGCAGGAGCAGTCCGCCGGCCGCCATCAGATCCGAAAGCCGTATCTGGAAGAAGTCCGCGAGTATCCGCTCGCCGGCGAATATGAAGATGAAAAGGATAATCCCCGCGGCGACGACGCCGGTCCTGAACGCCCGCTGCCTCTCCTGCGAGGACATCTTGCTCGTAAGCTGAAGGAATATCGGTATGCTCCCTATAGGATTCACGATCGCGAACAGCGTAATCGCCGCCTTAATCACCACAGCCCATTCCATGATTATCCTCCTCTGAAACCCGATTCCTTCCGGTGGAGGGTTGAGCCGAGCTCAACCGCGGCTCAGCACGGCTTC
>CAZWRV010000134.1:0-13002 GCA_964636325.1 uncultured Victivallaceae bacterium | reverse complement strand
GTCTTTACAAAAAACATGACTGCAATCATCAATGTGCTTGCCTATGCTTCCTGACTGACTAATTTGGTGGTTGAAAAAGTGCGAAAGATCACGGCGTGAAAATTGAAATTTTGACGGGCAAGACTTGGGATCGGATCGTTTTGTTCCTGGCAAATTTCAAGGTTTCCGCAATCAAAACGCTCATTTCAAGCCTGGAGGTGGATATGAATAAGGCAGCAATAGATAGCTCAGAACTTGAGGGTGGCATGCTGCCGGGCGGACTGGTAGATGCCCATCATGATCTGCATGCCTCGATATGCTTCCGCAGCGTCAATCCGTGTCCCCTTGCCTTCCCGCATCGCTTTGCCGATGTCGGCGACGGCCCTCCGCATGTAGAGCGTCGGGTCTTCGCTGTGATGGATGTGCTCGGACGAGTCCAGGCTGACTATGCCTGCTCCGCCAGCCAGCTTGGCGCGGAAGACGTTGGAGGCGTCGCAGGCCGGTTCCATGTGGAGTTCGGCGAATCCCTGGCTGCCGTTCAAGCGCAGCAGGGGGTGTTTGACGCGCGGATTGCTGCCGGCCTCGAAGGTCAGTCGGACGCCGTCGTCGAAATACACCGACGCCAACGAGCGTGTCTCGACCCTTGCCCCCTGCCATTCCCTGGCATTGTTCCAATCCACGGCGGCAAAGAGGCTGCAGAGGCGACGTTCCGTGCCCAGGGCAAAAAGCGCGATGTCAATGACGTGCGACCCGAAGTCGAGGATGTTGCCGAACGGTTGCACCGCATCCACGCCGATCAGTTCGCCTACGTTAGCTGCGGCGTCGCGAAACGCCTCGAACGGCTTGCCGTAGCGGCGTTGATGGTTGACGAAGAGCCGTGCGCCGCAGGCCTTGGCCTTTTCCATCATCCTCTGGGCGGGCTCGAGGCCGAGGGCGAAGGGCTTTTCGATGAGCACTCCTTTCGCGCCTGAATCAACTGCGGCGACAGTCATCTCTTCCCGGTCGGGGGCGAACGCGCAGACACTGACCATCTCCGGACGCAGCTCGGACAGCATCCGCCGGTAGTCCTGGTAGCCCCGGCAACCGGGAAACTCGGCGATGAAATCGTCAACATTTTTCCGGGTTCTGCTGCACGCCCCGACAAGTTCGAAGCCGGGCGTGGCCCGGTAAGCGGCGGCGTGAAGATAAGATATCGAGTGCGCCCCGCCCTTGCCTGGGGTGTTGGGGCCGAGACCGATGATGGCGGTACGAATAGACATGGCTGGGAATCCTTCTGCCTTTTCTCTTTGCATGTTGCGTGGTGTCATACACGTTCAGGCTGAAAATCGAGCATTATGACTGCGGAGATTTTGGAATTTGCTCTGCATTCCGGGAGACCTTCAATGCCGAAGTATCGAAGGTTCTATAAGGTGGCGGAGCAAAACCGAAAGACCGCAACCGGACCGGGCGCGGCACTATTTCCCCCAGTCGAAGACCAGCGAGAAGTTGCTGTTCTTGTCGTCGCGGAGGGCGGCGTATGCGGCGGGGGCTTCGTCCGCGGCTGCGATTTTCTGGACGAAATCCGACGCCTTCAAGGTTCCGCGTCGGAACTGTTCGACGGCCATCTGGCGGTCTTCGACCCCGCGGTCTGCCGGAGTCAGAATTGTCACACCCTCCCCGGGGAAGAAGCCGAAGGGGTTGATGCCGATCTCCTCAATGTAGTTGGCCTGCATCACCAGACGGGCCCAGTCGCCGCCGTAGAATTGTATAGGTTCGACCTTGTAGTCCTTGCTGTAGTTCTGCGGCTTTCGGCGGATAAGCCTGTATGCCATGAGCGCGCCTTTCGAGCTGCCGGAGCTTTCCACCACGATGTCTGCGCCGCCGTTGCAGAGCGCCATTATCCTCGCCTCGGCATGTGGTTCGTCGGCCTTTACCGCGGCGGCCGCCCATTTTTCGGCGCGCCTCAGGCGCCCGTCTTCCAGGTCGGCAACTATCACCCGGCAGCCGGCTGCGTTGAGCCAGGCGGCCGAGAAGGCTCCAATCAGCCCTTGGCCGAGCACTACGGCGGTCTCTCCGCGCCTCGGAGCGGCCGCAGTCACTCCCCGCAGGCTTATGGCTGAGATTTCAGCTGTGACATAATCAAGAGGATCAGCTCCTGCCGGGAGCAGGACCGGGCGGTCCTCGCCTGCGGTGGCGTGTATCTGCAGGGCCGCCTGGCCACCCCACATCGAATTGATTCCAAGCAGCGGCTTCGGGTTGCGGCAGGAGACCCGGTCACCCACGCGGAAACCCGTGACTTCCTTGCCCACCTCTATCACCTCGCCCACCGACGAGTAGCCCGGCACCAGCGGATAGCGGTTCTTCGCGCCGTAGTGCCCGCCTAGGACTCTCAGCTCCGTGCCGGACGAAACCATGCTGTAGCGAGTGCGCACCACGATGTCGGTCGGCCCGGCATCGGACAACGGATACTCTCGCACTTCGATCTTGCCGACTTCTGTGAATGTTATGGCCTTGACTGGGATTTTTGTGCTCATGGTGCGCCTCTCTTTCTTGCTTATGGCTGATTATACCCTTTTAGGCTGAAAATTTTAAATCGCGGGAATATTGGATTTTCAATGGTCATGCGCCCACTCAATAGCGCCCCTGCTCTTCGATCAGCTTGCCGACCAGCCGGACCAAGTCCAGATCGCCGTTGGGCGGAACCTGGTCGGCGACCCCGAAGATAAATTTGTTCGAATCCTTGTGGCAGCGGATGATCTCCAAGACCTGCCGCTCTATATCCCGCGCGGTGAAAGGAGGAGCGAAAATCGCGCCGGGCAGCCCCCCGGCAAGGATGACGTCCGGCCCCGCAAGCTTGCGCAGATCGGATATCTCGACGTCGCCGACCGGCCTAGGAACAACCGAATCGATGCAGTCGATCCCTGCAGGGCCCAGCTTTTCCAGGGTGCCGCGCAAAGTTCCGTCGTTGTGGAGCATTACTATGTGGCCGCCATCATGCAGCCATGACGTCCAGCGCCGGAGATGAACGGCGATGTATTCGTCGAAGTAGCCGCCCATGGTTTCGGCCGAGAGGTTTTCGCAGATCATCACGCACGAAGGGGGCGCGTCCGCAAGAGCCCGATACACTTCGTCGTTGAATTTGCCGATGGAGTCGAGCGTGAGACGCATTTCATCCGGTTCGTCCACAAGCATGTATGCAAGTTCAAGGACTCCGATCCAGTGCTTGTTGAGCTCCGAGAGCGGAGTCGGGGGGCCGGCCACATGGGTTGGGCCAAGGCCGTAGGCGGCGTATTCGGCGTCCTCCTCGGTGAAACGGTTCGTAGCGGGCACGAAACGGCGTTTGTCGTAGATGTAGCGGATTGTCCGCAGGTCGGCAGCCGTCTTGACGGCATGTTCCGTATAGCCCCACGAAAAGGACGCCAGCGAATATTCCTGCATCTCCCGGACCGTGCCGACGGGGGTATGCCAGCTATTGATCCAGCGGCCGCCTTCGCGCGACGACTCGTGGCGGACATCGGCGCCCTCGAGCACGTCGCCGCCGGTGCATCCGGGGACATATTCGTTGATGCCCAGCTCCTGGTGCATCCGGTGGCGTCCGGCCTTGCCCCGCCAGTGTCCGGGGATATCCCCTGTCTTCTCATGGGCGGCATGCCAGTAGGTCATGTCCCCGCACCAGGCCATGGCATCGGGCCTGCGGCCATGCAGCACAGCCTCCATCCTTTCGCGAGCAGTCATAAGCATCCTTTCACGCATCAACGAACTATTAAACTGGAATTCGGCTCTTTCAGATTATACATTTCCGCGTTATTGCAGATTATATTACTGCTTATTCTAAACGCGTAAATGCACAAATCAGGGTGTTATTGATGCACAAATCAGAGATGACAGACGAGCGAGAACAGTGCCTTTTTGCGGCCGAGATGCGGATGTCGGACGGCCAGGTGTGCTTCATGCATACGCATGCCTGCACCGAGATCGTATGGTACCGGAATTGCTGCGGCTGGCTCCCGCAAGGGAGCAGACGATTGCGTTATTGCGACGGCGATCTGGCCATATACCAGCCGTGGCTTTCACACGGGGACGAGTGCGAGCGCGGGGGGCGTCAGCTATGCATCGGGATCAGCGGGGGCGGCTCCGGCAAGCTTCCCCCAGGCATTTGGAAGCCTGACGCTCAGACCCGGCATGCGCTAGTCCGGATTCACGCCGCCCTGGAACCCCGGGACAGCTGGCGGCAGGAACGGCTTGACAGGCTATGCGGCTGGCTTGCTTTCGAACTGCGCAGACAGTTCGGAGACGGAGCCAAGGCCGGAGCGGCCGCCCCCTGGCATGTCCGGGCCGCACGCCGCATCTTCGACAGCCGCTTCATGGAACCGCTGTCCGTCGCGGAGGTCGCGGAGAAGCTCTCCATCAACCCCGACTACCTGCGCCAGCTTTTTGTCAGATGGACGGGCGAGCCGCCGCTGAACTACCTGATACGCAAGCGTCTCGATGCGGCCTGCGATCTGCTGCGCCTCAACCAGCAAAGCACGGCCGCCATCGCAAGCCGCGTCGGGATACGCAACCCCTACTATTTCAGCCGGCTCTTCCGCAAACGCTTCGGGACGACTCCCAGCGAATACCGCGCCCGATACGCCGGCCGCACAACCGGTGTTGCATGAGCGCGGAATCGAACAGGCCGAGATGCCCGGGTCAGGACATGAGGTTCTGGAAGCCCGAAGACATATTCACCATGAAGTGTCCGCATTGCGGAAACGAAATGGAGTTCTGGAAGGACGAGCCCTTCCTGCTCTGCGGGGAATGCGGGACGGAAGTCAAGAATCCGCGAATCGACCTCGGCTGCGCCAAATGGTGCAAGTTCGCGGATCAATGCCTGGGCAGATCCTCGGAGGACGGCGCCGCGTCGCCGGTCATCGAGAGGGTCAAGGAACTGCTTGCAAGGCACTTCAAGCTCCCCGACGACGGCCGGGCACGGCTTGACGAGGCATGCAAGCTTGCCGACGGAGTACTAGGCGGCACCCAGTGCGACCCGTGCATCGTCAAGACTTCCCTGGCCCTTATATTCTTCTCCTCAATCACTGGCGAAAGGGACTTGAGCGGCCTGTACGTACTGCTGGCCAAGGCCGGAATCGCCACGGAGCAGCAGGAAAAGATTCATGCCATCGTCAGCGCTGCGCTCGACAACCGTTAGTCCGCCACCGAGGAGTCCAGAGCCGTGACCAAGATACTGGGGGGGCGACGCGCCAGGCGAAGAAGAGCTCCAATAATACGCCTAAATAACTTTTCAGCTTTAATGCCTTAATCTTTCCTGAAACAAATGACTTGTTGGTATTCTTTTCCATTTTTCTTCCTTCGGCATCGGGGTCGGTATCGGAATCGGCATCGTCAATATCTTGTCCGTATTCCGTTCCATCCTCTTGTATGGAATATCCGCGTTGGCCAGGTCTCGTCAGCATCGCAACGATCCGATCAAGCAATGTCTTGGTCATCGTGTTCTCTTCTGCGGGCATCGCGCCACAAATATGCAGGACATCCTGGGCAGCGCCACATTCAAGAGCGGAACCACGAGCAATCTCGAAGTATCTTCTACGGTCGCCATCCGTAGCCTTTCCATTGCCTTCCGCAATATTAAGGGGGATTGCCTGCGAAGCTCGAAGAAGCTGATCCTTTGCGTTTCGGAGCCCTTTCAATGATTAGCAGAAACGGCATGCCCAGGTAACGTATTCAATCGCCGCACGGTATGCGTCAAGTTTTTCGTGTCCGAAACCCACTTGATTCCTTTCGATTCCGATACCGATTCCGACACCGACACCGATTATTGCTGCCATCCATGCATTTATATCATTTCGATTGCAAATCAGTATTAGTATAGAATTCCCGCAGTGCAAGCCAAGCGGAAGGCGGAGTAAACTTCGATATGGTCAATCCAAGTCGTATAAATCGTCGTCGAAGGAGATGAAGCCGGTAAGCGGCGGCAGCAGGCTGCCCGGATCGTAATGCGCCGGATTGATGTAGCTTATGGTGTCGGAGTGGCCGTCGGCAAAACAGACGTTTGTCGCCCGAAGGTGCCTGTAACCTTGCGCGCCGCTTGGATGCAATGTCGGATTTGCCGACCCCAGACGTCCTGTTCCGAAGGGGGCGCGCATGAATTTGTTTACCAGGGCCGTCCCCAAGACCGAGCCGCCGTCTCCGAAGAGAACGCAACGCTCCGGACGCTTGATCTGCCCGATCTTTGCAGGCGCCTCGGGCGTCTCATTCCGGCCGTGCCCGACATACGTTGTGTTGTAATTGTATCCGGTAAAGCGGTCCGCCGAGATGTTGACATCCATCCCGGGACACATCTGGATTTCAGAATACTCCGATGACTCGTAGAGCAGTCCTGAGCCGCCAGTCGAGTCGGTGTCCCAGTTGTTGCCGGATCCGTCCTGAGAAGGAGGGAAGAACTCCTGGTAGCTTGTTGTGTAAAGGGCTGCGAGAGTTCCGAGCTGTTTGAGGTTGCTCAGGCATTTCAAGGAGAGGGCCTTCTTCCTGGACATGGAGAGCGCGGGAAGCAGCATCGAAGCAAGTATGGAAACGACTGCTATTACCACGAGAAGCTCTACCAAGGTGAAGCCTATGGCCGTACTCCGCCGACGGGTAGGGTAGGGCCTGTAGCCTGCCAATGTCTTGCAGGAGGAAGCAGAAAGCTCAAATTCAGTATTCACAGTCCATCAAACCTCCCATAAAACACATATATTTTTCCGCACTCTTTGCCTCCGCTTCCGTACAAGTATGGCGCGCTGACGACGACATCCGAGAAGCCGTCTCCGTTCAAGTCTCCGGCCGTGCGGGCACAGTAGCCGAAGTCGCCATAGGCTTCGCCGCTTCGCGACCATGACGGAGACGCCTGCAAGCCATCCTTCGAACCGTGGTGGATGCATGACATGCCGGTGAAGTTCGACGAGGCTGGACCGCCTATTATGACATCGCTAAATCCGTCTTTGTCCACGTCTCCAGCCGATGCGGCGGAAACTCCGAAAAGCCATCCCTGTCCGCCGCCTTCAATAATCGCGTGGGCGTCTTGAAAAAGGCCGTTTCCGTCAGAAAGATAGACATAGGCGCAACCTTGGCTTGCGGCCGTTCTCCCATATAGCCAGGCGCCCACGACAGCGTCTTCGAATCCGTCGCCGTTGATATCTCCGGCGGAGGAGACGCAGTAGCCGCATTCCGCTCCGTTCACATTGGACTGAGCAGTCCAGGCATATTGCTGTGGAACCCCCTGTGAAGAACCGAGAAAGAGGAAGGCGGCGCCCTCGTAGTTTTCTCCGTCGCCCAGTCCTTTCGCACCAACGATGATGTCGTCGAACTTGTCCGAGTTCACGTTTATTCTGGAAACGGAGAAGCCGAACTCGGCGGACGCTGACGGGCCTTCCTTTGTCCAGTCTGGAGAAGGCTTGAGCCCGGAAAGGGAACCGTGGAAGATGTAAGTCTTTCCTCTCCTGTCCATGCCCTCGGAGGAAAACCATGGCGCGCCGACAATAAGATCATCGTAGCCGTCGCCGTTGACATCTCCCGCCGACACCGACCTGCCCATGCGCGCCTGCGGGGTTGCGCAGACATAAGTCCAGGCAGGAGATTTTTGAAGGCCCTCTTTCGATCCGTAGAAGACAAGAACCCTGCCGTTGTCGCTGCCGTTGCCGTCATAAAGCGGCTCGCCTATGGCAATATCTGCAAATCCGTCCCCATTCAAATCCCCGGCACCAGCGACGAAACCAGGGAACGAGCCGACCTGGTCGGACGTGTAAGTCCATGCAGGCTCTTTTTCTAGGCCGAAAAGGCCGCCCAGGTAAAGACGGCAGTAGCCTGCTCCGCCCCAGTGCGGTGCCGCGACAACAAGATCGTCAAACCCGTCGCCGTTGACATCCCCAGCGCAGGCGGCGGAATAACCGAAGTCGTCTCCGGCGGAGCCGCCGTCGGCGGACCATTCAGGAGGTTCAGGATAATCCTTTACCGTTATAGATACAGTGGCGCTTTTCTTCTCGAACTTGCTGCCCGCCTCGTATGAGAACGTGTCGATTCCGACGAAGCCGGGCGAAGGCTGGTAGGTGAAGGTCTGTCCGGCCAGCGTCAGAGAACCGTTTGCAGGCTCAGTGTGGCTGGAGATGGTGATTTTAAGGCCGCACGCGTCACTGTCATTGGCTAGGACATCTATGCCGACGGGAATTCCCGCATAGCATTCAGCTGAGTCGGAATTGACTTCGAGCCTGTCCACCCAGACCTTGACCAGCGCGGTGTCGCCGTTCCCGTAAGAGTCCTGAATGCTGTAGATGAAGCTGTCCTGCCCTGTGAACCCGGTTTGAGGTATGTAGAGAATCATGCCGCCGGAAATCGAGGCGTTTCCATGGCCCGGCTTCGTCACGTTGCTTATGATCGTCCCTGCGCTGGAAATGATCCTGTCGTTGGCAAGGACGTCTATCAGCCTGCTTACGCCTTCAGGAGTGTAGGCCATGTCGTCAATGGCGTCGCAGTATTTCCCGACAAATATCTTGACGTTCGCCGATCTCTGCGTTCCGTGGCCGTTGTCCACTGTGTAAGTGAAATGATCCTCGCCGGCAAAATCAGGCATCGGGACATACAAGAACTGCCCCTCAAGAAATTGAAGATTTCCGTCCTGCGGCAGTGTGAAGTCCGATATGGTCAGCTTGAAGCCGCAGGGGTCGGAGTCATTGGCGAGCGGGTCGAATTTTACGCCTTCACCGGTCCCGGTGTACACAATATCATCTGACGGTCTCGGATCATCAACATAAACTGTCGCTCTGCCCTCGCTTTCGGTTCCGAAGCGGTTTCTGACGCAGTAGCTGAAACTGTCAACTCCGACAAAACCGGATTCTGGAGAATATGTGATCTTGCCGTCTGCGATCGAGGCGGCGCCGTGCTGCGGCGTCCCGGCGGCCGTCAGGAAGATCGGGCCGCCCCAGGGATCAACATCGTTCGAAACGACATCCACTTGCAAAGGCGTGTCCAACGATGCGTATGCGGCGTCATCCGCGGTTCTAGGCCCTTCCGGAACAAGGCTCACCTTGGCGCGGGATATGGCGCCTGCACCGTCAATGATCTCGTAGATAAAACAATCTGCCGCCATATCCTCAGGTTCGATCGCGTATTCCACCGTGGAAGCGGATTCGACAACGGCGCGACCATGCGAAGGAGGCACCGCTATCCTGTTTATCTTGAGCGGCGGACGACTAGATGCCGAATCGTTGCCCAGCACATCAATGTTGAGAATTTTCGATTTGAGTACATGGGCCGGAAGAACCACGGTGTCGTCCTCGGCGGAAGGGCCCATACGGCGCAGACCTGAATCTTGAAGGAAAAGGCACAAGGCCTCGGTTGCGGCGTTCATGTCCTCCGGCCGGCTTCCATTCAGTCTGGAGGACGTCTTCGGATCATAGGCGAGTCTGATTTCACAGCTTCCGCACGAGGCATCGTCGTTTCTCGTCCATGAGACGCGGCCTCTCAGGCTTTTGAAGAGTCTGACCTTTTCAGATTCGGTAGCGACAGAAGAGGCCTTCCCCTCGCAGGCGCATACTTGATTCAATGTGGCGGAGGAGACGCATCCGAACGCCGCGACGTATCTGCCGCCCTCAGGAGAGAACAAGCCCGATATCGGACTGTTCCTTTCGTAGTAGCCTTCACGTCCCACTACGATGAGCCGGAATTCAAAGGAGCCGCCGGATATGCCGACTATGAGGATGCCGTTCTCACGGAAATCCGCTTCTGTTGGGGAAGAGGATCCTTCGCCGGAGAAGCCTTCCCAGCCGGAACATTTGTATTTGAACGCGAAATATCCGGCGTTGCAATTGAACGTCATGAACGTCGCAAATATGATGGCTGCTGTGAAAATGGTTTTCATTGAAAAAACCGGGCGGCCGTGACCGCCCGGAATCTCCCTTCCGACTTCAGTGTATCGCAAGAGACCTGACAGTCGCAACTCCCGCATCGGAAATCACTTGGACGTCATAGGCTCCGGCATCGAGTTTGCTGATGTCGCATCCGATTTTGGAGGCGCCTGTGCTGCTGTCCATGTATGACTTCTTGACCTTGCCTTTTATTTCCCTGCCACCAGTCTTCGGGGTGATGACTACGGACGGCTTCTTGCCGAAATAGTATCCGCTGATTACCATGTGGGTGTTGTTGTATTGGAATCTCACTTCCGTCACCGACGGCGGCATGCAGATCAGCTTTCCGGCGTCGGCTCCGGCAACGGAAACATCATACCATCCGGAGGCGATTTTCTTCCCCGTGAAAGAGCAGACGCATGAATCGGCGTCGTAATAGATGACCGATACCTTTTCCTGTTTGCCGCCGACCGGCAGCGTCACCATCGGCTTCTTTCCGTCGGCGGAGCCCGCGTCGAGTGACAGGCTGGTACCTGTTGATGCTACATAAGCGCCCGTCGAATAGTAGCAGACGTTTCCGCTGAATGTGACCGAATACATCATGTTGTTGCTGAACGCGGCCGGGCCGGAACCGTAGAAACGGTCGAGCTTTGTCCCGTCGGCGGCGTCGAGCATGTATAGATTGTCTGCGTCCTGGGCTCCTACGATGACATATCCTTTGCCATCTGCGTCCCTGACATAAGCCGGCGAATTAAGCCAGCCGCCGGCCTGTCCGAATGTCCAAAGGACTTTGCCGGTTGAGTCGAAGGCCCTGGTGGTTCCAGTCCCCTGCCAGTCTCCACAAACATACACATTGCTGGAATCGTCAACGCACGGGCATCCGTTTCCGGATGCGGAAGTGTCCGCGCTCCAGACCAGCGAAAGGTCGCTCGCCTTGACCTTGTATAATTTCCCGGCGCCGGCAAAGTTGTAGTCCTGAACATAAAGATAGCCGTCTTTCAGCGCCATGCCTGTCTGGAAGAACTGGTTGGCGACAGGGAAGCCGCTTGTCATCGTGACCTCGCCCGTGCCAGCCTTGATGGCGCTGATGTTCTGCTTGCCTCCGACGTATGTGCTTTGATACAGGAGGCCGGATTCCGCGTCATAGGCCATGACTCCCGCACCCTGCCCGCCGGCCGTCGTGTTTGTCCAGGCGATTGTGCCGTCGGAATCATTGAGGGCATAATGCTTGGCGTTGAAGGCGTTGAAGTCGGAGTAGGTGCTGAAAAAAACCTTTCCGTCAGCCACCAGTGGCGAGCAGTTCACGTATGTGGCATCTATCTCCGCCGTCCACCCACCGTCCGCGCCCTCGCTGGAACCGTTGATGGCGTTTATCTTGTAGACGTACGTCATCACACCGTCGGATCCCGCCCAGTAGACGAATCCGTCCGCATAGACCGGCGAAGAGCGTGACCAGAAATCAACATAGGAACGGACTTTTATGGCCCAGAACGGCTGGTCGTTCTTGTCGTCGTACGCGTCGAGAGCCAAAATCCTGCCTTCGTTGCCGGTGGAGAGATCACCGTAGACAAAGAGCAGCCCTCCATCCGAAGATACGCATGGGTTGATCGAGTTCAGGAGCATGAGATTTTCAAACGCGCCCTTACCGTCTGAGTTGAGCACAGGTCCCGTATCCATCTTGGACGTAACGACATAGCCGTCCCACGCGCCGTCATGCCCGCTCCCACCCCTGAACTGGGACCATGGCCCGGCTCCGGCTGCGAAATTCGCAGCAAACATCGCTGCGGCCGCAGCCGCGAGCATCGACAGCATACAGAAAGAACTTTTCTTTTTCATTTTCCCTTTTTTAGTTTTATGTTGCGTGCAGAAAAGAACGACTGCTCCGGGCCAGGGCTGCCAGCAGTCGTTTTCTCAACGGCGAATAGTCCCTGACGCGGAGACATCCATTATTGATTTCGACGACGAAGGTCTGGCTCATCCCGTTGTTTGACCAGGAAATACAGTGGCGCGACCGCCTCCGGTTCACACGGAGTTCCCCGCCGTCGAAAGTTTGATTATTACAGTGCTAGTTTCCCGCTGTCCTCCTCCTGGTTGATTTGACCGAATGAAAAAGCCGGCTCCCCGCGCAGGCAGGGACGCCGGCAAATTAGATTCACCCGGATGTCCCTGACGCGGAGACTACACAATATGCGTTTTATCTGCGGAGGTCTGGCTCATCCCGTTGTTTGACCAGGACTTACAGTGGCGCGACCGCCTCCGGTTCACACGGAGTTCCCCGCCCGATAAGCACTCAAACAGTTCAAAGTGTTATTGGTTTTATCTCCTGGCTGCTTTTATTTCACCATAGTGTCAATGACGGCAGGCGGTGAACGCATGAATCTTCCATAGAGCCGCAATGGAGCATGTATCTTCAAGCGGCGCCTCTTTTTTCGACTGGGCAATATGCGAACTGCGCCGCGTTGGCCTGCCTGAACTGCGACGGTGTCATTTTTTCTGAATTGTAGAAGACCCTTGAAAAACGAACCTGCGTATTGAATCCGCAGGACTTCGCAACCTCCGATATTGGCAATGACGTCGAGGCAAGAAGGTTTTTAGCCTTTATAAGCCTAAGAAGCTTGAGAATTTCCAAGAAGGTCTTGCCGGTCTCATCTTTAAGCCATTTGGTGATCCTTGCCGGTCTTGTTCCGTAGAGTGCTGAGATTTCGGACAAGCGGATTTTCCTGTCGAAGTTGCAGGCGATGAAGGCAAGCACGGTGTCTGTCGTTTTGGAAATCATTGATTCCTCCTTCTCCGGGCCGATCGCCGCAAAGGCGTGCGTTCGGCGCAGATGTGTTTCGCGCACAAAAAAACTGCCGGCGCCTCCTTGTCGGAAGCATCGGCAGTAGGAATCTGTTTCCAGGCCGCTCGGTCCCTGACGCGGAGACGCCACGATATGTCTTTCATCGGCGAAGGTCTGGCTCATCCCGTTGATTGACAAGGATTTACAGTGGCGCGACCGCCTCCGGTTCCCACGGAGTTCCTCGCTGATTTAAATATCAATGTATTCTTCCGTCCTCATATGTCAAGCGTTATTTGCATAATGCCTCGGCCCTTATACTGATTTGCCCTGAATGATTGACTCATCTTCGACAGTTTCTGGCGTATTTTTGATGTCCTTCATAGGAGAAAG
>CAZWRV010000133.1:0-13136 GCA_964636325.1 uncultured Victivallaceae bacterium | reverse complement strand
TGCGAGCCGCAGACAGGAATGTCTGCGTTACTTCAGGGGAAGTTTCAGAGGAGTGGCCATCTGCGAGATTCGCAGTTCTGTCGTTCAGAAACTCGATGGAGGGCGAAGCCGTGCTGAGCCGCGGTTGAGCTCGGCTCAACCCTCCGGAAGACGACAAAGATAACGACAAAGTTCGCGACAAAGATGGGCGAGTTTCAGAGGAGTAGCAATGAGGACGCTGATAAAGGACTGCCGTCTTGTGAGTCCGGGGACTGATATGCAGGGCGCGTCGGTTTTCGCTGAGGGCGGCACGATAAGGCGCATATTCCTGAATGGCGAAAAGCTTCCCGGGGCCGATCTGGCCTTCGACGCCGGAGGCGCCGTGGCCATGCCCGGCTTCGTAGACATCCACGTGCACGGGGCCGCCGGCTTCGATTTCATGGAGGCCGACGTGCAAGGCATGCATGCGTTCATGCAGGCGAAGCTGAAGGAGGGCGTCACTACGATTCTTCCCACGACCGGCTGCGTGTCCGAAGAGAACCTCTCTAAGTCGCTCCAGTGCGTTTCGGACTATGGAAGCTCTCACAAGCCTGTAATGCCGAAGATTGCAGGGATCCATCTGGAAGGTCCGTATGTCAGTAAAAAGTCTATCGGCGCGCTGAATCCGGCCTTCGCGCGCCCGCCGGACATCGAGGAGATAAGGAGGCTTGACAGGATCGCGAAGATAAAGATTGTCTCCCTCGCGATAGAGCTGGACGGCGCCGGCAGGTTCATCGAGGAGCTTGCGGCGATGGGCATAGCCGCGTCATGCGCGCACAGCGGGGCCGGATATGCGCAGATGAAGGAGGCCATGGCCCTGGGCGTCCGGCAGCTCACGCATTTCTGCAACCAGATGACGCCGCTCCACCACAGGGAGGTCGGCCTGGTCGGAGCAGGGCTTCTGGAGGATGAGCTTCTTCTCCAGCTCATCTGCGACAGGATACATCTGTCCGGAGAGATGATAAGGCTTGTGTTCAAGGTTAAGCCCGCCGACAAGATAGCCCTCATCACCGATTCGGTCTCCGCCTCCTGGTCGCCTGACGGTGACATCGATCTCGGGGGGCTTGCGGCTACGATGAAGGACGGCGTGGTAAGGCTCAAGTCCAACGGCGCGCTGGCCGGAAGCACGCTCCGGTTCAACCATGGGCTCAGGAACGTGGCGGAGCTGACGGGCCTTCCGCTGGACCGCCTTTCGATGGCGACAAGCCTCAACCAGGCGATCTTGCTGGGCATCGGCAACATAGGCAGGCTCGAGCCGGGGTTCCTGGCCGATATCGTGATACTCGACGATAATTTCGAGATACTGAAGGTGTTCGTGGACGGTGCCCCGGCCATCTGAATATGCCGTCCTGCCGGCAGCATTAAGGGACAATCCCTAATATCCGCAGTTGGCCGCATTCGTCGTAGCTACTAGGCAGCAAGACGCAGCTGTGGTGACCACTGCAAGTTGCAGCTAACGAAGTAGATATGGCGAATGCGGCCAACCCTCCCGGGTTGAATATATGCCGAAACTGGCTTTCACTCATGAGGTGAAAGCCTCCAATTATGTAAATGTCATATTATGAGAGAGTTAAGTTTTAAGACATATTTTCAACTGCGGCAATTAGGTTCAAAACCCTTCGAGGTGTTCGTAAAGGTCGCGCTGTGTCCACTGCCTCATCTGCTCTATTGTGGCGGCGCCGTCGACCTTGAAATTTCCGCTGGCGGTCCTTCTTAGGGAGTGCAGAACCGCGCCGCAGCCTAGAAGTCTGCCGATGTCCGCGCAGAGGGTTCTGACGTAGGTGCCCTTGGAGCAGCGGAGCGAAAAGTCCGCGTATGGAAGACGGACTTTTTCCACGTCGATTCGATGGATTGTTATCTCCTTCGGCTCCCTTTCGACAGTCTTGCCCTGGCGCGCCAGTTCGTAGAGCTTCTTCCCGTCCTTCTTGGCCGCGGAGACCATAGGCGGAGTCTGCATCTGGACACCTGCGAACTTCGCAAATACCTCCCTGACGGCGTCCTCGGTGAGGTTGGAGCAGTCCTTCTGCGAAACGACCGTGCCGTCCATGTCCTCGGTGTCGGTCTCGGTGCCGAAGAGTATTGTCCCCTCGTAGGCCTTGTCCTCGCCGCTGAGGGTTCCGCTTATTTTCGTGGCATGGCCCAGGACGAGGACAAGGAGGCCTGTGGCGGCGGGGTCGAGTGTGCCGCAGTGGCCGGTCTTCCTGACGTTGAATCTCCTTCTAACGAAGTTGACGACGTCGTGGCTGGTCCACTCCTTCGGTTTGTCCACAAGGAGGATGCCACTGTGTTGGAACTGCGGGAGCTTCTGTGTGTCGTTTGCGTTCATGTGGTTTTGTCCATGAGGCTGGGTTGTTTTTTTTATCAATCGCGGCGAACAATCGCCGCGCACAGTAACATTTCGGCGGTCGCGGCGAACAATCGCCGCGCGCGGTGACAGCTTGCAGCTTGCGAGACGTCCCACTGACGGCGCAAGCCGGGCCTCTCGAAACCTGCCGAAACCTTTGGGAATCTGGCGTGGCCTTTCGACGAATCTCGGGCATCTGGAATCCGGAGCCTGTCATCCGGAATCTGTCGGCCGGCATCTACGCCAGTATCCGCCTGACCTCGTCGAGAAGGACTTTTTCAGCCTCATCCAGGCTTGCGCCCTTCATGAAGGCGCCGGCGGCGAGTTCGTGGCCGCCGCCGCAGAGTTTCCTGGCGATTTTGCCAACGGAATACTTCTGGTTCTGCGATCTCAGCGAGAGGCGGACGCCGTCGCCCGTCCTGTAGAGAAGGGCTGCGATTTCGACACCCTTTATGGACTTGAACGTGTCGATGAGCTCTTCCGTGTCCTTCTTAGAGATCGCGAACTTCGCGAGGGTGTCTTCGCCAAAAGAGGCCCATGCGAACTTACCCTCGAAGGCTGTCCTGAGGTGCTTGATGAGGATTTCCGACTGGAATTTCATGAAGTTCAGAGGCACGGAATAGTATATCTCGTCGATTATGGTCCTGTAGTCCGCCTTGAGCTTGAGGAGCGCCGCGGCGGTGCTGAAGACGTTCGCGCCGCTGTTGTTCACATATCGGAAGGCGCCGGTGTCGAGGACGATCGAGAGCATGAGCGCGGTGGCGGCGGCGGGGCTGATCCTCCAGCTGTACGAGCCGGCGAAGGCGGAGTAGAGGATTTCCCCGACCGCTGCTGCCTCGGGATCGACGATGTTGACGGTTCCGAAAACCTGGTTGTCAGGGTGGTGGTCTATGTTGAGCAGGGGCAGGCGGGCGATCCGCTCCAGAGTCCTGTCCGAGAGCCCGCTCCTGTCGGGCGAGGTCATGTCGACGCATATGACGGCCTTGTGGCCCGAAGTATCCGGATCCGCCCCGACGTGGTATTTCTGTGTGACGATTTTCCTGTATTTGTCGGCGATCTCCTCTACGAAGACGGCCGAGGCCCTTTTTCCGGCGTCCTTCAGGATTTCGAGGAGGGCGCAGGTTGATCCGATGGTGTCGCCGTCGGGATTCTTATGTGCGACTACCAGGAAGTCGTCGTTCCTTGCGAGGAAGCTTCTAAGCTGGGAATATTTCTTCCTGCCGAGCATTGTTTCTTCCCGTCATTTTTTTATGCCGTCGCCGAAGTCGAAGGTCAATGGCCTGGACTTTTTCGGCTTTGCGTATTTGGCCATGAGTGCCTGGAGCTCCTGGGAGCGTTTCTCATGGTTTATTTCGGGGAGGCTCCATCCCTCGAACGTATGCTTCGCGTTGATGTCGGCGCCCTTGCCGAGGAGCAGCTTGACGGTTTCGACGTTGTCGGAGAAGACTGCGAGCATGAGGACGGTGTAGCCCTTCCTGTTCCTGGTGTTGACGTCCGCGCCCGCCTCGACAAGCTCCTTGACGGCGGGGAAGGCTTTGAGGCAGATTGCGCCGGAGAGGGCGGTGTCGCCCGAGTTGTCGGCTGCGTTGATGTCGGCGCCCTTGCCGAGGAGATACTTTATCATCCACGGCTCGGAAGGATACTTCATGGCGGCCATCATGAGCGGCGTCATCCCCCGGCCGTTGGCGGCGTTCACGTCGGCGCCCTTGTCCACGAGCATCCTTACAACCTCGGTCTGCTTTCTGGAGAGGGCCTCCATCAGGAAGGTGGTCCTGAACTCGGAGGTCTTGCCGGTCTTCTCGTCCTTGGACTGGTAATTCATCGGGATGTTGACGTTGACGCCGGCATCCAGCGTCTTCCGTATGCTGTCCACATCTCCCTTGTCAATGGCAGCCATAAGTTCGTTGAGCGGCCTGACGATCTTGTCGATTTCAGCCTTGAGGACTTCGCCGAGCGGGCCGCCCTTTTCGAGGAGGGGCATGGCCTGGTTGAAGCAGCCCTTCTGGAACAGGCCGATCCCTTCGCAGAGTATTTTTGCCTGCGGGCTGATGGACGCGGCGGCCCTTGCGGCCCTTTCTTCGAAGGAGATATCCTTCGGGGTGAACATGCTGCGGACGCTGTTGTCCTCCAGCTTCTCCTCGAAATAGACCTTGTGCCCCTTGACTTCTAGTATCTTGATCCTTCTGGGCACGTTCCTGATTTCAACATCTATCTCCTTCCCGGCGAGGGGTGCGAAAGACTTTGCCGCCGCCGCGTCCAAGTTCGACAGTTCGCGCAGGACGTCCGCGACCTCCTTCTCCGACTGGCTGCCGGCCGAGACCTTGGACCATGCCTCCGCCGCAGAAGGGAAGTCGCCCTTGAGGAGGGACGCCGCCAGCGGGGCGATGCGCGCGGAGTCTTCCTTGGAGACTTCTCCGAGGCAGACCGCGGCGAGCAAGAATGTAAGCGACGCAGCGGCGACTCGGCTGAGGGCCGGACGCATCCCCCATCGGAAAAACATGCGGTGCCTGGCGGACGGCGAGGGGAAATCAGGCGGTGTGAGAGGAAACAGGATGGATGCCCATTCAACCCCGGGTATTGGGGGGCGCTTGTCCGTCGCTGTATATTGATACGGGCTCTTCATAGGCTCGGGGCCGGTTCTTATTCCTTTTCCAGCTCCGATATGATCTGCAGCACCCTGTCACCCTTTTCGATCCTCTCGTCGAGATGGAAGCTGAGCACCGGCGTATATTTGAGGATCATGTTCTTGGAGATTCTGGCCTGGACTTCGGTTCGCCTCTCCCTCAGCATCTCGATCGCCTTGTTCTTCTCATGGGCGTCACCGCCGAAAATGCTGATGAATACCTTGGCGACGCGCAGATCCGGAGCGGTCTTGACCTCGCTGACGGTCAGGAGCGACTTCGGAGAACGGGGGCATTCCTTCTCGACGTATTCGGCTATCTCCCTGCGGAGGAGCTCGTTTATCCTGCTTATCCTGTCTATCTTCGGCATGTTATGCGTCTCAGAGGGTGGCCTTCTTGAGTTCGATGTCGTAGACCTGTATCCTGTCGCCCTCCTGGAAGTCGAAGTTGTCGAGCCTGATTCCGCATTCGAGGCCCTGCCGAACCTCCTTGACGTCGTCCTGGAAGCGGCGGAGGGACTGCACGGATCCGTTGTAGATAATCTCGTTGTTCCTGTAGACCCGTGCCTTCGCGCCGACCCTCACTACACCCTTCTCGACCATGCAGCCGCAGACTTTCGGCCCCTTGGAGAGCGTGAATATCTTGAGGATGACCGCGGTGCCGAGGTCGATCTGGCGCTGTTCCGGCGCAAGCCTTCCGGCCAGGGCGTCCTTGAGGTCCTCGATCAGCTCGTATATGATGCTGTACAGCCTGATCTCGACCTTCTCCTTCTTGGCGAGGTTGTTCACGCCGGGGTTGACCTGGACGTGGAAGCCTACGACGATGGCGCCGGAGGCGCTCGCCAGGAGGACGTCGTTTTCCGTGATGGCGCCGGTTGCGGAGTGGAGGATGCTTATGCTGATCTTGTCCGACGGCAGCTTCTTGAGCGACTCCGAAATGGCCTCGATGGAGCCCTGGACGTCCGCCTTCACGACGAGGCAGAGCTTCTTCTTGGCGCTGCTGCCCATCTTCAGGAAGAGGTCTTCCAGTGTGGCGCCGGGGCCGGGGCCGCCGGCCTTGGCGCTGTCTTCAAGCTCGCTGGTCCTCTTCTTCTGGACGCGCTCCTCGGCGATTGCCCTGGCCTCCTTTTCGGAGTTGCAGACGACGAGCTTGGAGCCCGCCTCCGGGACGCCTGTTAGGCCCACGACCTTGACCGGTTCGCTGGGGCCCGCGGACTTAAGCTTCCTGCCGAAGGTGTCGAATATCGTCCTGACCCTGCCGTAGTGTTCGCCGCAGAGTATCGGGTCGCCGGTCTTGAGAGTGCCGGACCTGATGAGGACGTTGGCGGTTGGGCCGAGGCCCTGCTCGAGCCTGGCCTCGAGGACTACACCCGTGGCGGGGCGCTTCGGATCCGCCTTGAGCTGAAGCATCTCAGACTCGAGAAGTATGCGTTCAAGCAGTTCGTTGATGCCCAAGCCGGTGGCCGCGGAAACTCTAACCGTGCCGGTCGTTCCGCCCCATTCTTCGCTCGACAGCCCGTGCTGCTGAATCTGTCGGATAATCCTGTCGGGGTTCGCGGTCGGCAGATCCATCTTGTTTATGGCGACGATGATGGGGACGCCGGCGGCCTTCGCATGGTTTAGCGCCTCGATGGTCTGGGGCATGAATCCGTCGTCCGCTGCGACGACGAGGATGGCGATGTCGGTGACGTTGGCCCCTCTGGCCCTCATCGCGGTGAACGCCTCGTGGCCGGGGGTGTCGATGAAGGTTATGGCCTTGTCGCCGACCTTTACGACCGACGCGCCGATGTGCTGGGTGATGCCGCCGGACTCGGTCGAGACTATGCTTGTCTTCCTGATATAGTCCTGCAGGGAGGTCTTGCCGTGGTCCACATGGCCGAGGAAGGTGACGACCGGAGGCCGCTCCACCAGGTTGTCGGGGTTGTCCTTGTATTCCGGCTCACGGGGGCCGTCCTTGTCCTCGTGACGGGCGTGATCGTCCTTTTCCCTGCGCTCCACGACCAGGCTGATGCCGAAGCCCTTGCACAGGTTTACTGCGACGTCCGGCTCGATGGTCTGGTTGACGCCCGCAAGGACGTTCATCTTGAGGAGTGCGCTGACAATCTCGTTGGGCCTTTTGCCGAGGGCCTCGGCGAGAGTCCTTACGACTACAGGCGGCTTGACGTGGATCTCCTTGGGTTCCTCGGGCCTGTCCTTGGCGGATGCCTCTGCGGCGCCGGGCTCCTTGGGCTTCCTGGCCTTCTTCTGGAGGCCGGTGAAATGATCCTCGACAAGCTCCGTGAGGTCGGGGTCGATCTCGTCCGAGGGCGAGTCGAGGCGAAGGCCCATGCCCGCCAGCTCGGAGAGGACCTTCGATGCCGGGATGTCGAACTTCTTCGCTATGTCCTTGACTTTTATTTTCTTCTTGGCTGGCATTGTGGCGTGGGGCGCCTTTCCGTTCTGTTATTGTTTCTTGGAGTCGTCGTCCTGTTTCGCGGCGTCCTTGGAGGCGGCCTTTTTGGCGACCGCCGCTAGAATCTTCTCGATGTCCTCCCCGGAGAGTCCGTCTATGATCTTGAGCTCGTCCTTGCCCGCGCCGGAGAGGGCGTCTATGGTCAGGTAGCCCGCGCTGACGAGCTTGCGCGCGATCTCGATGTCGAGCTGGAGCCCCGTGCCGAGGCTGGCGATTGTCTGCTCGAGTTTCTCCGCGAAGGTGGCCTCCTCCTTGGACTCGTTGATGTTGACCTTCCAGCCCAGGAGCTTCGAGGTGAGGCGGACGTTCTGGCCGCGCTTGCCGATGGCGAGGGAGAGCTGGTCGGCCGCGACCGAGATGTTGATCGTGTGGTTCGGCTCGTCCAGCTCGATGCCCTTGATCGCCGCCGGCTGCAGCGCGTTGGCCGCGAAGACCCTCACGTCCTCGTCGAACTTCACGATGTCTATCTTCTCGCCGCTGAGCTCGTTTGTGACGTTCTTGACGCGCATTCCGCGCATCCCGACGCAGGCGCCGATCGGATCGACATGGGCGTCGGAGCTGTGGACTGCGATCTTGGTCCTGGAACCGGGCTCGCGGGCCACGGCCTTGATCGTGACTATGCCGTCGTGTATCTCTGAGACCTCCCTTTCGAAGAGGCGTACGACGAAGTCGGGGGACGAGCGGGACAGTATGAGGCTTGGGCCCGAACCGCCGCTCTCGACGGCCATTAGCAGGGCGTTGATCCTGTCGCCCTGGATGTATTTTTCGCCGGGGAGCTGCTCCTTCTTGTCAATCAGGCCTTCGGCCTTCTGCATGTCGACGATGATCTTGCCGGCCTCGAACCTGCGGACGACGCCGCCGACGATCTGGCCGACCCTGTCCTTGAACTCCTCCTGGACGATGGCCTTCTCGGCCTTGCGGAGCTGCTGCATTATGACCTGCCGGGCGGTCTGGGCGGCGATGCGCCCGAAGTTCCTGGGGGTGACCTCCCATGCGATGACGTCGCCGATCTTGGCGGAAGGATAGACCCTGCGCACCTTGCCGTCCAGGATAATCTGGTCGTCGTTAGGGTTCTTTTCGACGATCTCGAGCTGGGCTATGGCCTTGATCTCCCCGTTGTTCCTGTCGATCTTGATCTCGACGTTGGTGGCCGGGTGTATGCTCTTCTTGGACGCCGACATCAGTGCCTTCTCGATGGCGTCTATGAGCACCTCCCGGCTTATCCCCCGCTCCTGGCCGAGGTAGTCGAGCTGCGCAAGAAACTCGTTGTTCATGATATCACCTGATTATTCGATTTTCACATGCTTGTTCAGTGTGCGGAGCGAAGTGTCCGCGCGCATAAAACAGACAAATATTTTTATGCGAATTCGGAATATAGTGCGCCGGAAATCTTTTTCAAGGGCGCTTTCCATGCTTGAATTCCTTTTATTCGATGGCATCTTAAATGCCCGTTCCGTTTTCCGCCGCCGGGCGGAGGCAATTGTTTTCATGAATAAACTTCAGGAAAGGTGATTTATGGCGCACACCAAGTCAGCCGTCAAGCGCGCAAGGCAGAACGTCCGCAGGCGCGGCGTCAACAGGTCGGTCAAGGGGGAGCTCAAGACCGTGGAGAAGAAGCTCAGGAGCCTCACGGCGGCCAATACGGCTCCGGAAGAGCTGAAGAAGCAGTTCGCGTCGGTGTCGTCCAACCTCGACAAGGCCGCCAAGAGGGGGATAATCCACCCCAACAAGGCGGCAAGGAAGAAGTCCAGGCTCGCAAGGCTGCTCAACAAGGCAAAGAAAACTACGGCCGCGTGAGGTCGGAACCCCAGATCCGTTGGTAACAGAGCTTGTCCGCCCCAGGCGGAAATGCTAGTTTGTGGTGGAATACCGACGCCTAGCAAGGTATTTCAGATTCAGATTTTCCGGCGCCCCATGCTGAAAAGCCACAAGCGCATTTACCCATAGCTTATAACTGTGTCACAGGGGCGGGTTAGGAAATCTGAACCTTGAACAAGGCACTTTCAGAGAACTGCCGGGACTTCATAGACGAGCCGAAGCTCGAAGGCCTCATGGCCTCCACCAGACAGGACAAGGCTAGAGTCCGGGAAATAATCGCCAAGAGCCTTGAGAAGAAGCCCCTCTCGGTCGAAGAGACAGCCGCCCTCACGGCGGCCGACTCGCCGGATATCGTGGACGAGATTTTCGACGCGGCACGGCGCCTCAAGAAGGACGTCTACGGGAACCGGATAGTCATCTTCGCCCCTCTTTACATCGGCAACTTCTGCGTCAACGACTGCGTCTACTGCGCGTTCCGGAAGAGCCTCCGCAGCACCGTGAGGAAGACGCTGAACGGCGAGGAGTTGAAGTCACAGCTGGAAGCGCTCGTCGACAAGGGGCACAAGCGGCTGATACTAGTCTTCGGCGAACACCCCTCATATACGGCGGACTTCATTGCGGACACGGTGAGGGCCGTCTACTCATTCCGGCGCGGCCACGGCGAAATCCGCAGGGTCAACATCAACGCAGCCCCGTTCGACCACGAAGGATACAGGAAGATCAAGGCCGCCGGCATCGGGACATACCAGATATTCCAGGAGACCTACCACCACGAGACCTACCGCCGGATGCATCCTTCGGAGACGCACAAGGGCGACTACCTCTGGCGGCTCGACGGCCTCACGCGCGCCTTCGAGGCGGGCTGCGACGACGTCGGCATCGGCGCGCTATTCGGCCTCTACGACTGGCGCTTCGAGGTGCTAGGCCTGGTGACGCACTCGCTTTACCTCCAGGAGCGTTTCGGCGTAGGCCCTCACACTATCAGCTTCCCCAGGGTCAGGCCCGCGCACGGCGTCCAGCTCGACGAAAGATATTTCGTCTCCGACCGCGACTTCAAAAGGCTCGTCGCCATACTCAGGCTCTCCGTGCCATACACCGGAATGATACTGACCGCCCGCGAAAACCCTAGGATGAGGCGCGAGACCATGGCCTTCGGCGTCTCGCAGATCGACGCCGGAACGAGGATAGAGCTGGCCGGCTACACCAAGGACGGCAGCCAGGAGCTCAACAAGGAGCAGTTCGAGATCGGCGACGTCAGGCCGATGGACGAAATACTCGCCGAACTCCTGAAGGACGGCTACATCCCCAGCTTCTGCACCTCATGCTACCGCTCCGGGCGCACCGGCCAGCAGTTCATGGAATACGCAATCCCCGGCTTCATCGAAAGGTTCTGCACCCCCAACGCGCTCCTGACATTCACCGAATACCTCGTGGACTACGCACCTCAGGAACTGCGTTCGGCCGGCTTCGACGCCGTCGACAGGGAACTTGCGAAAATCGCAGACGGCCCGATCAAGAAGAAGCTCTCGGAACGCATCGAGAAGATAAGAAATACCGACGAGAGGGATATTTACTTTTGATGATCGAGTTGATTGCAAAAAACAGTTTTTACAACCCGGGTGTCAGGTAAATTGCGGATGCGGTCGAATGCAGCCGACTGCGATCGTTAGCAGCCGAAATATTCTGATCAAATAAAGGAGTCATCGTCATGCCCATGCTCGACATGCCGCTCGACCAGCTCAAGAAGTACAAGGGGATCAATCCGTGCCCCGCCGACTTCGACGCCTACTGGAAACGCGCTCTCGCCGAAATGAACGCCGTGGATCCGGAAGTCGAACTGCGTCCAGCAGACTTCAAGACCCAGTTCGCCGAGACTTTCGACATGTTCTTCACTTCCGTCGGCGGCGCCCGCGTCCACGCGAAGCTGCTGCGCCCGAAGAAGGCGGCGAAACGTCATCCCGCGGTCCTGCAGTTCCACGGCTATGGTGGACACTGCGGCGACTGGTATTCCAAGCTGGGATATCCGGCAGCCGGACTCACGCTGGCCGCGATGGACTGCCGCGGCCAGTGGGGCCTCTCGAACGACGGCGGAACTGTGCTCGCAGGCGACACCCAGATAGGGCATTTCATCCGCGGCATGGACGAGGAGAATCCCGACAGGCTCTTTTTCCGCCAGATGTATCTTGACACAGCCATGCTGGCCAGGATCGTCATGGCGATGGACGACGTCGATCCGCAACGCGTCGGTTGCTTCGGCGGTAGCCAGGGCGGCGGCCTCACTCTGGCGTGCGCCGGCCTGGTTCCGGGCATGAAGCTCGCCGCGCCGGTCTTCCCGTTCCTATGCGACTACCAGCGGGTATGGCAGATGGATCTGGCCAAGGACGCGTACAGCGAGCTGCGCGATTACATCCGCAACCGCGACCCGCTCTCCGAACGGCACGAAGAGATTTTCACAAAGCTCGGTTACATAGACGCCTCGCACCTGGCGTCTCGCATCAAGGCGAAAGTCCTCATGACGGTCACGCTCATGGACAACATCTGTCCGCCGTCCACCCAGTTTGCCGCATACAACCGCATCAGGTCGAAGAAGGAGCTCGTTGTGTACCAGGACTTCGGACATGAAGGCCTGCCAGGCGCGGACGACAGGATATTTCAGTTCATGACGACGGAACTCTGATTTGCTGTCACAAGCTTCAATTTCAGGTTTCCAGCCGTTCTCAAGCTTCTCATAGGGCTGGGGTCAAGAAGTCCGAATTTTGTCCGCGGAGGAAATTATGCCCATGAAGTTGAGGATGAGCCTGGCGGCCGTGTAGTCGGGGTGGTGCAATCCTTTGATGGGGGAGAGTTCTACTACGTCGAATCCGGCGATTTCACGCTCAGAAGCAATACCATCGAGGATGCCCATCATCTGGTGCCAGCCGAGGCCGCCGGGCTCCGGCGTGCCGGTGGCTGGCATGATCGAGGGGTCGAGGCCGTCCACGTCAATGGTCACGTAGATGTTCCGGGGGAAGCTTTCCGGGAGGATGTTTCCCAGGGGCCTGCCGCCGTCGAGTAGGACCGCGTCGAGATGCTTGATCTTCATCTGGACGCGGTATGCGACCTCCTCGGGCGAGAGGCTCCGGACGCCGATCTGGAAGATCTGGAGGCCGAGGTCGGCGACCGCCCTGCGCATCACGCAGGCGTGGCTGAGGGGCGAGCCCTGGAAGCTGTCGCGTAGGTCGGCGTGCGCGTCGAACTGGACGACGCCGACCCCGCCTTTCCCGAAATATTCCGCCGCCGCCTGCAGGGCCCCGAAGGTGACGGTATGTTCGCCGCCAAGCAGCACCGGAACCTTGCCGAGCTTGAAGACTTCGGACACCTTCCTGCGGATCTCGCAGAGATCGTTCTCGCCAGAGCCCTTGCACGGTAGCGGCGGATGAGTATGGAAGCCGTGCTCGGATGGCACGCATCTGCCGTCGTAGACCTCCAGGAACTGCGAGGCCTGCAGTATCGCCTGCGGGCCCTTCGCCGTCCCCTTGCCGTAGGAGACGGTCTTTTCGTAGGGCGCAGGGATGATGTGGAAGAGCGCCTTCTCCGGCGGGCTCTGCGGCACGAAGGTTCCGAGAAAATTTGGATATGATTTCTTCATAGACTTATAATATAGCTTGCGGAGAAGGGATTCGCAATTGAGCACAGCTTTGCAGGCTTGAAACTGCGCCTGCATGAGCGATATTTATCGGCAGGGAAACCTGGGAGCGCCGAGCGCCAGGTCGGCTTTAATGTCGTACTCGGATCGTGCGACATACTCTCGATGGAGGGCGAAGCCGTGCTGAGCCGCGGTTGAGCTCGGCTCAACCTTTCAAAAGACGACAAAGATGTCCAAGTTTAAGGAGAGTGCCGCTCCG
>CAZWRV010000132.1:0-13580 GCA_964636325.1 uncultured Victivallaceae bacterium | reverse complement strand
TTCTGTCGTTCAGAAACTCGATGGAGGGCGAAGCCGTGCTGAGCCGCGGTTGAGCCCGGCTCAACCCTCCAAAAGACGACAAAGATAACGACAAAGTTCGCGACAAAGATGGGCGAGTTTCAGAGGAGTGGCCATCTGGCGGCGCCAGTTTTGTCGGCGAGATACTTGAAGTAGCGCAGGTATTCCTACCTGCGATGCCGCAGACAGGAATGTCTGCGTTACTTCAGGCGAGTTTCAGAGGAGGTGGCAAAATGTCAAGCATGATCAATCTTTCAGGTTTAGGTAAAATTTTTCCGTCCAAGAAAATTTTTACTCTTATCGAGCTGCTCGTGGTCATCGCGATAATCGCGATTATTGCGGCGATGCTCCTGCCCGCGCTTAACAAGGCCAGGGGCCAGGCTCGAAAGACATTGTGCCTAAACGACATAAGGCAGATCGGCAGCGGCGGTGTCGGCATATACTGCGAAGACTTCGGATATTTCCCCCAATACGACAAACCGTTTGCCGGAACAATCCAGGGGCAGGCCGTGAACTCACAGGGATGGTTCTTCAACATGTGCACCGACTATCTGAACAACAACATAGAACTGTTCAGGTGCCCCGGCGACAAGACATGGGACTTCTACGATCTCCACAAGCAGTCTTATGGATATGTCTACAGCTGGACTTCACCGGGCTGGTCAATCGCCTGGGCCGGGGTTGTCGATCTGGAACGGCATAGGACGACTTCCGCGAAAAAGCCTTCGTCGCTTGCCGTCCTGGGCGAGTCGAACGACGACAGCATACACGACTGGGTGATCAAGGGGGACGACATAAACCATGTGACGCACGGGCTCGGAAATCCGAGGCACAATCTGCATATAAACGTGTTCTTTTTCGACGGACATACCGAAGGCTGCAATATAAACACGCTTAGATCAAATCCGGGCTGGTTCGTTTTCGGGAATTGAGGGCTCTGCCGCCTGAGGTGTCGGGTGTCGGGTTTCAGGTTTCAGCAAAAATAGTTACTGCTGTGTGCATGAGACATTGCTATTATCTTTCTGTTGACACCTGGACACTGACACTAGAACACCGCCAATTAATATAAAAGAACATGATAGGCATTGAGATGTCGGACGACAAATTGATCTTCGCCGCGGACAGCGGCGGCAGCAGGATACGTGCCGTGCTGTTGCATTATGACGGCCATCCACTGGTGACGGCCACAGGTCCGGGCGTCGCTTCCATCCCCGGAACGCTTCCGGTCGAGAAGACGATCCGCGAGACGGTCAGCCGCCTGATCGAGAAGGGCGGAAGGGCTGGCGTCGAGATCGGCACCGGTTATTTTTCCCTGGGCGGTCCGAACTCCGAGGAGGTAGAGCTGGCGCTTGCCCGCGTACTCCCGGCTTCGCGGATCAAGGTCGACCGCGAAGCGAAAGGAAACTGGTTCAAGGCCTGCGCGCCGATGCTCGGGGTCGACGCATGCGTCATGGCGGGAACCGGAACCGTCGCGATGGGATTGGACGGCGATGCGGTCATCTGCTCCGGGGGGTGGGGGCCGCTCTTCGACGACGCCGGAAGCGGCTACTCGATCGGGCTGGCCGGGCTGCGCAAGGCTCTGCTGATGCTTGACCGCAGGGAAGCGCCGACAAGGTTAATCGAGATATTGAAACCCTACGGAAATATGCCGGCACAGGACGACTTCGCCGGACGCATGGCCTTCAGAGACAGATTCTTACAGCTTGGCCGTGCCGAAATCGCTGCCGTGTCGCCTGTCGTCTACAGATTATTCCTTGAAGGCGACCCCGCCGCGGCCGAAATCATCTGCGAAGCGGCCGTGGCCGTGGCGCGGCTGGCAGTTTCAGTCGCCGGCAAGCCCGATGCGAAGGTTCTCCTGATGGGTGGAATCTCCGCCCAGGCAGAGACTTTCCTACCGCTCTGTTCGAAACATTTGAAAGCTTTGAGGCCGGACATGGAGATCTTATGCCGTCCCGAATTCAGCCTCTTCAAGGCCGCCGTCGTTATGGCGTTGCTCGATGCCGGTGCCAAGCCTGATTTCCAGAATGTCTTAAGGACAGAATACGAGTGGATATGATAATCAACAAGCTCCGTCACGGGATAATTGTCTCATGCCAGGCCATAAAGGGGAATCCCCTATACGGCACAGGCACCATGCCTCTGATGGCGCTCTGCGCCGAGAAAGGCGGTGCGGCCGGAATCCGCGCCAACGGCCCGGACGACATAGCCGCGATAAGGAAAATCTGCAGCATCCCGGTCATCGGCATCTACAAGACCAAGCCCTCCGAGGATCAAATCTACATTACCCCAAGCTTCAAGCATGCGGAGGCGATAGCCAGGGCCGGCTGCGACATCATCGCGCTCGATGCCACAATGCGGAAGCGCCCCGGCGGTCTGAGCACCGCGGAATTCGTCGCGCAAATCCACAAGGAGATTCGCCTGCCGGTGATGGGCGATGTAAGCACGTTCGAGGAAGGCGTCCAGGCCGCCAAGGCCGGCTGCGACATCGTCGCGACAACCCTCGCCGGATATACTTCTTCCAGCGTCAGGACAAAAGGGCCGGACTTTGAACTGCTGAAAACCCTTTGTTCAAAACTTGACTGCCCGGTGGTCGCGGAGGGCCGTTTCTGGTATCCGGAAGAGGTTAACAAGGCGTTGAAACTGGGAGCATGGGCCGTTGTGATCGGAAAGGCCGTCACAAACCCGATGATGATAACAAGGCATTTCGTCTCAACGATTATATCCGGCGATTGAAGTATGTGCTGGCTTCAGCCTGCACACCCTGAAGGGCGTGCTTACTCCAGCACCATGCGCTCCCCCAATAGCTTAGATTAACGATTAATAAATAGGAAACAATGATGCCAAATCTAATCACTGAATCAATCAACCCTGACACTGCCGGGATTGACAAGAAGAGCATCCCTGAAATCCTGACGATGATGAATGAAAACGACCGACTCGTGCCTCTTGCGGTCGGAAAGACAATTACGGAAATCACGAAGGCGGTGGAAATCATAGTCAGCGCGATCAAGAAAGGCGGCCGCCTCTTCTATGTCGGTGCTGGCACAAGCGGACGGCTCGGTATAGTAGACGCCTCGGAATGTCCGCCGACTTTCGGAGTGCCATCCGAAATGGTGCAGGCGCTGATCGCCGGAGGAAGGGATGCGGTCTTCAATGCGAAGGACGGGGCCGAGGACAACGAAAGGCAGGGCGGCAAGGATCTGCGCAGGCGCGGCTTCAGGGCCGGCGACGTCGTCGTCGGACTCAGCACGAGCGGCACGACGCCATACGTTTGCGGCGCACTCAAGACGGCACGAAGGCTCGGCTGCCCGACCATATCGGTTTTCTGCAATCCCGAAGGCAGAGTGCGCGATCTTTCCGACATCGCAATATGCCCGGTCACAGGGCCGGAAGTGATAACCGGCTCGACCAGGCTCAAGGCCGGCACCGCCGAGAAACTCGTCCTCAACATGATTAGCACAACCGTCATGGTCAAACTCGGCAGAGTCGACGGAAACATGATGAGCCATATGCAGATCACATGCGGCAAACTCAAGGAGCGCGCAATTCACACGGCAATGCTGAAAGGCGGCATTGGCAGAAACGCGGCCGGAAAACTGCTGGAGACGCACGGCTTCAAAATTGACGCGGCGCTCAAGGAACTGAAGAAAGGCCGGAAATGAAAACAATTCAGAAGCAATTCTTCCCGTTCGGTTCGATGTATGCCCCAGTCGCGAGGGCCACCGAAGTTCCCCCGTCGGAATGGGAGAAGGATGTCGTCCAGATGAAAAGGCTCGGCCTGACCATGTTCCGTTCCTGGGCCTCATGGGACAGAATTGAAAGGATTGAGGGCGTCCGCGACTTCTCGATGCTCGACCGCATCTTCCGCATCGCGGAGCGGCACGGGATGAAGATCATGCTCAACTTCGGCGGATTCAGCAGTATCGCCGGCGTATATCATCCCGAATGGCTTATAAAAGACTACAAATGTGAAGTCGTCAGGACTGAACCGGAAACCCCCGGCGCCGGGATGGACCGCCGCCTGATTTGTTATGACGATCCTGTGTTCGTTGAAAAGGCCCACGATTTCATGGCAGAGGTCGTAAGTCGTTATTCTAAAAGCCCGGCCCTCCACTGCTGGCTGATATCAAGCGAGGCCTGCGGCAACGGATGTGTCTGCAGGCATTCGCTGGACAAGTTCAGGACATGGCTCCGGCACAAATATCGTAGGATTGGCAATTTGAACGGCGCATGGAGCGACGAATATCCGGTCTCCTACAAGTCCTGGGACGAAGTCAGGCCGATCAAGTTCGGTTACCCCTGCCAGCTCGACTGGCAGCAGTTTTCCGAGGACAATCTTGCGGCAGTGCTCGCGGGGATCGACAGGCTGATCAAAAAGCACGACCCACTGAAAAGAACTACGACCGTCAATCCCAACCCATACCAACTTGACAGCAGATCCTGGTTCGACAAATGCAGCTTCTGGAAGACAGCAAGGGTAGTCGACGTCCTGGGGATATCTCACTACCACCTGCAGTATCCTCACCATGGCGACAGGCCATATGTTCCGGCATGCTACCTTGACAGGGTGCGCAGCGCGTCGAAGAAGAACTACTTCTGGATAGTCGAGACCCAGGCGGGCCCCGCCCTATGGGATCTCGACAGCGATTCGCCATACCACGTCTCAGAGGATGAGGCTATCATGCGCTACTGGCAGATGCTCGGGCATGGAGCTAGGGCCATATCCTCCTGGCTCTACCGCACACGGATCAAGGCGAAGCAGGCCGGCGAGTTCGGACTGGTGGGCTGGGACGGCTCTCCTACGGACAGAGCCAAAAGGGTTGGGGAACTGTCAAGCCTTCTCCAAAAAAACGCCGACATGTTCCTATCCTATGAATACAAGGCCGAGATTGCGATACTGTCCTCATATTCAACCTTGCATCAGGGGATTTTGGAGGGCTATGAAAACTTAGAGGACAAGAAATACAACCAGCATTCATGGCTGGGCGCATACAAGCTGATCTGGGGTCTGAAGCTGCAGGCCGATTTCATCGACGACTCCGGCATTCTGGAAGGGAACTTGTCTAAGTATAAGGTTCTCATCGCACCCTTTGTCCCGAACATTTCGGCAGGAGTCGCTGGACGGATCAGGGAATTTGTAGAAAATGGCGGCCGCATAATCGCAGACTTCCCCTTCGGATTCAAGGACGACGACGGCACGCTGCATGCAAGCGCTCCGGGCCATGGGCTTGATAAAGTTTTCGGCTGTTCGTTCGCAGACGCCGTGCCGGTAATAGGGCCGCCTGGACCGCAGATCATTACTGTAAAAACTCCTGGGCTAGTCTCGCCCCACCTCTTCGTCCAGCACTTAAGAGCTTCAGCCCATGGGAAGGTGTTGTCGAGGTTCAATGATGGACGTGCGAGCCTTGTCCATAATAAGTTCCGCAGGGGCGAGACATATATGTTCGGCACAATGCTCTTCGCCGATTATGAGGACTCAGAAAATGATAATATCCTGAATCTTGTCGGAACAATCTTGAAGAAGGCGCTGCCGCCCCGCAGCATAGAAATCTGCAGTTTGACAGGCAAGAATCTGGCGGATCTTAAGAATATCGAGATATGCGAACAGCGCAAAAGCGGCGGGATTGACGGAAAGGACGAATCGCTGTGCTACGCCCTCAACCACGGCGACGAGAAGATTGAAGTGATTCTGAAGATATCGGGAGCCTTCTCATGCTTGAATATCTTCAAGCCCGACGGAAGCAACCTGGTCCGAAAAGCGGAAACGGCAAACAGGGGAATAATAACTTTGGCCCTTGCGCCAAAAAGTGCCGTGATTATAAAATTGGGAGCCCCATCCTGACACAATATCACAGGTTATACTCCTTTAGGTTCATGTTCAGGGAGTTGTACCGCAGAATAGCGGACATGCCAGGACCTGCCCCCGCCCCGGCGTCGGGATAGCCTGCGCCGTGGCGGTCTCCGCCGCCCTGAAAATAGCGGGGGTAAGGGGGACTATGCCCGGAAACCGGAAATCCGGCATTTAGCGGGCATGTTAATCGCATAATTTGAAAATTTGACTTCTGCAGCTGAATTATTCACAAACTATTTTGCATGCAAAAAAACGTTTGTGAATAATTCAGGTTAGCGGTGATTATCTGGCGTCGCGATCGCTGCGGTGGTGTTGGTGTTTGCGAAATATTTTTTGGCGGCGGCGTTGACTTCGGGGAGCGTGATGTCCGAATAGATTTTTTCGAGCCTGAACGGCTCGAGGTGGCCGATGCCCATGAATTCCGAGGCGGCGCTGTTGAATATGAGGGCGCTGTTCTCCGCGAGAGTCTCGGCGATCTCGAGCGAGATGGACGCCTTCGCCGTGTGGAACTCCTTCTTCGATATTCCCTTTCCCTCCGCGAGGTGCTGCCTGGCCTTCTCGAACATTTCGAGGACTTTTTCTTCAAGATCCGGCCGGGTTCCGACGTAGAAAGAGGCCATGCCCTCGTGGAATCCGGAGAAGTTGGTGAAGCCCGTGTAGTACGCCATCCCGTTTTTGATTCTGATCTCCTTGAAGAGGCGGGAGTTCATCCCGTTCAGGGCCTTGGCCAGCAGCGACATCGGGTGGCGGTCCCCGTTCAGGAGGTCGCAGCTGGGCAGGCCCAGCATGACGACGGACTGTTCGCGCGGGAGGGAAATTTTTTCGGAGGACTTCGTGGACGGAAACCGGGGCCTCTCGGGGAGAACCGCCCTCTTCCGGCTCCAGGGGACGCGTGAAATGACCTCCATGAACCTCGGAAGGATCTCCTTTTCGTCGAATCCGCCGGCGATTCCGAACACGGTCCACTCCGGATCGAGGCAGGACTCGTAGTAGTATTTTTCGACTGCGCCGCGGTCCAGCTCCGCGATGCTTTCCGCAAGCCCGAGGGTGGGGCGGGAATAGGGATGCTTGCCGAAAAGTTTCCTGCGGAGGAGCTGTTCGGCGGCGGCGTTCGGATTCAGCTTCCTGCTTTCGATGATCTGCAGGAGGTTTTCCTTCTCGCGTCGGAACTGCTTCTCCGGGAAGACCGGCTCGGAGATTATCGAGGAGAAGAGTTCGAGGGCGCGGCGGGCGTTGGCCGCGTGGAATGACATGGAGAACGACAGGGCGTTGTAACCTGCCGTCGCGTCAAAGTCAATCGAACCGGCGTCCAGCGCGTCGTCGAGCGACCTCTCGTCGAAGGATCGGGTCCCCTTGTCGACGAGTTCGCCCGCGAGGCGGGCGACACCGGCCTTGCTGCCGTCCTCGAATATTATACCCCCCGGCATGAAGACACATATGTCGATCAGAGGCAGCCTGTCGTCGTGGCGCGCCACCAGCCTGCAGCCGCCGGGCACCTGCAGAAGCTCGGCAGCGCCCGCGGATTTACTTTTCCGAGGCATGGCGGCGGCCTTAGCCGCGCAGTCCTCGGGCAGCAGTTCCACATAGGTGGAGTTTTCTGCTGTCAGGTATTTCACGGCCGCCCGCATCACGTCCTCCGGCGTTACCCGGAGGATATTTTCGATGTAGCGGTGTATGAATTCCGGATCGCCGTAGTTAAGGACTGACGTTCCTATGATCCGCGCCATGTTGGTGTTGGTGCGCAGGTTCTGGCAGAAGTCGGTGACAATGAAGTTCGCCGACTTCGCCACTTCGTCCGGCCTCACCGGATCCTTCGATCCCAAGACAGATATCTCGCGTCCTATCTCGTCCCTGAGCTTTCCAAGTTTCGCCTTTTCGCAGGTGGCGGTCACGCAGAATATTCCGGTGAAATAGGGGGTGTAGTTCATGGCGCTGACGCCGATAGCCAGATGCTTCTCGTTCTCTACCCGGCTTACGAGCCGCGAGCTCCTGTTCTGGCCCAGAACCATGGAAAGAATGTCCAGGGCCGGCACGTCGGCGTGGGAGGCGTCGGGGACATGGTAGCCCACGGCCATCCTGGCCAGCGGATCCTTGAACGTGGACGATGCGGAACGGGCATGTGCCTGGGGCTTCTCCTCCGGCAGCGGCGGATCTTCGATGCAGCCCATACTCCAGCGGCCGAACTTGTCCCGGACCGCCTGAAACGCCTCGTCGCAGCCGACGTCCCCGGAGATGACCACGAACGACCTAGCCGGCGAATACCTGCGCCCGTAGTAGGCGCGCATCATCTTCCGGTCCACGCCCGCAATCAGATCCTTGTAGCCGACGACAGGATGCCTGATCGGGTGGATCTTGAACATCGTCAGCCACAGGTTTTCCGAAAGCATCCTGCCGGCGTTGTCCGAGGCCATGGCCCTCTCGCGGAGGATGACCTCCTTCTCCTTGGCGAAGGCTCCGGCCGGAAAGCGGGGGTTGAGAACGGCGTCCGCCAGGATGTCCAGCCCCGCATCGAAGTTCCTGCTGAGGATGTCCATGTGGTAGACGGTGTTGCCCCAGGACGTGTAGGCGTTCACTTCGCCTCCGAGCGCTGCCGAAAGCTCCGCGATCCTGTTGCCCGGATACTTCTCCGAGCCCTGGAAGATCATGTGCTCCAGGAAATGCGAGAGGCCCGATCCCAGATCCGCCCCCTCGTGTATGGATCCGGTCCTGATCCAGACCTGAATGTTCACGGTCGGCGACGCAGGATTCTCGTGGAGGTATACGTCGAGGCCGTTGCCGAGCGTTTCGGAGCGGACCTTGAAGAAGGGAATTTTGTCCGGAAGGATGTCCACTTTGAACGCTCTTGAAACTTGAGAATATCCAACACCCAACACTCAATATCCAACCGAAGACGTGAAAGGATACTTGGCCATTGGTAATTCCGTGTTGGGTATTCGGTGGTACGCTTTTTTACCTACGCAATGATGGGAGGGGATATCTTTTTGGAACCCTGGCTGGTTCCGCAGGAGACAGGGGGGAAGTCCTTGTCGACATCGAAGCCGCTCCTGAAGTCATCCGGCGAGTCCTTGTCGCTCTTGCCGAGAAGCTGGCAGTTGACCATGTTGAATACGACGTTGCCGACCGACATGCCGTCGGTGAGGCCCCAGTTCCTGAGCACTTCTCCGGCCAGCGGCCCGAACTCCTGCTGTGCAAAGGCTTTGACTCCCTCGAGCAGTTCCTTGCCGCTTATGTGCTTCGCCGCACCGGTCCTGTTCAGCGTCTTCGCAGTGTATGTGACGGCGTTGCTTACGAACTCATAGGCCTCGGCGCTGTAGCGCGGGTCGTGCTCGATGATTATCTGGATCTTCTGTTCGAAGAGGCGGTCTTTCATCTGCCCTCTCAATCCTTCTTCGGAATGTATATGGTCTGGCCGGCCCTGATGCTGTCGCCCTTCAGGTTGTTTGCCTTCTTGATGTCCTCGACGGACACCTTGTATGCGTCGGCGATGGCCTTCAGGGTGGCGCCCGAGTCCACCTTGTAGACGATGAAATTGCCCTTTCCGGCGGGGCCTGCCTTCGGCGGTTCGCTCCTGGGCGGCGGAACGCTGGCCGCGGTGTTTATCGCCTTGGCGACGTTCTTGGAGACCTGATCTATCACTGCGTTGACGGCGGCTTGGCGCTCCTGCCTTTCCTCGCTTATCTCCTGCTTCAGCGATGCCGCCATGTTGTCGAAGCTCTGCGTCCTCTGCTCGAGCGCGTTGAGCTTCTGGCCGAGCTCGGAGTTCTGGCGGATGAGCTCGGCGTTGCTGTCCTGCAGCGAGCTGACCTTCGCCGAGAGCTGCGATATACGTTCGTCCTGCGACTTCATCATTTCAAACTGCTGCTTCTGGAAGCTTGCCTTGGACGCGCCGCCGGACTCGCAGCCGGAAGACGCCAGCGCCATGGCGGCCCCCAGCGCCGCCGAAAATATTATTATCCGCATGTTGCACATCCTCCTTCGAACCAATTTCAAACCTCACAAACCGAGCTTATGAGTTATGAAAACGCTTCCTAAGAAATATACATATCATTCTTTTCAGTTCAAGCTCCGGTTCCCGCGGCGATTTCGCGGAATATGTCCTGCAGCGACCTTGTGATTCCCCAGCCCGGGAAATGCCTCTTGAGCTTCCCCAGGTTCGAGATGTAGCAGATGTGGTCTCCCTTTCGGTTGCCCTCGAGATATTCGAAGTCCATCTTCCTGCCAACCGTCTCCTCGGCGAGCCTTATGGCCTCGAGCATCGAGACGCTGTTGCCCCTGCCGCCGCCAAGGTTGTAGACCTCGCCGCAGCGCGGGTTCAGGTAGAACTCCTCGAAGGCACGGCAAACGTCGAAGGAGTGGATGTTGTCGCGGACCTGCTTGCCCTTGTAGCCGAATATCTTGTATTTCCTGCCCTCCCTGGCGCACTTGATGAGGTACGCGAGGAAGCCGTGCAGCTCCGCGGCGGAGTGGGCCGGGCCCGTAAGGCAGCCGCCGCGGTAGCAGGCTGTCCTCATGCCGAAGTATCGGCCGTATTCCTGGACCATCACGTCGGCGGCGACCTTGTCCGCCCCGAAGATGCTGTGGGTCGAATTGTCTATCGACATGTTCTCGTCTATCCCGTCGAAGTCCTTCGGGTCGGCGTATTCCCAGCGCGTCTCCATCTCCTTGAGCGGCAGGCGGTTGGGCGTATCGCCGTAGACCTTGTTTGTGCTCATGAAGCAGAAGACCGCGCCGGGTGCCTTCTGGCGGACGGCCTCCAGCATGTTCATCGTGCCGCCGGCGTTGACGTCGAAGTCGTCGAACGGGCGTGAGGCCGCGAGGTCGTGGCTCGGCTGGGCCGCGCAATGGATCACAAAGTCGGGCCGGAACTCGCCCACCAGCTCGATGACCTTCGCCCGGTCGCGGATGTCCAGGCCGGAATGCCAGAAGTTCTTGGCCGCGGCCTTGATCCTTCTGAGGTTCCACGTGGTGTCGCCGTCCGCGCCGAAGAAGCTCATGCGCATGTTGTTGTCCACGCCCAGGACCTGCCATCCGCGCGCGTCGAAGTATACCACGCACTCAGACCCTATGAGGCCGCTGCTGCCGGTGACCAGTAGTCTTTTCATGACTGAGCATCCGCCGCTGAAAAATTTCACTTTCCAAATTATATGTTTTTCACGCGGGAAAATCAACCTCGCCCATGCGAAATCGGGAAAATATTGGGAATATATTCACCGCCGCGGAGTATAAAAATGAAAAAGCCCCGCGTCGCCGCGGGGCCATGCATCATGCAAATTCCAATGAACAATCCGCCTACATCAGACTCCCAGGTCTATCATCGCGTCGGCGACCTTCTTGAAGCCTGCGATGTTCGCGCCGTTGACGTAGTTACCGGGCGTGCCGTATTCGCGTGCGGCGTCCGCGGCCGACCTGTGGATGTTTATCATGATCTGGTGGAGCTTCTCGTCGACCTCCTCCCTGGTCCAGAAGAGCCTCATGGAGTTCTGCGCCATCTCAAGGCCGGATGTCGCGACTCCGCCGGCGTTCGCGGCCTTGCCGGGCCCGTATAGGACCTTGTTCGCCAGGAAGACCTCGACGCCCTCGGGCGTGGTCGGCATGTTCGCGCCTTCCGACACGCAGATGCAGCCGTTCTTCACGAGAGCCTTGGCGTCCTCGCCGTTGATCTCGTTCTCGGTGGCTGAAGGCATTGCGACCTCGGCGGGCACGAGCCCCCACGGACGCTTGCCTTCCACATACTTTGCCTTCTTGAACTTCTTGACGTATTCGCTGATGCGGCCGCGCCTGACGTTCTTGAGCTCCATGACGAAGTTGAGCTTCTCCGCGTCGATCCCGTCGTTGTCTATGATCGTGCCGCCGGAGTCGGAGAGCGTGAGGCACTTGCCGCCGAGCTGGCTGACCTTCTCCACGGTGTACTGCGCGACGTTGCCCGAGCCGGAGACAAGCACCCTCTTGCCCTCGAACGACTCCTTGCGCGTCTTCATCATTTCGTCCGCGAAATACGTGGCGCCGTAGCCGGTCGCCTCCGGACGTATCAGGCTTCCGCCCCAGTTCGTGCTCTTGCCCGTGAGGACCGCCTCGTTCGTGTTCACGATCTTCTTCCACATGCCGAACATGTAGCCGATCTCGCGGCCGCCGACTCCGATGTCGCCCGCAGGGACGTCCGTGTCCGCGCCGACATACTTGTGCAGGCCGACCATGAAGCTCTGGCAGAAGCGCATCACCTCGTTGTCCGACTTGCCCTTCGGATCGAAGTTGCTCCCGCCCTTGCCGCCGCCCATCGGAAGGCCGGTGAGGCTGTTCTTGAATATCTGTTCGAACCCTAGGAACTTGAGTATGCTGAGGTTCACCGAAGGATGGAACCTGAGGCCGCCCTTGAACGGGCCGATCGCGCTGTTGAACTGCACCCTGTAGGCCTTGTTGACCTGCACCTCGCCCTTGTCGTCCACCCATGCGACCTTGAACATGATCACCCTCTCGGGCTCAACAAGCCGCTCGAGTATCTTGTGCCTCTCGTACTTCTCCTCCCTGTCCATCACAAGGCTAAGCGACTCAAGCACTTCCCTTACGGCCTGGAGGAACTCCTTCTCCCAAGGGTAAGTCTTCGTGAGGTTCTCCAGCACATGCGCGACATAGGAATTCATCTTCTCTTCTCCCGTCGGTTAAGTTTGGTGGTTGGCATTAAGCCTTTGGAAGAACGATAAGCTATTGAGCCGGCCGACGATTTCAAGCCGTTTTATAAACAAAATTGTATGATTTACATAATTGAGCAACATATCAATATTATTGGTAAATCTATTATAATTAACATGCGGATGTCCGCCGCTCAACGCACGGATTTACTCGATCTGCCGCTGAAATCGCGGGGGCTCTTTCCGAAATGCTTCTTGAAAAGCTTAGAGAAATGGAAGATGTCGCCGTACCCCGCCAGCTCCGCCGCCTCACCGATCCTGCGGTTGCTGTCGCGCAGAAGATATGCGGCGCGGTGCAGCCTTGCCCTGATCAGGTATTCGATGGGGGAAGAATTGAAATATTTTCTGAACAGAGCCGAGAAATGGGGAACGGAATAGCCGGCCCTGGCGGCAAGCTCGCCGAGGCTGAATGGCTTCTCGCATTCGGACTCCATGAGGTTTCTGACCTTGAGAAGCGCTTCCGGAACCTTTTCCGGTACCCTCCTGTTCCTCTTTTCCCTGGTGACCGCGCAGACAAGCGCGGTCATGAGCGCCGAAATGACCCCCTCGTCCGGAACGCTGCTTCCGGAGATCTCGTCGTAGATCAGGGCCAGGTATCTCTCCATGGGCGCGGGTGAAATCCGAACATGTCCGAAGCCGTCTAGCGAATTGTCTGCGACCAGCGTTTCGACGAGATCGCCTTCGCAGTGCATCCAGCTGTGCCTGAACCTGCGGGTGCGCGAACCGTAGTGCTGGAGCTGCCCCGGACGCCATACCATCATCGTGCCCCCCGGGCATTCCACCGCAGGCCCTCCGGAGGAAATTTCCACCGGGTCGTAGAAATACATCAGCAGATAGTCCCCGGTCCCCGCAGGCCTGTGTATGATGACCGGAGGCATCATTTCCTGGATGCCGATCCCCCTGATCGACAGCCTTCCGCCGAACGAGACGGGATTGCTGAAAAAATGCTTGAAGCCCTTCATGCTGGAGAACTCCTCTGAAACTCACCTGAAGTAACGCAGACATTCCTGTCTGCGGAATCGCAG
>CAZWRV010000131.1:0-13614 GCA_964636325.1 uncultured Victivallaceae bacterium | reverse complement strand
GGCATCCCGGGCGAAAACAATTTCTAAAAAACCATTTTTGTGGACGGGCTCTAATTTAGCGTCGAATAAGGCGATTCCTATCGAAACCTGCCGATGCCTGCCGTTACCTGGCGCCGATCATCCGGACTCCCGACTCGCGACCTGCGACGCGCATCAACCATTCATGATTTACAATTCACCATTCACAAAGATCCATATCATCCGGTATCCCGTCATCTGCTATCCGTCATCCGGTATCTGCTTAGAGGTCCGAATTGCTGAACAGGATGCCTGCGATGAGCAGGTAGCACAGGGTATAGATGCCGAGGAATGTCCCGTCGTGCATGATGCTCTCCCACATTATCTGCTTGGCCATGACGTATTTCCATACCATGAGGTAGCGCGTGGGCAGGAAACGCTGGAGGTTCTCCATGAACGGGAGGGCGTCGAGGATGTAGCTGGTGTAGTATATCCCGAGCGTGACCACGGACGCGGTGACTGTCCGCTTGAAGATCGCGGAGCACATCAGGAACATAGCGCACAGCGAGATGAGCGAGTAGCCCGCGAAGAAGTATGAGAGGAGCATCCTCTCGATGGCGACTTCGCCTTTCATGATGAAGAGGTCTCCGCTCCTGCCCAGGAATATCGGGCCGAAGATGAAGACGTCGCCTGTCGCCCCGAACATTATGGATCCGACCGTGTAGCTGACGGCGAGCAGCGCCGCGAGCAGGACGTAGGAGTAGAACGATAGCGAAATGAACTTCGAGGCGAGTATGCTCCAGCGCGATACCGGACGCAGCGCGATGGTCCTGATGCGGCCGTCCTCCAGCTCGCCCGCGAAGGATCCTGCCGCGAAGATGCCTACCACCATCGGCAGGAGGATGTATATGCCGGGCAGGAGCACCGTGTCCGCGAACGCGATCCCGTTTATGAAGTCGTTTATCAGCCTCCCCTGGAACTGGTCCTTCGAATGGTGGCCGACTCCGGACTTGCGCATGTAGAATCCGACAGCGCAGAGGCAGGTGAGCATGAGGATCACGACGACCCCGACGTACGCCCGCTTCTGGCGGGTCATCTTGACGACCTCAAAATCGGTCAGAGACAAAATCCCTTTTATCCTTGCCAGTGATTTCAATGAATATCTCCTCGAGTGTCTGGACGTATCTGCCTATGCCGTATGTTCTTATGCCTGAAGCCGAGAGATCGGAGATGAGCCTTGGGATGTCCGTTTCGACGCCTTCGAAGACGAAGATGCCGCAACCTTCGTCCGTCTCCTCCCGCAGCAGCTTGATGCCGCGCCCGGCGGCGAATTCCTTGAAGGCCGCGTGGTCGGGGGTCTTGAACTCAATCCTGTTGTGCATCGAGACGAGGGACGAGACCTTGGACTCGCAGATCTTGACGCCCTTGTCGATGATGGTGACGTAGTCGCAGGTCTGCTCGATTTCCGAGAGCAGGTGGCTTGAGATGAAGACGGTGACGCCGAGTTCGCCGCAGAGGCGCTTTACGAGCTCGCGGACTCCGACGATGCCGTGCGGGTCGAGCCCGTTGGTCGGCTCGTCGAGGAGGATGAGCCTGCTCCGCGGGAGAAGCGCCTGCGCGATGCCGAGCCTCTGCTTCATCCCGTAGGAGAATGTCGAAACCTTGCGCTGGGCGACATCCTCCAGGCCGACCCTTTTCAGAGTGTCGAGGATCAGCGCCTTGTCGCAGAAGCCCGACATCCGGCAAAGGTAGAAAAGGTTTTCGTATGCGCTGAGGTATTCGAAGAAGACCGGCGCCTCGACCACCGCGCCGACTTCCCGCATTATGTCGTCGCGGCGCCTTAGCAGATTACGCCCGAAGACGCTGATCTCCCCCTTGTCCGGCATGATGAGCCCGAGCAGCATCTTTATAACGGTCGTCTTGCCCGCCCCGTTCGGCCCAAGGAAGCCGTGGACGGTCCCCCCGAGCACCTCGAGGTCGAGGTCTCGGACCGCCTTCACCCGGCCGTAGGAGCGGGAGAGGCCATGGACTGTAATTACTGGAGTGTTATCCATCCGAAATGCCGTTCATATTGCATGAGGTTATATACGGCCCTTAAATTCCATGCATCCAAGCATCAAATTCCAATTAAATGGCAAAGCTGCTTACTCCACCTTCACTTCCAGCTTCTCCAGGACGCGCCCGTCGACGTAGAGGTAGTTCTTGCCGAAGGAGCCGTGGAAGTTCTCCGCGTCGTTCATCATCGGGGAGGTGATTGTCATGTCCTGGAGCGCCAGGCTCGTCTTCGGTATCTTCATGCCGTTCATGAACGTGTTCCACTCGTAGCTTGTCCCGTACCTGTTGAAATAGGTCTTGCCGTCGAACTTGTCGTAGTTGTCCGCCGGACAGTGGAATATCTGCTTGGACGAGACGTCGAGGACGTTGGATATCGAATACGGGTCGTCCGGCCCGTCGCCGATCCTTATGCAGACCGGTAGCCTGTCCTCGTTGTTGCCGGCGTAGACGTTGACGGCGACGCCGAGCTGGCGCAGCTGGCCTATGCACGAAGCCTTGCGCCCCTTCTCCTTCATCTTGCCGAGGAGGGGGAACAGCAGGCCAGCGATGATCGCGATTACAGCGATCACGACGAGAAGCTCGATGATTGTAAAATTCCTCCTCATGCGACAGCCCAAATCCGAAATCCGAATATCGAAAATCAATGATGACAATATACTCCGCATGCGGCGCAATTGAAACGGCAATTATTTTTAAGATTCGGCTTGACATCTGATATAAGCTGATTTATTATAACTGATACAAACTGATTTAATGGCGGTGCAGGATGATTTCCGGGGAGACGGGCAAGTCGCAGATGGTGGCTGACCACGTGGAGGCCGAGATCCGTTCGGGGGTGCTGCAGCCCGGCGCTAGGATCGCGGGGATGCGTTCGCTGGCCTCGCGGTTCAAGGTGAGCTTCACCGCAGTCAACCACGCCTACAAGAAGCTCGAGCGCAAGGGTATGATCGTCAGGATGCCGCGCAGCGGGACGGTCGTTAATCCTGCCCTGGCGGTCGAGCAGACGAAGCTCTTCGCCCTTGTCACAAGCACAGCCTACTCCGACATAGAGAACTACTACGAATCCCTTTACTCCATTGCCGGGACGAGGCGGATAGTTCCGATGACCGGCCTTCTCGGAAAGGAGGACGACTGGAGGCAGGTCGTGAAGGACATTGCCGCTAGGAGGCCTGACTGCGTGGTTGTGGATCTGGAGGCACGGCATTTCCCGTTGTCCGAGCTTATCTCCCTGCTCGGACCGGGGCAGCTTTGCTTCTTCAACCGCTGGGAATGGATGCCGGAACGTCCGGAACGCGCGGTGCTCACGGACTATGAGTCGGCGCATGAGCAGGGGTTCAGGGAGCTGTATTCCAAGGGGCGGCGGCGGATACTCGTGGTGGTGCATCACCGTAGAATGCAACCGTACCTTGTGGAACGCCTCAAACGCGCCAGAAGAAACGCCGGGTTCAGGAAAGGGGATCCCATGGTGGAAACCGTATCGTTCGAGGAGATATCTCAGGAGCCTTCGCTTGCGAGGAGCAAGGTTGAAAGCTTCGGCCCGGACGCGGCGCTCGGAATGAACGACTATGTCCTGGTGCAGCTTGAGCAGCTGTGCCCCGAGACCGGCAGCATAGATAGGATCGGCTTCTTCGACACGGTACACTCGCGCCGCCATGGGAGAGAGTTCAGTTCCTTCAGGATAAATTACCGGGAGATGTGGGAGATGGCGATAGAAAGCTTTCAACCCGGAAAGCCGCAGGTCAGGCTGGTGATGCCGGAACTGATCCGCCGCTGACTGCGTTTCCCTTGCCGTCTGTGAAGGCTTTTGTTCTTAATATAATAATGGAGGTAACAATGCATAGAGGCATTGCATCGGTAATCGGCATGCAGGCGGCTGTTCTTGCGCTGGCGATCTCGGGAATGGCTGCTCAGGCGGCGGATCCGGCGGAGACGGCAGGCTTCAAGCATCCGGAGATCAGGGTCCCGAAGCTTGCTGAGCCGCCGAAGATCGACGGTAAGATCGACGAGGCGGAATGGAAGGGGACTGCGATGTTCACCGGCGTGGCGTCGACGGGCGGTGTCGGCCCCTATACTCTTGTCCCAGAGGTCCAGCAGGTCCAGTGGCGCATAGGCTACGACGACAAGTTCCTCTACCTCGCGATGCATTCCCCACACAAGAAGGGGACTTACCCAGTGGCCCGGACCAAGGAGAACGACAATCTTGACGTCCTCTTCGAGGACCATGTCGAAATCCAGATTTTCCCGTTCGGGGAGCGCAAGCTCGCGACGCGGCCGGGCGTCGGCTTCTACAAGATGATGGTAAATCCCAAGGGCTACATGATCGACCAGCACCTCTACAACGGCACGGTGGGCACGGAGGAGCTGTGGTCGACGGGAGGCGAGACGAAATGCACAGTCACCGAGGAATACTGGGACTTGGAGATTTCCATCGAGCTTGCGCGGATGCGCATTGACAAGGCGGACGGTAAGAGCCTAGTGATGCAGCTTGTCAGGACCGATACCTGCGGCGGCATATATTTCGCCGGATGGGCGCCGTATCCCTGGCTCAACTGGGGTGATTTCGCGGAGGTGGTGCTGGATCCGTCCGCCCCGGTCTTTCAATTCAAAAAGCTTGGAGAAGTCATGGCTGGCGACCTTGACGCCGCCGTCGAAGTGGCAGGAGCCGGGGGCGAGGCGCGGGACATCAGCGTGGCCGTTTCCGTCGACGACTCCGCCGGGAAGACGATATACAGCGAGAAGAAGAGCGCTGCGGTCAAGGCTGGCGAGTCGAAGTCCTTGGAATTCAAGAAGGAGGGGTTGCCAGTAAGCGCGGTCGCCGTGGCTGACAAGAACCGCAACTGGTTCGAGATCAAGGCCTCCTACAAGGACGGCCCCAAGGAGCTTGTCCTATACCACAACCGCTCCCCGTTCGTAAAGCTCGACGACTCATTCCGCGAGAAACATTTGAACCCTTGGCTTGCCGGCAGGCCGCAGAGCGGCGAGTGGGAATACCGCATCGCCTATATGCCTTACAGCGGAAAGGCGGAAGTCGGAGTGGACCTTGATTTCTTCGGAATGGCGCCGGAAGTCCTGACTGCGAAGACATTCAAGGCCGATGTCCGCAAAAAAGGAACGGAGAAGGTGCTGGGATCCGCAGGAGGAAGCGTGGAAAAACTCGCCGGCGCAGCCATGCTCGAACTGCCCGAGCTGGAGGACGGCGATTACGAGGCGGTGTTCACGCTTTCCGGCCAGGGCGGCAAGGCGGTTTCGACCAAGACCGCGGTCTTCGAGCGGAAGCATTATCCTTTCGAGCGCAACAAGCTGGGAATCAACGACGAGGTCATTCCGCCCTTCCAGCCGCTGGGCGTCAAGGAGCTTTCGGTTTCGGCATGGGGAAGAGTCTATTCCATTGGCAAAGGCGGCCTTCTTGATCAGATAAGCGCCGCTCCGCCGACCGGAAACTCGGGCCAGCCGCAGAACCTTCTTGCCGCCCCCATGCGCCTTGAGATGGTCTCGGGTGGGAAGGCCGTGGAGGCGTCCGGGGCCGATGCGAAAATCGCATCCCAGGCGGGCCACAGGGTGGACATCCAAGGGTCGCAGGCCTTCGGCAGCCTTTCCGCGAAGATCGACGCGTTCGAGGAATACGACGGATGGTACGAGGTCAAGCTGACGCTCGAGCCCAAGGGGAAGACGTCCGCGGATTCGCTCGACCTGGTGATAGACATGGCCGACCTTCCCTGCGACACCCTGTACGTCCAGCGCATGGGCGACGGCCGCTACGGCAACAAGTTCACAGGGATTCCCGCCCAGCCGGGCGTCTCTTTCAAGAGCACCGACCTTCTCCGCTACAAGGCCTTCGGCAAGGACTGGAAGTCGTTCGTCCCTCAGACCTATGTCGGGAACGGCGACCGCGGACTCTGGTTCCTGGCGTGGAGCGACGCCGGATGGGAGCTTAAGGACAATCAGCCGATGATGCAGATCGAAAGGCTGAAGGAGAGCAATACCGTCCGCATGAGGATACGCCTGCTCGCCGGACCGGTCGAGCTTGAAAAGCCGCGCGTCCTGCGCTTCGCCCTTCTTGCCGCTCCCGTCAAGCCGAACGACAGCCGCTACCGCAGCAAGCTCAGGGAAGGGCAGGTCGCACACGACACCCGCGGCTACCGGTTCTACGGCGACTCGGTCGACGGCTATGCGCTGCACCGCGAGGAGGACTACGTCGCGCTCCGCAAGTTCCTCATCTACGGCCCGCGATACCAGAACGCCGCATATACCGAGCCGATAAAGCCTTATGACTGGTGGGTCGGCCACTACGTCAAGCAAATCAGCGAGGGCGCAAGAATCTGCATGTATGGCTCCACCTGGATGGGCGGCGCCGCCGCCCCGGAACACAAGACCTTCGGCGGCGAATGGTTCTGCAAGAGCAACTGGACGCCCCGCCCCGACACCTCCTTCAACGGGCAGTGGAACTACCAGGGCACCGTCCAGTGGAAGTCGCCGGAGGAGCTCATGGCGACAGGATACAACTGGACGCAGAGCCACAGCGACTTCTTCATATGGTACCACAAGCCGCTCATGGAGAAGTGCGGCTTCAACGGAACATGGTGGGACAATTCATCAATCGGTACCGTCAGCGAATTCGATCCGGAGCTCGGACGCATGGACTCCAAGTGGAACCTGTATGCGCGCCGCCAGCTTACGAAGCGCCTGAACCATCTGGGCTGGGAGCTGATGCGTCCGCCTTGCTGGGCAATGAACATGCACGTGGACATGGCGTTCAACCAGATATTCTGGATGGTCGAGAACGACTGGTATGCAGACGCCAGCGACATCACCTCCCTGCAGCAGTGGACGCTGGACGAGTTCAGGGCGATGGCACGGACCAAGTCCACAACCCTCCTCGCCAATCCATGGCTGAGAGGCTTTGAAAGCGAAAAGCCGGAACTCGACGCCAAGATCAGGCGCAGCGTCACGGCCATGCTGCTCTCTCACGACATTCCCGCCGGACCGACACGGAAGCTTGTCGGCGCCGTGGACTATCCCGACACCGCGAACTGCCTCTTCACCGGCTACTGGCGCAGCGCCGACGCGGTCCAGCCTGCCGGCAAGGGGATCAAGGCATCCTTCTACGGGAACGCAGGGCTCAAAAGCGCGGCCGTCGTCTTCTTCAACACCGAAAAGCAGGATCAGTATCTCGGCGGTTCGACATTCGACGCGAACAAGCTGATCGACCCGAGAGCCAGGCTCGTCCCCAAGCGCATATACGACCTCGAGACCGGCGAGAACATACAGGTCGCATTCGAAAACGGGATTTTCAAAATACTCGACCCATGCCTGATCCCATGGCATGAATACAGATTGATCGTGGTAGAGGCGGAGTGACATCGAATAAAGAAGCTGGCGCTGCCTGCTGCGGCCGATTGCAGACGGCCGCAATCGTAAAGGAACAATACCTCAAACCATAAGACGAGGCGCACATGACAGGCGATCCATTACAGGCGGTCAGATTGAACCATTCTCCGGGCGATAGCTACTTGGAGATTGGACGTATTTTCCAGGGAATCCCCGGCATCGAAGTCTCTCCGGCTGGAAGGATATGGGCGACCTGGTATGGCGGTGGGACGGGCGAAGGCCCGGACAACTATGTCCTCCTTGTGTCGAGCGGAGACAACGGAAAGACCTGGGACAAGCCTGCTCTCGCAATTGATCCGCCGGGAAACGTCCGAGCCTACGATCCGACGCTCTGGCACGACCCAGATGGCCGCATGTGGATGTTCTGGAGCCAGTGCCTGAGCCCGGAAGTCGGCATGATAAACGACGGGCGCGCGGGAGTCTGGTGCGCCTTCACCTCGGATTCCGACTGCGCCGCACCGCGTTTTTCCCAGCCCCGCCGCATCGCCAACGGGGTCATGATGAACAAGCCGACGCTCCTTTCGAACGGCGAATGGGCCTTGCCGACCGCCGTCTGGCAGTGCATGGAGCCTAGATTGGAAGAGCTTGCCCACGAAAGGTTTTCAAACATCACAGTCTCCTGCGATAACGGAAAGACTTTCAGCTTAAGAGGCGGAGCTGACATTCCCGACAGATGCTTCGACGAGCACATGATCGTCGAGCTGAAGGACGGCAGGCTGTGGATGCTTGTCAGGACTCTTTACGGGATCGGGCAAAGCTTTTCATCGGACATGGGCAGGACTTGGACTCCGGGCGAGGACTCGGGGCTGGGCGGTCCCAATTCGCGCTTCTTCATCCGCAGGCTGTCGAGCGGAAGGCTGCTGCTGGTGAACCACGCTGACATCAAGCCGGCCGAGGCCATGCGGCTGTTCAAGGAGGGGAAGACCTGGAGGGACCGCTCGCATCTCACGGCATTCCTCTCCGACGACGACGGCAAATCATGGAAAGGCGGGCTCGTCCTCGACGAGCGCCACAAGGTCTCGTATCCCGACGGAGCCGAAGACAGGAACGGTGTCATAAGGATAATCTACGACCTTAACCGCTACGTCGAGAAGGACGGTTTCGCCGAAATCCTGATGGCCGCGTTCAGGGAGGAGGATGTTCTTGCCGGAAAGGCCGTCAGCGGGGATGCGTCGCTCAAGATGCTTGTGAACAGGATTCGACGATGAGAGAATGGAATAATCAACTTATTAGGAGGTCATGAAGATGGAAAATAGTCGTTTGACCGTTGTCCGCACCGCCGTGGCGGCGCTCGTAATCTCCGCGTCCTCGCTGATGGCCCAGAATGCCGCCGACACCGGCTTCAAGCATCCGGTGATGCGTGTGCCGAAACTGTCGGCCCCTCCGACCTTGGACGGCAAGATCAACGCCGACGAGTGGGGGTTCGCGTCCGCGTTCACCGGCGTCACTGCGGAGGGCTGTGTGGGCGGGCACGGGTCTATGGTCCCGGAGGTCCAGCAGGTGCAGTGGTTCCTCGGATACGACGACAAGTACCTGTATCTGGCCATGCGTTCTCCGCATCCCAAGGGGACATATCCGGTGGCCCGAGTGAAGGAGGACGATCTTGTCATCGGGCATCCGGCGGTTCTCTTCGAGGATCATGTCGAGGTTCAGATACTCACGCATGGCCGCCGCGATCTTGCGACCACGCAGGGGCACGGATTCTACAAGATAATGGCGAACGCGAAAGGCGCGGTGGTCGACGAATTCCATTACAACGGGACCGACGGCAGCGAGCTCCTCTGGTCCATGGGCGGGCCGGTGAAATGTTCCGTGACTCCCGAGATGTGGGAGCTTGAAATGGCGGTCGAACTCGGGCGGATGAACATCAAGAGCCTCGACGGGCGCAGCCTTGTGATCCAGCTGGTGCGCACCGACTCCTGCACGGGCATGTATTTCGCAGGATGGGTGGGCGACGCATGGCTGGCCTGGAACCGTTTCGCGGAGGTGGACTTCGCGGCGGACTCGCCGGCATTCCGTTTCCTGAAGCTCGGAGAAATCGGAGCCGGCGAACTCGACGCCGAGGTCGAGCTTGCCGGATGCAAGGAGGCCGCGGAGGTCAACGTCGAAGTGCTGGTCGAGGATGCGGACGGTAAAGGCATATTCGCCGATTCGAAGCAGATTTCCCTGAAGCCGGGCGCCAAGGAGAAAATAAATTTCAAAAAATCGGGACTGCCGATATCCAAGGTTCCTGTGGCGGATAAAAACAGGCGCAACCATTTCGAGATCAAGGCCACTGCTAAAATGGGCAAGGAGACGGTCGTCCTCTACCACAACCGTTCACCTTTCATGCAGGTGGACGCCGAGTTCCGCGAGAAGTTCCTGGACAAGTGGATAGCCGGGCGTCCCCAGAGCGGGGAGTGGGAATACAAGGTGGCGTATCTCCCGTATTCGAACAGGCTGGAGGCGAGCGTGGACCTGGACTTCTTCGGAATGCCGGAGAGCGTCCTGGCTGCGAAGTCATACCGGGTGTCGGTCTTTGCGAAAGGCGATGGCAAGGCGCTGGCCGAGGGCGGCGGCGAACTGGTCAACCTGGCCGGCGGACCTCTTCTCCTTGAAATCCCGGCTCTAAAGGACGGAAACTATACGGCGCGATTCGAACTTCTCGACGCGGCAGGAAAGCGGATATCCGTAAAGGAAGCTGATTTTGTCCGCAAGAAGTATCCGTGGGAGGGCAACAAGCTCGGCGTGAGCGATGAAGTCATCCCCCCTTTCACCCCTATGGGTGTCAAGGATAAGGCCGTTTCCATGTGGGGAAGGACTTATGAGATCGGCGGGAACGGGCTTCCCAGGCAGATCGGCGTGGTCGCCCCGTCTGGCAACCTCGGTTGCGACAGGCAGGCGAACCTTCTGGCCGCCCCGATCCGCATCGAAGTCGTCCGGGATGGAAAGGCCGAGGCTGCGGCGGACGGAGACTCGCAGATCAATGGCGCCGCCATGCACCGTGTCGATCTCGCCGGCAGCAGCCAGGCCGGCGAACTGAAGGCGGAACTCAAAGCCTTCATCGAATACGACGGCTGGTTCGAGACGGAGCTCAAGATCGGCGGCGGCAAGGCCGACGCGGTCGATCTGGTCGCGGATCTCGACGATCAGCCCGGCCTGCCGATCGACACCATCTATGTGCAGCGCCTCGGCGACGGCCGCAACGGAAACCGCTTCGATGAGATACCTGAAAATCCCGGAGTCCATTTCAAAAGCACGGATATGCTGAAGGTGAAAGGTTCGAAGTTCGACTGGAAGTCATTTGTCCCGCGCACCTTCGTAGGAAACGGCGACCGCGGCCTCTGGTTCTTCGCCTGGAGCGCCAAGGGGTGGGAGCTCAAGGACGAGCAGCCTGCCGTCCAGGTCGAACGCCTCAAGGACGGAAACGTCCGCCTCCGCGTCCGCCTGCTTGCCGGGCCGGTCTCGTTGGAACAGCCAAGGACGCTACGATTCGCGATTCAGGCCGCGCCGGTGAAGCCGAACCATCCGCGCTACCGCAGCTTTGGGGAAGAGGGGCATATCGTCCACGACACCAGGGGCTACCGCTACTACGGGATTTCCGTGGACGACTTCGTCAATACCCGGGATGACGACTACGACGAGCTGCGCAAATTCGTCCTCTACGGAATGCGCTGCCAAGGGGAGGAGCAGAAGAAGGCGCCGGGAAACTACGGCTGGTGGCACGAGGAATACATGAAAGGCCTTGCGAACGGCGCAAGGCTCACGATGTATGGCAGCGGGCAGCTTACAGGCATGGGCCCGGAGGAGTTCAAGACTTTCGGCGGCGAATGGGTTGGCATGAGCAACTGGCGTCCGAACCGCAGTGCCGCCAGCGATCTCGGACGGTTCAACTACCAGGGCACCGCCAGGTGGACCTCCGACGAACAAGTCTCGGTCACGGGAATCAACTGGACAAGAAGCTTCACAGATTTCTTCCTATGGTATCACAGGCCGCTCATGGAGAAGAGCGGATTCAACGGAACCTGGTGGGACAATTCATCGATCGGGCTTGTCAGGGAATACGATCCGGACACCGGCCGTATCGAGGAGTCATGGAAGGACTATCCGCGCCGCCACCTCATGAAGCGCCTCAACGTCCTCGGATGGCAGCTCATGCGTCCCCCGATGTGGATGGGCAACATGCATGCCGACCTCGCCTGGAACCAGGTCTTCTGGATGGTCGAGAACGACTGGTATGCCGACGGCGTGGACATGACAAGCCTCGACCAGTGGACGCTTGGTGAGTTCCGCGCGATGGCCCGCACAAAATCTACCATGCAGGTCGCGCAGCCTTGGTTGAGGGGATTCTCCGGAACCACGCCGGATATGGCCAGGAAGGTCGGCCGCAGTGTCACGGCGATGCTGCTGAGCCACGACATACACAGCGACGTTCTCGGCCAATACGCATCCCAGAAGGATGACTTCTTGCCGCTGCGTAGGACTTTCGCATCTCTCCGCGGACTTGTCAACATGACTGACACAAACCGCTGCCTCTTCGCAGGCTACTGGCGCAGCTCCGGCATGGTCCAGCCCTCCGGAAAGGGCGTAAAGGCAAGCGTCTATACCAATCCGAACCTCAGGACGGCCGCCGTAATCCTGTTCAACACCGAGAAGGCCGATCAGTATCTTGCAGGAACGGCGTTTGACATAAATGCGCTGATACCAGTTCCAGGCAGGAAGCTGCTCGCCTCGCGTATCTTTGATGTCGAAGATGGAAAGGATATCGCAACCGTCTTCGAGGACGGCAAGTATGTCGTCAAGGAGCCGCTGCTCGTGGGCGGCCGTGAATACAGGCTCATAGGCGTCATGGCCGAGTGATTCCGGCATATTAAACTATAGCAAATGTTTTGTCGTAGTATGTCGCTTTCGCCGAAAGCGGCACTGGCGATTTCGGCGAAGTCGCCATACTTCGGCTCCTGTGCGCCGTAAGGGCGTATTTTTCCCCCGGGGGAAAATTAGGATTTCGGAAAGGTTGACTGAACTGTATCTTTAAAGAAAGGAGGCTCCGATGTCGTTCATTATCCATCCGGCAGTCATCACGAGGCCGCTGCTTTTGCGCGGCAGCGTCTGCGGCCTTAGGAATATGCCGAAGAACGCCAGGTTTACCCTCATAGAACTATTGATAGTTATCGCGATCATCGCGATTCTTGCGGCGATGCTTCTGCCTGCGTTGAATCGTGCCCGGATAACGGCCCGGCAGATCTCTTGCCTGGGAAACATACGACAGGTCGGCCTCGCCACATTCAACTATGCGGGCGACTACGACAACCGCCTGCCGATCATCTACAAGAATGCGCCCCAGCGCGCCGAGAACCGCGGATTCGCCTGGGAGTCGCCCGGCTATTCCGTGGGCTGGTGGCTCGTCGCCGGTAGGCGCTATGCGACAAGCCCGTTCGTCGGATTCGAGGACAACGGCGGCTACACAGGAAAGGGCGGAGCCGTTTGGCGATGTCCCCCACGAAACCACAACGATGCGGCTTATCCGGAATATGCCGACTACGCCTACGGCTGGAATTACACACAGGACTATGATTCCGGATATGATGGCGGCTCGCCAAAGATTGACAAGTTTCCGTCTTTGACGCTTGGCACATTTATCAACGGGACATGGACGACTGTGAAAGGCCGACGGCTTCTCGCCGTGGAGGCGGTCGATCCGATCGGGATGGCCAACGGCGGCCCTTGGATCGACGTCCCTCACGGCAGGAGCATGAACGTCCTCCAGGTGGACTGCAGCGGAAAGAACCTGCCGGGAGGATGGTCGCCCCAGACCTTGTATGCAATATATCCGGCCATCGTCGCCGCCGGACAAACCATTGGCACAACTTTCCTCTACAAGTGGGAGGGCGGCTACGGCACCGCCTGGTGGCTCTGGGCCGAAAACCAGGTGCGATGAGCGGTCAAATTGAGCCTTTGTCGCCAGTCTTTGTCTTTCCGCAACTGGCGAAGACTGATGACGAAGACCAGGGACGAAGATAGTCGAGGAGAAACAAGTAGTTTGCACGTGCCGCGCGCAATCAACAGAACACGGTATTCCTCTCATGGAGAGTTTGCCATTTGCATGCGGCGCGCGCAAGCTGCTCAAGTTTCAGGAAGTGCCGCTCTGCGAATATCGCAGTTCTGTCGATCAGAAACTCGAAGTAGCGCAGGTATTCCTACCTGCGAGCCGCAGACAGGAATGTCTGCGTTACT
>CAZWRV010000130.1:0-13646 GCA_964636325.1 uncultured Victivallaceae bacterium | reverse complement strand
AGGTAGGAATACCTGCGCTACTTCAAGTTTCTCCCCGACAGAACTGGCGGATTTCTCCGCCAGAGCGGCACTCCTCTGGAACTCGATATAGCAACTTATTTGTTCTTCACCCTTTTCACCGCAAGCCTGATCGCCGCCTCGAGGCTGCCGGTGTCCGCGACGCCCTTCCAGGCGATTTCGAAGGCGGTCCCGTGGTCCACGCTGGTCCTTATGATCGGCAGGCCGAGCGTGGAATTCACCCCGCGGTCGAACGCCAGCATCTTGAAAGGGATGTGCCCCTGGTCGTGATACATCGAAAGGATGCCGTCATATCTCCTCAAAGTCGCCCTGATGAAAAGCGTGTCCGGCGGGAACGGGCCGTCGATATTGACCCCTTCGGATCTAAGCTTTTCCAGGGCAGGTATTATGGTCTCTATTTCCTCGCGCCCCATGAATCCGTTCTCCCCGGCGTGCGGATTCAGCGCCGCTGCCGCAAGCTTTGGCTCACTTACCCCCTCCTGCCGTACCGCCGCATCCAGCAGCCTTCCGACCTCGACTATCCTGTTGCAGGTCAGCTCCCTTGCGACCTTTTTAATCGGGATGTGCGTGGTGGCGAATGCGATCCTGAGCCTCCCCGAGGACTGCATCATCGCGAAGTCCGCGGTTCCGCAGAGCCCGGCGATAAGCTCCGTGTGGCCGGAGAACTGTATCCCAGCCTGATTGATCGACGCCTTGTTCACCGGCGCCGTAACAACCGCGTCCATGGCGCCGGCAAGAACGTCCTTTGTCGCCTTTATGACTGCGTTGTAGGCCTCGAAGCCGGATTTGAGGTCGTTCTTGCCTGGCTGAACTTCGTCGAAACGCAGCGCGCCTGTCCGCTCGATCTTCAAATCCGCCCCTTCTGCGAACTTCGCGGCAGCGGCGGAAATGATGTCCGGGCAGCCGTATACGGTGATGTCCGCGATTCTGCGGATTTCCGGCATGGCGGCGACCCGGACGGCTATCTCCGGCCCGATGCCCGCCGGATCGCCCATCGTCAGCGCGATTCTGGGAAACATATTGCGCATGGCTATTTGTTATACGTTATTGGTCGTTGGGAGGCTGTTGATTGAATCGGGTTATTCGAAAGAATCGACAGAATCGAACGAATCGATGCCTGCCGATACCTGGCGAAACCATCGGAATCTTTCGAGAAGCAATTCATATCCGGCATCCCCGCCATTCAGCATTCACTTCTTCGATTGGACGTCGGTGTCGGATTTTGGATATTCTAGCCTACGGTTCCGCCGTCACGCGGAGACCGCGAGGACGGTTATGTTGTCCTCGCCGCCCTTCTTGAGTGTGTTGTAGAGGAGCGTCCGGACTACGTCCTGTGGGGTATTGGCCTTGGCTATGACGTCCTTTATCTCGTCGCTCTCGAGATGGATGACGAGGCCGTCGGAGCAGAAGATGTATTTCTCCGGGTTGTTCCTGTCGAAGACGTTGACCTCCGGGTTGACGTCGGGCGAGGTGCCCACGCATCTGGAGATGATGTGCGAGAAGGGGTGGTCCTTGGCCTCGTCGCGGCTGATGATGTTGCGGATTATCAGCTCCTCGACGAAGCTGTGATCCCTCGTGAGCATGTCCAGCTTGCCATCCTTGAGCCTGTAGCAGCGGCTGTCGCCGGCGTGGGCGACTATGATCTTCGACGGCATGAACACGGCCGCGACGATCGTGGTGCCCATGGGGTGCTGTATGTTGAAGGATAGGTTGAGCCTGTAGATCGCGCTGTTCGCCTCGTAGATGGCGTATTTCAGGAATTCCTGCATCTTCTTGAGGGAGCCTTCGTTCCAGAGCCTCGCCCTGCGCCAGATGAGGAGGAGCGTCTTGAGGCAGAGCTTGCTGGCGATGTCGCCGCTGTCATGGCCGCCGATCCCGTCGGCAACGGCCACGAAGCTGTTCCTGTGGCGCTCGTCCGCGCAGTAGATGTAACTGTCCTCGTTGTTCTCCCTGACCAGGCCCGGATGAGTCCCTCCGAAGATGTCGGCGGGGCTCAAGGTCTTCTGGTGCTTCTTCTTTTTCATCGTTCGAATCAAATGGCTCCAGGACGCTTCCGCGGCCTGAACTTATCAGGCCGCATAAATACGGGAACATAAAGATAATATTAAAGGGTAAAAATGCAAGAGAATTTAATTGCAATTTTTCCCCAATGTGGTATTTTCCGAACTTTGCGCTGAAAAGACGGGATGCCGTCAATGCGTGCGACAACTATGTTTTCAAGAATCAAACGGGAGCTTTCAAATGAGTGTTGCGCTGGAGAAGATCCGAAATTTCGCTGTTGCAGGCCATACCGGATGCGGCAAGACGGCGTTGTCCGACCTCATGCTTTTCAAGGCTAAGGCGGTGGACCGCCTCGGGAGCGTCGACAGCCGGACGAGCGTCTCCGACTATACTCCCGACGAACAGGAGAAGCTGAGCAGCATCTACGCGGCCGCCCTGAACTGCCAGTGGGGCGACTACAGGTTCTTCTTCATGGACACGCCCGGATACGGCGAATTCATCGGCGAGGCGATCGCGTCCATCCACGTAAGCGACGCGGTTCTTATAGTGGTGGACGGGGCCAAGGGGCTCGAAATCGGCAGCTCCAAGGCGTGGAAGCTGGCGAAGGAGAGAGGAATCCCAAGGTTCTTCCTGGTCAACAGGCTCGACCGCGAGATGGCCGACTTCGGCAAGGTGCTTTCCGACCTCCAGGATGCATACGGCAAGACCGTCTGCGTGCCCATGACAGTCCCGGTCGGCAAGGAGGCCGGCCTTAAGTCCGTCGTCAACGTCCTCAAGTGCAAGGACGTGCCTGCGGACATCGCATCCGAAGTCAAGGCATACCGCGAGCAGCTCATGGACGCCATCGCGGAATCCGACGAGAAGCTCATGGAGAAGTATCTCGAAGGGCAGGAGCTGACTGATGCCGAAGTCTCGAAGGGGCTGCAGTCCGCCGTCAAGGCAGGCAAGCTCGTCCCCGTGTTCGCCTCGAGCGTCGCCAAGGACATCGGAGTCGACGAGCTGATGAACTCGATCGCCTCCCTGTTCCCCGACCCCGCCTCGACCCGCGCGGTGAAGCTCGAGGACGGCACCCAGATTGAGGTCAAGGAGGACGGCCCCGGCCTCGGCCTCGCCTTCAAGTCGATTCTTGATCCTTTCATCGGGCAGCTCAGCTTCTTCAGGGTCGTCTCCGGCAAGTTCAAGCCCGACTCGGAAGTCTTCAACCTCAGCACCGGCGAAAAGGAAAGGTTCGCGACACTGCTCGTCATGAACGGCAAGACGCAGACCCAGGTCGCCGAGGCGCTGCCCGGAACGATCGCCGCGGTGACCAAGCTCAGGAACACCCATATCTCCAACACGCTCTCCACCGCGCAGCAGGCCAAGGAGAAGTTCGCCCAGATACCTTTCCCGAACCCCGTGATGTCATACGCGGTCACGCCGGTGAAGAGCGGCGACGAGGAGAAGATCAGCGCCGGCCTGGCCAAGCTCTGCGACAGCGACCCGACCATAAGGAAGGAGCTCCACCCCGAGACGCACGAGCTGCTCGTCTACGGCATGGGCGACCAGCACCTCAGCCAGATCGCCAAGAAGCTCAAGAACTCGTTCAAGGTCGAAGTCAACATGGCCAGCCCCAGGATCCCATACAGGGAGACGATCACCGGAACCGGCGAGGGCCACTACAGGCACAAGAAGCAGAGCGGCGGCCACGGACAGTTCGCGGAAGTCTTCCTCAAGATCTCGCCCAACCCCGCAGGCTATGAGTTCAAGAACGACATCTTCGGCGGCAGCATCCCGAAGAACTTCATCCCCGCGGTCGAGAAGGGCGTGGCCGAGGCCATGGTGAAGGGCCCGCTCGCGGGATGCATCGTCCAGAACATCACCGTCTCAGTATACGACGGCAAGCACCACGAGGTCGACTCGTCCGAAATGGCGTTCAAGATAGCGTCAAGATCCGCGTTCAAGCTGGCCATGAACAGCGCCAATCCGATTCTGCTGGAGCCCATCTACAACGTCAAGATCACCATACCAGACGAGCACCTCGGCGCCATCACAGGCGACATGAACCACAAGCGCGGCCGCATCCTCGGCATGAGCATAGAGGAGGGAATGCAGGTCGTCCAGGCCGAAGTCCCACTCGCAGAAATGGCCCGCTACGCCAGCGAGCTCAGGAGCATAACCCAGGGCTCGGGCTCCTTCGAGATGGAGTTCGCCCGCTATGAAATGGTCCCCTCCAACGTCGCCAGGACAATAATCGAGAACTACAACAAGACCCAGGCGGAGGAGAAGGAATAAGAATATCCGGCATCCAGCAGCGGGGGATTCCCAAGTCCCGCCTAGATTTCGTGACTTGTTTATTGCGTGTTGGACGTTGGAGATTGATTTCGGTCCGGACGGCCTCCCGGAAGGTGGGCGGCCGTTGCCCGTATATTTCAGTACAACAAAAGCAACAAACCAGAAAAGAACCCGAAAATGTCAGAAACCACAACCCAACCCAAGAACGTCCTGATCGATCTCGAAAACATTCCGCCGATGGAGGAACTCCTCGCGGACAAGGTGAAGAGCAACTTCGTCGAAGGCACCATCATCAAGGGCGTTGTAGTTGAAAAGCGCAACAACGGCGTGCTCGTCGACATAGGATACAAGGCCGAAGGATTCGTCTCATCCGAAGACTTCAAGAACTTCGACGCCGTCAACGTCGGCGACTCCATAGACGTCCTCCTGGAGGAGATAGAGAACGAGAACAGCATGCCCGGGCTCAGCGTCTCAAAGGCGATGCTCCAGCAGGCATGGGACAACTTCGTCAACACCTACAAGGAAGGCGAGACCATCAAGGGTCTCATGAAGCACCGGGTCAAGGGCGGAATCATCGTCGACCTCAGCGGCGTCGAGGCGTTCCTGCCCGGCTCCCAGCTCGACATCTCCATCGTCCGCAACATGGACGACTTCATCGGCAAGGAATACGACCTCAAGATCCTCAAGATCAACAACGACCGCAAGAACGTAGTCGTCTCCCGCAGGGAGCTTCTCGAAGCCGACCGCGCAGGCAAGCGCGCCACGCTGCTCAAGGACATCCAGAAGGGCCAGATCAGGGCCGGCACCGTCAAGAACATCACCGACTTCGGCGCCTTCATCGACCTCGGCGGGCTCGACGGGCTGCTCCACATCACCGACATGTCCTGGAAGAGGATTGCGCATCCCTCCGAGATGCTGGAGATCGGGCAGAAGGTGGAGGCCATGATCCTCGAAATCGACTACACGAAGGAAAGGGTCTCCCTCGGGCTCAAGCAGAAGACCGAGAACCCATGGGAGAAGGTCGACACCAAGTATCCAGTCGGCTCCACCGTCAAGGGCCGCGTCGTCAACATCATGCCCTACGGCGCCTTCATCGAGATCGAAGAAGGGATCGAAGGCCTGATACACGTCTCCGAGATGTCCTGGACGAAGCGCATCACCAAGGCCGGCGAAATCCTCAGCATCGGCGAGGAGGTCGAGGCTGTCGTGCTCGACATCCAGAAGGAGAAGAAGAAGATATCCCTCGGCCTGCGCCAGACCACAAGCAACCCGTGGGAGGTCCTCGCGCAGAAGTATCCAAACGGCAGCCGCATCAAGGGCAAGGTCAGGAACATGACCAGCTACGGCGCCTTCATCGAGATCGAGAACGACATCGACGGCATGGTCCACGTCTCCGACATGTCGTGGACCAGGAAGATAAACAACCCCAACGAGATACTCAAGGTCGGCCAGGAGGTTGAGGCCGTCATCCTCGAAATCGACCCCGCCCAGCAGAGGATATCCCTCGGCATCAAGCAGCTCGAGTCCGACCCGTGGGAGAACATCGGCGCCTTCTACAAGATAGGCGACCTCATCAAGGGCAAGGTCACCAAGATCACCGCGTTCGGCGCCTTCGTAGAGCTCTCTCATAAGATCGACGGGCTCATCCATATCTCCCAGATCAGCGACGAGCACGTCAAGAGGGTCAAGGACGTCCTCTCGGTCGGCCAGGAGGTCGAGGCCCGCGTCATCAAGATCGACAAGGAGTCCAGGCGCATCGGCCTCAGCGTCAAGGCCGCAAAGGAGAACTTCACCGACGAGCAGCTCAAGGCCGCCGGCGAGGAGATCAGCGCCGCCCTCGGCAACAAGATGGCCGACGTCGAGGAGATGCTCGACGAGGACTCACTGGCAGCACTAGACTCCTTCGACAAGAAGGAGTAGAAGGGACAAGGGACGCGCACTGCCCCGAGTTTCATACGAGCCGATTTCAAGACTCCGCGGCCGCGGAGTCTTGAAATCGTCCTCGTCTCTGGACTTCCCATCGGGTTTTGAATCTTGATAGTTGGCACCTGGCTTGTGGTATTTTTCAGAAGGTGCTGATCCATGCCCATCTACATACATGACGGCACGCCGGACGGGATACTTGCGGCGCTAGGCAGGGCGCTCGACGAGGACAGGGAATCCGCGGAATTCGCATTTTCCGGCGCCTGGCAGGGCTCGCTCTTCGAAGACGCCGTAGCCGTCAAGACCGACCCGGCTGCGGCCGAAGCGTTGTCTGATAGGGCGGCCTTTGAAATATCCAAGCATGCCGCCCGCAACGTCCTGATGTGCATCTTCTCAGAGGAGAAGGGCATCGAAGGCCCCCTCTACCGCTTCCTCAGGCTCGGATTCAGCCTCAAAAAGGACATAAGCGGCTTTCATACTAATCCGGACGTGGACAGGGTGAACCGTGTCTCCTCCGCGGTAAGGGGCGAGATACACAGGCTGAAAGGCCTTCTCCGCTTCCGCGAGCTTGACAAGGGCGTCCTCTGGGCGCCGGTCGAGCCGGACTACAACGTCATAATCCCCGTTTCATACCACTTCAGGACCAGGCTCGCAGCAGAAAAGTGGGCTGTCCATGACACAAAGAGGAATTATGCCGTCTGCTGGGACGGCGAATCACTCGGATGCGTTTCAGGCTCAGAGCTTGACGGGCTGCTCCAGCGCGCAGGAGGGGCTGCGCCGGCTTTCAGCGAGAGGGAGCTCGTATATCAGCAGCTTTGGAAGACCTTCTTCAAAAACATCGCAGTGCAAGGCCGCAAAAACAGCCGCCTCCAGGCACAGAACATGCCCCGGAGATACTGGAGGCATCTGGTCGAGAAGGCCATAAGCAATTATACTCCTTTAGGCTGAAAAATTTACATTATCTTGCTCGTCAAAATGTAAATTTTCACGCTAAATGAGTATAACACCGGCATTTCTGTTTTTCAGATATATTCAGGCCACGGCAGCTCCATGCTCGCCTCGGCTTGGAACGGGGGAAATCTGAAAACGCCTTACGAATCGCCGGAGTCCGCCTGATTGCTTTTATGGCTCCCCGGCCTTCTGACTAAATGACTCCTCAAGGGGGCGATCCGGCTCCTTCGCGTTGCCGCCGGAATGCTGCCGGCCCGACCATGTGCCGCTCTCCCTGATACTTCATTCTTGGAGGTTGACAAATTTAGTCTAACATGGGTTTCCCGCCCCGTGGAAGCCGCCGCTTTCCCCGTCCTTTGACTTGGATATCCAGAACGAATATAAGTCGCCGCGATCCATCTGGAAGCGCAGCTTCACAGGACGTCCGGCGAGAGAGCCGATATCCGCGTCAGCCCATGTGATTTCAGCGCATGTGGAGTTTCCGCGGTAGCCTTGGCAGCAGTTCATCGAAAAGCCTTCGACGGCCTTGTTGTCTTCGCCGAGACATTCGACTTTGAGCATTGATCCTGCGGTGTTTGCATTTATGAAGAGGTGCTTTCCGGTAAAAATCAGAGGACGGGTTGTCAGTGTCGCGTCCGGGAAGTGCGCCTGCATCGAGGCGAAGCCGTCGCGGCGGAGCTTGGCGAGCCCCAGCGCCGCGTTGGAATACATACCGTTGGCCGACCAAGGGACATTTATGCGCGAGGGATCTCCGGCGTAGGCCGAATAGTAGAACCAAAGTTCGTCCCCCACGACGAGCAGGACGCCGCCTGTGGATTCCACATATCCGTATTCCCACGAGCCGGGTTCGCGACGTGCGCCTATGAAGGCCCTGCGGTCGGGCCGGTGCCAGTGGAATCCGTCGCGGCTGCTTGCCAGCACCAGTTCCGTAAGCTTGGGCATCCCGCATGCCTCGCCAATATGGTTGGGAGGCCCCTTGAAAATCTGGAACAGCCCTATCATCAGACTTTCATACGCCACCGCATCAAGGTTGTAGAGCTCCGCGGGGGCCTCTCCGGACTCGTCCATGCAGTCGGCTCCGGTCCAGAAGACCGGCTGATCGTCGGTCCACTTTCCGGATTCGAGAAAGTCGTCCGCCTCCCAGTATTTCCTGCAGCGCCGGCGCGGCGGTATCCACGCACGTATGCTCTGCACCCATTTGCGTCTGAACGGGTTGTAGAACACCGTACTGCGGTCGTCCATGGGGCCGGTCCTGACCGGTTCCGACCAGTGGATACCGTCGGGGGAAGTCATCATCAGCGCTGGGATGTGTCCGTCATGCGGCGGATTCGGCTCCCTGACAAGCATCTTGAAGCGCCGGGACTCGTCCTTGGAATCGTTGTCCAGCCAGACCGTGCCGGAGTCGGGATGGATGCTTTCAGGAAGGACGAGGTTCGTCCCCGGAACTACGTCCAGGGACGGGCGCTCCCAATGGACGCCGTCCCGGCTGACTGCGTAGGCCATCGCGCCCACGTAGCTTGCCATATACCACATCTTGAACAGTCGGTCCCTTCCGTCGAACCAAAGCCCTCCGCATTTCGGCGAGCTTGACGGTCCGAGCCTGCTGTTGCATTCATGCGGCGTCTGCGGAAAGAAGACCGGGTTGCCTGGATGCTTGACAGGACGATGGAAGGCCCTTGCCATGCATGTCTCTTCGATCAGGAAATCGTCCACGAAGAGCTGCCTTCCGATGTCAACGGATATCTGGCCCGGGGGCGATTCGAGGTATGGCACCCTCATCGGCTGAAAACTGGCGGCGCTCTGGTTCCGCGGCGGCCACTCGTCCGGGATGACAATTCCATTATGAAGCTTTTCCATCAGTGTTTCTCCGTCTATGTTGCTGCAATTATAGCATATCTGACCCATGATGGCCAATTGCCTTGCAAATTCGGGGTTCGACGAGCATATTAATATAGAGGAGGAGTGCATGAGAACTTTAAGCGTCCTTTTGGCCGAGGACAACCTCGTCGGCAGAAAGATCGCCGGGAAAATCCTTGAATCCTTGTCGTGCTCGGTGGATTTCGCCGAGGACGGCGTTGAGGCGGTGGAAAAGGCGGCCTCAAGGCAGTATGACATCATCCTTATGGACATGGTCATGCCGGAAATGAACGGCGGCGACGCTTCCGCCGCAATCAGGGCCAGGGGGATTTCCACCCCGATAGTGGCCATGAGCGCCAACATCCTTTCCAAGGAGCAGATTGAAAAATACGGCATGGACGGTTCCATCCCTAAGCCGTTCAACCGCAATGACATAGCCGAAGCATTGAGGAAATACGGGCATGAATGCTGAAAATGATTCCGTCCTGACGCATTTCGCCTCTCCGCAGCGGGCGTCCGAGGACATACTGTCAAGGCAGAACAGCGCCATCTCCGGCATGCGCATGCTATGCGAGCTGCTTGATTCGATGCCGGAATTCGTCATGATCCTGAACCGTTTCCGTCAGATCATATTCGGGAACAAGCCTCTCGCCGACTTGGCCCGCTCCCTGGGCTGCATAAGCTTCATAGGCATGCGTCCGGGGGAGCTCCTCTCCTGCCAGACCGCCATCACAGCCGTTTCCGGCTGCGGCACAGGAGAGGGCTGCAAGACATGCGGCGCCGTCCTGACCATCCTCGACGCGCTGAACGGCACCGGCTCCGCCCGTGACTGCAGGATAAGCAGGATCGCCTCAGGCGGCATGAGCCCCATGGATCTGCGGGTATGGGGAAGGCCTTTCGTCCACGAGAACGAGGGCTACTGCCTGATCATCGCCACCGACATAAGCAACGAGACAAGGAGGAAGATACTTGAGAAGATTTTCTTCCACGACGTGCTGAACACGGCAGGAAACATCTTGAACATTTCCGACATGTTGTGCAGCGGAGCCATCCAAGTCGACGACGTGAAGGAGGACTTGAAGATTTCTTCGCAGCAGTTGGTTGAGGAGATAAAAGCCCAGAAGGACCTCCTCTCCGCGGAGAACAACGAGCTCAAGGTGAATCCCGAGAGGCTGAACTCGCTCAAGATGCTGGACGAGGCGATTGCATCCTTCAAGCAGAACCCGGCCGCCATGGGAAGGAATATCCTCCGCTCGGACGATTCGGAGGACTTCGGATTCGAATGCGATCCGATGCTTCTGCGCAGGGTGCTAGTCAACCTGATGAAAAACGCATCGGAGGCGAGCAGGAAGGGCGAGCCGGTCACATTGTCATGCTCGAGGATCGGCGGCCGGCCGGTCTTCAGATGCCACAACTGCTCTTTCATCCCACGGGACATCCAGCTGCAGATATTCAAAAGATCCTTTTCAACAAAAGGCGAAGGCAGGGGGATCGGCACCTACAGCGTCAAGCTTATCGTGGAGAAATACCTCGGCGGAAAGGCCGACTTCGAATCCTCCCACGAAAAGGGGACGGTCTTTTACGTGTCGCTGCCAGCCGGAGGAGAGTGACGCATGTCTTCAGCCGGAAGTTTTCTCGTCTTATTGTCCGCGATCATATTCCTGGGATCATATGCCCTCGTGATCACCTTGAACTTCATCCAGATGTTCATCCTGCGGCAGTTTCTGGGCGGGACTCCATCAATATCCTCGGAGAACGACCTGGAACGGTTCAAGAGGGTCGCGCGGCTGGGGATGTATCTTGCGATTTGCTCGATACCGCTCTTCGCTCTGGGCTTCCTGGCCGGACTCTACCTGATCGCCAAGTTCGGCGCGCTGGGCCTGCTGGCCGTGGTCGCCGTCAACGCCGCCGTCTTCATCCTGGGGAAGATCGGCAAATCCCTCGAAGAGAAGGCCCGCGGCCTCGACGCAAGCCCCGGGGAAATTCAGGACTCCTACAGGAAAGTCTGCGAGTCCTGGGTGAAAAAAGCACTGCCGGACTTCTGATTATTGATTCATAAATCGAAGCCGTTTATGAATTAATCCGTTCTGGCCGATTGAATCGGCCGGAAAAGGTTTTTTCCAGAAAGCCTCGCGCGCCCTTCTCACACCATAGATGCCATTTATGTAAATGTCATATTATTAGAGTGTTAAATTTTAAGACATATTTTCAACTGCGGCAATTAGGTTGAAATATGAGAACACCGTCGCGGTTTCGCTGTTAAAGCAGGTTAACTATATCGAAGACAGCAAGGGAGAGGAAGTATCTTTGCATTTTTGTGTTCCTATAACGCCCTTCCCAGAATGCCCCGGGGCGATCCTTTCTGCAGTTGTACTGCCGAGCCATTCCTCCAGAGAGTTTAGCCATGAATCCGCAAAAAGTATCAAGCTCTTCCGCCGCCAACAGAAGATGAACATGATTGCCGGTCGAATTGAAGGCGAAGAACGACACAGGCCAGTCGCGCCTTGCCTCTCACAACATTGAATTGATGGGTATGCCCTATTGCCGGAGCCTACACCCCCTGGCACGACTACGACGAGAAGTATGCGGCCAGCCAGTCCGCGGCGCTTGACGGCGCCGCCGGAGGCTCGAAGGACATCCTCGCCATCACGCGCCCGAGCTCGCCGCTCGCCCCTGTGACAAGCGCGATTCTGCCTTCGAGATTGATCTTCATGCGCAACACCAGATTGAACGATTGTTCAAATACTGCTTTTAATTTGCCCTTTCCGGGTTAAATTACCAGATTTTCAAAAAAATTTATGCCTGGAGGATTGAAGATGGCGAAGATAACGAAGCGGAATCTGGTGTTCCTCGGCGCTCCCGGAGCCGGCAAGGGCACGCTCGCGGACATACTTTCTCAGGATACAGGCATGGCGCACATTTCTACCGGAGACATACTCCGCGCCGAGATAGAGAAAGGCACCGAACTCGGCAAGAAGGCCAAGCAGTTCGTCACCAGCGGCGGCCTGGTTCCGGACGAGCTGGTGGCGGACATGGTCGGGTCGCGGCTCAAGGAGAAGGACTGCGCCAAGGGCTTCATACTGGACGGCTTCCCTCGCACAGTGAAGCAGGCCGACCTGCTCGACGCGGTAATGCGCAAAATCGGCGTCAAGCTGGACAAGGTCGTCTATTTCGAGGTCGACGAGGACCTCCTCATCAAGCGGCTGACGGCGAGGATCGTCTGCAAGAAGTGCAAGTCCAACTACAACACCATGTTCAGCCCGCCCAAGAAGGCCGATGTCTGCGATAACTGCGGAGGTCCGCTCATCCACCGCGAAGACGACACACTTGAGAAGGCGCAATACAGGCTTAAGGTCTACAACGAACAGACCGCGCCACTGATTCCCTACTACAAGACCAGGGGCATGCTAAGCGTGATCAACGGCGGACAGCCCAAGGACAAGTCGTATCCCGAACTTCTCGAGGTCCTTGCTTGAAGCCTGAATTCGTCGTCCACAGCGATGTTGAAATAGAGGGCATCCGGAAAGCGGCGCAGGCCGCGTCCCACGTCAGGGACGAGCTCCGCCGGGTCGCCATGCCCGGAATGAGCACGAAGGAGTTCGACAGCGTCGCCGGAGCGGTGATTAGCTCGATGGGCGCGAAAAGCGCGTTCCTCGGATACCGGGGGTTCCCCGGCATCATCTGCATATCGATGAACGACGAGGTCGTCCACGGGATCGGCAGGCCGGACCGATTCCTGCAGGCGAACGACCTCATGAGCATAGACGTCGGCGTAAATCTCGGCGGCTATATCGGGGACACCGCGCTGAGCTTCATCGTCGGCGGCGGCGAGGGAGAAGGCGACACGGGGAGACTTCTGAAGCTGACGGAGAAGGCGCTCTACGAGGGGATCGCGGCTGCCCGCAACGGCAACTGCGTCGGCGACATCAGCGCGGCGATAGAGCGAGTTGCGAAGACGGCCCGCCTAGGAATAGTCCAGGAGTATGTCGGCCACGGCTGCGGCCTGTCTCTGCACGAGCCGCCGGACGTCCCCAACTTCACGACGCCGCGCAAAGGCCCGCGTCTGCGCCCGGGAATGGTGCTCGCGATAGAGCCGATGTTCAACCTGGGCACTCACGCGGTATACACCGAGAAGGACGGTTGGACGGTAAGGACCAAGGACGGAAAGATGTCAGCTCATTTCGAGCACATGGTTTTGATAACAGAGAACGAACCGGAGATACTGACTTGGCAAAAGAAGTCATAACAGTCGAAGGTACGGTCAAGGAGCTCCTTCCCAACACGATGTTCAGGGTGGAGCTGCAGAACGGACACATGGTGATGGCGCACATCAGCGGGAAGATGCGGCTGAACTTCATCCGCATACTCCCAGGGGACGTGGTCGTCATGGAGATGTCCCCCTACGACCTTACCAAGGCGCGGATCACCTTCCGCAAGAAGTAGCTGCGGATATCCCACGGATACGGCGAATATCCGCCTTCAAGTATGGATTCAGCAAAATGGCGTAGCTTGCTGAATCCATACGCCTCTGCCGCAGCGGATTCGCGGAACCTGCTGGACTCTGGACAATTTTCAGGAGAGTGCCGCTCTGGCGGGGAAATCCGCCAGTTCTGTCGGTGTGAAAC
>CAZWRV010000129.1:0-13884 GCA_964636325.1 uncultured Victivallaceae bacterium | reverse complement strand
GTTGTCGGTGGAAAAGTCGGCATCGCCCTTTGTCCATTTCACGAACATGTAGCCCAGTTTCGGAACCGCCGTGACCGGCTGAGTGCTCGATCCGTCCGGAACTGTCTGAGGTGTCAGACCCGCGATAGTGCCCATCGACTCGTCGGCTGAAGTGAATGTGACGGTATGGCCTCCCTCGGTAAAGTTCGCCGTGACGGTATCGTTGATCATAAGCGTAACGGTAGTATCAAGGCTGTGGGGATCGGCTATCATAGTGTGGACGGTGCCGGCGATCCAGCCTGCGAAGCCGAAGCCTGCCGCAGGAATGGCGCTTATGAAGTAGGGGACGTTCGCCTGGATGAGCGTCGTGCTGCCGGCATCAGGAGTTGTAGTCCCACCGTTAGGGGGTTCTACGGCCATTGTGAGGTTAACCTTGACACCCGGGGCGGTAAAATTGGCCGTCACGATGTCGTTGATCACAAGAGTCACGGTGGTTTCAAGAGCCGTAGGCTCGGCTATGAACGTATGGATTGTTCCGGCGGACCATCCGAGGAAATTGAAGCCTTCCGAGGGAACAACGCAGATCTGGTATTCGGTGTTGACCGGTATGCTTACGGGGATGCCCGCTTCAGGGGTGGTCGTGCCACCTTCGGGCGGATTGACTGCAAGGGTGAGAAGAACGTCCGCCGGGGGCGGCGGTTCGCCCTGCAGCATGAAGAAGGAGCCGTTCACAGCGTTGAAGTTGGTGGTGATGTCGTTCGTCGACGTTCCGCCGGTTACGAGCAGCCTGCCGTCGTTGAGCATCGAATATGCGGAGTAGTGGACGAAGTAGTCTCTTTCCGTGCTGGAAGTCCAGGAGGAGAGCAATGTGTCAAGGTCTACGATCTGCAGTGCGCAGTTCATCTGGTTGCCATTGGCATATATTATATAAGCGCAAGTCACGCCCATGGGATCCGTGGCGACCACGGGATTGTAGGGGATGTTGTCGCCCCAGACCGGCAGCATGGGATTTGTCGGGAGAAGTTCAAAGGACACTGTGTCAGGATCGTATGCCACCAGCGAAATCTGGTATGGCGCCTCCAGCCCCTTGTATGCCATCAGCAGCATCCTGCCGTCCGGCATCACCCTCTGGGTGTTGTCGACCTTGGACCATCCGGCTGGGAAAAGAATCCAGCCCGGGTCATCGGCGATCAGCGAGTCCTGCAGGACGGAGAAGGTGTTTGAGACGGGATTGTAGAGCTCGACCGTGGTGACATTTGCGTCGCCGTAGGGGGTTACTCCCCCGACGACTACTGCGCCGTCGTACGTCGGCAGGACGATTCCGTTGGCCCTCGGATTGTTGAGGGGGCCGGTGGTGGTGAAGGTTCCGTTGTAGGCGTCATAGTATTCGCCGTATGTGGCGGCTTCAGTATCATACCAGCCGCCGACCAGGAGGACATTGCCGTCCGTAAGCGTGCCTGCAAAGCAGTTAACATGCGCCCTGACCATGCTGCCGGTCGCCGTGAAGCTGTTGTCGGAAGGATCGAATATGGCTGCCGCATTGGTGCTGCCGACTCCGCTGTTTTCCGAGGCGCCGCCCGCGATGAGCCAGTTTCCGTCGAGGAGCCTGGTGACGGCGCCTCCGTCGTTGGTAACGCCGGTCTCATGCTGAGAGAAGCTGTCGGTCAGAGGGTCATATATTTCCGCCGTGGAAAGCGTCGTGAAGCCGGGGCCGTGCCCGCCGACGATGAGAAGTCTGCCGTCGTCAAGGTTCACGCTATAATGCCCCATCCTTCCGACGTTCATGTCCGGGCCGCCGTTCTCGATATTAGTGAAATCCACTCCTGGAACGTCGCCGGTGACAAGCACATGATTGAACGCGGGCATGAATTCATATCCGGGAAATGATGCGTTCAAGGCATATGCTCCGGGAGTCACACCGGCAAACGAATATTCGCCCGTCGCCGCAGTCGTTGTTGTCTGCAGGACATCTCCGTTGGACATAAGAGTGACGGCCACTCCCTCGCTGATATCCCCGCTCACGGTCCCCGATATCGAAAATGTCTCGGCTTCCGTGAAGTTCGCAGTTACAATGTCGTCAGCGTGCGTCGTAGCTCCTGTCGCCGGAGATGTAGAACTGTTAAACGTGGTTTCCCCATTGGAAGAAGTCCACTCGACAAACATGAATCCTGGGTTTGGAAGCGCAGTTATCTGGTATGGAGTGTCGGCGGGGAAGCTGTATGTTCCACCTTCAACTGGAGTGGTTGTTCCGCTTGAATCCGGCTCGACCATCATGGTCACGTTCACAAAGTCGGTTGCCGCGGTGAAAAGCGCGATCAATGTGTCGTCTTCCGTGAGAAATGCTTCCGTTACAGGCATCGTGGGATCGGTGAATGTGGTTCCTTCTGACAAAGATATCCATTCGAGGAACACATAGCCAGGAGCGGGCATAGCCTGTATCGGATTGGCGATGCCGACCTGTGTTTGATACGGGCCGCCAACGGGCGGGATCGTGCTTCCGCCTCCTACAGGATCAACTTCCATGAACATGTTGATCCCGATCTGGGCGAAACCGGAAGCCGCCGTCAGCAGCAGCGCAAGCAGGCAAGCGGCCACCTTTGCGGCGAAGTTGAACTTTCCGACCGAGTTTCCTGACACACCAGATGAGCTGGTATTCATCTTTTGTTCTCCTTAAATTAAATTTTAATTCGAATTTTATGATGAGCTGTTGAAAAGGCAGAAAAAAGAGATGGGGAAAGAATCCGGATCACGGCGGAAATGGCGCATATGGGCGTAAGAGGACTGCTAGAACTGCAGGCGGAAAACATGAGAAATCCCCCCCCCCCCACTTCACAAATCCATATTCCTGTATTCCTGTTTGACTATAAGGGCTGCGTGGGATTTGTCAAGCGGAGAATCGTTCTTATTGCGAAAATTTTCGTGATGCGTCAGTTTTATATGGGTGCCGGCTTCTGGAGGGTCGGGTTCCACCCCGACCGCTTATATGGACGGCGTGGAAGCCATCCCTCCAAATTCATGGTTTCCCGGAAAAGACTGACGCATTATACATTTTCAACCTTCTCGGGAAAAATATACTGGCCCTAGCGCATCTTTTGTGTTCCGGTCCCATCCGTCGAAGAGGAAGATGTTGTGCGTGCTTTCCGCTATAAGCCTGAATGCGTATCTGGCTTGCTCCTCGTAGAAGTGGCGGAAGGCTCCGATCTTGTCCATGCCGCCGTTCATGGTATGGGCTTCGGCGGGGCATGGGGAGCCGGTGCTCCGGCCTTTTTATCATTCTGCGGAGGGGCGGTGCGACGGACACGTCTGGATTATCATGCTGGCATATCACATCCTGCACTGGATTGAATACTCGCTCAAGCTCTCCGGGCATGAGATGTCCTGGCGCAAAATCCGGCGCCTGTCCGCGACCCGCTGCTACAGCACGCTGATCACCCCCTGCTCCGACGGAACGGTGAGGCGGATCCGGAAGCCGGGGCGGCCCGACGAAAAACAACGATTGATCTATGACATCATGGGGATAGACGTGAAGACGCTTCCCGTCCGCTCAAACGTCTTTCGCCGGAAGATGTGAAAGGACCGTAGTGCCAATACCGCACCTAAGTCCTTGATTATCAACATGTCTATTTTTTATGCGCGGAAGTTGGGCTAGGACAAAAATGAACGAGAAGACGGTTGAATAGAATTCAAACCTCCATCCGCCGGTCGGCGGATATCAACGGTCTTCCGCAATTGTCGCGCGTAATCGTATACCGATTCGAAAATCAAGCGGTAAACGATAACGGGCGCTCACGTGACTCGAGTGGCGGTTACCTTTCACGAATAACTGATAACAAATAACCAATAACGGTTTCAGGTGAGTGACCATCTGCGAGATTCGCAGTTCTGTCGTTCAGAAACTCGATGGAGGGCGAAGCCGTGCTGAGCCGCGGTTGAGCTTGGCTCAACCCTCCGGAAGACGACAAAGATAACGACAAAGTTCGCGACAAAGATGGTCGAGTTTCAGAGGAGCTTACTGACTGACCTTGTATATCTCGAGGAACCTGTCCGAATCCTCCTTGAGCGGTATTCTCCTTACCGGCTCGCACCCCGGCGGCAAAGGCTCGTCGTTGGGGACCGCGGCAGGCGATCCGCCTTCCATGAAGATAATCTTCGAATTCATCCTCAGCAGCATGCCTTGGGCGCCGATCTCGCAGGGATAAGGCCGGACCCTTTCGTTCGGCAGGCCGTCGTGCTGATAGCGCAGCGGATCCACCTGCATGAAGAACAGCAGATGCGCGTAGAAGAGAGGCTTGAAGCCGGAATCGACCGGAAGGTAGAACGCGGAGGATGAGACGTAGAGGGTTTCATCCGGCGCCAGGTCTTGAGACGCGAACTTGAGAGCCTCTATGAGCGGGGCGTCGAAGTTCGCCCTGGAGAGCTTCTCATACGGACCGAAGTAGAACGCCATATACCGGGCCACATCGAAAACCGCCAGTACTGCGAATATAGCAAAAAACAGCCTCAGGAAACGGGATTTTCTGCTCCTGCGCCATAAGTCCCAGAGGCCCATGGCGGCGACAAGGCACCAGAACGGCGCCCCGTTCATGCACCTGGTGCTGTGAAAATGATCCTTGGTCAGTATTGCGGCAAGAGGATAGCTTGCCAGGCAGAGAAGGATGAAGCGATGGTGCGGGTTTCGCCGGAACCCCATGATGACATGAGCCATGCCCAGAGCGACAAGCGGGAGCATGAACGTAAACAGCACGCCATATATGCCTATGTTGTGCCGCAGCTCGGGATCGCCCGTCTTGAACAGGAACTCCGGCGAGAAATATTCCAGGTATCTTTGCAGGAGCCCCATGGCGAAGTCGCCGGCCCCGGCGCTTGCGTTCCACAGGCTGATCTCGCCGAAGCGGCTGGTCAGGCAGGCGGGATTGTTCAGGTATGCCAGAAGCAGCGGGACAAGCGCCGCCAGAAGGACCCCCGCGAAGCACGCGAGGATCCTGATGCGCTTGAGCAATGCAGTATTGAATGCGAGCAGGAAGCACGCGAGAACGGCGGCGGAGGCGGGACGGCCGCAGTTGTGCGAATACATCGCGAAGGCCCAGGCAAGGGCGGAAATGCAGGCGGCCGCATAGCATTTTTTCCGCAGGGCCTTCAACAGGAAAAGCCATCCGGCATTTATACCCAGCAGCATCGGCATGTAGCCCGCGAAGTTCACCCTGCTCAGCGGAAACACCCAGGGCAGGACTGAAAATATGAACGCGCCCTGCAGGCAGAGCCACCTGTTCCGACCGTAGAAGCGGAGAAGGAAATAGAACGCTATCGAGGCCATGATGCAGTAGGCCGCGCTCGGCAGGCGCACTGCGAGCTCGCTGGGCGCGGAAAACCTCAGCGGCGGAACAAGCGAATACACCATCACGGGGTCGTGGTAGTTGTCCAAGCCCCTGAAGAAAAGAGGCAGCGTCGTCCCATACTCGTCCTTCCAGTTAAGCGACAGCGACCAGGCGTTGTATCCGATGCTGCTCTCGTCGAAATAGAATCCGTTCGGAAGCTCGCCGAGCCGCCAGAAGTGAAGCAGCAGCGAGACGGCCAGAAGCGCCGCGGCGGCGGCGATGAAAAGGCCGCCATCTGTCTTCCAACGGGCCATCTTTTTTCCCTCAGCCTCGGTCATTGCCCCACCTTGTAAATGCTGACGGAGATTCCGGAAGGAGTCGTGAGCTTCCTGAGCAGAGCGGCATCCTTCGGAACCGGTTCGAGCTCGTCATATCCCTCGAGGAGCTTGAGGTTCCCCTTGTCGTCGGCGACTACAATCACATCCGGGCGGACCAGGACGCCCTTGTCAGGCGTGCTTCCGTCGTAGATGCGTGCCCAGCCGGAAGGCACGCCGCCGGCCTTCTGGCAGATTGCCGGCGGAATCTTCCTGAAGAAGAGGATGTGCGGATACCATTCCGGCTTGAACGTGCTGTCTATCGGCATCGGGAAGAAGAGATATTTCGACAGATAAAGCGTCTCGTCGTCCTGCAGCCCTGAACAGGCGTCCTCGACCGCCTCTATGATCGACGCGTCGAAGATGCCCCTTGAATCTGTTCCATACTCTGTGAAATACTTGTGGAAATACGAAGGAATCTCATATGCCGCAAGGATCGCTGTGGCGAACAGCAGGTATTTCGCGGTCTGGGATTTTCTTTTCCTCCATAGGAAATGCGTTCCGAGCGCGGCGGCGGCGGTCCAGAACACCGCGCCGGAGATCGACCTGGTGCTGTGGCAGTGGCTGATGGTCAGTGCGGCGGCTGCTGGATAGCTGAGCAGGCCCAGCAGCATGAAGCGGCTGAACGGGTTCCTCCGGAAGCCCCTCGCCAGGACGTAGACGCCGGCGGCGGCGAGAGGGGCGAGAAACACGTAAAGCTCCCCTGATCCGTTGATGTTCTGCACAAGGTTCGGATCGCCGGAGACGAACAGATACGAGGGGCCGAAATATTCAAGGTACCGCGAGGCTATCCTCAGGACGCATTCGGACAGCCCGGGCGAGTCGCGCCAGACGCTTATCGCGTTGAAGCGGCTGGTCATACCCTGGGGGGTGGAAAGCGCGAACACAACCATCGGAATTAGAAAGATGAATAATGCCGCCGCGAATACTGCCAACACCTTCAGCCTTTTTAGAAGCATCCGGTTGAACGCGAGGATGAAGCAGAATAAAATCACGGCGGCCACGGGCCTGCCGACATGCGTCGAATACATGACCCCGGCCCAGCAGAGGCCGGCCAGCGCCGCGGTTCCCGCAGATCTCCTTGAAACCGCCTCGAAGAGAAACACGCACCCGAGGCTTAAGCACATGAGCATGAACGTGAATCCGCAGACGATGAGCCGGCTCACCGGAAAGGCCCAGGGCAGCACTGAAAACACAAATCCCGAAAGCAGGGCGGTCCACCTGTCCCTCGTCAGCCTCCACACCAGCAGCGCCAGAGCCGCCGAGGCCAGGATATGGAATAGCGCGCTGGGCAGGCGCACAGCCCATTTCTCCGGACCGAACAGCCTTATGAACGGGACAAGGACGTAGATCATCACCGGATTCTTGTAGTCGCCGAAGCACTTGAAGAATACCGGGAACGCGGCGCCGTGCTCGTCCCTGCCGGTCTCGGCGACGCACCAGGCGTTGTAGGCGGTGGAGCTCTCGTCGCAGTGGAAGCCTGAAGGGATGCCGCCGATCTGGTGAAGGTGCAGGAAGGCCGTTGAGGCTAGGAGGACGATGCAGGCCGCCGCGAATAAGCCGATACTATCTTTTCCCTGCGTTGCTCCATCCATTCTGGCGCTCCTGAGATGCCTTGAATATATTTATGGCAGGATGTTTTTTCAATCGGCCGCTTTTAAAAACGGCTTGGAGGATTATCGTAATGCTCTTGCAACCAACATGAAAGGCTTTTTTATGGCTAAGAGAAAGGTCGAAATCGGCAACCTCAAGGACCTCATCCGCAAGATCGTGGAGCTCGGGACGAGCCTCGAACTAGAGAGCGCGGAGCAGTATCTGGTGGGCAAGAGGATCTGGGGGACCAGCCGCAAGATAGACGTCGTGCTTGTTGATCCGAAGACCAGGAAGTCCCTCGGCATCGAGTGCAAGTTCCAGAAGACGCCCGGCACCATCGAGGAGAAGATGCCCGCCACCATCGAGGACATCAAGGCCTGGCCGATGCCCGGAATCGTGGTCTATGCCGGCGAAGGCCTCACCGAGAACATGAAGTCTTTTCTCGTCTCGACCGGCAAGGCCCTCGAGTTCGAGGAGCTCGAAGCCTGGCTCAGGCTCTATTTCGGCCTCAGCCTTAAGTAGAGCCTTATCGAAAAGTTATCACGGCCATGCGGCCACTTTATGAGACAGGATTGTCTCATTCAATAATCAACTGCCAATGTTCAAATCTCAAGCTGCTTCTAGTCGTACTTGAATATTGAGCATTGAGTGTTGAACATTGAATATTTTATCCTGATTGGGCATAACGGCAGAATGTCTGTCCTTCCACTACCAGCGGACGACGGAAAAGGCGGCGGCGGAGACACCGCCGTCAAACCCTTCCTCAAATGGGCCGGCGGCAAGAGGCGCCTGCTCGCCGCATTCGACCGCTTCTATCCCTCGGCGCTCAAAAGGAAGAAGATAAAGAACTACTACGAGCCCTTCCTGGGCAGCGGTGCCGTATTCTTCGACATCGTCCACAGATACAGTATCGAGAACGCCTGCCTATGCGACATCAACGAGGAGCTGATCCTCACCTACCGCGTAGTCCAGAAGGATGTCGGGAAGCTCATAGACGAGCTGGAGAAATATTCCAGATCCTACCTCAGGCTCAAGCGCGAGGAGCGGAGCACCTACTACTACGGCCTCCGCTGGAAGTTCAACGTCCAGAGGCACCGCACTGACTTCAGCAACTATTCGGAGAAGTGGATCAGGCGGGCCGCGCAGATAATCTTCCTCAACAAGACCTGCTACAACGGCCTTTTCAGGGTCAACTCGAAAAGCGAGTTCAACTCCGCCGCGGGCGACTACCAGAACCCGAGGATATGCGACCCCGAAAACCTCCTCAGGGCGTCCGCCGCGCTCAGGGCCGCAGAGATAAGAAGGGCGTCGTTCGACGCGGTGGAAGACCATGTCCAGCAGGGCTCCTTCGTCTACTTCGACCCGCCATACAGGCCTCTCAGCAAGTCGTCCTGCTTCACCTCATACAGCTCGTCCCGCTTCAACGACGAGCACCAGATCCGCCTTTCCGGAATGTTCAGCAATCTCCACGAGAGGGGCATCATGATGATGCTCAGCAACTCCGACCCCAAGAACACCGACCCCGACGACGACTTCTTCGACGATCTCTACGACGGCTTCCACATCCACAGGATACACGTCCCGAGGTTCATCAACTCCAAGGCCGACAGCCGCGGCTGCGTCTCCGAAATAATCGTCACCAACTACAAGTGATGTTCAAAATTCCGCCGGCGTAATTTTGAAATCAGGTCCAGAAGCCTATCGCCGCCTCCACGAATATCGCCAGTGAAAAGAGCGTTGCCGCGGAATAGGCGTATTGGGAGACGAAAAGCCTTTTGGTGTAGATCTCGTCCGTGACCATGATGAGGATCGGGAAAGGCATGAGCAGGAGGCAGTTTCTTCCCACCTCGCCTCTGGAGCCTCCGCTGAGAAATACAAGCAGCAGGATGGAATGACGGTATCAGGGAGCAAAGCGATGCTGCCATGAGTCCTTTCTGAACCGATTCGGCCGCGTCACGGGCTACGGCGTAAACGAGTATCAGCGTCAACGCCTGCGACAGAAATCCGATCGCGACAGCCGACAATAGGCAGGAATAATTGTATGAATCTCCGAGATTAAAGCTGGCCTTGATCTTATCCGGAACAAAGCGCATTAAGAAATTGTTGATGGAAGACGACAGTTATGAAATACATCTTCTTGCCTCCGCTCTCACTTGCTTGGCACCTTCAAATAGGAAAGTTTTTCCATCACGGCTCCCAGGACTGTCTGCTTGTAGATTGGGAATTCCGAATACCGTCCCGTTTGCTTCGAATCGGCGGGGATGAAGATTGATAGGCCTGAAATACGCGCCGTCGGCGAATCCGGCTTCACCAGCGCTGAAAAGCTCTTTTTGACGACAAGCTTCTCCTGATACCAGTCCAGGAAACCGGAAATTGCGCTGGACAGTGCGGCATCCTTTCCGGAATCAAGCGCCTTGAAGAAATACTCAAGGTCGTAGTTGGTCTCGTCCTCGTAGCTGAAGACCGGCAGCATGATTTCCGGCTTAAGGCTGATGCTCTTCTGGTTTACAATAAGTGCAAGGACCTTGTTCAGGTTCTCCGGAAGCTTTTTGAGCTCGATGGAGCTGACAAGTGTGTATTCCGTATAATGCTCGTCGTATTTCATGATCGTTTCCGCAATCGACTTGGCGTCCGCGCCGTGGTTCTGGCATATGCCTTCGATCATCTTGCCGTAATAGTTGTTGGGGGCGCCGACGGGAAGCGGCGAGCAAAGGACATAATCGCCTGCGCCGGCGAAGTTGTAGATGTTCTCAATAGAGCCGCGCCCGCATTGCTGGAGAAAAACGAGCCTCACCCGGTTTCCCGTCTCAAAGTTGAACGACACGCATTCGCAGGCGCACTTCAACGCGTCCATATACTTTCCCTCGCCGGCATCTTCGCACATCTCGTTCAGCTTGCCCCCGTGGTCCAGAAACGTCAGCAGATAGTTCTTGGATGGAAAGTCTTCCCTGGCGGCTTTCAGGAAGCTGCGCAGTTCGCCGATGCTGGTGCTGTCGTCGCCGGCGATCTTCTTATCTTCCCGTACAAGTGCGTCACCCTTTCTCTTGAGGGAAATCCTCCTCATTCCGTCGTTCCCTGCAATATCCGCTTGAATGACGACCGCGACCTTTTCCGACTTGACGCCTTCGGCGATATGCTTGATTATGCCTTCAGAGCAGGCGCTCAGATCGTTGTCGTAGGACATGTAGTATATGAGGGTCCACTCGTAGGCGTCCTTGGACTTGGCATTTTCTGCGCGGATCTTCTCTATTCCCCGCCGCTCCACGTCGCTCAAGTCTGATCCGAGGCTGTCTTGTGCGGTTTCTTCCTGCCCTTTGCTCTTCACCGTCTTTTCTATTTTCTTCGGCGGCTCCTTGGCGGCTTTGCTGTTCTCCACATCCGAACTGTCAGAGCTGCAGCCCGTGAAAAAAAACAGTACCAACGGCACCAGGCAGTTTGCGGCGACATAGATCCTCATGAAGGCACCCTTATCCTATAGATATGCATTGGGGTAGCACTTTTCAAGGGATTAAATCGGCACCGGCGTAGAGAAATTTGGAGAGATTGGAGGAGATTTCGGCCAGCGGAGTCTTCATGACATGCGCATCTAGGAAAAGGACGTTAGGCTTCGCCCCATGCGTAGTCCGGGCTATCTCAGAGGTTCCGGTCATTGTGTAGCAGAACCGGATCGATGCGCCTCCCCATACCCATATCGGCTCGCCGTCGCAGAGCTCTATCGCCGAAGATGGGTTGGGCACGCCAGTAATCTTCCTGTAACCCCAGACGGACCAGCTCGGCCTGGACAGATAGCCGTTGATGTTGTATCGCGGCCAAGTTATGGTGGTGAGCACGTTGTTCCAGGTGTCATGCGTATACTGGCTGTATCCGCGGAAATTGTAGCCGAAGTTGTTGACGTCCGTGCTGTCCGAGGGGATTACCGGGCAGTCCATGCTCTTGTTCATTGGCTCCGTCGAAAGCCCGGCCTCCACAAGCTCCCCCTGCCAGAAGTTGTTCGCCGGGTTTGCGCCGCTGTACGGCATGCTGTTGACCATGTAGGAGTCGAAGTCGTTGACATACATCTTTAAAAGGGAGCCCACCTGCTTAAGGTTGCCCGCGCAAAGGATGTTTTTCGCCGAATCGCGCGCATTCTTCAAGGCAGGCAGGAGCATCGCGGCCAGAATCGCGATGATGGCGATGACCACCAAAAGCTCTATAAGGGTGAACCCTGCGGCCCTTCTAATGGGATTCCTTGACGGCATCCGAAGAACCCTCCTATTTTCCTCAACGTCCTCCCTGGCATTATTATATCAAAAAAGTCCTTGATTTCAAGTTCGGCAGCATAAATCCCCGTTGCGGATATTTTGCTCTGATTTGTCATCTTTTTAACGCCCAACGCTGAACTCTGAACGTTCAACGCTGAATGAAGCTGAATAATCGGATTTAATAATTGGGAGTTGGGCGTTCGCTCTTTTTTACCGCAGGGAAAAAACTAGCTCTTCTGCTGCAGATATTCATCCTGGGCAGCCTGTTCACGGCGGATCCTCCTGCGCTCCAGCTCGGTCAGGAAGCGCTTGCGCATCCGGATGTTTTGCGGCGTGACCTCGACAAGCTCGTCCTCGTCTATGTATTCGAGCGCCTCTTCGAGGGTGAACTTCTGGGCCGGGGCGATCTTCATGGCCCGGTCTGAGCCGGCCGCCCTGATGTTGGTCATCTTCTTTTCGCGCTGGACGTTCACCAGCAGGTCGCCGTCCTTGCAGTGCTCGCCGAGTATCATCCCCTCGTAGCAGGTCTCGTTGGGGTCGATGAAGAACGTCCCCCGAAGCTGGAGGCCGTCGATCGCGTATGGCGTGGCCCTGCCGCGATCCATGCTGACGAGCACTCCGTTGTTCCTGAGGGTGATGTCTCCCTTGTAGGGGGCGTAGTGCGAATACCTGTGGGAGAGGACACACTGTCCGGCGGTCGCGTTCATCAGCTTGCTTCGGATGCCGATGATCCCGCGCGTCGGCACATGGAACTCGAGGAGCTGCCTCGCACCCTTCTGCTCCATCAGGAACATCTCGCCCTTGCGCGCCCCGGTGATTTCGATCACCTTCCCCGCGAACTCGGACGGCACGTCGACGGTGAGGATCTCAATCGGCTCGCATTTGGCGCCGTCGATGGTCTTGAAGATCACCTGCGGCTGGGAGACCGTAAGCTCATAGCCCTCGCGCCGCATCGTTTCGATCAGGATGGACAGGTGCAGGACGCCGCGCCCGCTCACCTTGAACGCGTCGCCGGAAAGCTCCTCGACAAGTAGCGCGACGTCCCGCTCCATCTCCTTGAAGAGCCGCTCGCGGATATGCCTGCTGCTGATGAACTTGCCGTCCTGCCCGTAGAACGGCGAGTCGTTGATGCGGAAGGTCATCGAAAGCGTCGGCTCGTCCACGCTGATCGGCGGCAGCGGATCCGGATGCTCCGCGTCGGCTATCGTGTCGCTGATGTCTATGCCTTCGATGCCGACCACGGCGCATATGTCGCCGCAGGGGATTGCCGGGACTTCCTTGCGCTCGATGCCCTCGTAGGTGAAAAGCTGCTTGATGGCCGCCTGCTGGACAGTCCCGCTGCGCTTGATCAGGACGATCGGCCTGGACGCTTCAAGAGTCCCGCGGAACACCCTGCCGATACCGATCCTTCCGACATAGTCCGAGTAGTCGAGCGTCGAGATCTGCATCTGGACCGGCCCCTCATTCGTCTTCGGCGGCGGGATGTGGTTTATGATTGCCTCCATGAGCGGCACCATCGAGTCGCGCCTGCCGTCCGGCGACTCGTCCACCCAGCCGCTTCTGCCGCTCGCATAAAGTATAGGGAAGTCGAACTGCTTGTCCGAGACCGCGAGATCCATGAAAAGGTCGTATACCTTCTCCAGAACCTCCTTCGGCCTGGCGTCCTGCCGGTCGATCTTGTTTATGATCACCACCGGCTTGAGGTGCATCTGCAGCGCCTTGCCCAGGACGAAACGCGTCTGCGGGAGCGGCCCCTCGGACGCGTCGACAAGCAGCAGCACGCCGTCCGCAAGGTTCAGCACACGCTCGACCTGCCCCCCGAAGTCGCTGTGGCCGGGCGTGTCTATGATGTTGATCTTGATGCCCTTGTAGACCACGCTGATGTTCTTCGCAAGTATGGTGATGCCGCGCTCCCTCTCGAGCGCGTTGCTGTCCATGAAGCACTCCTGTATTACCTGATTCTCTCGGAACAGCTTCGTCTGCTTGATGATCTGGTCGACAAGCGTGGTCTTCCCATGGTCGACATGGGCGATGATGGCAACATTTCTTATGTCGGGCATGAATTATGTCCGCAGTTAAAAGGCGAATTCCGGCCGCAAGGATCCATCAGCTCGAAGAGGCAATTTTGAATTTGCCTCGGCTTATAAGGCGAATGGATACGGCAAAAAGGCTCATATAATACATCTGTTTCGCGCAGTGTCCAATAAAAGCATTTAATATCCAGCAGTAAAGAATGGGAGGCTGGATGACTGGATGGATGGTAGGTTCCCGCGTGCGATCGGTGCGCGTCGGAGCCGTCGGAGCGGAGTCCGTTTTGGTCGGTCTTTATTTTTACGGCACGTCGAGCAGGAGGCACAGGCGGGTGTGAGGAAAATGCCTCTT
>CAZWRV010000128.1:0-13929 GCA_964636325.1 uncultured Victivallaceae bacterium | reverse complement strand
GGTGAAAAATTACTTTGGCAGGCTAAATTTATACGTAGTTTACTGAATATTTACCGGCAAAACTGCGCAAATCGCAGCGCGGGGGCTTGAATATTCAATCATTTGTTTTAAACTGCTGTATGAATTCTGCCGTTCACAACATGTGTTTGCCGTCCATGAAAAAGAAAATGGTACATTCGAGAAGCCTGGCGGCGGCATGCTGCGCCGCCGGCATCCTTCTTTCCGCGCTCCAGGGCTGCGGGAAGCCTGGGACGGCCGGTATGCCGCCGCAGTCCGGCGGTCCGCCGGAAGCGGCCTTCATCACCGTCGCGCCGGAGAAAATAGCGGTCACCGACGAGCTTCCCGGCCGGACTTCGGCGTTCCTCGTCGCGGAAGTGCGCCCACAGATAACCGGCATCATCAAGAAGCGTCTATTCGACGAGGGCAGCGACGTCAAGGCGGGCGACGTCCTGTATGAGATCGACCCCGCGCTGTACAAGGCGGCGCATGACAGGGCCGCCGCGGAGCTGTCCAGGGCCAACGCCCACATCACCTCGGTCAAAAGCAAGCTGGACCGCTACAGAACCCTCATCGAAGCCAAGGCCATAAGCAGCCAGGAATTCGACGACGCCCGGGCCGACTTCGAAAAGGCGCAGGCCGACATCGAGGCCTGCAGGGCCGCGGCTGAGACAGCCCGCATAAACCTGGAATACACTAAAGTCACCGCCCCCATTTCGGGACGCATCGGGAAGTCGAACGTGACGGTCGGCGCGCTCGTAATGGCGAACCAGCCCTCGCCCCTCGCCACGATCCAGCAGCTCGACCCCATATACGTAGACCTCACGCAGTCGAGCGCCAACTTCCTCAGGCTCAGGCAGAACATCTCAGGAGGATTCATCAGGAGCAACGGGCCGAAGGGCGCCAAGGCCAGCCTTTCCTTCGAGGACGGCAGTCCCTACCCGCACCAGGGGGAACTGGAGTTCAGGGACGTGACCATCGATCCCGACACAGGTTCGTTCATCCTGCGCCTGGTCTTCCCGAATCCCGACTTCACGCTCCTGCCGGGCATGTATGTCCGCGCCGTCCTCGAGGAGGGGACGGTCGAAAACGCCATACTTGCACCGCACCAGTCCGTTTCCAGGGACGTCAACGGCAATCCCATGGCGATGGTCATCGGCGGCTCGGACAAGGCGGAGGCGAGGATCCTCAAGATCGACCAGTCGATAGGCGGCAGATGGCTTGTCAAGGAAGGGCTGAAGCCCGGCGACCGCCTGATCGTCGAGGGCTTCCAGAAGATCAGGCCAGGCGCCCCGGTCAAGCCGGTGCCGTTCAGCAATGAGGCCGCCGCGCTGCCGCCCAAGCCTGACGCACAGGCGCAGACAAAGCAATGAGCCAGTTCTTCATAGGCCGCCCGATCTTCGCATGGGTCATCGCGATAATGGCGATGATGGCCGGCGCCCTCGCGATATTCACCATGCCCGTCTCGCAGTATCCGCCGATAGCTCCGCCGGAGATTTCGATCGACGTGTTCTATCCGGGAGCGTCGGCGAAGACGCTCGAGGACACGGTCACGCAGGTGATCGAGCAGAAGATGAGCGGCATAGACAACCTCTGCTACATGTCGTCGGCGAGCGACGCGTCCGGATTCGCCACCATAACCCTGACTTTCGACGCCGGGACGGACCCGGACATCGCGCAGGTCCAGACCCAGAACAAGCTCCAGCTCGCCATGCCCTCGCTTCCCCAGGTGGTCCAGCAGCAGGGGATAAGGGTGACCAAGTCGACCATGAACTTCCTCATGGTCGTCGGATTCATCTCCGAGGACGACAGCATGAGCCGGTTCGACCTGACCGACTATGTCGTGACGAACGTGATCGACCAGATAAGCCGAGTCCAGGGCGTCGGCGAGGTGATGACCTTCGGTTCGCAGTATGCCATGAGGATATGGCTGGATCCGACCAGGCTGCTCAGCTACAGCATGACCCCCGGCGACGTCAGGAAGGCCATAAGGGCCTACAACGTGGAGGTCTCCGCCGGACAGCTCGGCGGCGCCCCCGCGGTCGAAGGCCAGCGCCTGAACGCCACGATCAACGTACAGAGCCTCCTGCGCACCCCCGAGCAGTTCGGGCAGATACTGCTCAGGACCAACAGCGACGGCTCGGTGGTGCGTCTGCGCGACGTCGCCCGGATCGAACTGGGCAGCGAAAGCTACGAGGCCGTAGGGAACTTCAACGGGAAGCCAGCCGCAGGCATGGCCGTCAAGCTCGCGGCGGGCGCGAACGCCCTCGCGACCGTGGAGAACATAAGGCGCAGGCTCGAGGAGCTCTCAAAGTTCTACCCGCACGGCATGAAGATGGTCTTCCCGTACGACACCACGCCGTTCGTGAGGATTTCAATAGAGGAGGTTACCAAGACCCTGGCGGAGGCGGTCATTCTCGTCTTCCTGGTCATGTTCCTCTTCCTGCAGAACTTCCGGGCCACGATCATCCCGACCGTCGCAGTCCCGGTGGTGCTGCTCGGAACCTTCGCCGTCCTGAAGGCCGCCGGCTTCTCGGTCAACACCCTCACGATGTTCGCGATGGTCCTTGCGATCGGGCTGCTGGTGGACGACGCCATCGTGGTCGTCGAGAACGTCGAGCGCCTCATGAGCGAGGAGGGCCTGCCCCCCGTGCAGGCCACCCGGAAATCAATGAGGCAGATCACCGGCGCCCTCGTCGGAATCGCCATGGTGCTCACCGCCGTCTTCGTGCCCATGGCCTTCTTCGGCGGCTCCACGGGCGTCATATACAGGCAGTTCTCCATAACCATCATTTCGTGCATGATCCTCTCCGTGCTGGTCGCGCTCATCTTCACCCCAGCGCTCTGCGCAAGCATCCTCAAACCCGTTCCAAAGGGGCACCATGCGGGAGAGCACGGATTCTTCGCCTTCCGCGCCTTCTTCAAGTGGTTCAACGGAGTCTTCTCCGCCGGCAGGGAACACTACAGGTCAGCGGTCTCGAAAACCCTCGCCTGCCGGGGACGCCTCGTCCTAATCTATCTTCTGGTCGTCGGCTCAGTGGGATACCTGCTGGTCAAGATGCCGAAGGCCTACCTCCCCGACGAGGACCAGGGCATCCTCTTCGCGCAGGTCAGCCTCCCCGCAGGCTCCACGCAGGAGCAGACGCTCCAGTTCCTCGACAAGCTTAGGGACCATTTCCTCGTCTCGCAGAAGGACGCGGTGGAATCGGTGTTCTGCGTGGCGGGGTTCAGCTTCGCCGGCAGAGGCCAGAACGCGGGGCTCTCCTTCATAAAGCTCAAGGACTGGGAACTGCGTCGCAGGCCGGACCTCAAGGTGGGCGCCGTGGCCGGAAAGGCCATGGGCTACTTCTCAACCATCAGAGGCGCACTGATATTCGCATTCCCGCCGCCGGCCGTCATCGAGCTGGGCAACGCCAACGGCTTCAACTTCAAGCTCCAGGACCGCGCCGGCGTCGGCCACCAGCGCCTCATGGAGGCCAGGAACATGCTCCTCGGAATGGCCGCAAAGAACCCGAACCTCATGATGGTGCGCCCGAACGGACTCGAGGATACGGCGCAGTTCCTCCTCGAGGTCGACTGGGAGCGCGCAGGCGCCCTCGGCCTCTCCATAGCCGACATCCAGGAGACTATCTCCACCGCCTGGGGAAGCGCATATGTCAACGACTTCATCGACAAGGGCCGCGTCAAGAAAGTCTACATGCAGGGCGACGCAAGGTTCCGGATGAACCCGGAGGATCTCGACAAATGGTATGTCCGCAACCAGGCCGGCAACATGGTTCCCGTCTTCTCGTTCGCCAAGGCCGAATGGAAGTTCGGCTCGCCCAGGCTCGAGCGCTACAACGGCCTGCCCTCCGTGGAAATATGGGGCCAGCCCGCCTTCGGCAGAAGCTCCGGCGACGCGATGAAGGAGATGGAGAAGATGGCCGCCCAGCTTCCCGCGGGCATCGGCTACGAATGGTCCGGCCTTTCCTTCCAGGAGCGCATGTCAGGCTCGCAGGCTCCGGCCCTCTACGCGATCTCGATACTCGTAGTCTTCCTCAGCCTTGCAGCTCTGTATGAAAGCTGGTCCATACCCTTCTCAATCCTGCTCATCCTCCCGCTCGGCGTAGTCGGCGCAGTCCTCGCGACTTTCGCGAGGGGGCTTTGCAACGACGTCTACTTCCAGGTCGGACTGCTCACCACAATAGGCCTGACAGCGAAGAACGCGATCCTGATCGTGGAATTCGCCAAGGGCCGCCTCGAACACGGCGCCGGACTGGTCGAGGCAACGCTCGAGGCCGCCAGGATACGCCTACGCCCCATACTCATGACTTCCTTCGCCTTCATCTTCGGCGTCATGCCCCTCGCCCTCAGCAACGGCGCAGGATCCGGCGCCCAGAACTCCATCGGCACAGGCGTCATGGGCGGAATGATCACCGCCACAGTCCTCGCCATCTTCTATATCCCCCTCTTCTTCGTCCTCGTCCTCAGGATGTCCGGATGGAAAAGAAAGCCCGAAGGCGAATCTTGACTCTCCTTTTAAAATCTATTGTCCTCTTAATATTCGCCGGCCGGCTGATGGAGGGTTGAATTCTATTCAACCGTCTTCCACATGGCGGACGCCCTCCATCGAGTTTCCCACCCACAGAACTGGCCCGCTTGACATTCGAGATTTATATCACATAGTTACATAAATAACCGCCGCAACGGCATCAGGAGGTTGATATGGCTATCAAATGCGAGAAGCTCCAGGACAACATGAAGAAATGCAACTGCACCTACGAGCCCTGCCCAAGGAAGGGCAACTGCTGCGCCTGCCTGCACTACCATCTGGCGATGGACCAGCTCCCGGCCTGCGCGTTCACGGACGAGGCCGAGAAGACCTGGGACCGCTCGTTCGCAAAGTTCATCGCGACACGATCAAAGTAGCATGCTCCCATGCTGAGACTCACACCATCGCAAAGTTCGATAGTCGCCGTTCTCGCCAGGAACCGGACGATGACGAGACGGGATATCTGCCGGAGGACGAACCTCAGCTGGGCCGCCGTCTCCAAGGCCGTCGCCCAGCTTTCAAAGCTGGGCTTCGTCGGGGGAGGCCCCCCCCTCAGCACGGGTGTCCGCGGACGGAATCCGGAAGAGATATCCCTGGACCGCGGCCCCCTCCTTGTCGGCGCTGCGGTCGAACCGGAGAGGATATCCGTCGTCCTTGTCAACCTGTGGGCGGACAGAATCGATTCACTGGAAATTCCGCTTGAAGAAGGGGACTGCCCCATACCGGCAGTGAACTCCGCGCTCGAACACATCTTCAAAAAACACAGGAAAAGGATCATTAGCATCGGCGTCTCTTTACCCGGCATAATCGACTTCAGCACGGGAAGAGTCACAAAATCCATACACTTCCCGGAACTCCAGGGAAGGGACATCTGCGGAGAAATCCGGATGGCCGCCGCCACTGGCATTCCCGTCGCCATAGAGCGCAACGCAGTATGCGACATGCTCCACGGAACCTATTCGGGACAGATTTCAGAGGACTGCATACTGATCTCGGCGACTTACGGCCTCAGCGCCGCATTCTACTTCGACGGCATAATACTGCACGGGGGGGACGGCAACATCGGCGAAATCGGGCATCTGCCCGTCCCCGGCTCCACGATCCCATGCAGATGCGGCAGAACCGGATGCCTTGAGAACATCGCCGGCGGATACGCCTGGCAGAGGCAGTGGAAGACCATGCCCGGCTCCGCCTCCCCTACGCAGGACTCGTTTGAAGAGGCGCTGGCGGCCGGCAACCCAAGGGCGACGGATATGATACATGTGAGCATGCTCGCGATTTTCAGCCCGCTCTCGGCGCTACTGCATGTCCTGAAGCCGAGAAAGCTCGTATTCTGCCTCTCCGTCCCCGACGCGGCCGCCGGCATGATCGCCCGGATGGTCAAAGACATCATCGCAGAGGAGGATATCCCGGATCCGCCTGAAATCGAAATCCTCTTCAGAAAGGACGCGCCGACCGCATCGGGGGCGGCAATTGCAGGCCTCATGTCAATATGCGGGAATCCGCAGCACTCTGGCGGCATAAAAAAATAGCCGACACACGTTAGACATCGCTTTCTACGTCCAGTATAATATCAAATAAGGATAGTGACACAATGAAAAAGCTCAGGCTCGCAGTCATCGGGACGGGATCCGTCGTCAGGGAGATATACCAGCACCTATACTTCCACAGCGAATATTCCGACTTCATATCGGTCCAGGCCGTCGCCGATACGAACGCGAAATGCCTGAACGAGTTCTGCGACAAATATAAAATCCCCCAGGACAGGCGCTTCACCGACTTCAGAGCCATGCTCGAAAAAACGGATGGCCTTGACGCGGTGCAGGTGAACACCCCGGACAACTTCCACTGCGCCCCGACCGTCGCCGCTCTCGAACGCGGACTCGACGTCCTCGTCCCCAAGCCAACCGCCTCCACGCTCAAGGACGCGCACATGATGATATCCGCCGCCGCCAAGTCCGGACGCCTCCTCGGGATAGACTTCCACAAGCGCGAGGATCCAAGGATCAAGGAGTGCGCCGCCAGATACCAGTCGGGGAAATATGGGAAGTTCCAGTGCGCCGTATGGTACATGCTTGACAAGCTTCTCGTCGCCGACCCCAACCACTCGCCCCGATTCTTCGCGTCCGCGAACTTTGCGGAAGTCAACTCGCCAGTCTCATTCCTGACCGTCCACATGGCCGACGCATTCATGAACATCGTCCGGAAAATTCCTACGAAGGTTCGGGCGCGCGGGTTCAGCCAGAAGCTCCCCGGACTCAAACCCTTGCCGGTCAAAGGCTACGACCTTGTTGACACCGAGATAGAATTCGAAGGCGGTTCTGTCGCCCACATAATCACCGGATGGCACATCCCGAACTCCGCCCATTCCCTTACCGTCCAGTCGTCAAGGATGATCTGCTCCGACGGACTCATAGACCTCGGCATCGACAGTCCGGGATACTACGAGGTTACGCACGACGGAATCACACAGGTCAACCCGCTGTTCAGAAATTTCGAAAAGGATGGGATGGTCAGCGGTTACGGGATGCGAAGCCCGGGAATAATCCTCAGACGCTTCCTCCAGAAGAGCAATGGCGTCCTCCCCGCCGCCGTAGAGAAGGATATGATGACCCCGTTCGAACTAGGTTTCTACACCACGCTCGTCCTCCAGGGCGCGGAAAAAAGCCTCGCGGACGGGGCAAGAAACAGTGGCGGCATCACCGTCGGTAAGGAAGTAGACCTTAAGGCGCTCCTAGAACAGGAACTCGGGGCGGAAAAGACGAAATACATATCATAGACGGAAGGTTTCGTATGAGCTTTCAAGCATCAGAGACCCGTTATCAATCCATGCTTTTCAGGCGATGCGGCAGGAGCGGGCTCAAGCTGCCTGCGGTCTCCCTGGGCCTCTGGCACAACTTCGGCGGCGTCGACGCCTATGAGACCGGGAAGAAGACCGTACTCGCCGCCTTCGACAACGGCGTCACGCACTTCGACCTCGCCAACAACTATGGCCCCCCGCCCGGCTCGGCAGAGCAGAACTTCGGCAAAATTCTGAAGCAGGACCTGCACGCGCACCGTGACGAACTGATCATTTCGACGAAGGCCGGATACACCATGTGGCCCGGCCCCTACGGAGACTGGGGGTCAAGGAAATATCTCACGGCAAGCCTCGACCAGAGCCTCAAAAGGATGGGCCTGGACTATGTCGACATCTTCTACCACCACCGTCCCGATCCGGAAACCCCGCTGGAGGAGACGATGTCAGCGCTCGCATCGGCCGTCCACTGCGGCAAGGCCATCTATGCCGGAATCTCCAACTACAATCCGGCACAGACACTAGAGGCTTCCAGGACGCTCAAGGCACTTGGAGTTCCGTGCACGATCCACCAGCCCTCCTACAGCATGTTCAACAGGTGGATCGAGGACGGACTGCTCGCTCTACTGGAAAAGGAGGGGATAGGGTGCATACCGTTCTCCCCCCTCGCCCAGGGCCTGCTCTCCGACAGATATCTGAATGGAATCCCCGAAGGCTCAAGAGCCTCCAAGCCGCACGGATTCCTGCGTCCTTCCGGAGTGACGGATGAGAGGATCGCAAAGGCGAGGAAGCTCAATGAGCTCGCTGTAAAGCGGGGCCAGACCCTCGCGCAGATGGCGATCGCCTGGATTCTCAGGCACAAGGCCGTCACGTCCGTCCTCGTCGGCGCAAGCTCCCCGGAACAGATCCTTCAAAACATTAGATCAATCGAGAAAACGGAAATCTCAGACGCCGAACTCAAAGCTGTGGAATCAATCTTGAATTCTTGACCTGCAATTATTGACTATTCTGGTTCCGTGCTTAGATTACGGCCATCACACCTCTCGCGTCCCCATCGTCTAGAGGCCTAGGACACCAGGTTCTCATCCTGGTAACAGGGGTTCGAATCCCCTTGGGGATGCCAGTCTTTGCATTACGTCGGCACCGGCAGATTTCAAACGGAAACTGTATGAATTCAGCAAACTACGCCCTTTTGCTGAATTCATACTTGAAGATCGGCTGCAGCCTGCCGCCGCCGGATGTCCTCTCCTGCGGCAGCATCCCCGAACAGCTCATACTGTCGACCGACGACGAATGCGGGTGCGCCAGGATACTCGAGGTAGAGGTGAACCACGACGACGCCGGCCCGTTCTCCGGCAATTATACTCATCTAGCGTGAAAATTTGACATTTTGACGGGCAAGATTTGGGTTCGGATTTTTCTGCTCCTTCCTCGGACGGAATTCATGACGGCCTCGTCGGAGCAGTAAGTGGTGCGGAGAACAGCTTTTTTCACTTCGCCGGCTGGGTATTGAGCGTCGGGTGCTGGATATTTTCAAGTTCGATTCTAGTCCGGCCGAAGAGCGCCGGCTGGCATGAGGACGGGCCGGGGGGCGAGTCGGTCTCCGAACTGGCCTGGACGGAGAACGTAACCAGCGCTTCCCTTCCAGTAAATTCGTCAAGCGTTATCTCGCGCGGTCTCCAGCCCGCTTCAGGCTTTACCGTTTCTTTCCATACTTCCCTTCCACAGACGAGCACCGAGCAGATGACAGGCGGCGGAACTGCGGTCTTCTTATCCGACGGCAAAGGATATCCGAGATCAAATTTCAAGACGCACCTGCCTTCAGGGGCGACTTTGATCCAGGATTCCGCATATCCCCGATGGCGGCCGTAGCCGACGCTCAACGCCGGATATTCAACACCTTCAACCGTCGTCTTGCCGCACAGTATGCTGGAATTGTAGCACCAGAAGCGATCAGGGCGGCCGTCGGAGAGAAGATGACCCGATGCGGACGCAAACTGGGCCGGGGAACTTCCATCCAGCGACTTCTGCGCCTCCCAGACGAAGACCATTCCGCCCGGTGCAACCGTCTCAAAGTCAAGGCGGGTTCCGGCTGGGAACGGACCTGCAAAATCCCTGCGGAAATCGCAGGCCTTAAGGCACTTCTTCCCCATACGCACGGATACCTTCCCCTCAATTTCCCTGCCGGAGAGGCTTCCAAGTTCGAGCACGCTGTATCCTTTTGCATGCCGGGCTGTGCGGACAAAGGCCCCTTCCGGAAGTCCGTAGACAAGCATAAGTTCTTCTTTTGGAGGTGGTTCCAGTATGAGGCCGTATTTCCTGGACGGATCGAGCCCGAAAGGCCTTCCATCCCTGTACGCGACCCAGTCCTGGATGCGCGCAGGCTGCTCCAGAGGTGAAATGGTCTGCCCGGCGAGCCTGACAAGGCGCGGCTTGAAACTGCCAGCGGAGCCGGTATCCAGTTCGACATATCCGTCGCCGTATGGAAGCTTCCTGAACTGGAACATCCTTCCGTCCCTTCCGCGGTAATACGCGAGCGCCGCAGTATCCCACTTTTCCGGCAGGCCGTTGAAAAGTTCCTCTTCGGTAAAAAGGCGAGCCCGGGCAAGCGACCAGTCGTCGCCGAGCCTCAGGACAGGAAGGCTGCCAAGGAGGGCCAGGTCGGCCACGTCGATTTCCTCCTCGCGGGTCCAGGTGTAGCTTCCCCATAGCGCCGTCCTGAACGGATGGTTGACGATCGCCTTAATAGAAGGATGGTCCCGGGGCAGCGTGATGTGCGTCGAGCCCTCCCATGTGTAGAAGGTGTATGCGGTTGTCCATTCGCTCTGGCATTCGCTCATAACGGCCAGCTCCGGCAGCTCCCTGCGCAGAAGCTTAAGCAGCTCAGACTCGCCGGTGTATCCGTCGAATCCGTCCATTACCTTCCGGTCCTCCGGGAAGTCCCATGTGTGGCATCCGACGCCCATGATGTCGAAGTAGCAGCCGGAGACGCGATGGGCCTTGCAGTAGTTCTTGAAGTTCCTCAAGATGTATCCTCTCGTCTTGGAACTGCCGGGATGGAGCACCCATAGCCCGTCCATCTCGTCCATGGTCTTGTCCTTGGGCTGGTAATAACCGTGGGCGACCGGCCGGAAATAGTCGTGGAACTTGCCGGGTTCGCCTTCATAGTCCGGCGCGAACTCGTATCCTTCGGGCAGGCCCCAGCCTTTCGCCTTGATCTGCTCCAGTTGCGCAAGGCTGCCCTTTGGCGAATAAATCAAGACATAAGGATGATAGCCCATCCAGCGGAAGCCGTATTTCTCCAGCGCGTCGATGACCTGGGGCTTCGGCCCCTCAAGCACTTTCATGTAGCGGTGGTCGCCGAAAAGAATTATCACGTTCCCGTTCCAATAGAAGAGCAGGAGCTTCGACGGATCGATCATAGACGCCAGCCGCCCGTAGTATGCGTCGGAGTCCGCCGGACTCGGATTTCCGTGGATGCCGCCGGGCAGGTCATAATGGACCGCATGTATTTTGCGGACCCATTCGGTGCCGTTGAGCCACAAGGGCTTGGCGCCCATGATCTTCTCGAATGAGACACGGTAGGCCTTTGCGGCGTCCGCCCAGGAGGCAGCCGGCAGGATATTCCATCGTACCGAGCGGACAAGCCCCTTTTCAGGCGTCATCGCCGGACGGGAACTGCAGAGGCGGAGATGGTCTGCGCCGGGATCGTGCGAGAGCCTGATGTTTTTCGGGTTCTGGAAATCCTCCGACCAGAAGAAGATGCAGCCTTTCCCGCCTTCGGCCACCGCAGCCGGAGGGCCGTAGAGGTTGTTCGAAGGGCGGACGCAGGCGTCATCGGCAGGGGCGTCATCCCGCACATACCTGGCACCGCAGCCGAGGATTACGGATTTTCCATTAAGTCCAATGATGGGTATCTGGATTTCAGCGGGAGGTTTTTCTGGATTTGAAAAGCGCCATGTGGTCCGGACGCGGACAGCGCCGTCTCCGCCGTCGGCGAACTCATATTGCAGCTCATAGTCGCCCCTCGCCGAGGAACCTCGGTAGACGAGGACTGCATCACCTCCCTCGCCTTTGCGGATTTCGCAGACGGAGCCGGCGGATGCCCACTCCGGCGTTTCAGATCCGAAGACCCGTTTCATTGCGCCGTCGAAATCCGCTGTCGCGCAGAAATCTTCGCCGGTCCGAAGATCCTTGATGCCTGTTATGGCGCCGCGAAGGATGGCTAGTTCGACGGAGGAATTTCTCACAAGGGCCGTGCCTCCTCGCAATTCGACGGTCGGCAGCGGCCCGGCACTGAGGGACTGCGCCGAGACGATCATCCCAGCCAGCAGGAGGGCATGAATATTGTTTATACGCCAGTTCATGGTTTTGCCTTCAACCTTGAGCAGACCAGCGCCGCAATATATACCGCTATCATGATGAGCCATATCATCTTCATCCCCAGCAGCATGGAGAGATACTCGACCGCGCCGCCGGCCATCGCGCCTACCATGTTCACACCCAGCGGGAATCCGACGTCGGCCGTCCTACGGAACATTGAGCTGAAGATGATCCCCGAAAAGAATACCGGGGTTCCTATCAGGACCATCGCGGAAAGCGTCCGCGCAGGAAGCTCCAGCCCGAGCAGCAGGCCTGGCGGTATGAGACAGTTGGCCGCGAGCGCCGCAATAAGCGCCGCCCATGCTATGCCGGAGTGCAGACGCGGCAGTTTCTCCACTGCGAAGTTCGCAAGGAATACCGTGAGGAGGACGGCTGTGAACACCACCGAGTTCACTACCCAGGTTGAGCCGAAGGCCAGGGCAAGTCGGACTATCGCGGCAGACTCCAGCAGGCTGAAGCCCAGCCCCAGCAGGAAGAAATCCAGATGAAGCCCGGCACTTTTTTCCTCCCTCCGCAGCAGGAGGAAGGCGCCGGCCGCCATCGCCCCGACCAGCAGCATCACCTTCAAGTAAAGCGGCGGAATTGACGGGCGTTCCATGTAAATGAACGGCCAGTCGTCGGTCGATGGGACGGCCGAGGCTAGCTTCTTGTCCATCCCGGGGTCTGGAACCAGCTCCGGAACATCCTTGGCGGCAAGGACTACCGTGTTGAAGAGGTAGTTGTCGTGGTAGCGGAAAATCTGCAGGGAGCCGGGGAAGACGGACGCAACGGTGGAGTATATCCGGCTGAAGAACCAGCTTTTAGAGACCGAATAATAGGCGGCGAAGATGCCGCCGGGCTTAAGCAGGGCCTTCACTCTTTCGAAGCATTCCTTTGTATACAGGTAATTGTCCAGTCTCAGGTTGGCATAGCCCGAAAGGAGGGTCTGTGAGTCGAGAGTCCCGAAAATCACCATGTCGAACTTGTCCTCCGTCTCCGCCAGAAAGTGGCGGCCGTCGTCGATGACAAGCCTGACCTTCGGATTCTGATACGGGCGCATGCTGTTGAAGTCCCTGCCGATGCCGGCGATCACAGTGTCGATTTCCACGGCCGTTATGTCCGGGACACCGTTGAGGAGCGCGATGCAGACGTCGTTTCCGGCGCCGGGGCCGAGTATGAGGACTTTCTGCGGATTGCGCCCGCCGTTGTGCCGGCGGTATTCCTTATATGGGAAGCTGAACTTCTGCCGCATGTCCGCGGCCCGGTCCTTGAAGTCCGGATTTTCGGTGTTGAAATTTATCGCCTCCTGGTGGAAGCTGGAGTTCACCCACACGGTTATCCTGTCCGAGCCGGCATCGAACTGGACGAGATAATACGGACTCCAGATTCGGGAATACTGGCCTCCGCCGTGGAATACGGCGAAAAGCAGCGCCGCAAAACATTGCAGGACCAGGCCGGCTTTTCCGGAGCGGAAGAGCAATGCCCACGCGACTCCGGCACCGGCGATGAGCGCCCACGGCGGACACTTAAGATATGAGGCCAGCGAGAAGAGAATTACTCCTAGAAGGCTTCCTAGAAGATTGAATCCGTATGCCTTCAGGCGGCCATGGAGCTGCATCTCGCGGGCCAGCCGCCAGCCCATCGCGACAAAGGGTCCGGAAGACACGATGAATACAATCGCCGCCGCCAGGAAAAGCGGGACTTGGACAGGAGGCCGGGACCGCTGATCGTCCGCCTGGAGCCAGTAATGGACGTCGCCGCCGCCGTCGTAGACGACTATGCCCCTCATGGCAAGGACATATAGGAATATAAGGAAGAATGCGGAAGGGAGAACGTATCCGGGCAGGTTCCGCCGCTGGAGGATGCATCCGAGCCCGATGCCGAAGAACGCCGAGAAAAGCATCAGGTTCGTGAAATATGATATCGCCCTCACCTCCGACGGGACGAAGCGTATCAGCGCCAGTTCGAGAAGCAGGATCAGGAACGCGGCGGCCGCAACACGGGCCAGACCGGTCCGTTCCGCCGCAAAAGCTCCGCCCGCTCCCTCTCCGCCTGTTCCTGGCAATTTGTCCATGGACAACCTGATCCGTTGAAAAAGATACGTGGTGAAACGTTGAATCGTATGAATTCAGCAAACTACGCCCTTTTGCTGAATTCATGCTGGGATTCCTCGGATGTCGGAGTTTATGTAGAGCCCGTCCACAAAAATGGTTTTTTAGAAATTGTTTTCGCCCGGGATGCC
>CAZWRV010000127.1:0-14072 GCA_964636325.1 uncultured Victivallaceae bacterium | reverse complement strand
TCAGAATACGGAGCAATTCCCGAAATCCCCGCAATCAAAATGTAAATTTTTCAGCTTTAAGGAGTATAAACCTGTGGACGGCTTTTTCAAATTCGGCATGGCATGGTATATTCAATGCCGGAAAGAATCTCAGTATTCGCCAAACAACTGTGGTTCTACTTTGGTAAATTGGATGGCAGCCATTCACCTTGACGCCTCCGACCAATGAAACCACATCCTGAACTTTGTCCTGAACTAAGAAGAGAATCTCTGCCCGCAAGGAATATGCCGAGCAGTTCAGGACAAAGTTCAGACAATAGATCGTTCGAGGAAATCAAATAGGTTTAAGACTGTTCAACAAAAGGAGCTTGTCAATATGCCTGAAGAAGCGAAGCCAGGATGGAACGGCGCCTGGATATGGCCGGACGCACGCGAGAAGGGTCGCAACTGCTATGCGATGTTCCGCCGGACCTTCGAGGCGGAACGCGACGCCGACCTGGAAATTAAGATTACGGCCGACTCATTCTATACGCTCTATCTGGACGGCGAATGGATCTGCCGCGGCCCCGCCCGCGCTCCGCTTTCCAACTACCAATATGATTCCTTCCACATGAAGATCCGGCGCGGCCGCCACTGTATCGCGGTCCTCGCCCACCATATCGGTGAAATCAACGCGACGGTCATGACGGGGCGGCCGGGACTCCTCGCGGATGTCCGGCTCCGGTGCGGCTCGGCATGCACGGATATTGGAACCGGACCGGACTGGCGATGCATGGCAGCCGATGCGTGGCGGCAGGAACTTCCATGCACAATGTCCCATTTCGGGTTCTGGGAGGACTGCGACCTCCGGAAGATTCCGGCGGGGTGGACCGGCACGGACTACGACGACCGCGGATGGACCGCGCCCGCCGTGATCGGCAGGCCTCCGTGCGTCCCGTGGATGAATCTCGCGGAGAGAGACATTCCACCGCTGAGACTGGCACTGCTCCCCTCCCCCGCTCCAGCCGCGTCCGGATGCTGGAACGCCGGCGCGATTGAACCCATCCTTTCCAAGACGGTGGCCGCGAGAACGCGGATTTCCGACCGGGAACCTGTTCGTCCCTTGCTCTGCGGGGACCGTCCTGGAAACAACGCCCGCTACTTCACATTTGACTTCGGGAAGACTGTCTCGGGATATATCTGCCTGCGATTCAACAGGTCCGCCGACGGGGCGGTGGCCGACGTCTCATACGACGATCTTTTAGGCCCCTCTCAGGCGGTCAATCCTGAAAGATCTTATCTGCACTCGAGCGACCGATTCATCCTGCCCGCAGGCGGCTGCGAAATCCGCGGCGCCCATCCCCGCGGCTTCCGCTACGTCACCGTGGACGTATGGAGCCCGTCCGGAACTACGGAGCTTGCGGACCTGAGCGCATGGGAGGAGCTATACCCCTTCGACATGCACAATTTCTTTGCCTGCTCCGATCCGGCTCTGGAACGCTATGCCGCCAAGGCCGCGGAAACAGTCCGCCTTTGCAGCACCGACGCATTCCTGGACTGCACCACGCGGGAGCGCGTCCAGTGGATGGAGGACCTTTACATGCACGGGCATGTCTCGGGATACGCCTTCGGTGACACTCGCCTGCTCAGGCGGGCGCTGATCCAGGGGGCGCAGTGCCAGCTCCCCGACGGCAGGATAAACGGATTCATGCCCTCAGAGCGGATCAACTGCGCGTTCGCCTCAAGCAGCCTTTCATGGCTCTGCCTGCTGTCCGAATACTGGATGTTCAGCGGCGACGAGACCGTAATGGAGCTTCTACCCGCAGCCCGCCGCCTGATGGCGCTCTTCGAGTCGCTGCAGGACGGCGACGGCCTAATCGCCTCATGGCCGGCCGGGCAGTTCTGGGATTGGGCGCCGATCGAAGGTTCCGGCTGCCTCCTCCTTACCAATGCGTTCCTGATATGGGCGCTGGAACGGATCGGCAGGCACGACTTCATACGCAACGCCTTGGGCGACAGATGGTTCGGGATGCAAGAAAAGCTCCGCCTGGCCGCGCACAAGCGCTTCTGGGACTCCGGCCGCCAGCTCTACCGCGACGCATGCCCGCCGGACGGCAGGACGCCGATCTTCAGCCAGGACGCAAATGCGATCGCTGTCCTGGGCGGAGTCTGTCCTGCGGCGGAACGGGCGGCCCTTCTGCGCAGGATTACAGACCCGGCTCTGCTGGGGCCGGTTCCGATCGGAGAGGATTCTCTCAAAGAAAACAGGCGCCCCTCCCCGGATCTGCTTGTCCCCGTCGGCACGCCATGGTTCGGGCATTTCCTGTGCCAGGCGCTCTTCGAGGAGGGACTCGACGAGCTCGCCCTCGGACAGATGCGCCTGTTCTGGGGCGCGCACGACGATCTCCCAACCTTCCCCGAGACGCGCATACAGCACGGAAACACTTTCCTCTGCCATGGATGGTCCGCCGGTCCTGCATTCCTTCTCCCGGCCTACGTCGTCGGTGTCCGGCCGTCCAAGCCCGGATGGAAGGCCGCAAGGGTCTCGCCGCATCCCGCGAACCTGGAATCTGCACGGGCAAGCATATTGACCCCCAATGGCATGCTCGACGTCGCGTGGCGCCGGGATGGAAGCCGCTGCAAGGTGACGGTGGAAAATGCGCCGACGGGATGCGACATTGAGATAGTATAATACGGACATACTGTTCCGTGGCAAAAAGGGATATGGTGAAATACCTACCACTGGAATGTATTTCAATTCAGATTTCCGGCGCCCCGCGCTGAAAAGCAGCAATGATATGCCTCCCTGCCTTGTGCCACATCATAGAGGCGGGTGAGGAAATCTGAAAAAAAAGCCCCATCACCTGGCGGTGATGAGGCTGCGATTGCTGGTACGCCCAGAAGGATTTGAACCTTCGACCTTGTGATTAAGAGTCACCTGCTCTACCGCTGAGCTATGGGCGCATTTCAAAAAGTAATATATATCCAATCCGTGAAAGCGCAAACTTTAAATTGACTTTTCAATTTTTCAATGCCTGTTATAATAATTTTTATTCATGAGACATTGGCCAGACGTTTCGGAAGCGCGATCCCTCCGCTGTTGCTCCCACCAGCGTCACCGTATTTATGAACGCGTCACTTAGTCAAGGATGAAAACAGCCGACGAAACGTTGCCTGAAAACATCGTCCACTTATGAGACCGGACCCCGGTGAGAGCCCCTGAACATTACATCCATATAGTCAGCCTCGGTTGCCCGAAGAACCTTGTGGACACCGAGGTGATTGCGGGATCCGCGGTCTCGGAAGGGGTCGGCCTGGCGCCTTGCGCCGAGGACGCGGACGTCTTCCTCGTCAGCACCTGCGCCTTCATCCCGTCCGCCAGATACGAGGCCGAGGAATGGATACGCAAGGCCCTGAGCTGGAAGCGCAAAAGGCCCAAGACTAGAAAACTGATCGTCTCAGGATGCCTCACCCAATGGGACAAGCCGGGCGCCTACGCCGAAAAATATCCCGGCGTCGACCTCTGGGCGGGCATCGATCAGATAAAGGACATCCCGCATCTGGTGTCGAAAATATTCGATGGCGGCATTACGGGAAAGATTGTCAAGTCCGACGCGCCCTCGTTCATTTACGGCTCCGGAACCCCGCGTCTCCAGCTCACACCGGGACATTACGCCTACATCAAGATTTCCGACGGGTGCGACAACCGCTGCACATACTGCTCCATCCCCGGAATACGCGGCAGGATGAGATGCCGCAGCATCGCCTCGATCACCGAGGAGGCGGAACAGCTCCTCAAGGGCGGCTGTAAAGAGCTTATCCTCGTCGGCCAGGACACCACGGCATTCGACGGCGGGACAGTTCCGCTGCTGAAGGCGCTCGACCCGCTCGACGGCGATTTCTGGCTCAGGCTCATGTATGCGCATCCGGCGCACTTTACAGATGAACTCGTCGAATGCTATGCCGGGGCCAGACATCTTCTTCCATATGTGGACCTGCCGCTCCAGCACATCAGCGACAGGATACTTTCCCTGATGGGAAGAAGGACGAAGGCGGATGGGATAAAAAAACTTCTCTCCAGAATGCGCAGCGGCATCCCCGGCCTTGCGCTCAGGACTACGTTCATCACCGGCTTCCCAGGCGAGACGGACGAGGAATTCAGCGAACTTCGCAGCTTCGTCCAAGAGCAGCGGTTCGAGAGGCTCGGCGTGTTTACGTTCTGCCCTGAGCCGGGAACGCCCGCCGAAAAGCTTCCGGGGCGCATCCCCCCTGCCCTCGCCGAAGAAAGGAAAAACTCTCTCATGGAGCTCCAGTCGCGCATCTCGCAGGAACACAACCGCGCCCTGCTCGACAAAACCGTGCTCGCCATCATTGACGAGACCCTCGGTGGTAAATCCGTCGGCAGGACATACATGGACGCCCCCGAGATCGACAATACCGTCGAAGTCCGCGGCGGAAAGTTGAAGCCCGGAAACATAATTAACTGCAAGGTGATCGCTGCGGAGCCATACACGCTCAAGGCCGTCGTGGACGAGCGGAAAGACCGCTAAGTTTTCCTCTGCGATAAAAATCCGCCATGGCGGCGCCGCGGCCGAAGTATGGCGACTTCATCGAGAGCGGCATAATGCTACAAAATCGTTGTACATAATCTTGTAAGAATATCTTGCCGGAATATGGGTATGGTGGGGCAGCTCCCGACCCAGGTATCCGCGCCTTGCAAAACGCCGGAAAGCCGTTATTTTTAACATGATATGCCTCTCCAGGCGCAAGCAAACGGAACAATCCATGAATATTCCCAATAGAATCACGGTCGGAAGGATATTGATGATATTCATCTTCCTTGTGATATGCAACATCGACGACAGGCTGCCCGTCGAATGGCAGAAGACATGGAGGATCACAGGGCTGGTGTTCGCGATACTTGCCGGCGTCACCGACATCCTCGACGGCTACATCGCCAGGAAATACAACCTGATCACTGACTTCGGCCGGCTCATGGATCCCCTGGCCGACAAGATATTCATGGCCACCACCTTCATCATGCTGGTGGACAAGGGCATATTAAGCGGCTGGGTGGCGGTCGTGGTGCTTTCAAGGGAATTCCTGGTGACCGGCCTGAGGCTCATCGCCACAAACAGGGGCGAGGTGATCTCCGCGGACGTCACCGGAAAGCTCAAGACCTCGCTTCAGATGGCGTTTCTGGTCATCGGCGGCTCCTTCTGGGTCATGGGCTGCAAAAAGAGCGATCTCTCCGGAATCCACTTCCTCGGGATGAACCTGGGCATAATATGGACTGTAGCCGTCTGGATAGTAGTGATCGTCACTGTCTATTCGGGCCTGAACTACTTTGTCCGGTTCAGGCACCTTTATCTGACCGGCTCAAGATGATTCACAGCAACGCATGCGGATAACCAGGAGGACTCAAATGGCATTATGGGACGGACGCTTCAGCTCCAGGCAGGACGAAAACCTTAAGAAGTTCACGGAATCCATATCATTCGATAAAAGGCTCTACCGCTACGACATAAGGGGGAGCAAAGCCCATGTCGCGATGCTCGCCGAGTCTGGGATCATCACAAAGAAGACAGCCCAAAGGATTTCCGCCAGGCTCGACGAGATCGAGGCGAGGATCGGCGCCGGCACTATGAAGCTCTCCACCGACCTCGAAGACATACACATGAACATCGAGAACGAGCTTATCAGGCTCCTTGGCGACGACGGCGCCAGGGTTCATACGGCCAGGAGCCGCAACGACCAGATCGCCCTCGACATCAGGCTCTACCTGCGTGACGTCTGCGACCAGATCAAGTCGGAAATACGCGGCCTCCAGCATGCGATCGTAGCAAAGGCCGACGAACATCCGATGGCAATCATGCCCGGATTCACGCACCTCCAGCACGCGCAGCCAATCTGCTTCGCCCACCATCTCCTCGCTTACGCCGAAATGTTCGAGCGGGACATCGGCAGGCTCGACGACTGCAGGAAGAGGCTCAATGTGATGCCGCTCGGCTCGGGCGCGATCGCAGGAACCACCCTGCCGATAAACCGCCGCCGCACTGCGATGCTCCTCGACTTCCCGGAAATCTCCAGGAACAGCATCGACGCTGTCTCCGACAGGGACTTCATCTGCGAGTTCCTAGCATGCCTCTCCGTCTTCGCGATGCACGTTTCGAGGCTCTCCGAGGACATAATCCTCTGGTGCTCGCAGGAATTCGGATTCGCCGAACTGGACGACGCCTTCTCCACCGGCTCAAGCCTCATGCCCCAGAAAAAGAACCCCGACATCGCCGAACTCGCCAGGGGCAAGACCGGCAGGATCTACGGCTCCCTCATCTCCATCCTCACAGTATGCAAGGGCCTGCCCCTCGCCTACAACAGGGACCTCCAGGAGGACAAGGAGCCGCTCTTCGACGCCATCGACACCGTCCGCAAGCTGCTTTCGGTCTATCCCGGCATGATAGCAACCTTGAAGATCCGCACCGACCGGATGGCGGCAGCAGCCTCCAACCCCGAACTGATGGCCACCGACCTGGCCGAACTGCTCGTCTGGAAGGGCGTCCCCTTCAGGACCGCGCATTCCAGCGTGGGCAGGCTCGTCAAATGGTGCCACCAGAAGGGCAAAAGGCTCGACGGACTCACGCTCGAGGAGATGCAGTCGGTCATACCGGCGGCGGACAAGGTCTGCCTCAACATCTTCAAGCCCAACTACAGCATCGGCAAGCGCGGGATCTACGGGGGCACGGGCTTCCGCGAAGTCCGCAGGCAGATCAACCTGTGGAAGAGCAGGCTGAAACGCCAGAAAACCATCGGACTCCTGAGCGGGAAATGCACATAACCTTCATATGCACCGGAAACACATGCAGAAGCCCGATGGCCGAGGCCTACCTGAGGAAGCTCTGCGCCGACGCGCGCATTGACAACATAACCGTCTCATCGGCGGGAACTTGCACGGACGACGGCCTGCCCGCATCCGCCCATGCGGTCGAAACCATGCGCAGGACGGGAATCGACATATCCGGGCACAGAAGCAGCAGGATACACCCCGAGACCGTCGAGAAGGCAGACCTCATCCTCGCCATGGCCCGCATGCACAAGGAATGGCTGCTCTCCCTCTTCCCCGAATACGCCCCAAAGACACGGCTCCTGCTCGAATACGCCGACAGGCCCGGAGAGGACATCTCAGACCCCGCAGGCGGCGGCGAAGCACTCTACCGGAGCTGCTTCGCGGAAATTAAGACCGCCGTGGACAACCTATTCCTGGAACTCAAGAGCGCCTCAGCGAAAAACAAGAAGTCCCGCGCAAAGCCACGGAGGCGCAAAGGCCGTTGAAAGCGGAACTCGACCAACCAGCAATACGCCTGTATTTGCCCCGCAATCGGCCGCAAGGTTCGCCATCACCCCGCGCTGCGCGGATCTGATCCGTGGGAAAAAGAGATGTGTGGAAATACAGACCCCCGGAAGGTATTTCAGTTCAGATTTCAGGCACCCAGCTCTGAAAAGTCACATGGGCATTTTCCTGCCGGTTTTAAGCTTTTCATAATGGGCGGGTCAGGAAATCTGAAAATTTAAACTCCGCACTTTAAAATCTTATATATAAGTGGTATTCTTTGCGCCTTTGCGGCTTTGCGTCAAATATAGTTTATCATTTGAACCAAGGATGGAGAATATGGCAGGCATCAAGGACTGGCTCGGAACTGGATCGGCAATCGGCATCGCGGCCGACCACGGCGGATTCGAATTCAAAAAGAAGCTCGCGGCGCATCTCGGATCCAAGGGGTTCAAGACGGAGGACTTCGGCCCGTGCTGCCTTGATCCCGAGGACGACTACTCCGACTTCGGCAGCGCCCTTTCCAAGGCTGTCTCGACCGGAAAGCTGAACTGCGGCATCCTGATTTGCAGGTCCGGCGTCGGCATGGGCATCGTCGCAAACCGCTTCCACGGCGTCCGCGCCGCCGTCGCCTACGACGAAAAGATCGCCAAGGCTTCCAGATCCCACAACTGCTCCAACGTCCTCATCCTTCCGGGCGACTACATCGATTTCGACAAGGCCGTCAAAATAACGGACGCCTGGCTGGCCACCCCGTTCAGCGCGGAGGAGAGGCACGCCAGGAGGCTCGAAAAAATCGAAGTCCTCTCCTACGATGAGATCGCCGCGGTCAGGAAGCCGGACCCCCAGCTCGCCGCAATGCTCGACCGGGAGGTGGCACGGGAAGACGAAGGGCTGGAGCTCATCGCTTCCGAAAACTTCGCGAGCTGCTCGGTACGGGCCGCCCAAGGAACCGTCCTCACCAACAAATATGCCGAAGGCTACCCGGGCAAGAGATACTACAACGGATGCGAGGTCGTCGACGACGTCGAATCCCTTGCGATCGAGCGCGCCTGCAAACTCTTCGGCGCCGAGGCGGCCAATGTCCAGCCGCACTCCGGAAGCCAGGCAAACATGGCCGCATACTTCGCGCTCATCAACCCCGGCGACACCGTCCTCGCCATGGACCTGGCGCACGGAGGGCACCTCACCCACGGCCACCCGATGAACTTCAGCGGGATGCTGTACAAGATCGTCCCCTACGGCGTTTCAAAGGAGACCGAGACCATTGACTACGAGACAGTTGCGAAACTCGCGGCCGAACACAGGCCGAAGCTCGTCATGGTCGGCGCAAGCGCCTATCCCCGGACCATAGACTTCAAGCGGTTCAGGGAGATCGCCGACTCGGTTCAGGCGAAGCTCGTCGTGGACATGGCCCACATCGCCGGCCTCGTCGCCGCAGGCGAACACCCCAGCCCGGTCCCCTACTCCGACATCGTGACCTCGACCACCCACAAGACGCTACGCGGCCCGCGCTCCGGACTCATCCTCTGCAAGAACGAGCACATCAAGGCCGTCAACTCGAAGCTCTTCCCCGGGCTCCAGGGCGGCCCCATGATGCACACGATCGCCGCAAAGGCCGCATGCTTCGGCGAAGCCATGACCGACGAGTTCAAGGAATACCAGAGGCAGATCCGCAGGAACGCGACCAGGCTGGCCGCGGAACTCGCGCGCCTCGGCTTCAGGATCGTCTCCGGCGGAACCGACAACCACCTGATGCTCGTCGACCTCAGGCCTAAGAAGATCACCGGCAAGGACGCCGCCACCGCCCTCGACAAGGCCAGGATCACAGTCAACAAGAACATGATCCCCTTCGACCCCGAAAAGCCCATGGTCACCAGCGGCATCAGGATCGGAACCCCCGCCGTCACCACCAGAGGGATGAAGGAGGCCGAGATGGTTCATGTGGCAGAATGGATCGACAAGGCCGTCGCCGCCAGAAGCGACGACAACGCCCTCCGCACAATAGGCGAGGAGGTTTCGATGTTGACCAGGAAATTCCCGCTGCCCCAGCTGATCGTATAATTTTGGAGGAGAATACTGCCGGCTAATATGGCTCGTAGATACTCCAGAAATCTCAACGTGGATGTCTGCCTGGATGAGGAAGCCGAAGACGCCATCCGCGACTTCATCTCTAGGCTTCACACAAGGCTCAAGGAACATTTCAGCGCTGGGAAGGGGGAGCTGAATTCCCAACACACTTTCTCGGCCATCTTCGGATTCATCGGCGGATGCGTCCTTTCCATCCTGTGGGCCATATATGAGGCATGCGTCTTCTAGGAGGTTCAAAGCCGACGATCATTTAATTATAACGAGGTGCCCTCAAAACTCTATAATAACGGTCATGACAAGCATGACCCTCCGTCCGCAAATCGAGGGACGTGCTTGCCGCGTCCGGATCTTTGGAAATAGCAAATATACCGAACCAATAAAAGAAATTAGGAGGCAAGCATGAAAAAGTCCGTCATGTCCGCAATCGCCGCGGGGCTCCTCGCGATCTCGTCCTGGGGCCAGAGCTCTAAAAGCAGCGTCTGCATCCTGTCCGACTACGGGGACATCGCCAGTCCCGCTCAGGCCGAGGCGGCGTATCAGAAGGCTGCAGCCGAAATGCTTGCGCAAGGAGGCGGCCTTCTCATAATCCCGTCCTACGCGCCGAAGGCCTGGAGCGTCGTCAACACGTTCCAGCAGTCGCGCGACGAAGCCCCGGTGATAACCGTGCTCGACCTCCGCGGCGGCTACGCCGACCTTATCGCTCCGTCCATCGGCAGCCCCTCCCCCAGCGCCTGGGCCGGACAGAGAATTTCCCGGACAATCAACCAGAAGGACAAAAGCCTTCCCTTCCAAGGGGTTATGAATCTCCAGGAGCTGCGCAACATAGTCACTCACGGGGCCTCAAGCTACATGCAGTATTCCTCCGAGGAGGTGAAGGCCGGCGAGAACCAGCGCCTATACCTTCCTACCATCCGCGGCATCTACGTCGGGCAGTTCATCAACGTCACCGGCGGTTCGAAGAACTACAATCAGCCATACGACCAGATCTACGTCAAGGACCTCGGATGGGACAAGGAGAAGAACCTGCCGTTCCTGGTCGGCGACTTCAAGCACCCGCACCCGAAGGGCTGCATCGTCTACAACAAGCACGTCACCGGCATCTCCCAGCTCGAAAGCGTGACAAACTCCAACAACCAGACGATGGACTTCCAGGTGACGCGCAGGCAGTATTCGCAGGGCGACGCCTTCATGATCAGCGCCTCGATGTTCAACCAGGGCGACGTCTTCACCGGGCTCGGCGACGAGATGGCCTGCATATACAACTGCGAGACTGTCTACGACGTGACCGCGTTCCACGGCGTCGTGGAGGCAAAGGATCCCGCCAAGGACGAACTCGTCTTCAAGGCCGAGGGCGCAGAATGCCCGGACAAGCTGGCGAGCTGCCGCCCCCTCATCAACATGAACAAGGATAAATGGATCACGAAAAGCTCCGTGGTGGTCGTCGCTCCCGAGGACTGGGCGGGAATGTTCGCCGACGCGTCTGTCCTCGTCGAAGACGGAAGAACCGTCGATCTTGCGAAACTCGCAGCTTTCAAGGGGGAAAAACCTCCGCTCACGACCTGGGCGCTGCAGCCTGTGAGAAAAGTGGAGAACGCCTACAAGGGCAAGGCATATCCGAGCCTGATAGTCGACGGCATCAACCTCCTCGGCGGACGCATAATCGGCTCGCCCGACTGCGGATGGACAAAGGATGTCATCGGCCGTTACTTCGCGATCACCGATCCGTCCGAATGCATCACGCCCAAGGACGGCAGCACCGGCTACGCTTCCGCCGATCCGAAACGCGACGTATGCCGCTGGTACCAGATCCGCGAATTCAGCGAGAATCCGGACGGGACCAAGTGCATCCGCATCGAGAGGATACGGTGGGCGGCATGCAACGCCGGCGCCCCGCTCCTCTTCGACAGGAACAACTACACCAGGGACGGCCACGAAAAGCCGATGAGCTACGCCATCGCGCCCGGCGCCTTCGTGAGCGACGTCGGCCAGGGCTGGGTCGACCGCCCGTATATAAAGAATGAGGACCCCCGCAAAATCAAGTTCAGTGTTTCCCCGGACAAGGGAACCAAGTTCGACTTCCAGCCTGGAGATCCCATCGAGCTCGCCATCGGCGCGGATCCCGCCAACCCCGTCGGATTCAGGGTACGCTTCCATAACCAGCTCCCCTCGACGATGGAGGACAGCGGCGTCACCGTCCTCAACTATTCCCGCTGCGCGATGAACGACGCGTTTTCCATAGGCGGCACGGGACGGCTCGAGGACATCGAGGCGAAGAAGGACAAGCAGCCTTCCTTCCTGACCGGAATAAATATTGGCGCCACGGCCAACGACGGCATATCCTTCAACGCCGACATGGTAAGCTCCGCCATACTCTTCCGCCAGCCGAACATGCGCCCCCAGACCATGAAGTGGCTGCACCACGACGCCACCGCCTCCACAACGCTCGCGGTCAGCCCCGCGACAGGCGACATGAAAATCTCAGGTGGCGATCTCAGCATGGCCGGTGCAGGCCTGCAGGAAATAGCCGGCGTCTCCGCCACAGGCACAAAGGCGGCCAACCTCCGCGGCATCGACGTCAAGGTTGCAAAGGACAGCAAGAACGCCGAAATCAAGTTCGCAAAGCCCGAACCCGACGCGCAATATTCAATCAACGTCCAGCCGTCCTGGCTGACAATGGACAGCGTCGTCAAGAAGGCCGCGGACGGGTTCACCGTCGAATTTTCCACGCCCGCACCCGAAGGCGGAAAAATCGACTGGCAGCTGATCAGATAAGCGTATTGCCCCAGGCGTCTGTTGGAAATCAATCACCCTAATTGCCGCAGTCGGCCGCATTCGCCGTAGCTGCAAGGCGGCAAGACGCAGCTGTGGTAACCGCTGCAAGTTGAAGCTAACGAAGCAGATATGGCGAATGCGGGCAACCCATGCGGGTTGAAAATATGCGCGAACCGGCTTTCACCCGCCAGGTGAAAGCCTCAAAATATGTAACTGCCTTATTATAATAATTTTAAATTACATAGCATCTTTTCAACTGCGGCCGTCAGGATCATTTTTTCCGTGTGGCTTCGACCATTGGAAGCCCGGTCTCGTAGTCGAGCTGGCGCAGTTCGTAGCGTTCGTCCTCCTCGCGCTGGCGGGTCATCCCGGCGCAGTCCCACCCGGCCGGAGGAATGCCTGTGCGCCAGGGGCGCTGTCCCCAGTAGTAGCCGCGGAAGGGATCCCGGGTACGGTTCATCCAGTCAAGCAGACGGTCGTGCAGATTGTCGCGAAGCGACGAGTGCTCTTCCGAGCCTATCAGGTTTTTCAGCTCGTGGGGATCATCTTCCAAATCATATAACTCGTCGCTGGTGAGCAGGTTCACGGCAAGCTTATGCCGGCCGTCGAATACGCAGCGGATCGGCTGAAAACCGCCTTGGCCGTCGTGGTCGGTCTCGTAGCGGGCGAACTCCATGAAGATCGCGTCGTTGATCCGCAGATCTGGATTTTTCAGACAGGGCAGCAGCGACCTGCCTTCGAGCAGATTCGGACGCGGAAGGTCGAACAAATCCATGAGAGTCGGCACCAGGTCGACGTGCGACACTGGATGATTGCACACTTGCATTGAAGGAGATTGCCCGGGCCACCGGATGATGAAGGGGATGTTCGTGATGGAGTCGTACATGGCGGCCCCCTTGTTCCAGATTCCATGGTCCCCGAGCCCGTCCCCATGGTCCGAAGTGTAAACGACGAGGGCTCCCGGGCAGTGCCTGTCTACGGCCTCGATGACGCGACCGATCTCGTTGTCCACGAAGCTGTTGCATCCGAAATAGTCGGCATGGACGCGCCGGAATCCCCGCTTCTCGGAAGACGGCATGTCAAACGGCGTAGGCGAGGATGCCGACCATTTCCGGTGGTGGTCCGGCTTTCCGGATAGATCGTCGTAGAACGCGGGTGTCTTCGGGAATTCGAAATCCCTGTACATCGACGCGTAAGGTTCCGGGCACAGGAACGGATGGTGCGGTTCGTCGTAAGAAAGGACAAGCAGGAAGTCGCGTCCGGCATTTTTCCTTAGGCAGTCTATGGCCCGGTCGCTGCAGCGGCTTCCGAACGTGAAATCAGCGGCGATGCCGTCCCGGTTCGTGGCAGCCTTGCGGGACCTTAGCCTGTCCTCCGGGGAGAGATCATCTAGATAGTTGCGCATGTCGTACCAATAGGCCGGATCCCAGCCGGAAGGGCAGCGCCCGAGGCCGAAGTAGTCGCTGCCGTCCAAGTGCCACTTGCCGATATATGCCGTATATACGCCCCGGTCCGAGAGGCGCTGTCCGATGGTCTTGACGTTGTCCCCCAGAGGCATGCAGTTCGCCCAGCTGCCGTTGGAATGGGGGAAGATGCCGGTGAAAAGGGCGGAGCGCGCCGGACCGCAGACCGGCTGGCAGCAGTAGGCCCGGTCGAAACGTATCCCCTGCCCCGCCAGTCTGTCCAGGCAAGGCGTGCGGAGCCCCGTGCCGGCATAGCAGCCCAGCATGTCCTTGCGCTGGGTGTCGGTCATGATTACAACGGCCTGGCGGAATCCGGATGCGCGATCCATGCTCCCCCTCGATCAGGTTGATGGTGAAGGTTGCGGCTTCGGTCCATGGCTTCTCGCCGTATCCAATCGTAAGCAGACTTAGTCCCTTAAAAAAATACTTGGAAAATGTTTTTGTCGAAAATATAAATGGCG
>CAZWRV010000126.1:0-15747 GCA_964636325.1 uncultured Victivallaceae bacterium | reverse complement strand
ATTTAGGTCTGCAAATTGGCATTTTGACGAGCAAGATTTGGGATTGGATTTTTTTTGTTCCGATCGAGCGGCGACATGAATGTCGTCCGAGGAAGGAACGGAAAAATACGGCCCAAAGATGCTCGCCGCAAGGCGGTTGCGGTCTTTCGGTTTTGCTCCGCACCCTTCTAGAGCCTTCGATACCTCGGTATCGGCGGCCTCTCAGAATACGGAGCAATTCCCGAAATCTCCGCAATAAAAATGCGCAATTTTCAGCCTAAAGGAGTATAATTGAATGGACGGCAAAAAGGCAACCGTTGCGGCGGTTCACTGCCCGGAATATGAACCGGCGCTTCTCCGGAAGGCCGTGCGCGAAGCGGTCGCGGCCGCCGGCGGCTGGCCTGAGAAGGTTCTAAATGCGCGGAAGATCCTTCTGAAGCCCAACCTGCTTTCGCCGCGTCCGCCCGAGGAGGCGGTGACTACGCATCCGGAATTTGCGAGGGCCGTGGCCTGCGAGCTTCGCAGTCTCGGCGGGAAGGATCTCTGGCTCGGCGACAGCTGCGCCGGGGAATATTCCCAGGAGGAGCTTTGGGATAAGACTGGGATGGCGAAGGTCTGCGCCGAGGAGGATGTCCGTCTCCTCCGCTTTGAAAACATCTCGAGGAGGCGGCTTGACTCCGCCGGATCCGTGCCCGTGCTGGCGGAGCTCGGTGCTTTCGGCGCTGTAATCAACCTCCCGAAGCTGAAGACGCATGCCTTGACGAAGATCACCGGCGCCACGAAGAACACCTTCGGGCTCATGCCCGGCATTGTGAAGGCGGGCTTCCATGGAAGTTTCCCTTCTCCTCGCAAGATGTCGGTCTTCCTGGCGGATCTGTATTGCGAGCTGAAGCCGGACTTCACGGTGATGGACGCCGTCGAGAGCATGGACGGGAACGGCCCTGCCAACGGAGAACCTTACAGGTCGGAACTCATCTTTGCCGGAGCCGACGCCGCGGCGGTCGACGCCTGCGCGTGCCGGCTTTACAGGTTCAAGCCCGAAGAGATTCCGATGCTGAGGCGCATCGCCGGTCGCGGCGGGGGGATTGCCGCGGACGAGCTGATCGAAAGGGCCGGCGACGGATGGGAGCTTCTCGAGGAGAAATCCAAAAAGGCGCGCAGGACCGGATCCGGCTTCATACACAGCCTTCCGGAGTTCGCGTTCCATCCGCTGTCGCTCCTGCTCAGCTGCCGGCCGGTCATCGACCAGAAGCTCTGCGTCAGGTGCGGCGTATGCGCCGGCGCCTGCAGCCAGAAGGCGATATGCCTCAAGTCCGGAAGCTATCTTGTCGAACCCCGCAAATGCATCCTCTGCATGTGCTGCATGGAGGCCTGCAAGAAGCACGCGGTGCTGATGGATTCTCCGGCGATGAGGATGAAGAGGTTTTTCGGCAGGATCATGGGGAGATGACGGCTGCTTGATTTGTGGATGGTATCGGGCGCTTTCAGCCTAATAGCCGCAGTTGGCCGCATTTGCCGTAGCTACCAGGCAGCAAGACGCAGCTGTGGTGACCACTGCAGGTTGAAGCTGACGAAGTAGATATGGCGAATGCGGCCAACCCTCCCGGGTTGAAAATATGCCGAAACTGGCTTTCACTCATTGGGTGAAAGCCTCTAAATATGTAAATGCCTTATTATGAGAGTGTTAATTTATAAAGCATATTTTCAACTGCGGCAATTAGGTTCAGCAGGTTTAAGCCAAGTCGCGGGCCTTCAGATAAGAAACAGCTTCGCTTCACACGTTCGAGTCGGAGAGTCCGATGGTGACGTGGCTTCCGGGGATTTTCTGCTCGATGCTGGCCCTGATGCTGTTGATTGTCCTCTGCGCGTCCGCGACCTTGCTGTCGGGAGGGAATTCGAGGAATATCTCGACGAATGCGTGGCTACCCGCGCGCCTGGAGCGGATTCCCCGCAGCTCGTCGTATTCGTCGAAGTGCTTGGCCAGCTCGCGCAGTATTATTATCTGGTCCGACTCCTCCAGGGTCTTGTCGAGGAGGTCGTAGAAAGAGCTTGAGAATATGCCGAGCGCCCCGAGGAGGATCGAGCAGGCTATTATGAGGGAGGCGACTGGGTCGATGTAGATAGCCCAGCTGAACCCCTTGAGGAGCAGGCTTGAGACCAGCGAGAGGAGGATGAAGGCGTTGCCGATGGACTTCGTGAGGAAGAGGTTGGCCTGCGACTTTATCAGCGGGGAGTTCTCGTTTTTGGCGGCGGCCTTGCAGCCCAGGTAGAGCTTGCCGTTGATGCAGAAGTAAACGACCTGTGCGGCCAGGCTTATCGCGATTCCGATTCCTCCGATGTGGGCGGGGTGGTGGATGTTGTGCAGCGCGCTGGCGACGATCACGAGCAGGCACACGATCATCAGCGATGCGACGATGATGCCGGACACGTTTTCCAGCTTGTGCATGCCGTAGTTGAACTCCTTCTCGGAGCTCGAGCGTATCTGCCTGATTGCCATCCATGACAGGAAGACGGCGACGAATTCGAGGAAGGTCTTGAAGGTGTCGGCGACCAGGACGGTGGAGTTCGCCGCGATCATCGCCCCGACGGTTATGGCGGTGTCGACGAGGCCGGCGATGGAACCGTTGCGGGCGGCGATGTATTTTGAGTCGCCGCCGGCGCCCGTATTAGAAGCAAACATATGGGCCTATTTCCTGTGCGGCGGCGGGGCCGCGTTGCCGGCGACGTCGATGCTTTCTTCGATCATTACCAGGGCCTCCTCCTCGTCCTTGCATATGGTGAGTATCTGGGTGAAGCCGACGGTTTCGAAGAGGGAGTAGACCGAATTGGGCATGCTGTGGAAGACGATCTTGCCGTTGGTCTTCTTGAACTTCTTCGCGTATGTGAGGAAAACGCGGAGCGCCGCGCTTGTTATGAGCTGCACTTCGCGCAGGTCGAGAAGGGTCCTGGTGTGCCCTTCGGCGATGATCTTCTCGAACTCCTTTTCAAGGTGCGAGGCTGATTCGGAAGTCAGCTTGCCCATGAGAAGGATGGAAGGTACCTTCTTGTCCCTGTGGCTCTTTATCTGGAAAGCTGTGTTGTCTTTCATTCCCGGTAGATATTTAAAATGGTGCCGTGCTATTTCACCTTGCCGCTCACGCCCGGGACATTGACGTTCTCCCAGCCCATGTACTGCGATCCGTACTGGCCGACGACAATCCAGAGCAGATACGCCAGGATGACGAAAGTCAGGACTGCCGCAATGGTGAATATAATGCTCGGTTCCTGCGAGACCGTGGGTTCGCCGACGGGGACGGGCTGTTCGCCTTGCGGCGAGGGCGCGGCCTGCTCTCCGCCCAGCGGCGCAAGCTGGGGTGCGCCGCCTTCCGCCGGCGGGGGCGCGTGGGATGTCTTCGTGAGCCTGAGCGTGCGCTTGGCGGGCTGCTGCTGTTCCTGAGGCGGAGGCGGCGGCGGAGGAGGAGGAGGAGGGGCTCCTCCCTGCATCGGCGGCAGTTTCACTGTCGGAGGTTCCGGAGGAAGCTTCACGGTCGGAGCGGAAGGCTTGGACTGATCCTGGGGCGTTTCCTCCGGCATCTTAAGCGGTGCGGCCGGAGTGGCGCCGGCGGCCTTGACGGGCGACAGCTTGATCGTCTTCTTCTGCATGGGTATGGTGGGTTCCTCGTCCGGGGGTAGTGGCGCCTCGGCGCCCGGCATGGGCGGAATTGGTATTTCGCCGGCAGAAGTTGGCTTGGACGGTGAAAGCTTGATGGTCTTCTTCTGGACGGGAACGGTATCTTCACCTGGCTGTTCGCCCCCCGGTTCGTCAGCGGCGCCTTCTGGTGGAGGCGTCGGCACCGGCGCCGGGCTAGGGGAAGGTTTCAGCTTCACGGTCGCCGGAGAAAGAGGCCTTGGGGACTCTCCGCCATCGGACGGCGCAACTGTCGGAGTCGTGGCGGAAGGCCTGAGCTTGATGGTCTGCTTGGCCCCGGGTATCGCCATGCTGTCCGCCTTGGGGGGCGGCGGCGCCGGCGGCGGTTTTGGAATTTTCTCTATTTTGACCGTGGCGTCGTCGTCCTCGGAAGAGTCGTTGACCTGCGGTGCCTGGGCTGGCGACGGGGGTGCTGACGGCTCATCGGACTTGGAAGTCTTGAAAGCGTCGAGGCTGATAGGCTTCTTCTCGGACGGCTTCTCCCCATCCTCCTTGGGCTTGAGCGGCTTGAGCTTGATGGTCTTCTTCCCCGTGTTGTCGGATGCGCCCGGTTCGAGCTTCTTGAAAGAGGTTGTGTCGGAGTCCCTGCTCTTCATGGGATCGGAAATTTCCGGCCCGACGATCGGCGTGGGCCTGGTGAGATCCGAGGGCTTCACTTTGGAGCCGGCAGGCGAAAGGACTACGACCTTCTTTTCAGGATTGGGATTGTCGGCCATTTTATCCTCCACAGAAGAGAAATGTTGGTGTATATATGTAAATTTGGATGTCAATCAAGACTAATACAATACAGCATGCATCTGCCTGATTCAATGCTGGACGGCGGAAAATATGGATTTATTGGACCTCGGGCGGGCTGCTGCCGTCTTCCCCCCTCATCTTCTTGAGCTTCCGGTGGAGGGTCCGTCTGCTGATGCCCAATATCTGGGAGGCCTTCGAGATGTTGCCGCGCGAGCTTTCAAGCGCCTTTTGTATGAGCATGCTCTCGTTCTCATGGATGTTGCATGACAGCGTGCCTGCGCCCTTGATCCTGACGGCCGCCTGCTTCATGCCTGACGGAACGCTCGCAATGTCCAGCAGATTCTTCCTTGATAGGACTACCATGCGCTCCACGCAGTTGCGCAGTTCGCGGATGTTGCCCGGCCATCTGTATTCGACGAGGGCGTTCATCGCATCGTCGGAGATCGCGATCGGCCCCCGGCCGTTCTCCTTCGCGAAGACGTCCAGGTAGTGCTTGACCAGCAGGGGGATGTCCTCCTTCCTGTCCCGGAGGGGAGGTATGTTGATGGTGACGACGTAGAGCCTGTAGAAGAGATCCTCCCTGAACTTGCCTTCGCTGACAAGCGACATTAGGTCCTTGTTCGTGGCCGCGAGCACCCGCGTGTCGGAGAGCACGGGCTCGGTGCCGCCGACGCGTTCGAAGGTCCTGGTCTCCAGGGCCCGGAGTATCTTCACCTGGACGGACTGGTCAATCTCGCTGATCTCGTCCAGGAACAAAGTGCCGGCGTCGGCGAGTTCGAATCTGCCCTTCCTCCTTTCGGCCGCCCCGGTGAACGCCCCCTTCTCGTGGCCGAAGAGCTCGCTTTCAAGGAGCGTGAGGGGCAGGGCCGCGCAATGTACCGGGACGAATGCGCCCCTCCTTCCGCTCAGGGAATGTATCGCCTGGGCGACGAGCTCCTTGCCTGTGCCGCTTTCGCCGGTGATGAGGACTGTGGAGCGCGAGGGCGCGACGAGCTTGACGGTCTCGATGATGTGGTGCATCGAGGAGGACTGGCCGATGATGTTTTCAGGCCCGAACTTTTCCGAGAGGCGCCGGCGCAGATCCTTGTTCTCCTCGGCGAGCGCCTTGGACTCCAGGGCCCTCTTGACCGCGATCTCGACCCGTTCCAGGTTGAGAGGCTTCTCGATGTAGTCGAAAGCCCCCTGCTTCACCGCCTCCACCGCCGTCTGCACCGTCCCGTAGGCCGTCAAAACGATGCACTGCGGCGGCGGAGTCTTCCTCAGGGCCTCGGCAAGGACCTGCATGCCGTCCGCGCCCGGCATCTTCAGGTCTGTCAGGACGACGTCGTAGCTGTGGCGCCTCAGCAGGTTGACCGCCCGGGTCCCGTCCTCCGCTAGAGTCACCTCGTAGCGCGCCCCCAGGAGGCGGTTCAGCGCGTCCCGCGCGTTCTTCTCGTCGTCGACTATCAGTATGCTGTGTTTTCTCAAGGAATTCATCTGCAGGTTAAGCGTTATTGTTATTGCCTGATAATTGCTAATTTTTCATTGTCAATTGTTCTTACGCCGGCGGCAGCAGCCTCACCTTCTTGCTGTTGAGCGGGAAGCTGATCGTGAAGGTCGTCCCCTTGCCGACGCCGCTGTCGACGCTTATCCGGGCGCCGTGGTCCCTGATGATCCTTTCGACGATCATCAGGCCGAGGCCGCTCCCCTCGCTGCGGGTCGTGTAATACGGGTCGAAGATGTTCGCGATATGCTCCGGCGAAATCCCTATCCCGGTGTCCGCAAAGGAAATCTCGGCCTCGTTGTCCAGATGGCGGCAGTTGATTGACAGCGTGCCGCCGCCGGGCATCGCCTGCATGGCGTTCTTTACGATGTTGTAGATGGCCTGCTTGAGCTGGTTCTCGTCGCCGAGGACGACCGGCGGGGTGTCCTCGGGCCATACGCTTTTCACCGTGATGAGCCTGTCGGCGATCTCCTGACCGTTCAGGTTCAGCACCTCTCCGGTTATCTCCTCAAGGTTCACCGGCCTCAGCTCGAGCGGCACCGGCCTTACCGCCTGTAGGAACTCCCTGATGATGTGGTTCAGTCTCCGGGCCTCGTTCTCCGCGATCGTCAGCAGCTCCGTGGCCTCGTCGGCCGTCTTCCTCCTTTTGTCCTTCTCGAGGAGCCGCCTGAGAAGCTGGAGGTGTAGGCCCAGGCTGTTCAGCGGATTCCCGATCTCATGCGCAACCCCCGCCGCAAGAAGCGAGATCATGTGCATCTTCTCCGTCTCAATCTTCTTCGTCGTGCTCCTGACCGCCTCGGTGATGTCGTGAAGTATTATCACCGCGGTCCCGCGCTCCGTCTGGTGGGGGACGATGTAGAACATCAGGCGCCGCGGGACGGGATAGAGCACCTCGATCTCGCGCCTGGAGGTCTTGTACCACTCGTCCTCCTTTTCGCTGAAGATGTCGTCCCACTTCACATCCCTGATGAAACGGCCGATGTGCTGGTTCACCGCATTTTCCGGAAGCCCGAGGAAGGCGAAGGCCGCCTTGTTCGCATAACGGATCCTAAGACGCCTGTCGACCACAACGATGCCCTCGTGGATCGTGTTGAACACCGTCTGCAGGAAGCCGCGCTCACGGAGCTGCTTCAATACCGACGCGAGATTCTCCGAGTCCAGATGGCCGTATATCCCGTTTATGCCTTTGTCCATTGCCGTTTGTCCGTCAGTGTTTTCAGGTTTCCCGATCCGCGCCTGTGCCAAGATGTCGTTGTGGTTAGGGTCGGCGTGATGTGACATCGTGTCGCATAAGATAGCATGGAAGGGAGCAGTGTCAAGAGAACTTGAATTTCATGCCGCGCTGTTTTCCCTGGCGGTGTTTCTTCCGGGGATGGCGTCGGCGTTTTCATCCTTAACGGCAACCCCAAGGATCCGGTCGTCTACGGCATATACGTCCTTACTGGCATCTACGTCGGCTGGCACTACCTGCAGTATGTGTGGTCGGCGGGCGGAGACGTTGTCCGCAGCTATCTGCCCCAGGACGGGAAGCTTTATCCTGTGCCTTCTCCGCCTATAGACTACCGGAAGTTCGGTATAAGGCTCAGCAACGAGGAGCAGTACCGCGAGCAGGTTAAGGGCGACCTGGGGGATCTGAAGGCCCGTCGGCCTATTCGACCCCGACAGCCCGCTCTGCTACCAGAGGGATTTCTACGCATGGCATACTGCGCGGTATCGTGATCCCCAGCTTCAAGTGACCGCCGCGGCGGATTTCATATCCTGATTCGTGGGGAATAGGGATTTGTCGAATTCACGCTGATTTCAGTGAACTACGCCCTTTCCACTGAATATTTACCTAAGGCGGGCTTCGCCCGCAACCCAAAATTCAATGAATTCCATAGACACATGCACGCTTTTGCGCTAGAACTTTTTGAGAAAGTATCCTAATTATGACGCCGCACGGTTGATTTTTCCGACGGGCGCGCCATATTGTCCTTCGGTTTTTAGAACGGGGATCCACATGGCCGTACAGAAACTTCCGGAAAAAATGCTCGGAGAATGGATCTGGAGCAGCTCCGAAAACGACAAGGACAACCTTTTCCGATTCTTCAGGAGGGAGGTCCGGGTCGAGGGCATCGGTGTCTCCGCCGAGCTTTGGATATGCGCCCACAGCTCCTACCACCTCCTGATCAACGGCAGGCAGATCGGCTACGGCCCGCCCCCCCAGTCTCGGGAAAGATCCTATGCCGAATGCTACGACATATCCTTCTACCTCGAGACCGGCCTCAACGCGATCGCCGTCATCGTCCACGCCACAGGCCTTCCGCAGTACTCCAGGCACGTAAAGCGCCCCGGTCTATGGTGCCAGGTCAACATGGACAACCAGCCCTTCGTCTGGACCGACGCGAAATGGCTCAGCGACGACGGCGACTGCTTCATGGAAAACATGCCCCGCAGGTCGTTCGGAAACGGCTTCACCGAAAACCTGGATTTCAACAGCTACCCCCATGGCTGGACGATGCCCGGCTTCGCCGCTGACGCCTGGAGGAAGCCCGACATCATCAGGCCGCTCTCGGCCATGGAGGGCAGACTCGAAATATCTCCGCTCCCTCCGCTCAACTGCGAACAGCTCGACCCCGTCCCACCCCTCCTCAAGGGCAAGTTCGCGAAGACCAACGCGACCACGCACGTCTCCTTCTCAGGGCTTCCGCTTGCAAGCCCCGGCGGCAACGTCTGCGCCGCCGAGACCTATGTCTTCAGCCAGGGCGGGGTCAACGTGCCCGCCGTCGCGACCTCCGACTCCCCGTTCAAGATATTCGTCAACACCAGGCTGGCTGCCGAATACGGCGCGGAAAACGAAGCGCGCAGGACGCCCAGGCTATACCTCGAAAAGGCGCCCTCCGAAACACGCCTCGAAGTCCAAATCCCCCTCTCGAACGGCTGGAACCGCATACTCGTGGTTCAGGAGTGCCGGAACAGCGGGATGGGCCTCTTCCTCAGCATGCCCGGACTCCTCGACGACGACATCAGATTCCTCTCCAAGACCGATCCCAGGGCGCCGGAGGGATGGATGATCGCAGGGCCCCTCAAGATGCCGTATGAGTCCGTCACGGGCGCACTCAACGTGGAGAAAATCTCCGGATCCCTTTATTTCAGGGCCACGAAATACAACTACAACGACGTCTCGACCGCGCTGCAGAACCACAACTTCAACGCGACCGACGTCAAGCCCGAACTCGACGGCCTCGAGGAGCGGGAATACGTAATCTACGACCTCGGCAGGCTCTACTTCGGCTTGCCGTTCATCGAGCTCGAGGGCAGCAAGGACGACATCGTGGACGTCACGCTGGGCGAGATTCTCGAGGAGGACGGAGTCCCCGCCTTCGACATGTGCGGAAGGCGGAGCGGGCAGATCATCCTCGCGGGGGGGGCGTCAGGCTTCTTCGGATTCGAACCGTCCGGGATCCGCTACGTCATGCTCTCCGTCAGGAAGTGCTCCGACGAGGTCAAGATTTCAGGGGTCTCCTTCTACAGGCTCTCCAGGCCCATGGACGAAGCGGCGGTGACTTTCTTGGACGATACTCTCAACAATATTTGGAGGTCAGGCATAAAGACCCTGAGGAACTCCGCGGCCAACTCCTTCATGGACAGCCCGAACGGCTACCAGATCCAGAGCATAGGCGACGCCATGATACAGTCGCTCGCACTGATGTACTGCTTCGGCAACTACTCGATGTCAGAGAAGGCGCTCAGGGAATTCGCCGACGCCCAGTTCGAGAACGGCATGATCCCCGCCGTCTGCCCCGGCAACTTCTACTTCAACGTGCTGGACTTCGCGTTCCTCTGGCCCCTCTGGCTCTACAAGCACTACAGGATGTGCGGGAACCAGAAGCTCTGCCTCGACCTCGTCCACAACCTCGGACGCCTCCTGGAATACTTCGCCACGCTGGAGGACCCCGAGAGCGGCCTGATAACCGACATCGGCTCCAGATTCGGCCTCCGCTGCATTATTGACTACGCCGACATCGGGAGGGACGGGATGGTCACCGGCGTGAACGCGCTCTACTGCCGATGCCTGCTCACCTCAGCCGACATCTACGGCATCGTGGACGACCCGGAAGCCGCCGCGAAATGCAGCGCCAGGGCATCCCAGATCGCCGCCGCCCTCAACGAGACCGCTTGGAACGGCAATAAGGGCCTTTTCGCAGACTGCGTAGCCGCCGACGGGAAGCAGTCCGGCGGAGCCTCCCTCCAGACCAACATCCTCGCCTTATATGCAGGAATCCCCGGCAAGGCGGAGGCCGGCAAGATCATCGCCAAGCTCTTCTCCGACAAGGAACCGTTCATAAAGACCGGCAAATGCCCGTCGCCATATTTCAATTATTTCCTTCTCGACACTCTGTTCTCGCTCGGCCACGCCGAATGGTGTGTCAACTTCATCAAGTTCTACTGGGGCGGCATGATCGAGGCCAATGCCGACACCTTCTGGTCGGAATTCGACCCCGTCGCCGGCGCCGAAGTCCCGAAGACAAGCCTCTGCTACGGCGCATCAGGCGCGGTCAACATCTTCATAATACAGGAGATCGCAGGCGTAAGGGCCGCCGAGCCCGGATTCAGGAAGATATACCTGAACCCGATGTTCTCCATCCTCAGAGCCGCAAAAATCGCGTTCCATACTCCTCCTGGCAGGATCAACCTCTCATGGAACACCGCCGAAAACGGCGACATAGACATCCAGCTCGACGCCAACTTCATGCTCACCGTCGCGCCCATGCTCCCGAAGGAAATCCTCGAAAAATGCACCTTCGGCGTCGGAAAGTCCGTAAGCATCCTCGACACCACCGGCTGAACCGACATGAGTTCACCGAGCTACGCCCTTCTGCTGAATTCGTATTGAAGAACCGCTGCGCCACCCGCTTCCGAATTGCATCCTTTCAAGCATTTATCAAAAAAAAACCGCGGCATCCTTGAAATCGCCGAATTCTATTGTATGTCTATAAGCTTTATAGACAATAAGGGCGCCAGGACGCCCGCGCCGCCGCGGAAGATTCATATAATCTTAACATGCCGCTTACAATATGCTAAAAATCGGATGATAGGCTCAGGCGCTTGAAGAATTGATTCCAAATCATCACCCATCAAGGAGACTTTATGAAACAGATCACGACTACGGTGCTTGCGGTTGCGGCGCTGTCAGGCCTGCTCGTGCAGGCCGCAGATGCCGAGCAGGAGGTACGCCTGCAGGCGGAAGCGCAACAGCAGGCCGGCCAGGACGCCCAGCAGCAACAGCAGGGTCAGCTTGAACAGAAGGGCGACATCCCCTGGCAGTGGCAGCAGACGGTCAACGAGAAAATCCCGACCGGCGAATACACGTCGGGACGCCTGACCAGGGACGCCGCCGACCGCCGTATGCTTCGTGTCATCGAGGACAGGGATCAGAAGTATATGACAAGCAAAATATACAAATTGAAGCACACCCAGGCGGTGAACCTTACCCCATGGGTTCTCGGCGCCGTCAAGAGATACTACAAATATTCCACCGTCGAAAGGTGCAATTACAAGAGGACTGGCGAGGAGTTTCTTCTCGTAAACACCGGCGTGGACATGATCCCGTTCGTCGACGATATGATAGCAAAACTCGACAGGCCGGGAAAGGCCGACGAGCTCGGTTCGCTCATCGAAGGAAGCGGCGTCTACCGCTTCGTCTACATGCCAAAATACCGCTCTTCGGCAGATCTCGTGAGGGTAGGCCCGACAGTCGGCAGCGAGGACGGCGAATATTTCTGGGACAGGACGACCAGCATGCTCTACTGGAAGGACTCCCTTTCCGACGGCAAGAAGTCCTACGACTGGTATAAGATCATGGACCGCCCACTTCCGCAGGTCGAAGTGAAGCTCAACATATACGAGGTGAGCGACGACGACCTCAAGGAACTCGGCATAGACTACATCGCCTGGAAGAACGGGCCGGGCGCAACCCTCTTCAGCGCAGGGCTCGACTACCTCAAGTTCGACTCCTTCACCGACATCGCAAACGTCTCGAACGGGCTCAACGTCTTTTCAAACCTTTCGCACACCTGGGGCGGATTCATGGTTGCGCCACAGATCGACGCCACCTTCATAAGGCTTCTGGCCCAGAAGGGCAAGGCCAGGATCGCCACTTCCGGCTCGATTACGCTGATCAACGACTACAGCCACGATCCGGGCCCCAACAACTTCAAGAACGCCAAATACAAGATCGCATTCACTCCACACTACCAGAACATCGTCAAGGACAGCGATCAGAACACCCAGGTGAAGGCTTCTTCCGCGGACATATCCTTGTACTTCAGAAACCCGATCATCAACTTCAATGGCGGATACGAGAAGGAAAAAGCCGTGACCCGCGAGGAGGGCGCCGGCGCCTCATGCGTCGAGTTCGGGTACGTGCTCAGGGTCGTCGACGCGGTGGAGAAGACAAACACCGGCGAAAACGTGAACAACGTCTTCAACTTCAGATCCTTCTGCAGCGTCGCGTGCGGCGACGAGAAGCTTCTCGCAACATACGACAGGACGCAGGTCGTGATGCAGAACAACAGCATCCCGTTCCTCGGCGACATCCCCGGATTCAAATACCTGGTAGGCGCCTCGGTCGAGTCGAAATCCAAGACCAGGGTCTTCATCACCGCGTCGGTGACGGCCGCCAGACCCGAGTCGGACCTCTCCAAGTGGGCCGGAAGGCTCGTCACCGCGACCGAAATGCTCAGGGACGCCGAAATGCCGACGACCGACGTCTCCGAGAAAATCGACGCGGCAGCGGCGACCGCAGTGTTAAAAGCCGAAGAGACTCCGGCTCTGCCAATTCCACCGTCTCCCGAAAAGAAGGCTTCCAAGGACGCCCAGAAGCCGGAGGCGGCGCCTGCTGCAGAAGTCCCCGGATCGGCCGCTGCCACGGGTGTTCAAAACCCCGAAGAAAAAAAGCAGTAAGGAGGGACTGAAAAATGAATTCCAGGACATATCCATGCAATAAGGAGAAAGCTGACATCATGAAAAACACTTCCCTGCTTAAGCTCTTCGCATGCGCCGCCGCCATGGCGTCCGCATTCGCTCTGAATGCGGCCAACGACACGGGCGACCGGACTCCCCAGCCGATGCCCAGCCAGATGCAGCTGCAGCCTACAATCCTCATCAACGACCAGACCAAGAGCCTCCATGTGATCAACGAGAACAACGACCCCGACGTCGTCACCAGGACATACATCATGAAGAACGCCGACCCCGAGGAGCTCCGCCCCTATCTCAGGACGGCCGCAAGGATGAACAGGATCAAGGACGACACCACCAAGGTGGAGTGCATAAGGTTCAACGACGGCACCGGCGGCCTTGTCGTCTCCGCCGAAGACTTCAGGTTCCTGCCCCAGCAGCACGGCATGAGCTTCGACGAAATCATCGAGGCCCTCGACCAGCCGGGCATCACATCGGCCTCCGGCACATACACCTACGTGTACTTCCCAAAATTCAACAGCGCCACATGGCTCTACCAGAAGCTCTACGATGTCGGCCTCAACCATCCCGACGACCCGGACGAGCTCGAGGGCGGCAAGGACAAGACCTTCGTGGACAAGGAGCTGAACGCGCTGCTCCTTTACGTGCCGTACTACAACGTCAAGAACATCAACGACATGATTAAGCTCTACGACGTGCCGATCGGCGAGGTGCTCGTCAAATACACCGTATACGAGCTTGACTGCGAGAACGACGGAGCAATGGGCGTGGACTTCCAGGCCTGGAAGAACGGCCCCGGAAGGGACTTCTTCGCGATAGCGAGCCGCTACGCATACGGGTGGGATGTCATAACCAACATGCCAGGCATCCCAGACAGCATGGACTCCCACACCCAGTTCGTCAAGTTCAGCCCCAAGTGGAACACAAAATATCTCGACTTCCTCACCGCAAAGGGCAAGGCCAGCATCATCACCTCCGGCCAGATTTCGTTGCAGAACAACCAGGAAGGCTACGTCGAAAGCCTCAACGGAGTCACGGGCTTCGGCGACGGAAAGAAGATTCCCAACTACGGCCTCATGAGCTACATAAGGGTCACCGACGCCAGAGTCTTTCCGGCAGGCGCAAACCCGCCGGTCAACGACAACAACGGCCTCGCCAGCAACCGCTACCGTTTCGTCGGCTACGACGAGAAGGGCGAGCAGGTCACGCTCACCTGGAACGACGGCACAATCGGCGCCGCGGTCCCGCCCGCAGGATTCTACCGCGGAGACATCATGATCTCAAGATTCTACGACGGCGGCAGATACATCTACACGGTCGCAGTCAACGAGTCCGAGGCCGCAGCTCAGGGCGCCCACTTCGTCAAGGTCAGGGACGAGCGGGATCTGGCGGGAAACATCGGCGGCCTGCAGAACATCGGCTACAAGGTCAACAACCTCTACAACGTCACCTTCGACAGGGCCATGGGACAGCTCGTCGCCGCCGACGCCACCACCGCCGGCGCACCCGCGACATCAACCGTCTTCTACTACACGTGGGTCCCCCAGAGCAACTACGTCGAGGACCAGTCCTACATGATATACCGCGACACCGAAGTCGACACCTATGTGAAGACCTACGGATTCACACTCAAGATGACACCCGTCGTCTGCGAGGACGCCAGCAAGATCAACGTCCACATGACAAACACAAGCCTGATCGGCTTCACGGGCGACGGATTCCCAAGAACCTCCTTCAGCGAGGTCAGCACCGACGTCCTCGTAAGCCACAGGGGCAACAAGTTCGTCATCGGCGGACTGGAAAAGAAAAACATCGTCAAAAGCGTGGACAAAGTCCCCTGGCTCGGAGACCTGCCAATCATCGGATGGGCCCTCGGAAGCGAAAAGGAGGTCACCAAGACCTCCTCCATCGTAGCCGTCCTGGAATGCACGCCAGTCCTCCCCCAGACCCGCGTAGCCGAAAACCAGGAGATCGAAAAGGAAATCAGGGCGCTGAAGGCGAAGCTCGAGAAGTCCGGCATGAAGGCAGGCCCCATCGACATGAACGACTACGGCTACGACCAATACATCTTCGACAAGAACAAAAAGGGCGTCGACAAGCCGCCTTACGCTTATTAAACGGTTTGCGACGAACCTCTTGATCGGAATTTGAAAAGCCCGCGAAACCCGCGGGCTTTTTTGTTCACCCCCTGAAACTTGCCTTTTAGTGGCGCAGGCATTCCTGCCTGCGGCATCGCAGGTAGGAATACCTGCGCCACTTAAGTGTTGGACATATACGCCGCGTAATCCCTCTGTCCTTACCACCATTAGGGAATCGGTGTCGGAATCGAAAATGAACCTAATAGCCGCAGTTGGCCGCATTCGCCGTAGCTGCCAGGCGGCAAGACGCAGCTGTGGTGACCACTGCAAGTTGAAGCTAACGAAGTAGATATGGCGAATGCGGCCAACCCTCCCGGGTTGAAAATATGCCGAAACTGGCTTTCACTCATTGGGTGAAAGCCTCTAAATATGTAAATGCCTTATTATGAGAGTGTTAATTTATAAAGCATATTTTCAACTGCGGCAATTAGGATACTTTCTTAAAAACTTCTATCACAAAAGCGTGCATGTGTCTATGGAATTCATTGAATTTTGGGTTGCGGGCAAAGCCCGCCTTAGGATGAATCAGTAATCGATCCCGATACCGATAGCGACCCCGAAGGCATGGCTGGGCTATTACCGCGCCGCCGCATTTCCGGCAACAAAGACAATGCTATATATTGAATAACGCCGGCTATATAGTAATTTGATTCGGAAGCGAGGAGCGCCTGCAAAAATCCGGCCCCTGGGCCGTCCCCGGCCCTGTAAGTATTCAGCGAAGTATGTAGCCAGCCTCAAGACAGCTGGCTTCTTTTTTT
>CAZWRV010000125.1:0-15886 GCA_964636325.1 uncultured Victivallaceae bacterium | reverse complement strand
CGCCCTCCGTCGAGTTTCTGAACGACAGAACTGCGAATCTCGCAGAAGGCCACTCTCCTCTGAAACTCGATTGTCTTCGATGGAGGGTTGAATTCTATTCAACCGTATTCTCGACATTCTTTCTTTGTCTCTTGTCTCCGTATCCGTTCTTCGTCTTCTGCAAAGGGACAAAGATATGAGGCGAAGATGGACGACGAAGAGTCTTTATCTTCACTGATTCCAGTTCGTGATGTCTTCCGCCCATCCCGTGCCGCCCGACACTCCGTCCTTGGCATATGAAACAATATCGAATTCCCCGTGAGAACCCGGAATGGTGAATACATAGCTGTTGCCCCAAGGATCCTTCGGCACTTCAGTGTATATCTCGAGATAGGGGAGAACTTCCGGAAGGAGAAAGCCTGCAGCCTTGGGTTGCTTGCACGTAAGGGACATGCGGGTCGGCTTGAACGTCAGGTAATCCCGCATAGATTAACGCAGTTAAAGGGAGTTCTGCTATCCGTTCATCCAGTCACCCATGATAATAACAAGGGGTCAATAATGCAAGAAGATAAGAAAGGCGCGCCGGCGCCGTTAGGGCCGCTGCCGTCGGAGAGGCAGCTTGCCTGGCATGCGATGGAGTTCTACGGGTTCGTGCATTTCACGGTGAACACCTGGACGGACAAGGAATGGGGCTACGGCGACGAGAGCCCGTCGATCTTCAATCCGTCGTCGCTTGACTGCCGGCAGTGGGCTCAGGCCGCGAAGGATGCCGGCATGAAGGGGCTGGTCCTGACGACGAAGCACCACGACGGATTCTGCCTTTGGCCTTCGAAATTTACCGAGCACTCGGTGAAGAACAGCCCTTGGCGCGACGGCAAGGGCAACGTTCTGAAGGAGTTCTCCGAGGCCTGCAGGGAACAGGGGCTGAAGGTCGGCTTCTATCTTTCGCCGTGGGACAGAAACCATGCGGAATACGCAAAACCCGCCTATGTGGATTACTACCGGAACCAGCTTGAGGAAATACTCACCGGCTACGGCGAGATTTTCGAAGTGTGGTTCGACGGTGCGAACGGGGGCGACGGATTCTACGGCGGCGCGCGCGAGACCCGCAAGATCGAAGCGGCAACATACTACGGATGGGAGAAGAATATAGAGATTGTCCGCAGGCTGCAGCCGTACGCATGCATGTTCAGCGACGCCGGACCGGACATCCGCTGGATCGGCAACGAGGAAGGCCTCGGCGCCGAGACATGCTGGATGACATATACCACTGAGAAGCGTCATCCGGGGCTCGCGGACATAAAAGTCCTGGGCACAGGCGAAAGGGACGGAAAGCAGTGGGTGCCGCCCGAATGCGACGTCTCCATCAGGCCCGGCTGGTTCTGGCACGAGAAGGAGAACGGGAAGGTCAGGACTCCCGAGAACCTGGTGGATCTCTACTTCAAGTCCGTCGGCAGGGGCGGAAGCCTACATCTGAACATCCCGCCCGACAGGCGCGGCCTCTTCCATGAGAACGACGTCGCCTCGCTCCGCGGGATGCGGAAGATCCTCGACGCAATGTTCAGGAAAAACTTCCTGCTCGGCGGGAAGGCGTCGGCGTCGAACGTGCGCGGCGGTTCTGCGAAGTTCGCTGCCGGGAACGTCCTCGACGGCGACGGAGAGACATACTGGGCGACCGACGATTCGGAGAAGAAGTCCGAAATCGTCATCGACCTGCCCAGGAGGGCGGCGTTCAACGTCGTGAAGATACGCGAACATATCCCGCTGGGGCAGAGGGTCGACGAGTTCGCGGTCGACAGCTGGAACGGCAGCGCCTGGGTCCAGTTCGCGTCGGGCACTTCAATCGGTCCGCGTAGGCTCCTGAAGACGGAAAAGGTCTTCACCGGAAGGGTCAGGCTGAGGATATTGAAGGCGGCGGCGTGCCCGTGCATCTCCGAAGTCGGGGCGTATATGCTGGCTTGAAACTCCCAAAAAGCTAAGCTGGTGCTCGGTGCTCCAAGGATTGTCGGCGATCAAGCGGGAGAACATGCCGCTTAAGTAGGGACTGGCTTTAGCCTGTCCCTTAATGTGCAGGCTGAAGCCAGCACATACTTCGCTGATGTCCGCCTCAAATCGTCCATCTTAACATTTGTAGGGAATGGATGGATACTTGTCCCGCAAGGCGGGATTGGACATTCATCCGCTCTTCTTTTCGATCTTCGACCAGGAATCCTTGAGCGTGGCGATCCTGTTGAAGACGGGATTTCCCGGCTTTGAATCCTTGTCCGCGCAGAAGTAGCCGACGCGCTCGAACTGTATGCGCTCGCCGGGCTTAAGGGCGGCTGCCGCAGGTTCGGCGAACGCCGCGGATATCCTCAGCGAATCCGGGTTGAGGTTGCTCTTGAAGTCCTGGCCCTCGGGCGCATCGTCGGGATTCTCCTTCGTGAAGAGGCGGTCGTAGAGCCGCGCTTCTATCTTCACTGTGTGTTCCGCGGAAACCCAGTGGATGGTGCCCTGGATCTTTCGTCCATCCGGGGCGTTGCCGCCGCGCGTCGCGGGGTCGTAGCTGCAAATCAGTTCGACGGGGAGGCCGGTCTTTTCGTCCTTTATAACCTTCTCGCACTTAATGATATAAGCATACCTGAGGCGGACTTCGCGGCCCGGCGCGAGGCGGTAGAACTTCTTAGGCGGATCCTCCTTGAAGTCGTCCTGCTCGATCCAGACTGTCTTCGAGAAGGGCACCTTCCGCGTTCCGGCCGCCGGGTCTTCCGGGTTGTTGACGGCGTCGATCTCGTCGGTCTTACCGTCGGGATAGTTTTCGATGACGACCTTGATCGGGTTGAATACGGCCATCATGCGGCGGGCGGTCCTGTTGAGCTCGTCGCGGACGCAATGTTCGAGGAGCGCGATGTCGGTGAGGCTGTTGTATTTTGTGACGCCGACGGTTTCGCAGAACTTCCTGATGGCCTCTGGCGGATAACCGCGCCTCCTCATTCCCGCTATGGTCGGCAGCCTGGGGTCGTCCCAGCCGTTGACGTGTCCGTCCTGTACAAGCTCGAGCAGCTTGCGCTTGCTCATGACCGTGTAGCTGATGTTGAGCCGTGCGAACTCGATCTGCTGCGGGTGGCATGTGACTTCCAGTTCGTCCAGGAACCAGTCGTAGAGTGGGCGGTGTATTTCGAATTCGAGGGTGCAGATGGAATGAGTTATGCCTTCGATGGAGTCTTCGAGGCCGTGGGCCCAGTCGTAAGTGGGATAGATGCACCACTTGTCTCCGGTCCGGTGGTGGGTCTCGTGGAGTATCCTGTACATCACCGGATCACGCAGGAGTATGTTGGGGTGCGCCATGTCGATCTTCGCGCGGAGGGTCCTGCTGCCGTCTGGGAATTCGCCGGCGCGCATCCTGCTGAATAGGTCCAGGTTCTCCTCGACGCTCCTGTTCCTGAACGGGCTTTCCTTTCCGGGCTGCGTGAGCGTGCCGCGGTAGTCCTTTACATGGTCCTGTCCGAGGTCGCAGACGTAGGCCTTGCCCTTTTTGATCAGCTTGACGGCGTATTCGTACATCTGCTCGAAGTAGTCCGACGCATAGAAGAACCTGTCCTCCCAGTCGAACCCGATCCAGCGGACGTCCTCCTGGATGGACTCGACGTATTCGACATCCTCCTTGGAGGGGTTGGTGTCGTCCATGCGCAGGTTGCACTTGCCGCCGAATTCGCGCGCGATGCCGAAGTCTATGCAGATCGCCTTGGCGTGGCCGATGTGGAGGTAGCCGTTCGGTTCCGGAGGGAACCTAGTATGGACTCGTCCGCCGTTTTTCCCTGCGGAGACATCCTTCGATACGATTTCCCTCACGAAGTCGAGGGGCCTGCCTTCAGTATTGTTTTCCATGTTGAAATCCCTGTTGAATGTTTGATGCGCGCTCAAATATACAGTGGAGGGGGGATCTTTCCAGACCGCTGTAAAAAAGAAAACGGCAGGAGGTTAATCCTGCCGTTTTGAGATGAGGAGGGGAGGGTATTCTAAAAAAACTGAATTGTTCTCCTGTTTATATTTTTAAAGATAGAGTGGAATTCGAAGTATGCAACATCAAAAAAAATATTTTTTCCGATTTTTTTTATGAGAGCCTGGCATAGATGGACATGGGTAGGCATTTGCCGGAGGATGCAGGCCTGAGCGCCAGCTCACCCTTTTCAATCCTGCGTCCGTTCCTTGCGGCGATGTCCATCAGAAGGTTTTCAAGCATGATGGGCGACGCCTCAATGTTATATATCGTTATTATGATGAAGAGGGGATTGGCGGAGAGAAGTCCTTCGCAGACGGCCAGGAGAGCGGGGAGATCCTCCTCGGTCTTCCATACCTGGCCGTCAGGGCCGCGCCCGAACGACGGGGGGTCCATTATGATGGCGTCGTAGCGGTTTTCCCTGCGGACTTCGCGTTTCGCAAACTTCAAGGCGTCGTCGACGATCCACCGGACGGGCCTGTCAAGCAGACCGGAAACCTCCTGGTTCCTTCTCGCCCATGCTATGGAAGGCTTGGATGCGTCCACGTGCGTGACTGAGAATCCGGCCGCGGCGGCGGCAAGAGTGGCGGCGCCGGTATATCCAAAGAGGTTGAGCAGCTTCGGCTGCCGGTTCATGTGGCGTTCCACAGATTTCATTATGAAGTCCCAGTGCGGGGACTGCTCCGGGAAGACGCCGGTGTGCTTCGACCCGTCGTTGAGGCGGGCCAGCAGGCGGACCTTTCCGTAGGCCATCGTCCATTCGCGTGGACAGGAATTGCGGAGACGCCAACGGCCTTCCTTGTCGTCGTATTCCGCGTCGGCCGATTCCCATTCGGCCTTCGGGAGTGAGGGAGGCCACCAGGCCTTCGGCTCGCTTCTTGCGATCTTCACGCCGCCGAAGCGCTCGAGTTTCCTCCTGGAGCCGGAGTCGAGTAACTCGTGCTCCGGCCATTCGCTGAATAGTGTTTCGATCATCCCGATAAGATGGCGAGGGATTTCCCCATTTCAAACCGGCTTTTCCCGGCATGATCCAATCCATCTCCTGAAACTCTAACATCTTTGTCGTGAGCTATTTCGCAAACCTTGCCGTTTTTCGCAGGGGTGAGGCGAACGTTGGAAATCTGTTCTTACTCTTCAAGCGGCAGCAGCCAGCCGTGGACGTCGGGCCTCTCCCCGAACTGTATCCCCGTCAACTCGTCGTAGAGCTTTCTGAGGACGGGGCCGCACTTGTCGCTGAAGCGCAGGATATTCTTGCCGTAGACGATCTCCTTGATAGGCGTGATGACCACCGCCGTGCCGCAGGCGGCTATCTCCTTGAGGGACGGGAGCTCGTCGAAGCGGATCGGGCGCCTCTCGACCTTTATCCCGGCGTCCCCGGCGAGCTGCATGAGGGACTTGTTGGTTATGCTCGGCAGAATCGTGCGCGAGTCGGGCGTGACATAGTGTCCTTCAGCGCTTATCCCTATGAAGTTGCTCGTGCCGAATTCGTCGATGAATGTCTTGGTCTTCGAGTCCAGGTAGAGGACTACGGGGATGTCCATCTTCTTGGCTATCGACTGCGCCTTCAATCCGGCGGCGTAGTTCCCGGCCATCTTGATGTGGCCGGTGCCGCTCGGCGCCGTCCTGTCGAAGTCGTCGAATATGACAGTCCTGACGGGGGTGATGCCCTCCCTGTAGTAGTTGCCGACGGGTGTGACCATGACAAGGAAATCGTATGTGTCGGCCGGCGCGACTCCGATCCTGGGGCCGGTGCCTATCAGAAGAGGGCGGATGTAGAGCGCCCCCTTCGTCCCATACGGCGGCACGTAGTCCATATTGTCTCTTATAACGCGTCTCACCGCGTCTATGAACATCTCCTCCGGAACCTGCGGGCATAGTATGTAGTCCGCGGTGGCGTTCATCCTGCGGGCGTTCTCGGCCGGCCTGAATATCCTTACTCCGCCGTCCGCCCACCTGAACGCCTTGAGCCCTTCGAAGCATGCCTGTCCATAGTGCAGGCATGTTGCCGCGACGCTCATGCATATCTCATGCTTCTTGAGAAGACGGCCTCCGTCCCAGCGGCCGCCGCTCCAGGTATATCTTATGTGGGATTTGGTCGGTATGTAGTTGAACCCCAGAGAGCTCCAGTCTATCTTCACCTTGCCGGGCATTTCATCCACCATGTCGTTTGTTGAAGGTGTTCCATTCGCTATAAGATAGTTCCGATTGCCGATTCATCAAACTGCGGAACTCCGTAAAAAATCCATTTATTTTACGTTCGCCGCTTGCTTTTTAGGTCAGATTTAGATTAATTAAAAAAAAGTTGATTTCAAATGCCCACCCAAGTCAACCTGCAATAAGAATAGTGTCGGATAAACAAAATAAAGAGAGGAAGAGAAGAAGTGAAAATCCTGCATCATGTCGCCGTCTGCCTGCTGTTCGCGTCGGTCGTGGCTCTGTCGTCGGGCTGTGAAACCTGGGACAGCATCTGGGGAAGTGACGATGACAAAACCGCCGGTGACACCGGAGCGCTAGGGGAGGGAGGGGGCACTGCCGTGCCTGATCCGTTCGGCGAGCCGGGCGTCGGGCCGAAGTCGGCGGACAAGTGGACTCCGATTCCGGGTGTCAAGTTCGCCCCCGTCTATTTCGCCTACGACCAGGCCACTATAGGGACTTCCGAGCAGGCCAAGATTCAGGAGGTGGCGAAATACCTTCAGGAGCATTCCGACGTGTGCCTGATCATCGAAGGCCACTGCGACGAGAGGGGCAGCCTTGAATACAACAGGGCGCTTGGCGAGAGGCGCGCGATCGCGGTGAGGGATGCAATGGCCGGCTACGGCATACAGGACAACAGGATGCAGACCATCAGCTACGGCGAGGAAAGGCCGGCCGTCCAAGGCAGCGGCGAGGCCGTCTGGGCCAAGAACAGAAGGGGCGAGATGGTTCCGGCGAAATGACGACGGACCGCTGATTCGAAGACTAGGGGTTGCCGTTAGCTTATGATGGCAGCCCCTTTTTTATACTCATTCAGCGTGAAGATTGACACTTAGATTTCGAAAATTTGGGAATTGCCTCGTATCCTGAGAGCCTACCATAGGTGAGTCCTAATCCTATGTCAGTTTACTTGCGAAATGGTACTAGCCGATGCTCCATCGCTGTAAAATCTTCTTGACGGTCCTGGCGGCTCTGGCCGCCGCCATCATGTCCTCCTGCGGCCGCGGCGGGTATGACGAGTCGGTTCATCCTCTCTTCATCAAGGCGAAGAACTTCAAGGACGACGACAAGTTCGAGGCGGCGGCCAGGACCTTCGAGGAATATCTCAAGGTGAACCATGATTCGGCCAAGGCTCACTACGAGCTGGCAGTCCTCTACGGCGACCATCTGGACGATCCGCTTAGGGCGATATACCACTACAAGTGCTACATGGAGATGACCCCGGAGGGTTCCGAGGAGCGGCAGAACATCCAGTCATGGCTGGACGGGGCCGAACGGAAATACTTCGAGCGTAACCGCAGCAGGTTCGCCGACACCGACGCCATGCTCAAGGAGATCGCCGTCCTCAAGGAGAGGGAAAAGGAGAACCTGGCGAGGATAGAGACGCTCAACAAGGAGAACTACTACCTCAAGAATAAAGTCGACGGGAACTTCCTTCCCGAAATCTCGGACGGCGCGTCGGGGACGGAAGCGTCGGTTGGCGGGACGAAGCTTCCGGTCTCCGCCCAGACTTCGGCGCAGAAAGCAGCTCCCCCGCCTAAGAAATACAAGGTCCAGTTCAACGACACGCTCATGAGGCTGTCAAGGAAGTTCTACGGGGACACGAAATACTACAAGATCATATACGAGGCTAACAAGGACAGCCTGAAGTCCGTTTCCGATCTCCAGCCCGGCCAGGATCTAATCATACCGGACATCTCCGAGGTCAAGAAGATGGAAAAGAAGCCCGAACAGCAGTAGCTGAATTGTCCATAAAAGGCGGCCGCCTTTGAATGACTGACTTATGCCCTGAGACCCACTGTAAAAGTAATCGGTGTCGGAGGTGGAATCGCTATCGGAATCGAACATATTGCTGGAAATCGATCCCGATTCTGATCCCGGCAGCGACCCCGGAAGGAAGACTGAGGGGGTATTTATGCCCTGAGCTTGGGCAGATGCCTCTTGTGATTCAGTTTGCCGAACTCCTGTTGTTGGAGTATATTGAAATCATATAAGAACGGCGGAATTATAATTCCGCTCTCCCCAGTCGGCAGGATGGAGGGCGAAGCTCTACTGAGCCGTTTCTTGATAGATTCAGCCTCATTTGTTTCATCCGGGGATTCCTTTTTGATGAACAGAAACTTGATCGCGATTCTTATCGTTTCCGCCTGTGTGATTCTGCCAGGCTGCATATTTACTACCGAACCGTTCAAGCCCATCGCCTTCTACGACCTCGGCCATCCTGAATGCATCAATAATGAAAATCTTCCGGTCCGGATCGGTGACTTCGGAATGCGCGGCCCATACAAGTTCAACATGGTCTACAGGAAGTCCGCCACCGAGCTTTCCAGGGATGACTACAGCAAATGGGCGCAGTCTCCGGAGCTGCTGCTCTCTTCCTATCTCGGATATGCGCTAGGCGATTCTCCTCAGAAAGATGCCTGGACAATCTCGGGAACCGTCCTTGTATTCGAGGCGGATGTCCGGCAGGGCAGGGCTGTGCTGGCAGTGTCCATTTCTTTGTCCAAGGGCGCTGACGCCCGGTCGAAGAAATTCACCAGGTCTTATTCGGCTCCGCTGGCCGGAATGGCCGCAAAGGATTTCGCGGATGCGATGTCTGCCGCAGCGGGCGAATTGGCGAATGATCTGCTGAAGGAAATGAAGGAACTATGAAGCTTGCCAGGATAATTGCGGAGAAGAAGCACGGTGTGATTTCGATCAAGGCCGACGAAAGCATGAGGGACGCCGCCAAGAAGCTCTGCGAGCAGCAGGTCGGCTCCCTCCTGGTCACTGATCCCGCGGATCAGTCGAAATATGTCGGCATCATCACCGAATCGGACATAATCCGTTGCTGCGGCACGCATTCGCACAAGGATCTGAGCCTGATAAAGGTGGGGGACGAGATGACCAGGAACATGGTTGTCGCGACAGTGGAGGACGACGTCTCTTATATCGCAGGAGTCATGACCCGCCATAAGCTCGGCCATATTCCCGTATTCGATGGCCGCCAAATCGTGGGCATCGTCACCATGAGCGACATCATAAGAACGATGAACCAGGAGGCGGAGACCACCATCCGCCACCTAAGCGACTATCTGGGCGGAACTTACGGAAGCGATGTCTACTGAACAATTAACAGAGCCAATTTCAAATACGGTTGAGCACGGCTCAACCCTCCACAATTTTCAACCGTTTCGGGCGTGGAGGGCGAAGCCGAGCTGAGCCGTTTTCGGAGATTTTAAATTGGCTCAACAATTATCAATTAACAATGATCAATGAAGGGAAGGGAGAAGCCGACCGCATCCGATTGCAGGCGTTCGCAATCGAACGCAATCGGTTCAATAACCAGTAACTGTGCGCGGTGATTATTCAACGCGATTTATAGCGGCAAGCGCTCCTACTTTTCCCCCTTCTTCTTGACCTTGACCGGGTGCTCCAGCAGGTGTTTTAACTTCTTGTCGAGTTCGATGAGCGCCTTTTGGGCGGCGAGCTGGCGCTCCGTCAGACTCCTCTGCTCGGCGATCTCGTATTCCATCCTGTATTGGGCCATTTCGGAGAGCATCTTTGAGATGCTGAGATACCATTCTCTGCTGATGCCCATCGTCTTTTCGACTTCCGGGGTGCTGGCGATGATCCTGAAGCCTTTCGAAGTGCAGAGCAGTTCGGTTCCGCCAAGCTTGGGATTCTCGATGTCCTCGTAGAGCTTGCTCACGGCCGTATCGACGGAAGTCCTGAAAGCCTCCGCATTGAAAGGCGTCTTGGCATCCTTGTCCTTGGTGAAAAGAGGCTTGCCCGCGTCAGGGTCGGACGGCGGCATGGACGCTTTCTGCTGCTTTGCGACTTCCACCGCCTTCTTGTATATCTTGGGCCAGTTGACAGTTTCGCCGTCCTTGAAAGTGAGCGCCAGCTTGATTTCGTCCGCAGTCATCTCGATGTAGAGGTATTTTACGTCTATTGGTGCCGGATCGTTGGCGGCCAGCTTGGGCGAAACCTTGATTTTCGCGCCGCTGTTTATCCGGCTGACGACGGCCTCGGTCACCGGGACGAGATTCTCCAGCTTAGAGCCGTATTTTATGCTGGTGATCCGGACGTCCATGTTCGTCTCCTGGGGCTTTGACGCCGGCGCCGGGGTCTGCGGCTTGGCTGCAGCCGCAGGCTCTTGCGAGAGGGATGAGCTGGAAAATAACAGTGCCGTAAAGGCGATCAGGGCAGGGGAAAATTTCACCACAGATGCCCATCGATGTCCTTTCAGGAACCGGGATAAACTCCGGCATAGAGAAAGGAAAGATAATTCTTCTCTGAAACTCGCCTGAAGTAACGCAGACATTCCTGTCTGCTGCATCGCAGGTAAGAATACCTGCGCTACTTTAAGTTTCACACCGACGAAGCTGCGATTTTCGCAGGCGGACACATACCTGCGCATCCCTGCAATTAATTTTTCAGGTTCGGCCGGAAAAATTAAACTATTCGAGGTATTCATACCTCAGTATCCTCCACTTCTGCGTGGTCTGGTCGTAGATGACGGTCGCCATGATCTTCTGCTCGGCCAGAATTTCGTCGGCATACTGATCGTATCTGCCGTATTCTGTCGCGATCGTTTCGCATCCGGCCGGAAGGGTGTCGTTCATGTAGTCGCCGTCGTTGTTGGAATCTTTCCCATCTATGTCGTAGCTGCTCTCTACGACATTGCCGTCCACGTCGCCGTCGCCGTCGATGTCCTTGTTGATTGTAATGCCGCCGACGTCCTTTATGGCCTGAGCGAGGACGATTATGGTGACGGTGTCGGGCGAGGCCTTAGTCAGGTTGATGAACTTGCCGACTATCTCCTCCTTGAGAGCGTCGTTCGTCTGAGTCAGTTCGTTGGAGTAGGTTCCGTTGTAGTTTGTCAGGAGGCTGCTGGTGTTGCGGAGAATCTGCGCCCGGCTCTTGTATGGCTTGAAGGTGCCGGTGGTGTTCATTATCGAGTTGGCGCCGGTCTGCGCCATGTTTGTGACGATGGCCTTTGATGCGGTGGCATGGCTGTAGGTCAGTTCAAGCCCGTAGGAGAGCGCGCCGGGGTCGCTGTCGTCGTAGCCGCCTGCTATGGCGGCGGCGCTCGGGGAATGCGGCAGGCGGGACAACGGGACGGCCGCGGCTGAGTTGAGATTGGGCGAGACGCCGACCCTTATCCCGCCGAGGAGCGCCTTCAGGACGTCTCCGCTCGGCGAGTTCACATTGATCTTGCCGAAGGTCTCCGTGGCATTGTTCATCTTGATCTGGTCGAGTATTCCGGCGTCGCCGTTTGCCCAGGTCGTTATTCCGTCGGCAGGCCCGACTCCGAAAGTGGCTGAATAATAATACTGATATATTCTCAATGTCTCCCACTTTGCCGCCCTGTGGATGAAGCCCAGCTCCCACGGGGAGCGCATGTATGAGTTGCGGATATAGGCCGTGGAGACGTCCCAAGGTTGCACTGCGCCGGTCTCGACGTCTTTGTTGCCGCCGGGGTTTGGGTTGCAGTTCGAGTTTTTGGGGCCTGCTCCCGGCTGGTAGGCGGGGCCAAGCGTGCCGTTAGGGTTCTTTTTGTTGGTCGAGAGCGTCCAGTCGTTCTCGTTGAGGTTCTGGCGGGGGTCGTCCACCTGGTAGTCGAAATAATAGTAGCGGTCATGGTCGGAGTCGTTTGATTTTAAATCGACTGATGGGGACGCCGTTTCGACATAGGCGAAATCGTAGAAGTCTCCGGTGTCGTGGTCGATCAGCTTGACAGTGATCTTCGTAAAATTAAAATTGTTTATTTTCTTTCCCAGCCCCGGCGCGCCGGCCCACACGGCGTCAGATATGTCCACGGATGACGATGTGCCGACGGCATAGGAACGGTCGCCGACTCCGCTTATATTGATGGTTATGGGGATGTCTGTGAATAAATGTCCTGGGGCGGCTTCATTTTTCGGCCCCCATTGATAGCTTCCCGACACGGTCACGATCGCATCCAGGTTGAATGGCTTGTTGTCGGTCGTGTCATAAAGGTTGACGACCTCCACGTCTGCGACAAGGACAATTGAGCATGTATAGACTCCGGCCAGCTCGGTGACTTCTCCGTCTGGGACGATCCTGACCTCGTTTATGTATGGCGCCTGGTCGTTGCCGGTGTATGTGGGCGCGTTCTGGTTGTCGGTTGTGGCGGCCCTGTTTGAGTCGCAGTAGTCTATGAGGTTCGCGGCGATCTGGTTGATCTTGGCGGCGGGAGAAGAGTATGTGTTGTCCGCTTCGGTTGCAAAGGTGGTTCCTGCGGCGTTGTAGTTTTTCAAGAAGGTTATTCCTTCGCCCTCGTGCGTGGCTTCGGCGCTATAGTTGGCGGATGAGTTCACTATGTTCCCGACGGTTAGATCGTCCCATGTCTTGCCGGCAGTGGTTCTGTCGCCGATGTTGAAGCGGTGGTAGAGCTCGGACGGCTCTTCGACGCCGTCGCCGCTGTTGTCTATCCAGAAGGCCTCGGCGTCTGCCGGACGGTCGAGGTCGAACCAGGTCCGCCATTTCTGTTTTTTGGCGTTTGTCCCTACGCCGAGCAGCGCGAAATATGTCCCCCAGTCGGGCCAGCGCTCGCCGTCTCCGAGAAGTCCTCCGGCCTGGTCGGTGCTCATGTTGGAGACATCACCCGCCGGTAGGAATCCGCTGGTGTTGGTCTTGTCCAGGTTCTGTATGTTGATTTCATAGCCGTAGGCGCCGTTCCTGATCTCGTTTGCTCCGTTTTCATTGACTGCGGTTCCGGCCGGAACGCCCGGGGTGGCGGATGTATGCCTGACGCATGCGGCAGGATCGAGCTTGCAGCCGCTCCCGAAGGTTTTGTATGCGAACCTCCCGATGAGCCTTTTGTCGGCGCCGCTCTTGCCGTTGTCCACATACTGCCAGTGGATGGCGGCGGAATCGTCAGGATCATAGGGGGAAGGCCACTCGTAGATGCGCGCGCCGTCGACAGTCGTGTCGAGCATGTATGCCCAGTCGAAGGTCTTCTGGTTTGCTGTCGCGGGGGTGATGTCCGGGTTGTTGCTTGTTGTATCATGGCTTATGATGTCGTCATACTGTGTGCCGCCTGTCTCGCGGTAGAACCTCATGGCGCCGAGCACCCTCTGCAGGGCCGATTCGGCGAGGAGCCTGGCCGAGGTCAGCTCCGCATTGTTCGTGGCCGTCCTCCTCTGCATTATGGCTATCGAGGCGAAGGCCATCGCCATCACAAGCAGCAGCGCAAGAAGGCCCAGCGTGAATAGAAGGGCAATGCCATGCTCGTTTTTGCGGTTGTCGCTCATATTTTCCCATTTTGGAATCGTGGCGAAGAATCGCCGCGCACAGTAACCAATAACGTCCCGCTACAACTGCCCCCTCTCCCCGATGACCACCGTCTTCGAGAAGTTTCTCTCCCTGCTTTGCCGGAACTGGCGTGCCGTCGCCGATTCAGTGGTGCTTGTTCCCACCAAGGCCTTCCACTTGTCCCATGATTCCTTGTCCAGCAGAGCCAAGTTTATCTTGACGGAATATGGGAGGGGGGAGAGCGTGCTCGTGGGGGTTGCGGACGTCGTGGCGTTTGCGGGAGCGTAGCCGGCAAGCGAAGTGCCGTCGCGTTTGTAGCACTCGAACGTTAGCGACGTGACGTACGGTATTACCTTCACCCAGGGCTCGCTGGAGCCCTCGTCCATGGTGAACACCTGGGCTGCGGCAGTCCCGCCGACTCCTCTGACCGCATAGAAGTTGTAGAATCTGTATTTTCCCGTCGGGTTGGATGTTGCGTTGTATAGGTTGTTGCTCCCGTCAGACGTGACGTCTCCGGTGGCGCTCCGGAGCAGCCAGCCGGCGCTGGTGTCGGTTTGGAAGGAAGAGCCCAGTGTCGCCTTGTAGAGCTGATATTTGATTTCACAGAGCCTCGACTTGCAGTCCTTGTTCGGGGGCAGCAGCGTGGAGGAGATGAAGCAGAGCGCCTGGTTGTCGTATCTGGTGTAGGCGTTTTTCGCCACGGCGGACGATGCCACGCAGAGGTTCGTGTAAGGGGCCGTATCGCTTCCGCCCCATGTGGTCGCGCACTTGTACCAGAACGGCGTCCTGTTGACCTCGTAGTATGTGCACTGGAGCTCGCGGCCGATAAGGTCCATCGCGATCTGTGCGTTCTCGAAGACCTCGCTCTCCTGGGAGAGGCGGGTCCAGGCCTTCTGCGCCGATGAAAAGAGCGAAAGAAGGACCAGCATCAGGAGCGCGAAGACCCCCATTGCCACGACGAGCTCGATCAGAGTAAAATGTCTTGCCGTCTTCATATGTTGGCTTGATACCCCTCTGAAACTTCTCCCAAGTACGTCGCCCGATCCGAGGGCGACCTTAAAGCCGAGCTGGTGCTCGGCGCTCCCAGGCTTGGCCGCTCTCGGATCGAGCGGCGAAGACTTAATTTTTTTCGCCGTGAAAAAATTAAATTAAAATTTCTGTCTGAACACCTCGATGCAGAAATATTTCTTGTCGCGTTTGCTGTACGGCTTGGATGCGGGCCAGCTCAGCTCCATATGCAGCCTGGCTGCGAACGGATATGAGACGTCGAGGTTTTCGCCGTAGATGTAGACGCCCGTGACCGGTGCCCTCCATATCCTGGCTATGGCAACAAAATCCGTGACGACGGAACTGCCCTGGGTTATCTTGAAGAGCCCCGGATACGTGGTCAGCGCGGGCGGGGAATATATGTTGGTCGAATCGGTCATGAGAGTCGTCAACGTGGCCTCGGCCGTGGCGGCGTCGTTGTCGTTGATGTTCCATGCCTGCGACCAGAACGAAGGCTGCGTCCCTTCAGCAGGTTCGGCGAGCAGAAGCCCCTGGGCGTCGTCCGCCGTGTTGGTCGGAGTCCCGGCGTCGCTGTAGATGAAGTAGTCCCAGAAATACTTCTTCGGCGGGCCTGCGACGATGACGGTCCTGTCGTTGCAGTATCTGGCTATGTATGAGAGGAACTGGTCGGCGGCGTCGGTGGCGTAGTTCTGGGCGACGGCCTGCTTCGTGGCCGTGAAACCGACGGGGAAGAGCGCCATGATGGCGGTCATGCCCAGGCCGACGACGGCTATCGCCAGAGTTATCTCGACCAGGTTGAACATCCTTCGCATCTGCAAACTCCTGCTCTGCTCAAGATAAACCACAGAGGACACAGAGGGTGCAGAGATATTTGTAAGATCTATAAATACGTTCACTTAGTATATGACTCCTAAAATAACCGAATCTTCAGAGACAGTTCATCCTGAGTTTACTGGTTCTGTGCACTCTGTGTCCTCTGTGGTTGAATTTTGATTGTTTACTGTGACCCGTATGTTATCCTTCCCGTGAACTGCTCCAGCGCGATCGTCTCATACGCCTTCGGATCCCTGTTGGTTATCACAAGCGTGTTCCCAGAATATGAGCCTTCGCCGATCTTGATGTAGCGGCTCCCCACCGGAACCGGCTTGCCGGATGGCGCGAATATGATGCCTGGCGTAAACTTGTTCGGATCGTTGGTCGCCGCGGCTGTGTAGTCGAAGAATATCTTGTCGAACTGCGCGGCGCCGGCCGAGTTGTCTGGCAATATCTTGCCATCTTGAAGATTTATGTTGGGCTGGTTGTTGAGCTCCATTACCACGATTCCGTCCGGGGTGAAGCTCCATTCGTCGCCGGGCATCCATTTCTGGAAGTAATAGTCGTTGATCGGTAAGCGTCAAATGAACCCGTAGGCTCCGGCGCTTGCCGGGTGATGGCGTCGGATACATATTCACTCCATCAACAAAA
>CAZWRV010000124.1:0-16074 GCA_964636325.1 uncultured Victivallaceae bacterium | reverse complement strand
GCGGATTTCCCCGCCAGAGCGGCACTCCTCTGAAACTCGCCCATCTTTGTCGGTAGCTTTGTCGCTAACTTTGTCGTCTTCCGGAGGGTTGAGCCAAGCTCAACCGCGGCTCAGCACGGCTTCGCCCTCCGTCGAGTTTCTGTTCGACAGAACTGGCGGATTTCCCCGCCAGAGAGGCACTCCTCTGAAACTCGATCATCTTTGTCGCTAACTTTGTCGTCTTCCGGAGGGTTGAGCCAAGCTCAACCGCGGCTCAGCACGGCTTCGCCCTCCGTCGAGTTTCTCATCGACAGAACTGCGAATCTCGCAGATGGTCACTCTCCAGTAACTCGATTCTTTTCGGTGGAGGGTTGAGCCAAGCTCAACCGCAGCTCCGATTCACTGCGGCGAATCGCCCTCCACGGCTACACCGTATTATTGCACCATTTTCACCGCCAGGCGCGGAGGGTTTTGCCCCGATGCCTGCGGATCGGGATGAAACACTTGTCAAAACCGCCTTCTCTAGTTTCTGTTCGACAAAATTGCGAACCTCGCAGTTCGGCACTTCCCTGAAATTTATTGCCATTGTTGGTCGGCCAGTTTCGCCTGTGAAATGTTTGCGGTCCGGCCTTTAGGCCGTGTCATATCGAGCTTTAGCGATTTTCGGCTGAAGCCGGAACTACGAACAAGGTCGTTTCATGCCAGGACAGCATCGAATCCGGTTTTCTTGAAGTGCTCGTCCCGGGGGGTGGTTTATTTTAGCGGTTTGATCCGGCCGAGGTCGATAGCTTCATCGGCGGACTTGTCGGGGGCTGTCGGGACTTCCACGGGGATCTCGTATTGCATGACCTTTCCTCCGTCCGGCGCGTTGCAGGCGGCCTTGAGCGTGTATTTTCCCGGCGGAACGCCTATGAAGGTGAAAATGCCATTTCCGTCCAATTCTGCCGAGATTCCAGCCAGCCTATACGGGCCGGGGAGGATCTCCGACGGCACCAGTGAAACACCCTCCGAACCCTCGTAGTCCGGCTTTTCGGTGTCGTCTTCCACGCCGAGCCGTCCTTTGACCGTCCGAAGTCCGGGGACGGCGAAGTCCGCAGTCCCGGCGGACGGCGTCTCGATGAGATATTCGAGACTTGTTTCGTCGAGGTCATCGTCGCGGCTGATGAAGACGATAAGCTTACCCTTGCCGGAAGGGACTTTCTGGAATTTGAAGTTCCCTTCCTCACCCGCCGCGCGCATGTCGGAGAAGGTGCCGTTCTCATCGGCGTATGAGACATTGCATCCCGCATCCTTTTCCCGGGCGGGCAGGCCGATCTTTCCGTTTATGGAGCTCCAGGGCAGGAGTTGAGCGCGGCCGTCGGGAAGTTCCACGTTTCCTTTGCAGGATGCGCAGCCATGCTTTTCCGAGAATATTGAAAGGCGGCGGCCGGCGTCCTCGGGGATTGCGATGCTGAAAGAGCCGTCCTCGGCCGGGCGTGCCGTGAAATGTGGCGGCCTTTCATTTTCAAAGCCGGGCGAGGACAATGGCAGCGGGGCACCGGACTTGCAGTCGAAGCGGAGTATCGCGTCGGAAACAGGGGCGCCTTCCGCGTCTACGACGGTTCCGGTCAGGAATTTCCCCGACGGCTTCAGCGGGAATATTGACATCGGGATCGGCTTCGTCTCCGTCTCGACAGGGGCTTTCAGCGCGGCCTTGTCGGACGGAACCTCAAGCTTTCCGAAGTCGAACGGTGTTCCCGAGATGCTTCCCTTGATCCTGTATTCCCCGGCCTGGACGTTTTTAAAGACGAAGTATCCGTCCCCGGAGATTACTGCGGGAAGGGGCGCGAGATTCGTGCGGAGTTCGCAGAGACGGGAGATGATCTTCATGTCCTTTTCGGAAAACGGGTCAAGCTTGGCGAGGGAGAACGAGGAGTCGGAGAAGCCGGAAATGTATGTCTTGTCCCTGTCCGTCGGGAGCAGGGAATTGTCAAGGCCTGCAGGGCATGCCGGGTGTAGGGCCAGGCTCAGTTCGACACCCGCCTGCCTCAGTGCCTGGAAGCTTCCCGCCCCTTCGAACTTCAAGCTGCCCGAGACGGTCGCTCCGGAATCCGGCAGGCAAGTCTCAGTTTTTTGTCCGGGAAGGATTTCCGTCCAGAGGATCAATCCCGGGCAGGAGAGCCTGGCTGGTCCGGGCGGAGCTTTTTCAACAGTCAAGGTGCCGTCCGCCCCGACCGTGAATTTCGCCTTGTCCAACCTGTCCAGACCGGGGACTGGCCGTTCGAGAACAAGCAGGGTTCCCGTCTTGGGCGTCTGTTCCTTCGGCCATTTCAAGACCAGACCGCCCCATGATTTCAGCTGGATGGAGACTTCTTTATCCGGGGGTGATTCGCATAGGAGTTCGCCGTAGCCTGAGGGGTGTGCCGCCGAGACGAGGAATTTTTCCTTCTCTGGGACGTCTATTTTGAAAGTGCCGTCGTTGCCGCTTGCGATTTTTTTCTTCTTGGGTGGGGCCAGAGCGGGGTTGTCCGGCCTTGATTCAACCGCTTTCCTCATAATCTCATTGTCGGAGGATTTCCTGGAGGTGATGGAGACTTCAGCGTCCGCCACCGCTTTCCCGTCCGGATCCAGGACGATGCCTTTGAGTTGCTTGGGCGCGGCGACGACGAAGTCGGCGACAAGTTCTGACTGGCCAAGGACCGGCTTCAAGGTTGCCTTAGTCTTTCTGCCGTCTGCAAGCGTGATTGCGGTTTCAAGCGGCTTTATCCCCGAGACGGCCTGCTCGAAGGGCAGTATTGTCAGTGGGAAGGAGTAGCTTCCGTCTGGCGAGGTGAAGAGCTTTTCCATCGTCTTGCCGGCGGAAAGCCTGAAGCTTGTGATCGGCGAACCGGCATCATCCGTGACCTTGCCCCTCAAGGTTATTACAGGATACAGTGTTATGATGTTCGGCGAATCCGGCCCGAGCCTGGCGTTGATATATCTGATGAAGCCTTCCTTGTGTATAGTCCACACAGGCTTGTCGACCTTCCCTGCGCGGATCTCAAAGTTGCCGTCTGCGCCGGTGAGCGCGCCGCCGAGCTCGTTGTCGGTGTCGAATTCGTATTTGCGGATTGCCACACCCTCGACTGGTTTGCCGCCGGCGTCCACCACCCTTCCCTTGACGGCTGCCCCTTCCTGCAGGGTTAGAGCGGCGTTGAATCCGTTCGGGTTTGCGGAGGGAACCTCGGTGCACGCGAAACCTTTTTTGCCGGCGATTACGATGAGGTTCCCCCTAAGCTCCTCGGGGGCGGTGGCCTTGCCGTCTTCGCCGGTCGTGGCGCGCAGGCATTGCCTTCTTGTCAGGAACCAGACCGTGGCGCCCGGGACGGGCCTGCCGTCATTGTCCTTCACGGTCGCAGCGGCGGGAGCTTTCTTCTCGAGTTCCAGGATTGTCCGATGAGATTTTGCAAGCAGATCGGACTTGCTGTCCGCGAGGTTTTTTTCGAATTCGACGCGCTCGTCGGCCGTTCCGAGATAGCCGGCGTGCGAGAACTCAAGGTCGATGGCGGCAATCATAGCCGGATTGACCCGGGCCGTCCATTTGCCGTCCGGACCGCTTCTGGCCTCAAGATCCCATGCATGGCAGAGGGGCGGCTCGTAGGCTTCGTCCAGAAGTTCGAAGGTGAGCAGGATTTCGACCCCGGCCAGCGGTGAGCCGTCCGGCCCGTTGACGATGCCGCCGATCTCGACTCCTTTAACAAGCTTGAGCGCGGCCTTTTCCGGGACGGGCTTCTGTTCTTTCCCGGCCTTCCACTGGTAGCCTGAAGGCGCATATCCGCTTCCTGCGGCCGGTATGATTTCAAACGACGACGCCTCCGGCGGAACCTCGATTTTCAGGACGCCCTTCGCGTCAGTAGTTCCCTTGATCTCCTTGAAGCCCTTCGGCCTGAGCGAGATGCCCGCGTCGAATGCGACGCCCGCAAGCGGCCCGCCGCCGTCTGCATCCGTCACCTCGAGCTCGAAGGCGGAAACTGCGCCGCAGAGCAAAATCAGCGCGACACAGGAAAAGATTCGACAGAGATGCGTTAACATGCTTTGCCCCTCAAGTTGTTCCAGTTTACAGGAATTCGATTTTCGGGAAGCCCATATTATAACAGGAAGGGGCTCGGAAGACAAACTCACAAAGGCTTCTCGAAAAGTTTAACACCGACAAAACTGCGGTCACCGCAGACGGGCACTTCTGAAAACGATCGTTTGAATGTGTCTTCTCCACGGTTATCTTCCGGGCGATGAAGAATAAATACATATCTGTTGCGCTGAAGTGCCTGTTCTTCGTGTTTTACACGGGGGCCATACTAATCTCCGCCGGGGCGCTTTACTATGATCTGAGCCGGGCGTCGAGCCTGCATGCGATACTGACGTTATGCTGGATTGTCCTGGCGTCGGCGCTGACATTCTTTCTTCGGCCGCGCCGTAGGGGTGTCGGCGTTGTTCTTGCGGGAATCATCCTGATATTGCTCTGGCACATTTCCATTCGGCCGCGGCAAGACCGGGACTGGCAGGCGGTGCATGCCCGGCTCCCGCATGCGGACGTAAAAGGCGATATTGTGACCATCCATGGCATCAGGGACTTCAAGTTCAGTTCCCCAACCGACTTCAAGGAGGCATATTGCACGAAGACATTCAACTTGGATAACCTCATGGGGGTTGACCTCCTGCTGAACTTCTGGGGATCGAAGTACATGTCCCACCCGATCCTCAGCTTCGATTTCGGATCTGACGGCCACATCTGCTTCTCGATCGAGACCAGGCGCGAGAAATGCGAGGGGTTCTCCGCGGTAGGCGGCCTCTACAAGATGTTCGAGCTCATATATGTGGCATGCACGGAGCGGGACTGCTTGATGCTGAGGGCGGTCAGCGAAGGCGAGGATGTCTTCCTTTACAGGACGAAATTCGACAAGGAGGAGGCAAGGACCCGCTTCCTGCAGTTCGCCGGGAGGATCAACGAACTTTATGAAAGGCCGGAATACTACAACGCCGTCACCGCGAACTGCACCACCAGCATAAGAAGACAGAGCGCGCCCGAACTGCGGCGCCCATGGGACTGGAGGCTTCTTGTCAACGGCGAACTGGACAGGATGCTCTACGAAAACGGGCTCCTGGACACGTCAGTCCCCTTCGACGAGCTGAAGGGCAGATCCCACGTCAACAAGAAGGCTCTCGAGGCGGGATACTCCGACGACTTTTCTGAAAAAATCCGAATCGGCAGGGATTGAACGTCCTTGCGCGCCAAAGCCGTGAAAAATATTTCCGAGGCATTATTATATGGCTTTTACTGGATTATATTCCTGCACCTGACACAACATGCTCGAACAAATATAAACTCGAAGGGAATGCACATGGAAGAGAAGATCAAGAAGGTATTGGAGGAACTCCGCGTCCATCTGCAGGCGGACGGCGGCGATCTGGAGCTTGTGAGCATCACCGGCAAGAACGTCCTGGTCAAGCTTAAGGGCGCATGCGGCTGCTGCCCGCACGCGATGGCCACTTTAAAGGACGGCATACAGCGTATCCTGAGGGAGCAGGTCGACAAGGAAATAAACGTTGAGAAGGCATAAGCCCTTGAGTCCCCGCCCATATGCGCCATAACAGATCATCTTCTCGGAACTCCAAACAAATGCCGGAGCCTTTCATGCGCAAATCGTCGAATTGTCTCTTCATCCTGGCCCTGTGGATGCCGCTTGCCTTCATGCTTGCAGCCTCCGATGCGCTGGGAGCCAATCCCTCGATAACAATAAGCTCCCCGGTCGGCGGTGAAATATGGAAGCAGGACAGCGTCCATGATATCACTTGGTCGTCCATCGACGTTTCAGGCAAAATCGGGTTTACGCTTTACAGGAACGGAGTCCTCGTCCCGCTCCAGTACCCCACATACGCGGACGTCTCCCTTGGGAAGATCGAATGGAGCGTACCCCCCGCCTTCCCTCCCGGGACAGGATATTCGTTCAAACTCCGGAGCTTGGAGGACAGCTTCGTATACAAGAACAGCGGTTTCTTCACCATAACCCAGACAGGATTGACCGCGGAGCTGGCGATGGATGTCATGCCAGTTAAGGGAGGAACGGTTTCCGACGTCTCCGGAACGGTCGCGACGGATGTTCCCATCCCGATAAACGCCGTCCCGGCCGAAGGGAATTCCTTCCTACGGTGGCTTGCCACCCCATCGGACAATGCGATCTTCGCGGATTCGACGAAGGCCCAGACCTTGTTGACAGTGCTGGGCGATGTGGCCGTATACGGAGTTTTCGCTGCAAACGGCCCGGGCGAGGTCTTCACAAAGGAATCGAAGGCGAGGATAACTCTGAACGACAACACGCTTCAAGACGACAAGGTGACGATAACAAACGCGGCCATGCCCCTCCAGGTCGCCGATTTCCCCCAGAATGCGAAGATATACTTCAACGTCGGAAGAACATCCATAATGATAGACCAGAACCGCAAAGTCCTGGGCAACAAGATTTCATACACCGGCGCGACGCTTGAAGGAAAATATACCCTCAACATTTATTTCACCAAGGATGGCCGGAACCACTGGAACCTGACGCTTACAAAGGCGAACATAAACAGGGGGATGCTCTTCAACGGCGACGGCAGCATCCCGGTCTCGCTCAACGTTGCTGCAGGAATATTAGTATATTCTATCATAGGGGAGAACATTGCTGTCGACGAGTCCGCAACTTGGAAGTTCAACATCGGCAATATCGGAAACAGCGCTGTCCAGCTTGAAACCGACGGCGGCGAGTGGGAGGACTTCGGCATTTCCAAGGCGAACGGCCAGAAGAACACAAAAAGCAAGGGCAAGGCCAAGTTCAGCGTCACCAAGGCGGCCGGAGATCCGATCCCGGACTTCGACATCAACAGCGCGGCCGTGAAGATCGCCATAGACGGATGGGAATATCTTATAAGCGGTCCGGCGGGGTGGAAGCAGGCCGGACAAAGATACAATTACCTCGGGATTTTGAACAACGGAGGCACGCTGCAGCTTTCCTTGGACTTCAACCCAAAAAGACCCTCATGGCGGCTCAACATCTCGAACGCCGAAATGGAGGATTTAGTTGGGGGTATCGACGGTATCGACGTCAAGATGGACATAAACGGATATGCCAACGGTCTCAGGCTCGGCGTCATGCAAAGATCCACGCTTACGTTGCGGTCGGAATAGAAGAGCGAGTTGAGGAGGCTGCGCCCTTTTGCTCAATTATACTCACCTCAGTTAGCCGAGGGTGGGCCGCCGTTCTGATTTTCCTGATCCTTCTTCTCCTGGTTCTCGAGGTCCTTTTTCGCGAAGTCGATCACGCCCTTGAAGCGTTCGGCGTTTTCCTTGTTGGCCTCAATCAGGGTCTGGTGGGCGTCTATGATGGTCTTCACCTTTGCCTTGTCGGAGCTTTCCTCCTTCGTGTCTTCCCAGTGGCGTTCCTTGTCCCCGCCCTCCTGCGCAGCCGTCGCATACGTGAAGAGGTTCTTGATGCCGAGGCCGTTGAGGAGTCTTTTGCAGTTGTCGTCGGCGTTCTCTATGGTCGCCTTGAACCCCAGTTTTTTACCCTTGAGCGCGATCATCGTAAGTATGCCCATGAAGGTGCTGTCCATTCCTGAGCATCCGTTGAGGTCTACGAAGACTCCGGCCGGGGCGTTGCCGTCGAAGTTTTTGATCATGGATCTGAGCGGGGGGCAGCATTCGAAGTTGGCCCTTCCGCTGACTCTGACATGGTATTCGCCTTTTTCGAAGGCGAGCAGGACTTTCGCGGTGCTCATGAGTCCTTCTTCTGAAGCACGGCCTTGATGCGTCTGACGCCCTGGCTCGAGCTTTCTTCCTTTGTTATTTTGAAGGTACCCATGCCTCCGGTCCTGGCGGCATGCGGTCCGCCGCAGATCTCCCTGCTGAATCCGCCGACGCTGTAGACCTTGACCTTTTCGCCATATTTGTCGGCGAAGAGGCCGATCGCGCCCTTCGCGAGCGCCTCGTCGACGGACATCTCGTCACAGGCAACTTGGAGATCCTGGCATATTGCGTCGTTCACAATCTTCTCAACCTGGGAGATCTGCTCGGGCGACATTTTTTCGGGGTGCGAGAAGTCGAATCTGAGGCGTTCGGCTGTGATGTTGGATCCCTTCTGCTGGACATGCGGGCCGAGCACCCTGCGGAGCGCCTCGTGCAGCAGGTGCGTCGCGGTATGGAGGTTCGCCGTCAGCTCGGAGTTGTCGGCAAGGCCGCCCTTGAACTTCTGCTCGGCGCCCTTCCTAGAAAGCTCCTGGTGCTTCGCGTAGGCCTGCGCGAAGCCTTCCTTGTCCACGGAGAAGCCGCGCTCCTTCGCCATCTCCTCGGTGAGCTCGATCGGGAATCCGTACGTCTCGTATAGGTAGAAGGCGTTCTTGCCGCTGACAGACTTGTGCTGGATGTGCGGGGGAACCCTGGAGATGAGCTTTTCGAATTCGACCGTCCCCTTTTCGAGGGTCTTCTGGAACTGCTCCTCCTCGCGGACGAGCCATTCCCTGATCTTGCCGGCGGCCGCGGCGACCTCGGGGTAGACATCGGAAAACATCGAGACCACGACCTCGGCTATCTCGTGTGTGAACGGCTTTGAAATCCCCAGCTTGCGGCCCTCCCTCACGGCCCTGCGTATGAGGCGCCTGAGGACGTAGCCCTGGTCGACGTTGCCGGGGCTTATGCCGTCGGCCATGATGAACGTGCCCGCCCTGAGATGGTCGGCGATGATCCTTCTCGACCTGGCGGCGTCCCCTGCGGCGGACTGGCCGCAGAACTCGTTCATTTTCAGGAAGATCGGCTGGAAAAGCTCCGTGTCGTAGCAGGAATCCCTGCCCTGAAGGATCGCTGTCACCCTCTCCACCCCCATGCCGGTGTCGACGTTTTTCTGGGACAGCGGCTCGTAGGCGCCCTTGTCAGTCTTGTTGTACTGCATGAACACGTCGTTCCATATCTCCACCCAGGCCTTGTCGGCCGGGATGAAGCTTTTGGGCGCCGCGCCCTGGCCGGTCCAGTAGAACATCTCCGTGTCCGGCCCGCACGGCCCGGTCTGGCCGGCCGGCCCCCACCAGTTGTCCTTCTTGGGGAGCCTCGCTATCCTATCCTCAGGGATCCCGAGGCGCCGCCAGACCGAGAAGGCCTCCTCGTCGAAGGGGGCGTCCGAGTCTCCCTCGAATACAGTTACCGCCAGCTTGTCGAGCGGAAGCCCCAGCCACTCGGAGCTGGTGAGGAACTCGAAGCTGTATTCAATCGCCTCGCGCTTGAAATAGTCGCCGAGCGACCAGTTTCCAAGCATTTCGAAGAATGTGAGGTGAACCGCGTCGCCAACCTCGTCTATGTCGCCTGTACGTATGCACTTCTGGAAGTTGACGAGCCTCCTGCCGAGCGGATGCTTCTCCCCCAGCAGGAACGGGACGAGCGGATGCATCCCGGCGGTCGTGAAAAGGACCGTCGGGTCGTTTTCCGGGACAAGAGGCGCGCTCTTTGCCGCCTTGTGCCCCTTCCCCGTGAAGAAGTCGATGTATTTTTTCCTGAGCTCAGATGCCTTCATTGGATATTCCGACGGCTTCCTGTCAATCCGTTGACCTGCTTAACCCCGACATTTTCAGAAAATTTTCTAGAAGCCTGTGCCCGTGCTCGGTCAGTATCGATTCCGGATGGAACTGCACTCCGCATACCGGCAGGCTCCTGTGCGCCACCGCCATTATCACCCCGTCGTCGGTCCTGGCGGTGACCTCCAGGCAGGACGGGACTGAGGCGGGGTCGATGACCAGGGAATGATAGCGCGTCGCCGCAAAGCCGTCCGGAATGCCCTTGAAGATGCCTTTCCCGCCATGCCGTATCCTGGAGACTTTGCCGTGCATCAGCGTAGGCGCATGGACTATATTCCCTCCGAAAACCTCGCCTATGCACTGATGGCCCAGGCAGACCCCCAAAACTGGCCTCCCGCTATAAGCAAAAAGACGGACCGCCTCGCATGATACCCCGGCCTCGCGTGGAGTGCACGGACCCGGAGAAACAATAAGGGCTTTGTATTCGCCGCCGGCGAGAACCTCCGCAGGGGCATCGTCGTTCCGCACGACTTCAGGCGTCATGCCGAGTTCGCCGAGATACTGGACGATGTTGTAGGTGAACGAATCGTAGTTGTCTATTAGCAACAGCATTGCCGTCTGCGGATGCAACCCCATCAGGGCTTGAGGATATATATCATATACTGGTTTGGACCAGCGGTGTCGATGGCAACGCCCTTGTAGTACTTTTGTATCGGGACGTTTATCGGGAACAGATTGCCGTACTTGGCGGAGGTCCCCCCCGATGAAATTCCCTTGGTGTTCTGAGGGTTCCAGTTGCGGTTGTATACGCTGATGCTGGTAATGTTTTCCTGCCTGAACAATACGCCCGAGCTGGCCACGAAAGCCTCATCCGCCCCGGGGCAGGAATATGTGAATGTCTTTGAATCCGGCACGGCCAGCACTTCGGCCTCGGTCAAGTTGTATGTGGCTTCAGGAACATCCATGACCGTTATCCTGTCGCCGGTATTCAACGTGTGATCCGTAAGGGTCGTAAGCGTCGCCATGGCCGAACTCCTGGATCTCCCCGTTACCGATTTGACCACGTTGGGAGTGTAGAAGCAGGAGATTATCTGGTTGTTCGACATTGTGCAGAATTCATTGCTGGCGGCGGCATATGTCTTCGGATTTGTCTTGTTCGGTGTCGGTATTGCGTATGTGTTGTTCAGCCTGAACACCATGTATTTCTTCTCGGCAAGCACGGTATAGAAAAGAACCAACGCATAATTTCTGTCGAGCGAGACGATTTCGAAAGATATTGATCCCGGCGGTATGAAATTGTCGGTGACCTTTGTCCCTGGCCCAATCTGGCCCGAGATCGGGTTCCCGCTTTTCCTCTGGAAAGTGTAGTGTATGCCGGCGTCGGTGATAAGCCCCAGGTTGTTTTTCGTGTAATAATACAATGCGATATCGCCCTGGCCGTTGACTTGATAGTCATATACGGTCTGAAGTCCGGTCGGATCTGTGACCAGGGAGACCTGGACGCCCGAATATTCTTTCACAAGAATATTGCTTTTGTCCGCAAATGAATCAGTCCCGATTACAATTGCGCATGCGACGGCAAGCGCATAAAAGCATCTTCTCATTTCTCTCTTCTCCTTAGGGATTACAGATCAACTTGTTCACAGTCCGGACTGTGCCAGGGCTGTTCTTGTCTCCGGCTGAGCCGGCGAATTCAGAAAGAATAGAATATCATAAAATCCCCGAAAAAACAAGCCGGCGTTCCTAAAATAAGGCTATTTCATGGAATTCCCGGGAAAGGGCCTTCCTAATAAGCGCTGAGGAGCCTGTAGAAGCGGTCATGGACAGTTCCGGCATCTCCCTGAGCTTCGCAATCACCGGAATGCCGCTCAATTCCTCGATGGTTCCAGCGCTGTCCTTTGCCACGGCGTTCCTCCGCCGGGGCCAGCGGTTCATGGCTATTCCGGCCACCTTTATCTTTCTGATGCGCAGCGCGTCGACGGTCAGCATGGTGTGGTTGATGGTTCCCAGGCTGGACCGTGCGACCACGATCACCGGAATGGCCAGTTCCCCGATAAGGTCAAGCATTGTCAGACGTTCCGTCAGCGGCGCATAGACGCCTCCTGCGCCCTCGACAAGGACAAGATCGGGCGACGACAACAGTATTTTCCTGTAGCAGCCGAGTATCCTGGATATCTCTATGCTTGCCTTCCTCATGCGCGAGGAAAGATGTGGGGAGGCGGGAAATGGAAAGGAGTATGGGACGCAGAGCTCCGGCGTCGAAGGATCGATTTCAGGCACTATTCTCCTGACAAAGCCGAAGTCGCCGCCGGAGGCGGATGCGCCGGTCTGGACCGCCTTCATCACTGCGACCCGCCTTCCGGCCTCGATAGCCTTCAGTGCAAGACCTGCCGTCACGACGGTCTTGCCGACGCCGGTGTCGGTTCCGGTTATGAAATATGCCTTCGCCATGTGGCTCCTGAAGCTTCGAGAACGCCGTCGGATATCCGCTATTGCTGTCCGTGCATATGCTATACTGCATGTCTCGTTCAAAATCAAGCTATTGCGCCTGCGCCCGTCTGAAGTTTTCAGGGGCGAGCCCAAGCCTCCTTTTGAATATGTTGGAGAAATGGAACTGATCCGCGAACCCCGTCCTTGCCGAAATCTCCTTTACCGTAAGGTTGGTGCTGAGCAGCATGGATTTGGCTGCGCTTAAACGCCTTTCAATCGTGTAGTCGTATGGAGTCCGCCCCCATTCGTTGCGGAAGATGCGGATCGTCTGGGACGGCGAACGTCCGACCAGCTTCGAGAGCGCTTCGAGCCCCCTTATTTCCGCGAAATTCGCATCAATGTGTTCCTTCAGCTTCAAGCCCTCCGGCGTATGACCCGAGTCCTGCCGCCTTCTGAGTTCGATGGAGATCTTCTGGATTATGCCGTGTATTGCCAGGGCGGTCTTTTCGTGGATGTCGGCAGGTCTTTTCCTGGCCGCGGCGACGCCGGCGTCGAAAAGCCTACGGGTATTGCAGCCCTTTATGTGGAAGACATCGGCAAGCCCGTATGCCTCAAGAAGCCTCTCAACAAGAATTCCGCCTACGTTGAACCAGATCTTTGTCCAGGGGCTTTCCGCGCTCGAAAAATATGTGTGGTCACTCCCGGCGTGGACAATGTAGACGTCTCCCTTTTCAGGACAGCAACGGTCGCCGTCGTGGATTAGCGTCCCCCTGCCTTCGATCACATATTCAAAAACCGTTATGTGCGATCCCCTCCTGCATATACGGTAGCTGCCGTCGCAGTAGGAAATCCCCGCCATCTCCAGATGGAAGACCGATGATCCTTCCTTGCCGGGTGAAAAACTTATAATGTCTTCGCGCACGTGAAACCTTTCGACTGCGGGTTTGTTGGTTGCATGTTCTCAGAAAATCCACGGATAAGCGACGACGAAGAGCCAATAACCGAACATGCTCATATTACTCATTATAATACAATTTTTACGCATTACAGTATGCCTTGAAGCGATAATATAGCACATTATAATTGATTTCAGAAGCAAAACATCAGGAGGAACATCCAATGCCCCTTAACAATGCGATTCCCCGTCCGGAACACCCGAAGCCGCAGTTCGAGAGGAAGGACTGGATCAACCTCAACGGCAAATGGACCTACGCGTTCGACTTCGGCAAGTCCGGATACGAGCGGGGCTTCAAGGACAGCCGAGGCTTCGAAGGGGAGATAATTGTCCCGTTCTGCCCGGAAAGCGCGCTTTCCGGCATAGGGCATAAGGATTTCATCGAAAGGATGTGGTATCAGCGGGAAATTAATATACCGAAAAGCTGGAAGGGCAGGAGGACGGTCCTCCATTTCGGCGCGGTGGACTACGTCGCGGAAGTCTTCATCGACGGAAGATATGCCGGCAGACATTTCGGCGGGAGTTCGTCCTTCAGCTTCGACGTCTCCGACCTTGTATTTCCCGGGAAGGCGCATTCCCTGGTGGTGCATGTCGCCGACGACACCCGCCAGGGCAGGCAGCCCTGCGGGAAGCAGTCCTTCCACTACAAGTCCGCCGGATGCCACTACACACGCACGACAGGTATCTGGCAGACGGTCTGGCTGGAATCGGTTAGGGAATATTCGCTGAAGTCATGCAGGATTGTTCCCGACCTCGACGGCGAAAAATTTGTTTTCACGCCACTTTTCAGAGCGTTGAAAGGCGGCTTGAAGCTTCGGATATCCGTCAAGGACGGCGCAAAGACTGTCGACGCGCGGGAATTTTCGGCGCAGAACGGCATCCCCGTACAGCTTGATGTCAAGGGGGCGAAGGCATGGTCGCCGGAAAATCCGTTTCTCTACGACATCCTTTTCGAGGTTCTGGACGGGGGAATGATCGTCGACACGGTCAGGAGCTATGCAGGAATGCGGAAGGTGCATATAGAAGATGACACGCTCCTCATCAACAACAAGCCATGCTACCTTAGGTTCGTGCTCGACCAGGGCTTTTATCCGGACGGCATCTGGACGGCGCCGTCCGACGCCGCGCTTAAGAAGGACATCGAGCTTTCGATGGAGGCGGGCTTCAACGGCGCCAGGCTGCATCAGAAGGTCTTCGAAGAACGATTCCACTATTGGGCCGACAGGCTCGGCTACCTGACCTGGGGCGAGTTTCCGAGCTGGGGGACCGACGTCAAGGATCCGGCCGCGGCCAGGAACTTCATGTCCGAATGGGCCGAGGTCGTGGCCAGGGATATCAACCATCCTTCGATCATCGCCTGGACCCCGCTCAACGAGACGTCGGACACAGGCGACGGCGTCCAGCATTCGAGATTCCACGCCGACCTTTACGACCTCACAAAATCGCTCGACCCGTCGCGCCCGGTCAACGAGACCAGCGGCTATGTCCATGTCAAGACCGATCTCTGGACTGTCCACAACTACGAGCAGGATCCGGAAAAACTGAAAGCCCAGCTTACGCCCGACAAGGAAAAAGGCGTCTGGCGCAACTTTCCCGACAGGGAAGTCAAATATGACGGCCAGCCGTATTTCGTGGACGAGTTCGGCGGCATCAAGTGGGTTGCCGGGAAGGCCTTCGCGGACAACACCTGGGGATACGGCGACGCCCCCAGGTCGCTTGCCGAGGTATACTGCCGGCTCGAAGGCCTGGTCGACGCCCTCCTGAGCATGAAGCATGTAAAAGGATACTGCTACACGCAGCTTACGGACGTCGAACAGGAGCAGAACGGAATCTACAACTACGACCGCTCCGCGAAATTCGACATGGGAAAGATCAGGAAAATCCTTTCCAAGAATGTCAAACTCCCCTGAAATGCGGTGAGTCGCCCCACTCGCCGAAGCCGATTTTCTCCCCGATCTTCTCGATCCTCGCCTGGAGGCAGTTGCGGCACATGGACGAGTTCTCGTCCAAGCAGGGCTTGTTCTTGTATAGCTGGTAGAGCGGACGGTATTTCGTTTCCGTCACGTTCGGCATTATTATGTTGGCACCGGCCAGTATGCCCATCTCGCGCCCGTCGTGCCGGAGCGACTGCAGGGCCGTGGTCGAGGCTATGTTAACATCCTTCAAGACCAGCCGCGCCACGGCGATCATCTTCAGCGCCATCGTCAGCTGCGCCTCCCCGTCGTAGTTCTTAACCAACGCCGCAAGCGGCGTGTCGTCGTGGACGATGTAGGGCCCCATGCCGACCATGTCCACGTCAAGCTCCCGGAAGAATACTATGTCGTTCGCGAGATCCGCAAGCGTCTGCCCGGGAAGCCCGATCATCACTCCCGTCCCGACCTGGTAGCCGACCTTCCTCAGCAGGTCGAGGCACTTCCTCCTCGCATCCCAGCTGTGATCAGGCGGATGCAGCCTTTTATAGAGTTCCGGACTTGAAGTCTCGATGCGCAGCAGATACCGGTGCGCGCCTGCCTCGAACCAACGCCGGTAAGTCTCCTCCGTCTGCTCGCCTACTGAAAGCGTGATCCCCAGCTTTCCGTCCGACTCCTTCTTGATCCGCCGGAGGCATCTTTCGATGTGATCAACGAACTGGTTGTCGCCGCGCTCGCCGGACTGCAGCACCACCGACCCGTAGTCCTGCCCGTATGCCCAGAGCGCCGCCGCAACAATCTCATCCTCGCTCATCAGAAAGCGCTTCGCAGTCCTGCTGCTCCTGCGGATTCCGCAGTAGAGGCAGTCCTTCTCGCAGATGTTGCTGAACTCGACGATCCCGCGGAAGTAGACCACCTTGCCGACATGCCGCACTTTCATCTCGTAGGCCTTCTTGAAAAGAACCTGGACTTCCGCAGGATCGGAGAGCGAAAGCAGGAATGATATCTCATCCCTGTCCAGGATGCCGCCTGCGTCAATCTTGTCGAGTATTTCTTTGAGTGCCATCTATTGCCTTGGCCTTCTTGACTTCATTGCGACTAGCGCTTTAAATATTCAAAACCTTCAAGCGGCAAGTTCCAAATAAATCTCAAACTTCAATATTCAAACCCTGAACCGCAGTGCGAATCTCGCAGATGGTCACTCCTCTGAAACTCGATTCAAGTAACGCAGACATTCCTGTCTGCGGC
>CAZWRV010000123.1:0-16239 GCA_964636325.1 uncultured Victivallaceae bacterium | reverse complement strand
CTCGGCTCAACCCTCCGGAAGACGACAAAGATAACGACAAAGTTCGCGACAAAGACGGGCGAGTTTCAGAGGAGAGTGCCTCTCCCCGAGCGCGAAACGCCTCGGGGTTCTGTCGGTCAGAAACTCGAAGTAGCGCAGGTATTCCTACCTGCGGATTGCGCAGACAGGAATGTCTACGCCACTTCGAGGCGAGTTTCAGAGGAGAATTCAACCCACCATCCGCCGGACGGCGGATGCAATAAGACACTCAATTGAGGAAAAGTATCCCCATCTGCTCGACGATGTTGACGTAGATGCCGGCGTCCTCGGGATCGATCACGTGTATGGTCCCGGTCCATTTGGCGTGGGTGGGGAAGATTTCCGGGAGCCTGTTCGGGAACCTCCCAAGCAGCCCGTCGTTGATAATGCAGTCCTGCTGGCCGGGGAAGGCGGCCATGTAGATGATCCCGGTCTCGACGAGGTCGTTGAAGAAGTGCGTGCCGAAGGAGATGTCGGGGACGAGCCCCTCGTGCATGGCGGCGATCTCGCAGAGCACGCAGACGTTCTTGATTTCGGGGAAGCTGACGGGTATTCCGAGCGAAGGCATCTTGGTTCCCCAGCGGCCGGGCCCGGCGGCGAAGGTTTTGAGGGAAGGGGCGGCGTTGGATATCTCGCCGACCAGCCTGGCGACCATGTATCTCTGCTGTTCGGCGAGCTCGCTGTAGGGGCCGGGCCGGACGTAGATTATCCTCCCGATCCTGTCCTCCAGGTTCTGGCCGATTATTGGGCCGCCTGTCTTCACAAGTATCTTCTCCGCAGGTATTTCGGACGGTTCCCGTATCTGCACGAGCTTCTTGGAGCACTGGAACGGGCGGCACTGCAGGACGTTGATCCTGTATTCGTCCGGGCCGATGAAGTTCAGGGCGAACTCGATGTCAACCGGATATTTGTAGGCGTCCTCGACGGTGGAGAGGATGCCCCTCATGTCCTCGACGAAGGCGGTCTTGGTCAGGAGGTGCTCGAATGTGAGGAGCCAGGAGAAGATGTTCTTGATGCCCATGTCCCTCGCCCGCCTCTCGATCTCGGGATCCTTCGTAGCGAAAATCCCGAGCGGCAGGTCCGGGACCGCGGCGGCCAGGTCCTCGAAGGGCTCGGGCACCAGCATGTTGTCCTTCAGGTGCAGTATGTCGACGGTCTGCTGGGAATACTTCCTTACCTCGTCGAGGGAGGATTCCGGGCGGAGCAGTGGTTCGTTGAGCGCGACGATCCTGGTGTATTCTCCGCCCTCGTTCTCGACGGCGCGCGTCCCCAGGCCGAAGACCAGCCTAATCGCCCCGGACGAAGGGTCGATCCTCTTGTTCCATACGAAGGGGTTGAAGGAATAAGCGACGCCCGCGGCGTGGGGGAAGTAGCGTTCGCCGAAGTTCGTCCCGGAGACGCGCTGGACAAGCACCGCCATCTCCTCGTTCCTCGTGTGGAGCAGGCCCCTGTGCTCGCGGTATGAGAGTGCGGTCTTGGTGTATGTGCTTGAATAAACGGCCTTTATGGCGTCCATGAAGGCTATTAGCCTCTGCTCCGGGTCGCCCTGGTTTGCGCAGAAGACGCTTTCGTACTTGCCGGAGAACGCGTTGCCGTAGGCGTCCTCCAGGATGCTGCTCGATCGGACGATTATAGGCGACTGTCCGAAGTATACGATCATCTCCCTGAACTGCTCGACGATGTCCTCGGGGAAGCGGCCGTCCATGATTTTCCTGCGGACGTCCTCCGAGGCTGCGAATTCGGGGCTGCCCCGCTTGAGCCGCCTTATGTCCCACCAGCATTTGTTCTGGATTATATACGTGCAGAAGACGTCGGAGCCGATGTAGAAGGAGTCGTGGGACTCCATCAGCCTCCTCCATCTGGGGTCCTTCTTCTCGAGAATAGTCCTGGCGAGCAGCATTCCGGCCGCCTTCCCGCCTATTAGGCCGGTGCCGATCATCCTCTTGGCTATGGATATGATGTCCGAGATGTCCATGTGCCCGCAGCAGAGCTTGAAGAGCTCGTCGTCCCTGGTGACCATCATCCTTATGAGCGTCCGGCGGAGCTGTTCGGGGCAGGAGGGCGGCGCGTCTCCGCCGGCGGCGCCGGGGGCGTATTCCTGGGCCTCGATGAGCTTTCTCGTCCAGAAGTCGCGGCGGTCCACGTTGAAGTCGATCCAGGGCTGCGGGATCCTGGACATTATCCCGGACATCTCCGCGCTCCTCATCACCGGCTCGAAGCTGTCGTCTCCGCGCTTGTGGAGCATGTACAGTGTCGGGGAATGGCGGTGTATGACTTTTACGGGCAGGACATACTGGAGGCCGTCCGCGTTGAAGATGTCGATCACGACCTGGGCCGTGCCGTGGATGGCGTCTATCGCATAGGGGCTGTGGGCGCCGCGCATGAGGACGAAGTATGTGACGGTCTCGTAGTCGAAGAGGCACGGGCAGACCAGCATGAAGAAGTTGCCTAGCATCCGGTCGCTGAACCAGCTCGCGGCAAGGCCGGAGAGGCAGTCGAAGACGTAGCATGTCCCCCGGCCGGACGACTCGATGATCCGGAAGATCTCGGAGATGAAGTCGTCGAAGCCGGAGCCCGGGTCTATCGTGTGGGTCTCGATCGGAAGGTCTTCCGGTACCACGGGCGGATGGGTCGCGAAGCGCAGATATATTATCCTCTTGCCCTCGGCGGAGGCGTTCCTGCAGAAGGGCTCGACGAAGGACTTGTAGTCGGCGATTCCGTCGGCCTGCCAGACCACGTTGTCGCCTTTGATGATCCCCTGCAGCGCCCTGTCCAGCGCAGGCAGCCCGGTGCTGAAGTCGAACTTGCCGGCGTTCACCATCTGAGCAGGTTCGCGCCCCAGGTGAGTCCGGCGCCGAACGCGGTCATGAGGATGCAGTCGCCCTTCTTGATCTTGCCGTCGCGGACGATCTCGTCGAGGGCGATCATGACGGATGCCGCGGAGGTGTTGCCGTATTTCTGGACGTTGACGTAGACGTGGCTTTCAGGGATTCCGAGGCGCGAGCCGACGGCGCTTATGATCCTCAGGTTCGCCTGGTGCGGGATCAGCCATCTTATCTTGTCCGGCGAGACCCCGGCCTCCTCCATGACCTCCTTGCATGCCTTGGACATCCCGTTGACCGCGGCCTTGAAGACCTCCTGCCCCTCCATCCTCAGGTAGTGGAGCCTCTTATCGACGGTCTCCCTGCTTGTGGGCATCCTGGAGCCGCCGGCGGGGACCTCGAGGATTCCCGCGTAGTCGCCGTCCGAGCAGAGCTTGCTGGCGAGGATTCCTCCGACATCGTGGTGGCCCTTGCGCTTTTCGAGGACCACGGCGCCCGCGCCGTCGCCGAAGAGGACGCATGTGTTGCGGTCCTGCCAGTCGGTGAGCATCGAGAGCTTCTCGACACCGATGATGAGCGCCTTCCTGTATTTCGGGCCGGTGGTGAGCAGCGCGTTCGCGATTTCCAGCGAGTAGAGGAAGCCGGTGCATGCGGCCTGGAGGTCGAAGCACGCCGCCTTTGAGGCCTTGAGCCTGCTCTGGAGGATCGAGGCGGTGCTCGGGGTTATCTTGTCCATGGTTATGGTCGCCACGGAGATGATGTCCAGCTCCTCTGGCGAGACCCCTGCCATTTCAAGCGCCCTTTTCGCGGCCTTGAGCGCCATGTCGGAGGAGGCCTCGTCGGATCCGGAGATATGCCGCTCCTGTATGCCGGTCCTGGTCCGAATCCATTCGTCGCTGGTGTCGACCATCTTCTCGAGGTCGGCGTTCGTCAGGATCTTCTCCGGGACATAGGAGCCTGTGCCAACTATCTTGATGCTCATTTCAAGAGGATTCCCGCTTCGCTCAGTTTCTTTGTGATATGGCTGTTCATCCTGCACTTGACGAATTCGCGCGCGATTCGGACGGCGTTCTTGATGCCCCTGGCCTTGGATTTGCCGTGGCAGATTATGCAGATGCCGTTCACGCCGAGGAGCGGCGCCCCTCCGTATTCCTCCGAGTCCACTATTGCCTTGAACTCCCTGAACGCCTCCTTGACGAGCAGGGCGCCTGCGAGGCGTATGTAGTTCTTCTTGAACGCCTGCTCCATCCAGCGGGAGATGGCGCTCGCCATGCTCTCGCAGGACTTGAGGAGCGCGTTGCCGACGAAGCCGTCGCAGACCACAACGTCGGCCTTCTTCTCGAAGAGGTCGTTGCCCTCGATGTTCCCTATGAAGTTTATGGGCATTTGGGAGAGCTTCTCGAAGGTCTCCTTGGTGAGCTTGTTGCCCTTGCGGTCCTCGGTGCCGACGCTGAGGAGCCCTATCCTCGGGCGCTGGGTGCCGAGCAGGTGGTGCGAAAAGGCCTCCCCCATAATCGCGAACTGGGCCAGGTGGATGGGCTGGCAGTCGGTGTTGGCGCCGGCGTCTATCAGTATGAAGGATCCTTTCGGGGACGGCATGATGGTCGCGATAGCCGGCCTCTCGATTCCGGGGAGCGTCCTCATGCGGACTGTCGTCGCAGTCACGGCCGCGCCTGTATGCCCGGCGCTGACGAGAGCGTCCGACTCTCCCTTGGCAACAAGCGACGCGGCCACGGTGATAGATGAGTCCTTCTTGCTCCGTATCGCGACTGTGGACGGCTCGCCCATGGCGACCGCCTGCTCCGCATGGACCAGGATGAGCCTCGGGTGGTTCAGTATCCCGTGCTCCTTGAGCAGGGGCGTCAGCTTCTGGATGTGGCCCACGAACTGGATTTCCACGTCCTGGAACGCCTCGAGCGCCTCGGCCACCCCTTCCACGTTGATCAGGGGGGCGTCGTCTCCGCCCATCGCGTCTACGGCAATCTTCATTTGTTCTCTACGGTTATTACCTGTCTGCCCTTGTAGTTGCCGCACGACGGGCACGCCCTGTGCGGGCGCGCCGGGGCTCCGCAGACGGGGCAGACCGTGGCCTGCACGCCCCTGTATCTGTTAGCCGCCCTCTGCTGGCGCACCTTCATCTTGGACTTCTTTCTTTTCGGAACACCCATTTTCCCACCTTTTAATGATAAGGAGTTTGTCGGTTCATTTCTTTTTCTTGAAGAGGACGTCCAAGGCCTGCCATGCGGCGTCCGGCTTGTTCTCCGCCTTGCACTTGCAGCTCTTGAGATTCCTGTCGCCGCCGCAGATCGTGCAGAGCCCCTTGCAGCCCTCGCCGCATATGAAATTTTGCGGCAAAGCGATAATAATATCTTCTCTAATGTCAGGAGTCAAGTCGATTTCCTCTTTCGCGGACTTTTCATAGAAGTGGCAGACGTTGCGGAGGTCCACGCGGTGCTGGTATCTCCTGAGGCACCTGCCGCACTGGCAGTCCATGACCGTCGAGACCGTGCCTTTGACGACCACGCCGCCGCTGACCGGCCTGGCGGAAAGGTCGTAGCTTATCGGGCTGGAGAAGGCCGCATGGGGCTCGCTCTCCAGCATCATCTTGGAGCAGTGGACCGACCCCTGGAGCCTGACCCCTTCCCGGTCCAGGTTTTTCAGCGGAAGTATGATCATGTGCCCCCCTCAATCGCCTGGTTCTTGGCCTTTAGCGCCCTGACCACCTCGGGCGGGACGAACGCGGAGACGTCGCCGCCGAGCCTGACGATCTCCTTGATCATCCTGGAGCTGACGAAGGAATATGCGGGGCTCGCCATTAGAAATATGGTCTCGAAGCCGCAGTCCAGCTCCCTGTTCATCATCGCCATCTGGAACTCGTATTCGAAGTCGGATATCGCCCTCAGGCCCCTGATCACGCCGGTCGCCTTGTGCTTCTTCACCGCGTTGACAAGAAGCCCCTCGAAAGAGGCAGTCTCAACCTGGGGGAAGTCCTTGAAGACCGACCGCAGAAGCTCTCCGCGCTCCTCCAGCGAGAAGAGCGCGCACTTGCGCTCGTTCGAAGACACCGCCACGATGACCCTGTCGAAGAGGGTCAGCGCCCTCTTCACGACATCAATGTGTCCGTTCGTGACCGGGTCGAAGCTGCCGGGGAATAAAACGGTCTTCATAGTGTGAATTCAAAGTCCGGTATTTTGTTTGCGCAATTGGCTATTATAGCGGGGCAATGCGGGATTTCAATTTCGGACTTCATGCACGGCGCCTCTGAAACTCCGTTCCGGTTCCCGTTCCACGCTTCACAGCTGCCCGTAATCCTTGTCTCCGTTTTCCCCGCTGTTTTCGTCATTTGTATTTTGTCTGAACAATTGCACATTATCAGCATGCAGGGAGGTATTGACATGAAGATCGCGATTGTCTTGGCGGACGGTTTCGAGGAGATTGAGGCGGTGGTTCCCGCGGACGTGCTGCTCCGTCTGGGTTTCGAGGTGGTTCTGGCGGGGCTGGGCAAGGAGGTGAAGGGCTCTCACGGGCTCCGCGTCAGGCCTGACTGCCTGATTTCCGACCTCGAGGCCGACGGGCTGTCGGCCGCAGTGCTGCCGGGCGGGATGCCGGGATCCCTTAACTTGAAGAACAGTTCCGCAGTGCTGTCCTTGGTGAAAAAAAACTCGGATGCTGGGAAGGTGACGGCCGCGATATGCGCGGCGCCTATCGCCTTGCATGCCGCCGGTCTTTTGAAGGGGAGGAGGGTGACCGCACATCCGTCCGTTAAGGATCAGCTGGCGGGCGCCGAATACACGGGCAGCCTGACCGAGGTTGACGGCAAGATAATAACAGGCAAGGGCCCGGGCGCGGCGTATGAGTTCGCGTGCAGGATCGCCGAGGCCCTCGGTAAAAAGGCAGAGGCCGCAAGGCTCATGAAGGACATGTTCATAGCTTCAGCCTGAACTCGGAGCCGGTGCTGATGGGGAAGACCTTCTCGGGGGCGATCGACGACATGATGGCGTAGCCGTCGATGCCGGTGCAGTGGCCGGTGTAGTATTCTATGTCCTTCTTGAGGAGGATGTTGGAGATGTAGATGATCTCGTCCTCGCCCATGTCCGTGAAGTGCATGCCGCCGACGACGTATGCGAGCGGCCTGGAGGCGATCTTCTCCGCAAGCTTGATGATCGGGAGGATTCCCGTGTGGGAGCATCCTGTGACGAGGCATGAGGACTTCTGCCCGGTTAGGAGCAGGAAGACTTCGTGTGCGAACCTGTCTGGCGCCATCTTGTGCCTGCTTTCCTCGATGTAGAAGCTCCAGTCGGGCGGGATGTTCGTTATCGGCTTTGCGGGGACTACGGTTGCCCCTTCGTAGAGCTTCGTCTCCGCCTCGATGAGGCTGACCCTTCCGTATTCGGCGTTGTTGAGGACATCCAGCTGGTATTCGGAAAGCCCTGCATGGTGATAGACTCCGCCCTTCTTCGAATAGTGCGTGTTGAGGGCGGCCTTGTGGATGAAGAGCCTTGCGTTGGGCGCCTCGCCGAGGATGCGCGGAATCCCGCCGGCATGGTCGTAGTGGCCGTGGCTTATCACTACATAGTCCGCGCCGAAGAGCTCCAGCTCCATCTTTTCGGCGTTCCTGGCGAAGAGGCCGCTGGCTCCGGTGTCGAAAAGGATGTTTCCGGGCTTCGCCTCGATGTAGATCGAGAGGCCGTGCTCCGCCCCGAGATCACGCTCGTAGGTGCTGTTTTCTACAAGGACTGTGAACGTCGCGTCCATGTTTTACTTTCAGATTTTCCTGTCTGCTGTTTTCCGTGTAGGAGGTGGAGTTAAGGGCTTGCGCGGCGTTTCAGCGATATGCGCCGAAAATCTGAACTTTAAGATAGCCGCCCAAAATAAAATTTCACCATTCGTATGCGTTCCAGGACATGTCTGCTAGATTACTAAGGCGGGCTTCGCCCGCAACCCAAAATTCAATGAATTCCATAGACACATGCACGCTTTTGCGCTAGAACTTTTTGAGAAAGTATCCTAATAGTCCTATAATAGAATTGACACAACTCGACATGTAGCCTCATTGCATGAGGCGCCCACGGCTCATAAAGCCGTGGCTACAAATGTCAATCCAATTTATGGCTTTATTAATAATCATTCCGAAAATCCGGCTTAAAGAGGATTTTCAAGTTCAGATTTCCGGTGTTGTGGATTGAGGCGGAACAAGAAGATGGGAATACGGTTATGACAGTGCGGCGCTTGGCACGGAAATCTGAAAAGGCGGCCGGTGGCCGCTGCGCCATCTCCGTCCGGAACGCCAGCGTTGTCCTGGACGGAAGGGAGATTCTCTCGGATATAAGCTGGGAGCTGAAACGGGGCGAGCACTGCTTCATACTGGGACCGAACGGCGCCGGCAAGACCACGCTCATGCGCATGCTCCTCGGCTATGTCTGGCCCAGGTTCGGCGCGGAAATTTCCGTCCTTGGCGAGACCTACGGCGACTGCGACGTCTGCGGACTCCGCAGGAGGATTGGCTGGGTAAGCCCGTTTCTTCAGAGCTGGACAGGCTCCAGATGGAAAGGCCTCGACGTGGTCATGTCCGGATTCGACGGGACAGTCGGGCTCTACAGGAGGGCGCGGCCCGGCGAAGTCTCCGGCGCGCTCAGGGCTATGGCTCTCCTCGGAATCAGGCATCTCGCCGAAACCGGCTTCGAACATGTATCCTCCGGCGAACAGGTGAAGCTGCTCATCGCCAGAGCACTCGTCACCCGCCCTGAAATAATCATCCTTGACGAGGCATGCGTCCACCTTGACATCGCCGCCAGGGAGCTGCTGCTTGGCAGAATCGCGGAGTTCGCAGGCATGCGGCGGTCTCCGACAATAATCTTCATCACTCAGAGGATCGAGGACCTAATCCCCGCATTCGAGAAGGGCATGATAATGAGGCAGGGCAGAATTGTCCGCGCCGGGATTGCGCACGAGATCCTGACCGAGGAGACCCTGTCAGAAACCTTCGGTATCCCACTAAAGCTTTTCAAAACCCCATCCGGCCGCTTCTGCGCCGTCCCGGCCTGAGGCGGGCTACGCCCGCAACCCAGAATTCCAAGCGCCAATAAGCATCCGCCTGGGCGGATCAAGCAAATACCAAATAACTTCATCCTGAACTTTGTATGGAAAAGATGCGCAAATCGCAGAACTACCCTTGACAAAGGGGTTCCGATGAATTATTATAAAAAATATAATGAATGGAGCCGCATGTCATTCAGGCGGCGAGCTTCGCTTAAAAATAAAACGGGGATCAGAACGTGAAAGAGGGAACAGGATATTGCGGCAAGGCGCGTTCTCTGACGAACGGGCGCCTGCTTGCCTTTGTGAGCACTGTGGGGCAGTCGGCCCTTGAGGACCGCGACGGTTTTGTGCGTTTTGTGGAGCTTGCGGCTGAGTTCGGAGCGACGCACATACATGTGGGGGAAATTCCGTTCCGCTACGACAACTGGGTTCTCCCGGACAACAGCGATCCCTACGCGGCATGGTGCAACCATTCGCCCGGTCTGCTCAGGGTGTGCCCGCCGCCTGAGATCCGGAAATGGGTGTCGCCTGACCATGCCGCCTCCATACAGGACTTGATCCGCTGGCAGCTTGATCAAATGAGGCCCTACGGCCTGAAGGGGATTTCATATGCTGTTGAGCCGATGTGGCTCCCGGAGCAGGTTTATCTTGCGCATCCGAACTGGCGCGGCCCCCAATGCGAACTCGGACGGATCGCTCTCAGGCCATATTTCGCGCCGAACATCGACGATCCCGAAGTCCTCGATCTTTACCGGCGTGCCATGCGCGAATATTCGACCCTTTTCCCTGAAGTCGACCATTACCGTTTCCTGAGCAACGATTCCGGCGGCGGCATCGCCTGGACTCCGAACATCTATCCCGGAATCAACGGTCCCGTAAAATACCGCGGCAGAAATTGCGGCGAGCGGATAGCCGGATGGCTCAAGGCACTCCGCGACGGCGCCGCCGAGGCGGGGGTAGAAATGCGGCTTAACATCCACAGCAGCGGATTCCCTCCGGAACTGACGGCCGCAGGTAGAGCCGCATGCGTTCCAGGGACCTTCGTCCGCGACGGCAACTGCCACGGCGAGGTCTTCAGCGGTCCCGGTGCCGGGCTGTGCTCCGGTCTCTGGACCACGCCTTATCCGGCGGTCGGCCTTGGCAGCGTGGCCGACTTTCTCTCCGGCCTCCAGTCCGTCTACGACAAACCGCAGGATCCGAAGGGCCTCGCCTCGGTGTGCATTTCTTCGGACGACATCGACATGGCTCGGCTGGCCCTTGAGACCGCCGTCGACAACCCCGGTTACGGAAGCGTCCTCGCGGCGCAGAATCTTCTGCGTGTCGCTGAACGCCTCGCCGGCTCCTCAGCGGGAGCTGAAACATTGGTCTCGGCATGGAAGGCGATCGACAGGGCGGGCCATGCGGTCCAGCAGATACGCCAGAAGGGCTTCGGCCAGGTGCTCGCGTTCGCCGGGGTGAGCATGCGCTGGATTACGCGGCCGCTTGTACCTCAGCCTGAACTTCTTACGGAAGAAGAGCTTAAATATGCCGGCCCGTTCCTGTTCAGCACGGACAAGGAGCGCGACCTGCGATCGTTCGGATATGTCCTCGGCAAGGGCGTATTCCGCGGCGAAGGCGTCACATGGATGGCCCGCTGGTGCCTCCAGGAGGCCTGGGACACGCTAAGAGGCGCCGAGGCCTCCGTCCGGTCCCTCGCGGAATCGGCGTCGACGCCGGCCGATACGAAACCCCGGCTGGCGCTCCTCGCGGCGCGCATCGGAGCCTATGCATGCCTCGCCGGCAACGCCAGAAACGTGATCATGTACCAATACGCACTCGACACAAAGGCCCAGCCGCAGTACGGACCGAACCCTATGGACTACGACGACAACATAATCTACGACCAGCGCGCATTGACACTTCGCAAGATAGCCCGGGCCGAACTCGACAACACCTATGACCTGATAGGAATCCTCGAGAAGGCCGGGGGCAAGGTTCTCGAACATGCCCGGAAGCCGGAGGAGGAAAGCGTCTTCATGCTCGACACGGATCTCGTCGGGGCATTGCGGCACAAGGCCGAAGTCATGCTGGCCCACTGGCAGGACTACGAGCGCCTTTATCCATCGACCAAGGTCTGGGACTTCGAACCCGGGCCGGAGGGCAATATTGTTTGAGCGTTACGCTGGGAGGAAGGGGAACCTATGAGCAAAAAAGTCAAGAGCTTTTCCGACAATCAGCCAGATGCTGGATCCTGGGTATCAAGGCTGTGGTTTACTTTGATCGAACTGCTAGTGGTCATAGCCATCATCGCGATCCTCATGGCTCTCCTGCTGCCTTCACTGGCAGAGGCCAGGAGGCAGGCCAAGATTGCCCTCTGCCTGAGCAACCTCAAGCAGGTAGGGACCGCACAGGCGGTTTACTGCGGCGACAACGACGGTTATTTCCCGTCCGCAAGCACCGATTGCGGCATCAACACCTCCCTGGCGGATGCGCAGGGAATCGCCGGCAACGCAAGCTCCTTCAAGGTCAACCGCGTCGGAAGGCAGCGCCTCCCCGGCGAGTACGGCACCGGCGGACTTCTTCTTCCATATGCCAACCTGACTGCGCTCTGGTGCCCCGATCAGGTCTACAAGGGGTCTCACGAGGTTTTCCATATGGATTACACAACGGCCAAGACCCGCTTTGACAATCCAGCCAACACCTCCGACATCGGCGTTGGCTACCTTTTTCGCACGCAGGCCTTCATGCACTGGGACGGGAACCCCAATGTCATCCCGTATCTCTCCCCGGACAGAGATCCCAAGCTCAAGTCGTCGGTCGTGACCGCCGACGCCGTCCTGTACGAGGATCCATACGGCTCGGGTAACTGGAGGATCTCATCACATTCGAAAAGAGGATACAGCCTGCTCTTCGGAGACAGCAGCGCGCTCTATTATCCTGACAAGTTCCACTTCAAGCTGCTCGCGAGCTGGCCGGGCAACGCCTGCTACTGGGGGACTGCGGGATTCGCAAGCTACCGCTACCTGCTGGACCTTATACGATGATCGTTATACTCCTTTTGGCTGAAAAATTTAAATTTTGATTGCGGAGATTTCGGGAATTGCTCCGTATTCTGAAAGGCCGCCGATACCGAGGTATCGAAGGCTCTCGAAGGGTGCGGAGCAAAACCGCAAGACCGCAATCCGCCAGGACGGACGAACGCCCTGATGGCCGACTTTACCATCCCCTGCATACGGCGTCCGCTGCCCTGCGCACAGTTCGGACCGTATGATGTAGGCGGCTACGATCTTTGGCTTTTCTGGAACTGGGGGAACGGCGCGCTAAAGTAGCCTGCGGGAAGAAGCACGATTCAAACTTATTTAGGATTGCCGATAATGGCAATTGTGAAAATATCCAGCGGCATATGCGATATAGGAGAGCATGGCTTCTGGCCTGCGATCAAAATTCCGCAGGGAGATAAAATCCTGGCGGAGGCTGTCCGCCTCGGGCTCCGCGGTGGGAAGGCGCAGGCATATAGGCTGCTCGGGGAATATCACAGGAGGCGGCTCGCCGGAATCGATCTACATGAACCTCTACTTCGGCCAGTTCGCCGGCTGGCACTCGCACATGGACCTCTTCAACCTGAACCTCTGGAGGGCGAAGCCATGCTGAGCCGCCCCCGGAACACTGAATCCTGGGAAGCGGTTGAGCACGGCTCAACCCTCCAGAAGACAGCAAGGTTCGCGACAAAGCTACCGACAAAGATGTCCAAGTTACAGAGAAGTATACAAATAAAGGAACTTATGAAGAACACAAAGTCAATTACCGCAGCAGGAATGGCCGTCGGCATCCTTGTCGCAGCCGGAACGGTTTCAGGCGACGAGATGAAATTCAGGATGAAGGAACATCTCGGCCTCAAATATGGCCGCGAGCTGATAAGCGTTCCCGTCTCCGCGGCGCAGGGCGACTCTCTTTCCGTGGCCGGACCGCGCGGCCCTGTTCCGGGCCAGCTTTCCGCATCCGGATTAAGTTCCGGACAGGAAAAATCAGACAGGGCAGTTAAGGCGGTATTCGTCATAGACGGTCTGGCACCTCGGGCCGATGAGACTTATGCCCTCAAATATGGCAAAGAAAAAGCTCCCGAAATAAAGGCAGATCTCTCTGTGGCTGAGGGAGATGGAACTGTGGAGATCATAAGTTCCGGAGTCGGCGTCAGGCTTCCGCTCGGCGAAAAGAAACTGGACGTTCCGCAGGCGCCTGAGAAGATTCCCGGCCCCATGCTGGCCATGCGGCTGGGAAACGGCGCCTGGGGCGGTTCCAGCAATCTCGCCGGCGATGCCGCCGTGAAGAGCTGGGCTTCGCGCATAACCGACCGCGGGCCGGTTTTCACCAGAGTGGAGCTGGAATATGTTTTCACTGACGACTCGACGCTGGCTTTGGCTGCCGAACTCGTCGCAGGTGACAACTCCGTCCGTTGGGACATGCAGGTTTCGGACGACCGGCCGAACCTTGCTGTCTCATTCGTTTTGCCGCCGATCCCCGGAGTCAAGCAGGTCGATTATCCCCGCGGTTACGGCCAGTGGGCTTATAGTTCTGCCAAGACAGGTAAGCGAACGCTGCCTATTTCTCCCGGCGATAAGCCTTTCTGCCAGCTCTGTCCCGACTCTAGCGTCGTCAACTGCTTCCCCGAGAACGCTGTCAGCATCGTGCTTGCCCCCGAAGGCGGCGGAGCCTCCCTCCAGATCCGTTCCCACGAGTCAGGTCTCTGGGCCGATCCTGTCGCCCCGTTCACATACGGCGGTTTCAAAAATTGGGATCTCAACATGATTGTCAAATCCTGGCAGAACTGGCAGCGCAAGAGGATTCCTGTCTCCTATGCGTCCGACGGAACTGTCACTATGAACGCCGCGCTGACTAAAGGCCGCAGAATCTGGAGCGTCGGCACAGGGGAACCCGCAGTCGGAAGATATCTGGACAAGATCAAGGACCATGTCTTGGAATGGCCTTATGATTCCAAGAGGCCGCATCCTTGCCTCTTCATGGATGCCGCAGAAGTCAAGACCGCGATTGCCCGCGCCGAAAGTGATCCGGGAATGAAGAAGGAGCAGGCCCGCGGCGAATTTGCATGGGCATGGAACGCGTTCGCGATGCCGTCCGCCATCGGCCTGCCGCAGAAGCCGGCCGATCAGCAGAGCCCGGAGGAGAAGGCCAAGGTTATCGGCGCGCTCCGCAAGCAGCTCTCGTTCCTCGGCGAATTCGACGTCATGCGCGGGGCCATCGGCCTGGCCGGTTTATACGACGCGCTCATCGACAGCACCTTGGTCGCGCCGGATGAGAAGCCGCTTCTCCGAGCCCAGATGGCAGAGTTCGCCTACGTCCTGGCCGACCCGAAATGCTGGTCGCCCGAGCGAGGCTACCACAGCGGGAATCCGAACATGAGCTGCTCCTATATCCTCTCGCTAGGTATCATCGCATGTGCGATTTCCGACCATCCCAAGGCGAAAACTTGGACGGACTACGCCTCCGGATGGATGGACAGATGGCTTGATTCCGAGGTTGGCCCCAACGGCGAATGGATTCCGGAAGGATCTCATTACTCCACCGTCTCGATCGATGTGATGCTGGCATATGCCATTGCGGCTAAGCGCGCCGGCTTCAAGGATTTCACCAACGATCCACGGCTCAAGAAGATGCTGCTCTATTATGCAAAAACACAGACCCCGCGAGATCCGCAGCGCGGAAACTTCCGCGCCTCCGGCGCCTGGGGCAGGGGCACTTCGGGCGATGCCATGCCGCTTTTCGCGATGGCCGCAATAATGTCTGCAAAATCGGATCCCGACTTCTCGCAGACCATGCAGTGGATCTGGTCGGCCGAAGGATTCCCTCCCGGCGGCGCCGACTGGCGTATGGGCGGATACGAGCCCTACGCTTTCGATCCTAAGCTTCCAGCAAAGACACCGGCTTGGAACTCCGAGCTTTTTCCGAATCTCGGAGTTTTCTGCCGTTCCGCATTCGAGACTCCGTATGAAAGCTACATCATATTGCTCTCGCACACCGACTCGCTCCGCAACCTCGACGTCTGGACTCCCGGCATAGGAGGCATCTCCCAGTGGTTCGGACGCGGCAAGCCGCTCAGCACCTGCTTCAACATGGATACCGGCTACGCCGTCCGCCATGAACTGCTCCGCGACGGAGTCCGCCTCGCCCGCAACTGGGGCGCGCCTGAAGACCCTAAGATGCCTTTCGGCCATTATACAACTACCGCACCGCAGGCGGTCGCGCTTCAGTCTGCCGCAGACTACGTCAGAAGCACATTCGCATACACGAAGGTGGACGACCGAGACTGGTTCCCGAATCCCCCGCCTCCCGCCTATCCCCGTGTCGCCCCTGCGAAAGAGCCGAAACTCGAGTGGACGCGCCAGATGCTCTTCATGAAGGATGCCGATCCCGCCGGCCCTGCCTACATCGTCCTCCGCGACACCACGCGTGGCGGACAGCCCACCTCCTGGCAGTTCTGGTCACTCTCGGAGAAGATAGGAACGCCTGAACAGGTCAAGGATCTCGCCGCCTTCCTGGCAGACAAGCCTGGAGACAAGCATATGCCGGCGCGCGAACTTCCTGCAGGCACCCGCTACACTGCGGTCGGCCAGTTCGACATGGACGTCGAATATTTCATCGTAAGCCCCGCCGATACTCCGCGCCACACCCTCCGCTACGGCGGACCTGACAACCGCCGAGTCCCCCAGCTGCAGGATCTAATGCACCTGCAAATGCCGGGGGACGGCGCATACTATCTGGTGCTCTTCCCGCGTCCGCGCGGCGAGGCGGCCCCGGCGTTCAGCGCAATCTCAGACGGGAAAATAATAAAGATCTCAGGCGCGTTCGGCACCGACTATGCATTCCTGGCCATGGATGAGAGTGCTGCCGCAGCGGAAGACTTCTCCGCCAAAGGCACCTCCGCAGCTCTTCAGATCAGGGGGCCGAAGACAAGGCTTGTCCTGGGGAATTCCGGGGATCTGCGCTGGAAGGAATACGGAATAACTGCGAAATTCGCGGCGACGCTGCAGATATCCGCCGATGAACTGCTTGTATCGCTTCCGGCTGTTAGCGAGGGCGGAACGCTCACAATCACCGCTCCCGCCGGTTGGAAGCTGAAATCACCCCCTGAAGGCGTTAAGCTGGAATCCAAGGACGGCGCTTTACTGCTGACAATACCGAAGGGAACGGCAAATATTACTTTGTTAAAACAGTAATGCTCTGCGAAGTCCGCAGTCCTGTCGTTCAGAAACTCGATGGAGGGCGAAGCCCTGCTGAGCCGCGGTTGAGCTTGGCTCAACCCTCCGGAAAACGACAAAGATAACGACAAAGTTCGCGACAAAGATGGGCGAGTTTCAGAGGAGTG
>CAZWRV010000122.1:0-16812 GCA_964636325.1 uncultured Victivallaceae bacterium | reverse complement strand
CGAGTTTCTGACCGACAGAACCCCGAGGCGTTTCGCGCTCGGGGAGAGGCACTCTACTGGAACTCGACAATCTCACTTCCCATATCGTATCAACGGACTATGAGCCGCGGTTTGATCTGGACGCAGAAATCTTCCATGGCGTCTTCGTCGTCTTGACGGCAGATTATCTTCATTGTCTCGGCCACCATATCGGGGAAATTGAAGTCCACCGTTGAAAAGGGCGGATGCCCCGCCTGGCTCCAAGGCGTATTCCCGTAGCCGACAATTTCGATCTTCCCGGCCAGGCCGGGCCGTCTGCGCAGCAGCAGATCCTGTGCGAGCCACGCCTCGTGGTCGCGCAGTCCGAAGACCGCAGTGGGCGGATCAGCCATGTCGAAAACTCCCAGGAAGGCATCCTCGTCCAAGCGCATATCCAAGTATTCCTTAACCAGGCTTTCCTGCGCTATCCAGCGCCCCCCGAGGCGCTCCCATTCCCGACTGAAAGGCCATGAGGGGGTCGAATCATCGGGCGAATCATTGGTCAGCAGATAAATCTGCGACGCGGTTCCAAGGAGCAGCACCTTCCGATGCCCCCTGGCCATAAGATGTTCTGCCACCAGCCGGGCGCCCTCGTCTCGGTCATGTATGATCCTGTGCAGGCCGGACCAGCGGGACGGGCTTGTCCATGACATGACTGATATCACAGTCTTACTCTTCATGCCGGGCAGGTCGAAAATCCTGAATGGGAAATGGGCTCCGGCATGGACAATCATCGTGCGCGATTCCGAATGGGCGATCCGCCGGGCCATATCTTCTTCGTTGGAACCCTTGTTTATGTCAATGAGAGCACCGATACGACCGTGCTCGGAAAGAGCATCCATGATTTCCGCGGAGAGTTCAGGATAGAGATGCCCGTGCGCCTCCATGCAGACCATCACGGTGTCAGCCATTGTCAGAGGACGATGGCATGAGGCGACGAAAGTGCCTGATCCGTTCTTGGTGACGACATACCCTTTCGCTTCAAGATCCCGGATCGCCTGCTGGATAGTAAAGACACTTGTCTCAAACAACTTCGCAAGGCGCGGCATCGACGCCAGACGCTCGCCCGGAGCAAGCTCTGGAGAGGTTATGTGCCTGAAGAGCCTGTCGTAGACCCGCATGCTCTTAGTGCGGCGCTGACCTGAGATTCTCATTGTGCAAAATCACCTGTTAAAAAAATATCCATTTATTAAGTTAATATTAAGCTTATATTAAGCATTGTCAATAGCTGTCAGGCAAATATTCGAAAAAAAATTCCCACGCATTTCCTGGCGACATAACCGGTCAGAGCGCGACGGAGCCAGGCGACACCCCAACCCCCTTGGACTCGGCGGCTTTCGGATATTCCGAAGTGGTGCCGTGGCGGCGGCGGCGCGCCACTGTCAGAGAAGGTGGCGTACTTGTTGACGGTTGCGGATGAAAACTGACGCATCACGCTTCTGCTTCAGCTTGCAGGACTTAAGCTCCATGCGTCAATCCATTTTTTGAGCTTTTCGACGGCCTTTATCTGGATCTGGCGTATCCTTTCCGGACTCTTCCCGGCGATCCTGCTGACTTCTTCAATCGTCCTTTTAGGATTGTCGTTGAGTCCAAAGCCATGGACTAGCACATCCTTCTCGATCGGTGAAAACCTGCCTATATTGTCCTTTAGCGCGGAAATCAGTTCGCTCTTCTCAAGTCCGGAGACCGGGCTGTAGCAATCGCCGGCGGGCGTGTTTTCAACGGCAGTATTTTGATCGGCGCAGGCCGCCGGAGGAAGATTGTATTTGTAGTTTGAATCATCTTCTCGACTTCGGAGACAGCCTTTTCGCTCATATTGAGGTGCTTTGCCACTTCAGAATTTGTCGGATAGCGGTCGAGCGCCGTTGTCAAGATCTGCATAGCCTTTTTGACCTTGATGTGCTTTCTGAATCTGTGGGGGGCACCAGATTGACCGGGAATAATGGTTGATCATATTCTTTATGTGGTTCTTTACGCAGAACGAGGCATATCCGCTGAGAGGGACATTCATGGAGGCATCGTAATTCACCGCCGCACAATAGATTGCGCCGTTTCCAGCCCATTCCATTTCGTCCTCCGGGATGCCACCCAAGTTCCATCTATTCATGAAGGAGAAAAAGATGAGGAAAATGGAACAGCTCAGGAAAAGCATCGGAAGATGGAATCCGTCGCAATTCCCGAAATCTCCGCAATAAAGATGCTCAATTTTCAGGCTAAAGGAGTATAAAATATCTGGTGCCCGGCACCTTCCATCAGCCATCCGCCATCCCGCATCCGTCCCGCCTCACCACTTCGCCGGGATTCCCGGGCAGCTTTTCCCTGCGAATTTCGCGCGCACGGCGACCAGGCAGCCGCAGTGTCGGCAGGTCGTTCCATACAGGAGATCCGGGCAGGCGGAGCAAGTTTCCAAGCGCGATCTGTAGGTCTCGTCGTCGGACAGCGGAATGTCCGCGCCGGAACGGATTTCTGCGACAAGCCTGTCGATCTCCCGCTGCGGCACTCGGACGCTTGTTCCGCAGCCCTTGCATCCGCTGGAAGCGTTCATTTTCTCACCATGCCGCAATCGTTACTGCGGCCGGCCATTATTGGCTGGCATTAATTAATAGCGATCATTACCACCGACTTCGCCGGAAGCTTGATTTCCAGCCCCTTCCTGGACCGTTTGAATCCGTCGAACTTGTGCGGCACAAGCCTGTCAGGCCTCTCGAACGTGTTGTGGGTGCCCATCGAGTCGGACGTCAATATCCTGCCTGACGCGGACGACATGGCCGCCCCCCGGATTTCACAGGCGATGACCGCGTCCGCGTCGTGGCTCAGGTTGCAGAGGCTGATGTTGATACTACCGTCCTCGGAGCGCGACGCCGAAACGCTGAGCTGCGGCAGCTTCTGGCCGGACATTTCGTATTCGGAGCACTCAATGTGCGACGGCAGGAGCGTAGCGTCCTGGTGCGCCTTGAACATGTCGAAAACATGGTAGGTCGGGGTGCGGAGCATTTTGGATCCCTCGGTCAGAACCATGGCCTGCAGAACATTGACGGTCTGTGCGATGTTTGCCATGTGCACGCGCTCGGCGTGGGAGTTGAGGATGTTCAGCGTGAGCCCTGCGACGACCGCGTCGCGCAGGGTATTCTGCTGGTAGAGGAATCCCGGATTCGTCCCCGGTTCGACGTCGTACCAGGCTCCCCACTCGTCCATGATCATGCCGACGCGCCTCTGAGGATCATGGCGGTCCATTATGACCTCCGTCCTGCGTATGAAGTCCTCGATGCCGAAGGCGGACTTCATGGTTGAGAACCATTCTTCCACAGTGAATTCAGTCGCCGATCCCTTCTTGGACCAGGGGCCGGGCGTGGTGTAGTAGTGGACGCTGAGCCCGTCCATGAACTGGTGGGCTTCGCGCATCAGGATTTCATTCCACTCGTCCTGGAATCCGCACGCCACCTTGTAGAGCTTATTTCCGGAGAAGTTGCGGCAGTATGTGGCATAGCGCCTGAACTCGTCGGCATAATACTGCGGTCGCATGTTGCCGCCGCATCCCCAGTTTTCGTTGCCGACCCCCCAGTATGTGACGGGCCATGCCTCCTCTCGGCCGTTCGAACGGCGCAGATCCGCCATCGGGCTCTTGCCCGGCATCGTCAGATACTCCAGCCACTCGGCCATCTCCTGCACGGTGCCGGAGCCGACGTTCCCGCAGATGTAAGGCTCGCAGCCGAGCATCTCGCACAAATCCATGAATTCGTGGATTCCGAAGTGGTTGTTCTCGGTGACGCCGCCCCAGTGGATGTTCACGATGCTCGGCCGCTTTCCGCGCGGCCCGATGCCGTCCTTCCAGTGGTAGGTGTCGGCGAAGCAGCCGCCCGGCCAGCGCAGGTTCGGCATCTTAAGCCTCTTCAGCGCGCCAAGCACGTCCTTCCGGATCCCGCGCACGTTCGGAATCTCCGAGTCCTCACCGACCCATATCCCCTCGTAGATGCAGCGGCCTAGATGCTCCGCGAAATGCCCGTAGATGTGCCGGGATATCTTCGTTTTCCCAAGATCAGCGTTCACGACAAGACGGTTCTTCATGGCGCCCTCTATATTTGTTTTTAATTATACTTTTAAAAATATTCGCCGCTTATGGGATATCCAATGCATAAAACTTTTAAATATTTGACTTATCCTTTTAAAAATATAATATTCTAGAGTGAATGGACGAACGGTTGCGGATAATTCATGACGCTGGCGTCCGCTGACGTCCGCGGCCGGCCGCAGTCGGATAAATCGGATAAAATGGAGTATTCACGGCCGCTATGGCAATGCCGCATCTCAGACGCCGTTCCGCCGCCTCCGTCGTCGAGGACGCCGGTGTCGGATTCCGTCACGCCGAAGGGTTCACTATAGACCGGCCTTCCGGGCTGAAGTGCCACCTTTTCCTCCACTTTCTGACCGACGTGGAAATACTGGCGAGGGACGGCATGACCCAAGCCCAGGCCGGCTCATGCATGATTTATCCGCCGAGGCAGCGGCAATGGTACCGCGGGGCCGGCTGCGGACTGGGCAACAACTGGATCCATGCCGATGCCGGGCTCATGTCGGATCTGATAAGGAAATACCGCATTCCCGTCGGCATGCCTTTCAGGCCGCGCCAGAGTTCGTTCATCCTGCCGCTGATGACCGATATTCGCCGCGAGTTCATGGAAAGGAGGAGCTATTCTCAGGAGTCCATGAGAATCCTGCTGGAGAAGCTCTTCATCGAGCTGGCGCGCAATCTCGTGCGGGATGGCGACGCACCCTTGAGCCCGAGAAAATCCGAGCTCGCCAGGAAGCTTCGCGAAGTCCGTCTCGGCGTCCACGGGAACATCACGCGGCGCTGGACGGTGGAGGAGATGGCGAAGGCGGCATGCCTCAGCCCCAGCAGGTTCTCCGTGCTGTTCAAGGAGTTCTTCCAAGTCACGCCTGTCGATGATCTGATCAATGTCAGGATCGAACGTGCCAAGTGGCTTCTATCAAGCTCCCGCCTTTCCGTCTCGCAGGCCGCGGAACAGAGCGGTTTCGAGAACCTCTCCTACTTCAGCAGGCTCTTCAGGAAGAGGGTCGGCGTGCCGCCGCGCGATTTCGCGGAGAACCTTTAGCAGTGGAACGGCGGTCTCTCAAGCCTGAACCTCCTCCATTCGCCCTTTCTGTAGTAGACCTTCATCAGGAAGAGTCCCTGCGCCGGGGCGGTGTCGTAGGCCTCCGAGCGGTCGCGGCTCTCCAGTATCCTGCCCGTCTCCTCCGGCGGAATCCGCCCTTCTCCGACGAAGGCGATCGTCCCGACGATGCTCCTTATCATCTTGTAGAGGAATCCGTCCCCTGTGAACGTGAGGCAGATGATGGGGCCGAAGCGTTTCAGCTTCGCCGAGAAGAGTGTCCTTACCGCGTCGCCGATCTCCTTGCGGTCCACGGTGAAGGCGCTGAAGTCGTGGACGCCTTCAAGCATCTTCATGGCGGCGCGGACTTCGCGGATTTTCGTGAAGGAGCGGAGGTTCCAGCTCCACCTTTCGACGAAAGGCGTAGACGGGCCGGTATTTATGACGTAGGTATACGTCTTGGCAAGGGCCGAGAAGCGCGCATGGAAGTCCCTCGGAACTTTCCTTATCGAAACGATCCTGATCGTGCGGGGGAGCATGCGGTTGAGCGAGCGGAAAAGCTTGTCCTGGTCTATGAGGGGGCGCAACGGCGGCGTGAAGGTGACTGCCTGGGCCAGCGCGTGCACTCCGGCGTCCGTCCGTCCGCTTGATTCCGTGTCGATCCGCATGTCCGCATATATCCTGGAGAGGTTGAATTCCAGGACCTGCTGGACCGACGTCCCGTTCGGCTGGACCTGCCAGCCGCAGAAGTCCGTGCCGTCGTATGCCACTTCCAGAAGGTAGCGGAAGGAGCTGTCGCTTGAAATGCTGTCCATAGCCTCTATTGCCCTAGTCATGTTAGGCAGGCCGCAGTGTAAAATCGCCAAGCAAGGGAATCCAGGATTTGGCGGAAACGGGAAACGGTCGAACCCTTCCGTAACCTGCCGGCGCCTAACGAAACCTGTCGATCCACCATTCACCATCCCGCGACCCGCGACAAGCATCAGGGATCACTAATTCCGTCACAGCGCCTTTATTATTCCCTGGATATCCTCGTAGCTGCCCGGCATTTCCATGCATACCTTGCCGATGTATTCCAGGAAGTGGGCGTCGCTTCCGACGATGACCGGGAAGCCTTCAATCCTCATGCCGTGGGCGAACTTCCCCCGGATCCATTTCCTGGGCTGGATTTCCAGGGCGTCGAACGGGACGGCCGGGTCGAGGAATCCTATCTGGCTCATGATGCTGAACTTCTCGCGGTTGTAGTGGGATGGTATAATGAATCCCCCGCGCCCCTTGACTTCCGAGACCACCGCCTCCAGATCCAGCGACGTGCCGATCTGGCGGAGCCTGTCGTCGGTGTCGACGATTTCGTCGTCCGCGTCGTATATGAGCTGGTATCCGAATATGCTTTCCGGATTCTTCTCGTCGGGAAGCCTGCTGTCCACCAGGGCCTGGAAGTCTTCGAGCTGCGAACAGTCCTGGAAGAGGGCGATGAGGTGCACCTCGTCCTGCGTCGCGACCTCCATCCCCGGTACCACTTTCACATGGAACTCGTCCGAGAGCCGGACGAGCGTGCCGACGTTTCCCGAGGCGTTGTGGTCCGTCACTGCGATGAATGAAAGCCCCGCGTCGGCGGCGCGCCTGAGTATCTGGCGCGGGCTCATTACGTTTTCGGCGCATGCCGAGAGGCCTGAATGGATGTGGAAGTCAAGCCGCGTCATCAATTTTTCCGGCGAGTTTCATGCAGAGGTCCGCGGACGTCCCGTCGCTGCCGCAGATGTTTATCTTCTGGGCACGGGCCTTTTCCAGAGCCTGCGCGTCGGGCTGGTTGCCGTTGACCAGCACGATGCAGAGGACGTCCTTGAGCTGGGCGACCGCGATGGAGTTGAGGTGGCCCTGGATGGTGAACCATACAGAGTCAGGCTGGACATGGGCCATGACGTCGCTTAGAAGGTCGCCGCAGTAGGCCGACCTGACCGGCGCCCCCCTGCTTGCGTCGTCTATGTTGAATTCCTTCAGGTTAAGCTGGCCGATCATCTCCTGCAGCGTCATCTGTTCACCTCCGTCTTCGCTGGTTCACCCTGTGAAGTCTTTTCTCCGTTTCCGTTCTCCGTGGATTCGTTCAGGAACACGACCGCCTCTATCTCCGTGCCGGTCTCCATGGACGACTTGATGTTGAACTCGTCGGCGCATCGCTTCATGTTGGAAAGGCCTAGGCCGGCGCCGAAGCCGAGAGCGCGTATCTTTTCGTTGGCGGTTGTGAAACCGGGCTGCATCGCCTTCTCCAGATCCGGAATCCCAGGCCCTTCGTCCACCACGAGTATCCTAACCCTGTCGTCGAAAACCTGGACCTCCATGTAGCCGCCCATGGAATGGATGATCACATTGATTTCCGCCTCGTAGCATATTACTGCGATCCTGCGGAGGATGTTCGGCGGGATCCCGTATTCCTTGAGATTCTTCTTTACGGTGGTGGAGGCAACCCCGGCCAGGTCGAAGTTGTCGTGCTCGAGCTCGAAGTGATAAGTGTTGCCGGTGCCCTTCACGCCGCCGAGGGAGGTCTTCTCCTTCGCCTCGAACTTCTCCGCTATCGTGTTCACCACGAAAAGCAGGTGCGAAAGAATGTCGCCGTAGGTGAGTATCCCGACCAGGTTCAGGCTCTGCGGCGTGTCAACCACGGGGAGCCGGCCGTAGCGGAACTTCTTGAAGAGGTTGGTCGCCGCTATCACCGAGTAGTTCTGCGGGATGGTGACGATGTTACGGGTCATGTAGCCTTCGACGGGCTGGTCCGCGTAGCCCTTGTCCAGCGCGGTGATGATGTCGTCTATGCTGATGATCCCGATTATCCTGCGGTCCGAGACTATTGGCGCGCCCGAGAAGCGCTTCTCCTTCATCACGCGCTGTATTTCCCGGAAGTTGCTCGTGGGCGGGAAGCAGACTACGTTCTTGTTCATCACCTCCCGGACCTTGATCTGGTACATCAGCTCATGAACCAGCCTGATTTGGCGCTCTTTGAGTTCCGGCATCGGAATCCTCCAGGTAGCGTCCGAGGCGCGCGCAGGCGTCGAACATGGTGAGGGGGCTCAGAATCAGGGGTATGCCGCTGTGCTTGGCTATGCTTATGGCCTGCGGCTGAGGCTGCTTCCCCCTGACGATCACCACGCAGCAGGCGTTCGTGATCTCGGCGGTGCGCAGTATCTGCGCGTTCGTAAGGCCGGTCAGAAGCGCGTATTTCTCCTTCTCGAGGGCGAGCAGGTCGCTGAGCAGGTCGGTGGCGGCGTAGTCCTCGACCACGGTGTCGACCTTCTCCTCGCCGCAGACCAGTTCCCCCTCTATCACTGAAATAAGGTCGGCTATCTTCAGTTTCTTTTTCACTTTGGAAGCGTCCGTCTATGGTATTTTATGTTTATAGAATGGATGCGACGTTTTTTGAAACGGACTTTGAACTTACAGGAGAAACACGGCTTTGTCAAGACGGAGGCGGCGAATCTTTGGCAGATAATCTAAGGAGTATATCTCGCCGCCGGATATTTGGCTTCACCGCTTGAAAACTATTGAATAGAAATTAATATAGCGGCTTCCGGATGACGGACAGCACGGATGCCGGATATTTCGGATGCTTGCTGTGCGCGGTTATCCTTAACCGCGAATCATAGAGCGGGAAATAACCAATAACCAATAACCAATAACCAATAACCAATAACCAATAACCAATAACCAATAACCAATAACCAATAACGGATAACTGATAGCCACCCAATGCCAAATTCAGATGCAATGCCGCCTGCGGCGGTGTCAATATTCGAAAGATTTCCGGGCTTGAAGGAGCAGCTTGAGGCTTACATCGGCTCGCTTCCTCTGTCGGACGATACCGAAGCCAACAGGGGCTACCTGATACAATGCCTTCACAAGGCGCAGAGCCTCTTCGGCTATCTCCCGGAGGAACTGCAGATACTCGTGGCCGAGAGGCTCGGCCTGCATCTCTCGGAGGTATACGGAGTCGTCACGTTCTACACTTACTTCACGACAAAGCCTGTCGGCCGCTACAGGATCAACGTCTGCACCGGCACCGCCTGCTTCGTCAAGGGGGCGGACCACATACTAGGCGAATTCGGCAGGTATCTGGGGCTCAAGGCGGGCGAGACCGGCGAGGACCTGAAGTTCTCGCTCGGGATTCTGCGCTGCGTCGGGGCCTGCAGCCTGGCCCCGGTCGTGATGGTTAACGACAAGGTCTACGGCAACGTCACCGTAGGCAAGGTTCCGGAAATCATAGCGGACTGCGGGTGACAGATGAAGATATCTACTGCACAGGATCTCGCGAAATACCGTTCGGAAATAAGCTCCGCCAAGGCCGCGAGAGGAACACTGAGGAGGATACTCGTCTCGATGGGCACCTGCGGCATTGCCGCCGGAACCGAACCAGTCCTTAAGGTGATCAGGAAGGAGATCGAGGCCTCCGGCATGGACGACAAGATCGACATCGTCCGGGTCGGCTGCATGGGACTCTGCCACAGCGAACCTTCCATCGCGGTCACGGACTGCGTCACCGGCAAGACCGTAGTCTTCGGCAAAGTCACCCCTGAAAAGGCGTCGCTTCTGGCCTCCCATGGGGCCGAGGCCGAAGGCATGGAGAGGATTGATAGAAATTGGTACTACCCGGAGGACGAGGAAAGGTTCCACGAGGCGATACAGGCGCGCATCGTCCTCAGGAACTGCGGCCGCATCGACCCGGAAAGCATAGAGGACTACGTCGAGAACGGCGGCTATTCGGCCCTGGCCAAGGCGCTCACGGGCCTTAAGCCGGCCGAAGTTGTCGAACTGATAAAGGCTTCCGGCCTCCGCGGCAGGGGCGGCGGCGGCTTCCTCACCGGCAAAAAGTGGGAGTTCGCCGCAGCTCAGAAGAGCGACGTCAAATACGTGATCTGCAACGCGGACGAAGGAGATCCCGGCGCGTTCATGGACAGGGCCGTCCTGGAGGGCGATCCGCATTCGGTGCTTGAGGCGATGACGATCGCCGGCTATGCGACCGGCTCCGCCAACGGAGTCATATATGTCCGGGCCGAATATCCGCTGGCAGTGAAGAGGCTCCAGGAGGCCATCGGGCAGTCCCGCTCGCTGGGCCTGCTCGGAAAGGACATCTTCGGTTCTGGCTTCAACTTCGACATCGAACTGAAATACGGCGCCGGCGCATTCGTCTGCGGCGAGGAGACGGCGCTGATACATTCGATAGAAGGCTTCCGCGGCGAGCCCACCTTCAAGCCGCCGTTCCCTGCCGTCCAGGGGCTCTGGAAGAGGCCAACCGTCGTCAACAACGTCGAAACCTTCGCCAACGTCTGCGCGATAATAAGGAAAGGTTCCGACTGGTTCAGGAGCATCGGAACCTCCGCGTCGCCGGGCACGAAAATATTCTCGCTCGCCGGCAAGATCAACAAGGTCGGACTGATCGAAGTCCCGATGGGCCTTCCGCTCAGGGAGATAATCTATACGCTCGGCGGCGGCTGCAAGAACGGGAAGGCGTTCAAGGCCGTCCAGACCGGCGGCCCATCCGGCGGCTGCCTCAAGGCGGAAAAGCTCGACACCCCGATCGAATACGACTCGCTCTGGGCCCTCGGCTCCATGATGGGCTCCGGCGGCATGATCGTCATGGACGAGGACGACTGCATGGTCAACGTGGCGAAATATTTCCTGGAGTTCACCCTCGACGAGTCTTGCGGCAGATGCACCCCTTGCAGGATCGGCAACAAGCGCCTCCATGAAATGCTCCAGAAGATCTGCGACGGCAACGCCGACGGCTCGATCATCGGGAAGCTCCGCAGGCTCTCCGAGACAATCAAGGACACCGCTCTCTGCGGCCTCGGTCAGACCTCCCCCAATCCAGTCCTGTCCACCCTGAACAATTTCATGGACGAATACATCGAGCACATCAACGACAGGAAGTGCCGGACCGGCGTCTGCGTCAAGCTCCTGAGATATGAGATAAACGACAAGTGCGTGGGATGCACCCTCTGCGCCAGGCATTGTCCCGCCGCGTGCATATCGGGGGAGAAAAAGAAGAAGCACGTCATCGACCAGTCCCAGTGCGTCAAGTGCGGCGTCTGCCTGCAGACTTGCAAGTTCCACGCGGTGGACAAGAGGTGAGTCCTATTTCGTCCGTCCGTCGAAGCTGCGGTATATTTCGGCGCTGATAATGAACAGTACCCTCAAAAGCGTGGCATATTCCGCCCTTAACAGACCTTTGGATGCGATATTTGTATGGGGGCTGATCGTCCGGTGCATAGTGTTCGTTTTCCTCTCCCCATGCAACAACGACGACCATCTTGGGGTGATCTTCTATATTGTCAACACCGGCAGGCTGCCCACCTCGGATCTGATGTGGGAGTCGTTCCAGCCTCCTTACTACTATCTTATCGCCGCGCCTTTTCTCATGTTCGGCTCAGTCAAGTCTGTGCAGATGTTTTCTCTGCTGCTTTCCTGTTTGAACCTTTTCCTAATATATTCATATGTAAAAAGGACTGGTCTTGCGGCGTCTCCCGTTGACCGCTGCCACATGCTCGCCCTCGTCGCATTACTTCCCCAGTTCGTCCTATTCGGGAATTTCATATCCAACGATGCGCTCGCCTTCCTGCTGGGAACTGTTTTACTTCTGGCCTCCTTTGAGGCGGTCCGCAATCCGGACATGCGCAGCATCCTGCTGCTTGCGGTTTGCCTGGGGGGGGGCTTGGGACGAAGCAGACAATGGCCGCGTTTATCCCGCCTGCGGCGATTTGCGTCTTCTTGGCTCTTCGGCGCTTGAAGCGGCCGTTGCGTAGCGTCTTGGTGGCCGCGGCTCTGTTTTCCGTAGCCATAGCCGTGCTAGGCTGTTACAAGTTCCTTGAGAACAGAATTCATCCAGGAAAGTATTTCGTCACCAACCTGGAGCTGTGCCCTTTGACCGTCCAGAAAATTGAATCCTCGAAGCTCTCTTCAATGTCGGATTTGAACATCTTAAAAACTTATCCGTGATCCCTATTGGAGCGAAAAGACAAGGCGTTCTATGTTCCTGGTCCTCTATGGAACATTCTGGAGCAACTACATCTTCACCGAGTCCAACTTCAGATATTTAGTCCTGAACAGGCAGTTCTGGATGGCGCGTTCCCTCTACATTCTGGGGCTGATCCCCACATTGATCGTCATCGCGGCGTCCTGTTCAATCGCATATGCGGCCTGCTCTAGGCGTAAAGTTGACGGCGACATGCAAGCCATAAGGGAGGCGGAATTATCGCTCCTGGTGGTGCTTTTCATGCTGGGAGCCGTTGTCATCGCCGGGTGCAGATACTACTATTCAAGCAGTTTTCAAGGGCGGCTTCTTTTTCCCGCAATGCTGGCGATGTCGGCGCTTTTAGGGCATGGGCTCAGCATCCTTGGCAAAAGCCCATGGCTTCATTTCGCAGCAACTCTGCCCATGTGTGGCTTGTATGCGTTCATGAACATATATTTCGCCATCGAGGTATATGCGGCTGCGGCAGGTTAGCTCATTTTCTCCTGCGCCGCGGAATCCTCTCCGTAAAGATCAGCTTGCCGTCGGAATCCTGCCTTATCCCGTATGAGAAGGCCAGGCTCCGGACGCACGACGTCGCGATGTTCTGGACGAGGTGGAACTTGTTCTCCGCCGGGCAGTCCCAGTGCGAGGAAGGCTTCACGACGCTTGTCGAGAAGTCCTTGAGGTCGACGTAGAGCAGCCCCCATCCGTCCACGAGCTCGTCCGCGTGGACCGTGCCCGCCGGAACGGCGAGGTAAAGGTTGTTGGCGACATGCGCCCTGCGCATCTGCTCGAAGCGGCTGCCCTTGTAGAGCGAATGCTCGAGCTGCTCTATCTTCTTCAGGCACTGGTGGTATGTCTTGTTCTTCGACCTATGGTAGTTCCAAGTCTCGTATTCGCCGAAGAGGTTGTCAGTGTCCTTGAGCTCTGGCTCATCCTCCCGGATCTTCTCCTCGATCTGCCTCTTGATCTCCTTCTGCTCCTTCAACGCCGGCAGGATCTTTTCGCTCCGGCTGCATTCAGGCCAGCAGACTTCCCTGTTGTGGCGGATCTCCACGATCACCGTCTTGGACGGCATCAGGTAGCGGCCTTTCACCGGCGACGACCAGAACGCCGCCACGTCGGCCTGGAACTTGGAGAAGCGCGTCGGCACCTGCACTCCGATACCGTTGGGATCCTGCCCGAAAAGCCATCCGATGACCGCCCTCCTCAGATAGAGGTTCTGGAAGTGCTCCGTCGTGTCCTTGGCCTCCGCAGCCTCCTTCTGCGCCTCCGCCTTGACCGGTTCCTTGTCCGCCTTCTTTTTCCTCTTCGCCTCATAAGCGGGAACCTGTTCCGCTATGAAGTCAAAGGTCATTTGGTTTTGATCTTTCTTCCTTTTCGCTGTCATTGTCGCCTCCGGAAAAACTTGCCGCAAGAAAAAGTTGAATCGCGTCTGCTTATGGTTTCTGGAAAACGGGTTAAACCTAGCACTGGAAATTATTTTTTCACCATTCCTGATGTCAAAATCACACAAGGGAGGCGGAACGGCATTCAAATCAAACCCGGCAGGATAACACATCAGCATGGGACGATTGCCAAAACAACAGTTCGGAATATCGAAAAATCTTCGAAACAATTCCTACGGCTTTGTCTATTTCACTAAAAAATGTAGATTAATGCCTCTGTTTTTCGCGTGGTGCATCATTATGGACAGACCGCAGTCCCTTAAATCAGGAAACTTGAATGTCGGAGAATCTTCCATGGACGTCCGATGTTCTTCGGAGATTTTCAATGCCAGTTTACTTCCATAACACAATGTCGAGGGAGCGCGAGGAGTTCAAGCCTATCGTCCCAGGAGAGGCCAGGATGTATACCTGCGGCCCCACCGTCTACAACTTCGCGCACATCGGCAACTTCCGCGCATACCTCTTCGAAGACTTCCTCCGCCGGACGCTCAAGTACTGCGGATACAAGGTCGTCCAGGTCATGAACCTCACCGACGTCGACGACAAGACCATCCGAGACTCCAGGGCCGCCGGAATCCCGCTCAACGAATACACCGCGAAGTTCAAGAAGGCATTCTTCGAGGACATCGAGAAACTCCGGATCGAGAAGGCGGAATTCTACCCCGAGGCCACAGCCCATATCCCCGAGATGATAGAGATGATAAGTGTCCTGCTCGACAAGGGGTTCGCATACAGGGCCGAAGACGGCTCAATCTACTATTCCGTCGCGAAATTCGCAGAATACGGAAAGCTCGCCCGCATCGACATGGAGAACCAGCGCGCCGGCGCCCGCGTCAAGACCGACGAATACGCGAAGGACTCCGTCTCCGACTTCGCCATCTGGAAGGCCTGGGACGAGAACGACGGCGACGTCGCATGGGACAGCCCATGGGGCAGGGGACGTCCCGGATGGCACATCGAGTGCAGCGCCATGAGCATGAAATATCTCGGCAGGACCTTCGACATCCACACCGGCGGCATAGACAACATGTTCCCGCACCACGAGGACGAAATCGCCCAGAGCGAGGCCGCAAACGGATGCAGGTTCGTCAACTACTGGCTCCACTGCGAGCACCTCGTCGTGGACGGACAGAAGATGTCGAAGTCCCTCGGCAACTTCTACACGCTCCGCGACATTTTCCAGAAGGGATACACCGGCCGCGAAGTCCGTTTCGCGCTGCTATGCTCGCACTACAGGAACAAGCTGAACTTTTCCTTCGACGCGCTTGAAAAATCCAGGACGGCCCTGCGCAGGATGGACGCCTTCTTCAAAAGAATTAAAATCGCGGCCGCGTCAAAGGCTCAAGGAGAATCTCCGGACGACCTGCTCAAGAAGGCCGAAGAGGGGTTCGCAAAAGGCATCTCCGACGACCTGAACATCTCGGAGGCGCTTGCGGAAATCCACGGACTGGAGAACGAGCTCAACAAGCTGATGGAGTCGGGACGCCTGGGCTCGAAGTGTGCGCAGGACGCGCTGAACCTCTTCAAGAGGTTCGACGGCGTGCTCGCAATATTCGACGAGATCTCCGCGAGCGACGACGTCCCCGCCGAAATAAAATCCCTGGCCGACCAGCGGCAGGCGGCCAGGAAGGCCAGGGACTTCAGGAAGGCCGACGAAATCAGGGACCGGCTCAAGACGCTTGGCTGGATACTCGAGGACACCCCGTCCGGACCGCGGATACTGAAGGGATGAAAATGCTTCCACGTGAACGAGTTGCGGCAGCCGTAGAATTCAAGCGGCCGGACAGGATACCCGTCCAGGTGCACGCCTCCCCGGGCGGCCTCTACGAGCACGGCCGGAAGCTGCTCGACCTGATGCGACTTTGCCCGAACGACTTCGGCGACATGAGCTCCCTCGAACTTCCTAACCCGCCGCCGACGGACTTCGATCCCGACGGCTCATACCACCGCTTCGACAGGGATCATTGGGGCACTGAATGGGAATACCGCATTTTCGGAATAGCCGGACATCCGGTGAAGGTGCCGTTCGAATCATATGACGCCCTCGGCACATACAGGCCTCCTCAGCCGCCGCCTTTGGAAGGCCCTGATTTCGAGGCCGCATGCGCCGACGGCGCAAGGCATAGGGAGAAGTATTACCACTGCCAGTGGGTCTTCGGAGTCTGGGAACAGATGCATTTCCTCAGGCCGTATGAGGACTGCATGTATGAAATCATGGACGATTCGCCGGAAATAAACCGCGTCGCGGACATTGTGGCGGATTATGTGGAAGGTTGTGTGAATCATTATATGGCAATTGGATGCGATGCGATAGTATTCGGAGACGACTTCGGAACCCAGCTCGCGCCGATATTCCCCCCTGCCGTCTGGAAACGCTTCTTCAGGCCGCGATACGAGCGCCTTTTCGCCCCCGTCCGCAAGGCAGGCAGAAAGATATTCTTCCATTCATGCGGCCAGATCGGCCCGATTCTTGAAGATTTCGCTGAAATGGGAGTGAACGCGGTCTGGCCGCAGCTCCAGCTTTTCGACCAGCGCGACCTCGCGCGCCGCTGCCGCGGACTCGGGCTCGCGGTCCAGCTGCATCCCGAGCGCGGAAGCCTTATGCAGCAGGATCCGCCGGAAAAGGTCCGCGAATACGTATCCCGCCTGCTCGAAAACTTCGCGTCCGACTCCGGCGGCTCATGGCTCTACCTGGAAGTGGATCCAGGCTTCAAGCGGGAGAACGTCGAGGCCCTCTTCGACTGCGCAATGAAGATAGGGCGGATTGCAGGCTAAAAAATCGGTTGAAATGTGTGAATACCCCTGTATATTGCCAGCCTTACCGAATTCGTGGTGGTTGTAGCTCAGTTGGTTAGAGCGCTTGGTTGTGGCCCAAGAGGTCGCGGGTTCAAATCCCGTCATCCACCCCATACCCTTGGGATTATCCCTAAGGCCGCAACCGCCTCGCGGCGAGCATCTTTGGGCCGTATTTTTCCGTTCCTTTCTCGGACGACATTCATGTCGCCTCTCCGTCGGAACGAAAAAATCCAATCCCAAATCTTGCTCTTCAAAATGTAAATTATCACGCTAAAGGAGTATAACATGGATGCGGTAGGCTTCCACTTCCAGTTTGACATCCGGAATACTGCATATAGGATTCGAATATGAACTACAGGAGAGTGGTGCTCTGCGAATATCGCAGTTCTGTCGAACAGAAACTCGATGGAGGGCGAAGCCGTGCTGAGCCGCGGTTGAGCTC
>CAZWRV010000121.1:0-16832 GCA_964636325.1 uncultured Victivallaceae bacterium | reverse complement strand
GGGGACTTGCACCCCTCTATGATGTGCGCCCCACGGGCGCACTAGCTTGCGCGCGGCGCGCGCAAACTACTTGTTCCTGTCGGCAAAACTGGGAGTTTCGCAGATGAGCATCTCCTAAAACTCGACTGTCGGATGATCGCTTGCAATCTTGATGGCGCTAATGTAGTTTAATGTCATGAATTCAATCAATAAAACTGTCTCTTTGTCCCTTATGTCTTTGCTTCTCCTGCCGCTCCTAATCTCCGCGGATCCGGAGGAGGAAGGCGAACCTTCCGGCGATAGCACCGTCTATGTCTTGACTACCGGGAAGAAATTCCACAAGGACGACTGCGAGGTGCTCAAGGGCGGGGGCAAGGCGATGAAGCTGTCAGAGGCGAGGCAGATCTACGAGCCGTGCCCCGTATGCAAGCCTCTCGGGGACATAGACAAGTCCAAGGATGTGAAGAAGGTTCCAGTCCCGGAACGTAATCCTTCAAAGTCCAATGTGGAGGAAAAGAAAGACCCCGCCGCCGACGAGATTGTCTATGTTACGACATCCGGCTCCAAATATCACAGGGACGACTGCGAGGTGCTCAAGGGCGCAGGTAAGGCGATGAAGCTCTCACAGGCAGCCAAGGACTATGGGCCTTGTCCGGTCTGCAAGCCGCCCCGCCTTAAATGACGGGATTGCCTATAATGTCCTTCTTTGTTTTCCCTGTTGTCAATTCTTCTCATACAGCCACGGTGCGTCCATGAAACATGTTGATTGGAGGATCTTGCTCCTTCCGGCTCAGGTTTTATTCTTGACGTCGCTCATTCCCTTGGGCTGCGACAAGATATCCTCTTCGCGCACCATGCGGACTGAGCCTGCCGAGCCGCCTGCGGTCGTAGTTGTTCCGGCGTCATACAGGGAGATCGCGACTTCGCGCCAGCGCATAGCCCAGGTTATACCTGACGACTATGTCGATCTCGTGGCCCGGGTGGACGGCTATCTTGTTAAACGCTGCTTCGAGGAGGGCAGCACGGTCAAGAAGGGCGACCTGGTCTTCCTGATCCAGCAGGAGCAGTACACGTCCGAGCTGGAAGTGGCGAACGGCAACCTTCGCAAGGCTCAGGCGGCGCTCGACAACGCCAGGATCGAATACGAACGCTACGCGACGCTTGTCAAAAGCGATGCGGTCGCCCAGAAGGATCTCGACCAATGGACGATGCAGAAGGGCGACGCCGAGGGGGATCTCCTTGTCGCCCAGGGGAAGCTCGGGCTTGCGAAGCTTAATGTGGAATATACCGAGGTTAGGTCGCCGATCGACGGCAAGCTCGGCGTATGCCCGTTCTACGAGGGGGAGATGGTGGGGCCGGGCAAGTCGGAGAAACTCGGGACCGTCATCAGGATCGACCCTGTCAAAGTCGAGTTCCCGGTCCCGGAGACCGACTATGTGAACCATGTCATCGAATACGGTAGCATCGACAAGACCGAGGCCGGCGTCACCGCCGCCATCATCCTCCCAAACGGGAAGAAGTATCCTCACGACGGCACCATATACTTCTCCGACAACAGGATAAACAACAACACCGGAACCATCATCATGCGGGCCAGGTTCCCTAATCCGGATGCGATGCTCGTCCCCGGCGGCTATGTCAAGATTGTACTCACGCACAAGGACAAGAAGCGCCTTCTGCTCATCCCGCAGGAGGCGGTCCAGCGCGACCAGACTGGAACCTTCGTCCTGCTTGTCGACAAGTATGGGGTGATAGCCCGCAGGCCTGTCGCGCTCGGCGCGGATCTAGGCCGGACCTTCGCGGTGGAGTCGGGCCTCTCGGAGGGCGAACAGGTCGTCACCAGAGGCGCCCTCAAGGTCCGCGAAGGCGTCAAGCCCAAGGTGACCGTCGACGCCTTCCCCGAGGACGATCTGGTCTACGGCGAGGCTGCTCCGGCCAGGGATAATATCGGGGGGAAATAGTTTCGCGGAAGGATGGGCATTTGATCAGCCGCATATTCATCCACAGGCCCAGGCTGGCCTTTGTGATCTCGATAGTCCTCACCATAGCCGGGGGCGTCGCGATATTCTCGCTGCCCGTCTCGCAGTATCCTGAGATAGTCCCGCCGCAGGTGCAGATCGCGTCCTCGTATACCGGCGCGGCCGCCAACGTGGTCGTCGACAACGTCGTCGTCCCGATAGAGAACATGGTCAACGGCGTGGAGGACATGATCTACATGTCCACCACCGCGGGCAACGACGGCTCGGCGAACACCATCGTGACCTTCAAGCCGGGGACCAGCGGCGAACTGGACACAGTCCTGACGCAGAACCGCGTCTCCTTCGCGATGGGGCATCTGCCCAACGAGGTCGTCCGTTCCGGAATAGTCGTGAAGCAGAAGTCGGCGGACATCCTGCTGCTCATGAACCTGGTCTCGCCGGATTCCAGATACGACGGGATATTCCTCAGCAACTACATGCTGATCAACATCCTCAACGAAATCCTGCGCATCGACGGCGTCGCGGACGCGGTGATTGTCGGCCCCCTCAACTATTCGATGCGGATCTGGGTCGATCCCGACCGCCTGGCCGGGCACAATCTGTCCGTGGACGACGTCGTCAAGGCCGTCAGCCAGCAGAACATGCAGGCCTCGCCGGGGCAGATCGGCATGCCTCCGGTCCCGAAGGGGCAGAAGTTCCAGTATATGATACAGGTGAAGGGACGGCTTGAAGACCAGAAGGACTTCGAAGACATAGTTATACGCTCGGAGCCTGACGGCTCCATGATCCGCATAAAGGACGTCGGCACGGTTGACCTGGGCTCATACAACTACAACGCGGTCAGCACCGTGAACGGCCGGCCGGCGTCGGTCCTCGCAGTCTACCAGCTCCCGAAGGCGAACGGCATCCGCATCGCCGAGGCTGTCCATGAGAAGATGAAGGAGCTATCGGAATATTTCCCGCCGGGGATGACATACGACATCTCCTTCAACACCACGCTCTTCGTCAAGAAGGCGATGCGCGAGGTCGTCATCACGCTCCTCATCGCGGTCGCCCTGGTGATCTTCGTGGTGATGGTGTTCCTGCAGGACTGGCGTTCGATACTTATCCCCACGATAGCGGTGCCGGTGTCGCTGGTCGGCACCTTCGCCGCGCTCTTCGCGCTCGGCTACAACATCAACCTGGTATCGCTCTTCGGCCTGGTGCTGGCCATCGGCATCGTCGTTGACGACGCGATCATCGTGGTCGAGAACGTGCACCGGCTGATGGCGGAAGAGAAGCTCGATCCGGTGGCCGCCACCGAGAAGACCATGGAGCAGGTCACCGGCCCGATAATCGCGACGACGCTAGTCCTCCTGGCGATGTTCGTCCCTGTCTGCTTCCTGCCCGGAATAACCGGCGCGCTCTACAGGCAGTTCGCGGTGACACTTTCTGTCTCCGTCCTGATATCCTGCCTCAACGCGCTTACGCTTAGTCCGGCGCTCTGCGCCTCTCTGCTGAGGCACGGCGAGAGAAGGCCGATTCTTCCGGCCCGGATTTTCAACAGCACCTTCGCCCTGGCGACGCGCGGATATCTTGCGGCCTCCGGGATTGTTGCCAGGCGGGTCGCGCTCGGCGTCATCATCTTCGCCGCCGCATGCTTCGGCTGCTGGTGGCTCTACGGGCGTATCCCCGCAGGCTTCATACCGGACGAGGACATGGGCGAATTCTACGTGAGCGTACAGCTGCCGGACGGCGCCTCTCTGGAAAGAACCCATGAGGTCGCGTCCAGGGCCGAGGGGATCATCGCCGGGATCGACGGCGTCGAATGCGTCATAAACGTAACGGGATACGACAAGATCGACATGGTAATGGCCCCCAACTATGCGATGCTCGCCGTAGTACTCAAGGACTGGGATATGAGAAAGGAACCATCCCAGAGGCAGAAAGAAATCATGATGAAGGCGCAGACGATGCTGGACTCCATACCCGACGCCAACTTCTTCATCTTTCCGCGCCCCGCCATCCCAGGATGCGGCGCCATCGGAGGCACCGAGTTCGTCCTGGAGGATCTTAAGAACCTGCCGCCCGCGCTCTTCTCCCAGGTCCTGGAAGCGCTGCTGGTGGAGTTCAACAGACGCCCTGAGATCGCCAGGGCATACAGCACATACCGGGCGACAATCCCCCAGCTATACGTCGACATCGACAGGGAGAAGATGTACAAGCTCGGTGTCAGCCTCAGCGACCTTTTCAACGCGATGCGCGGGTATGTAGGAGCTTACTACATCAACGACTTCAACAAGTTCGGGCAGGTCTTCGACGTTATGATACAGGCGAAGGGCGAATATAGAAACTCCGTCGAGGACATGCTCAACATGTTCGTGGCAAACAACCGCGGCGAGATGGTGCCTCTCGGAACGATCGTCTCCGTCAGGACGGTTTTCGGACCCCAGGTCGTAAACCGCTACAACATGTATCAGGCGGCCGTCATAGATGCCAACGCAAGCCCCGGATACAGCAGCGGGCAGGTGATGAAGGCGATGGCGGATGCCGCCCGCAGGACGCTCCCAGAAGGCTTCAAGTTCGAGTGGACAGACATGTCATACCAGCAGGCCCTTGCGGGGGGCCAGGTCTACATCGTCTTCATACTGGCGCTGCTTTTCATCTATCTGTTCCTAGTCGGCCAGTACGAGAGCTGGATGATACCTGTCGCGGTCATGTTTTCCGTGCCGGTCGCCTTCTTCGGGTCGCTTGCGGTCCTCTTCCTCTCCAATGCTGAGAACAACATCTACACGCAGGTCGGATTCATCCTGCTGTTCGGCATGTCCTGCAAGACTGCGATCCTCATGGTCGAATTCGCCAAGTCTCGCCGGGAGGAGGGGATGGGCATAGTGGAAGCAGCCCTTTCGGCAGGAAAGATACGTTTCCGAGCGGTCGTGATGACGGCCTTCGCATTCATACTCGGAGTCATGCCCCTCGTCGTCGCGCAGGGCGCCGGCGCCGCAAGCCGCCGCTCCCTCGGCACCGCCGTCTTCGGCGGAATGCTCGCCGCGGCCCTGCTTGGAACCGTCATGGTTCCGTTTTTCTATGTCGCGATCCAGAAACTTGTCGAGTTGTTCAATCCAAGGCCGTCGCCTTCTGGCAAAAAACAATAGCAGCATGAATTCAGCAGGCTGCGCCCTTTTGCTGAATTCATGCTTCCAAGAGCGGCTCAGAGCCCGACGGCGGCCCTGACCCTTTTCATGGTCCGTGCGGCGGTGGCGCCTGCCTTTTCAGCGCCTTTCCTGAGGACAGATGCGAGGTAGGTCTTGTCCGCGATGAGCTCGCGCCTTTTCTCGCGGAGCGGTTTGAAATATTCCATGAAGGCTTCGAGAAGCTCCTTCTTGGCGTGGCCGTAGCCGTAGTTGCCCGCGGCATACTTCCCGCGCATCGCCTCGACCTGCTGCGGCGAGGCAAGGAGCTTGTAGATCGCGAAGACGTTGCACTTCTCCGGATCCTTAGGCGCTTCGACCGGAGTGGAGTCCGTTATTATGCTCATGATCTTCTTCTTGAGGGCCTTTTCGTCGCCAAAGAGTTCCAGCGTGTTGTCGTAGGTCTTGGACATCTTCTGTCCGTCCGTTCCGGGGACGACGGCGACCTCGTCCTTTATCTGCGGTTCGGGGATGGTGAATATTTCCCCGTAGGCGCCGTTGAAGCGCTGGGCAATGTCCCTGGTGACCTCGACATGCTGCTTCTGGTCTTTCCCAACGGGGACGATGTTGGAATCATACATGAGGATGTCCGCCGCCATGAGCACGGGATATGCGAAGAGACCGTGGTTCGGCGAGATGCCGTGCGCGACCTTATCCTTGTAGCTGTGGCAGCGTTCGAGGAGCCCCATGGGTGTCACGCAGCTCAGTATCCAGGTGAGCTCCGGTATCTGAGGGATGTCCGACTGCCGGAAGAACACTGTCTTGTCGGGGTTCAGGCCGCAGGCGAGGAAGTCCGCGGCCACACCTTCGATCCGTTCGCGTAGCGCGTCCGGGGCAGGGGAGCTTGTGAGTGCGTGGTAGTCGGCGATGAAGAGATAGGCCTCGCCCTTCTCCTGAAGTTCGACCGCAGGCAGCATCATGCCGAAGTAGTTTCCGACGTGGACCGCGCCGGAAGGCTGTATTCCCGAGAGGATTCTCATGGGCGGAGCCTCAGTAGAGCCTCCTCAGCTCCTGGTACTTGTCTATCTCGTCCCAGGCCTTCTTAACGTAGGTGTCATCCGGGGTGTCCTGGTGCTTAAGCGCGAATTCCTTCCACACGGCGATCATGTCGTCTATCTCCTTCTTGCTCTTCGGGGAGGGCATCTTCTTCACCTTACGGCTAACCTCCTTGAACTCGTCGACGAGCGGGGATCTGTAGTCGTCCGCGGTCTCGACCGGCCTGGGGGCGAAATTGGATGCCGGCGGGATGCCGCCCTGGGGCTGGCCGGCCGGCTTTTCCTGCTGCTGCGACGGCTTCTCCTCCTTGGTGGCCCACCTGAAGAACTTCTTAATGCCGAATATCCCTGCCAGCAGCAGGATGCAGATGAGGGTCACCGACGACATTATTATCGTGGTGATGATGGTCTTCTTCTTCTGCTGCATCTTGATAAGGGCGGAGTGAGTGACGTTTGTCTGCGTCTTGGACATCCCGGCCTGCGTCTTGGACATGCCGGTCTGAGTCTTCCTCATGGACGGTTCGCCAGCGGCCTGCTGGGATATTCCCGTCTGCGTCTTCTTGAGCGGGGCTTCCTGCTTGGCGTCCTTGTCCTTGACGTTGTCCTTATCGTCCTTCTTGTCTTCAGGTTTGTCGGATTCTTTCCTATCGTCCTTGTCCTTGGGCGGGAGCTTTGAGGCCGTTGCCCCCATGCCGAAGGGCTTTTTGGCGCCAGGAACCGGTTTCCTGGGCCTGAAGAGGTCCTTCATCGGATCCTTCTTCTTGTCCTTGTCGCCGAGCGCCTTATCGTCCTTCTTGTCGCCTTCTTTCTTATCCTTTTCCTCCGACTTGGAGACGGGAGCCTTATCGTCCTTCTTTTGTTCATCCTTCTTGGGCTTGTCTGCCTCCTTGTCCTCGGGCTTTTCCGGAGGCTTGGAGGCGGCGGGCTCGTCCTTTTTGTCCGATGGCTTCGCGTCGTCAGGCTTTTTCTGAACATTGTCCGTCTCGGGAGGCTTCTGCTCCTTAGCTTCCGGAAGGTTTGCCGGCTGCTTCTTTTCCTGTGACGGGTCGGCGGCAGTCCTGGGAGGCTCCTCCTTCTTCGCTGAATCCGGCGTTAGCTCCTCCTTGGGCTTCTCCGGCAGAGGGGCTGCTTTCTTTTCTTCAGCCTTGGGAGGTTCCGTCGAGGGTGGCGGAACCGGAGCTTTATCGTCCTTCTTTGGTTCGGCTGGCGGAGCGGGCGGCTGAATCTGCGTCGGTGGGGGTATTATGGCAGACTCGATGGCCTTGCTCACCACGTCCTTCAGCATGTCCTGCTGATGCTTCTTCGACTCCTCGATGTCGCGCATGCGCTTTTCAAACTCCTCCTTTTCCTTCCTGATGCTCTCCTCGATAAGGCGCTGCGCCTCCTCGCGCTCCCTGCGGAGCTTCTCCTCGGAGAGGCGCTTCAGCTCCTCCTTTTCCCTGGCGATCTGCTGGGAGAGGCGCTTGGCGGTCTCCTCAGCGGCGAGCCTGGCGGCGTCCTCGGCGAGCTTCTTGGATCTTTCGATCTCCTCTGCGGCGAGCTTCATCGCGCGGGACTTCTCCTCGGCGATCTTCCTTTCGGCCTCGAGCTGGGCGATGCGGATCTTTTCCTGGGCGAGTTTTTCAGCCTCCTCCGCGGCGAGCTTCTGGATGCGCAGCTTCTCCTCGGCGATCTTCCTTTCGGCCTCGAGCTGGGCGATGCGGATCTTTTCCTGGGCGAGTTTTTCAGCCTCCTCCGCGGCGAGTTTCTGAGCGCGTTCCCTCTCCTCTGCGAACTTCTTTTCAGACTCTATCTGCGCCAGGCGGATTTTTTCCTGAGCCAACCTTTCAGCCTCCTCCGCGGCAAGCTTCTGGGCGCGCATCCTTTCCTCGGCAAGCTTCTTCTCCGCCTCAAGCCGGGCGAAGCGGCCCTTGTCCTGGGCCATCCTTTCCTCGGCGAGCTTCTTCTCCGCCTCGAGCTGCTGCGACAAACGTATGTTGTCCTGCGCAATCTTGTCGGCCTGAAGGAGCTTTTCCTTGTCAACCTGGCTGTATGCCGGCGCCGGCGGGGCCTCCTGGTGCTGGGGCTGAACCGGAATTCCGGGGAGCGGCTGCTGATGGACAGGGGGCCTCTGGGACTGCTGCACCGGCGGCGGTCTCTGCTGGGATTGTTGCTGGACAGCGGGCCTCTGCTGTTGCTGAGGCGGAGGCTGCTGCGGCGGAGGCTGCTGTATGGCCTGGGTCGGTGCCTTGTTCAATGTGGTTCCACCCTTGGGCTTGAATTTGAAGTTGATCGATGGCCCCTTCTGCTGGGGCGGCGGCTGCGTCTTACCCGGAGCCGGTCCGATCTGCGTTGTGCCGGGCTTCTTGCTGATGGTGAACTTCTTTTTGCCGTCGGCAGCCTGTGTCTGCGATGGCGGCGGCTGCGGGGGGGGAGTAGGAGGCGGCGGTGGCGGAGGAGGCGGAGGAGGCGCCGTCTGTCTGGAAATCGGCGAACTCTTCGTGCTGGGGGGCCGGGCCGGAGTGAAACCTCCCGTGGAGGTGCCGGGCTTGATCATCCCCGAGAAGCCTAGGTTGACTGCCTTGGCGACCTTGATTCCGCGGTCGGAAGCGGAGGGCGGTTTCTGCTGCTGGGTCTCCGTGTCGGCGTAGGAATCGCCGGCGGGAGCTGCAGGATTGTCGTCCTCCTGATCCTGCGGAAGCATCGTCCCACCGCAGACCGGGCATTCGACGGAATCAATGAACTGCTCAAGATCCCCTATGCTGTTGCAGGATTTGCATTTGTAAGTGAATGCCATCTTTCAAACCTTCAAAACATGGATTCTGCGAAGGGCGCAGTTTGCTTATGCTCATTCCCCAAATCTCGCTCGTCAAAATGTCAATTTTAACGCCAAATGAGCATAATCCGCATAGCATGCTGCCTCCGCGTCTTGGCAGAAGCAGACATCAATCTGCTATATGAAAAATAAAATTCAATGATGCGACACAATAAATTTTCAGTGCTTTTTGATTTCGATTCTGCACCTTAGATCGCCGACTTCGGCCTCTGGACAGGTTTCGGGGAGGCTCTTCTCGGCCAAGGACACGGCGAGAGTCTCGTTCATTATGTATTCGCGATGGGCCGCGACCGCCTCCGCCAGCTGCTTGTCGCCGGAGAACGCCAGTTCGATCCTGTCCGAAACGTCGAGCCCGATCTCCTTGCGGAGGTTTTGCGTCCTGCTTACGAACTCCCTCGCCAGCCCCTCCTTTCTGAGGCTGTCGTCGAGGAATGTGTCCAGGCCGACGGTCAGCTCGGAGTCGTTGGCGACAGTGAGGCCCTGCTTTTCCTCCCTCTGGACGACCACGTCTTCGGGGGTGATTTCGACGCCTTCTCCCGATGAAAGCGCGAAGACGAGCTTGGCGTCCTTCAGGAGCGCCGAAACCTCATGGGCCGTGAGGACGGCGATCTTGGAGGCCGCCTCCTTCATGTTCTTGCCGAGCCTTGGCCCCAGCGTCTTGAAGTTGGCCTTGACGCTCCTGGTGACAAGCTCCGTCTCGTCGGCGATGAATCCGACCTCCTTAACGTTCAGCTCCTCGGCTATGATGTCCTTCGTCCCCGCCAGGAGCTCCCTGGCCCCCGCGTCTTCGACGGCGACGACGACCTTGCGCAGCGGCTGCCTGACCCTCAGTCCGGTCTGAGTCCTGAGGAACCGCCCCAGCGAGACGGCGCGTATCGTCAGCTCCATCTGCCTTTCAAGCCTCTCGTCGCGGACGGTCTCCGGAACCGGATAGTCGCAGAGGTGCACCGACTCCGGCATTCCGGGTGTCCTGAGATTGAGATATATCTCCTCGGTAACGAACGGTATGAAAGGCGCGGCGGTCCTGCAGAACGACAGCAGCACGTAATGCAGCGTGCAGTACGCCTCCTGCTTGTCGGAGTCGTTCTGGCTCTTCCAGAAGCGTCTGCGGCTGCGCCGGATATACCAGTTCGTCAGATCCTCGATGAACTTCTCGAACCTGTTCGCGGCCGGCTGGAGCTGGTATCTGTCCATGTGGCCGCCTATCTCGGCGACCATCTCGGACAGGGACGACAGTATCCAGCGGTCGAGGGGGTTTTTCGGGTTCTCCGGCGGACGCGGCGGATCGGCGGGCTCCCATCTGTCGAGGTTCGCGTATGTGACGAGGAAGCTGTACGAGTTCCACAGCGGTATGAGGACGCTTCTCAGCACCTCCTTCACCGAGCTCTCGGAGAAGCGCAGGTCCTCGCCCCTCACCACCGGCGAGCCGAGCATGAACAGCCTGACTGAATCGGCGCCATACGTGTCAAGGATGTAGAGCGGATCCGGATAGTTCTTCTTCCTCTTGGACATCTTCTGGCCGTCCTCGGCGAGCACAAGCCCGTTGACCACGACATTCCTGAACGCGGGTTTGTCGAAGAGGGCCGCGCCGAGCACGACCAGCGTATAGAACCATCCCCTGGTCTGGTCCAGGCCCTCGGCAATGAAGTCCGCCGGGAAATTGTCCTCGAAATGCTTTTTATTCTCGAAGGGATAGTGCTGCTGGGCGTAGGGCATGGAGCCGCTTTCGAACCAGCAGTCGAGGACTTCGGGTATCCTTGCAAGCGGCTGGCCGCCCCTGGCCGACGGGATCTTCAGCGCGTCGACGAAATGCTTGTGTATGTCGGGCAGCTTGGCGCCGGAGAGCCCTTCCAGCTCGGCCGCGGAGCCGACGCAAACGATCTCACCTTCGCTGTTGCGCCAGATCGGTATCGGGCATCCCCAGTATCTGTTTCTGCTGACGGCCCAGTCCCTGGCGTTCTCCAGCCATTTCCCGAACCTGCCGTCCTTTATGTGTGATGGTATCCAGTTTATCTGGGCGTTGGCGGCGAGCATCTTGTCCTTTATCGGGTCGATCCGGACGAACCAGGTGGAGACGGCCTTGTAGATGAGCGGCTCGTCGTCGCGCCAGCAGTGCGGGTAGTTGTGCCTGATCGTCCCGCGGTGGACGATCTTCCCTTCCTCCTTGAGCCGGCGCATGATGTCCTTGTCGGCGTCCTTCACGTAGGTTCCGGCGTAGTCCGGGACTTGCGCGTTGAAGCGGCACTCGTCGTCGACAGGGCAGACCTCGGGGATTCCCTTCTCCAGCGCGGCCGCATGGTCGTCCTCCCCGAATCCGGGCGCCATGTGCACGATGCCGGTGCCGTCCTCGACGGTCACGAACTTCGCCGTGACAATCCTGAACGCCCCCTCGTCCGCGAGTTTCGCGAAGTAGGGGAAGAGCGGGACGTAGCGGACACCTTCCAGCGCCGCGCCCTTGAACCTTTCGACGATCTCGCAGTCCGAAGGCTTCTTGTAGTATGCCGCAAGCCTCGATTCCGCAAGGACATAGAAGCTTTCCCCGTCCTTCACCTTCACGTAGTCCATCTCCGGGCCCGCCGCCAGCGCCAGGTTGGACGGAAGCGTCCAAGGCGTCGTAGTCCAGGCAAGGTAGAAAAGATCCGGCCGGGAAAGGTCTCTGAAACGCACTGTTATGGCGGGATCCTCCACCTCCTCGTAGCCCTGGTTCGCCTCGAAGTTGGACAGAGGCGTCGAGCACCTAGGGCAGAAAGGGAGTATCTTGTGCCCCTCGTAGACGAGCCCCTTGTCCCAGAGCATCTTGAACACCCACCAGATGGACTCCATGTAGTCCCTGTCCATGGTGCGGTAGCCGCGGCTGAAGTCGACCCAGCGGCCCATCCGCTTCACGATGCTTTCCCATTCCGAAGTGTAGCGCAGGACGATGCCCCGGCACGCCTCGTTGAACTTCCCGACGCCGTAGGTCTCGATCTGGTTCTTGCCGGATATCCCGAGCTCCTTCTCCATCTCGTATTCGACCGGCAGGCCGTGGCAGTCCCACCCGAAGACCCTGTCGACGTATCTGCCCTTCATCGTCTGGTATCTGGGGATGACATCCTTGATCGTCCCCGCAAGAAGGTGGCCGTAGTGGGGCAGGCCGGTCGCGAACGGCGGGCCGTCGTAGAAGACGTATTCCTGGCGTCCCCTCCTGGCCTCGACGCTCCTCGAAAAGACATCGCGCTCCTTCCAGAACTGGGCTATCCTCTTCTCTATCTCCGGAAAACTGACCTGGCTGCTTGCTGGCTTGAACATAATTATGCCACACTTTCTTCGTAACCGTTAAGCTGGGGTATGAAATTATAAGTTTGACAATGTAATCCCGCAGGGATTAGGTTCTATATAGCCCGTGGTTTCAACCACGGGGAAACAGTAATCCATATTTATTCGCCCTGAAGGGGCGAGGCATTTCTGAAAATTTCAGGCATTCAAACATTTACCCCGTCCCCTCAGGACGGAAATCATTTTTACGCTATTTCCTTGGGTTGAAACCCAAGGCTTTATAGAATCCTGCCGCCTAACGGGGCAGATACACAATCAGATTTATAATTCGCAGGATTCCTAAGCCCATGCAACGCCCTGGGGAAAACGAAAACAACAAATAGAAAAGGGCTGTAAGCCCGCAATAAAAAGAGGAACGGGCAGGCCAATCCCAATATTATTCCGCACCTACAGCGCTTGGTTTCATGGGGATCATTCCATTCCTGGGGCTTCACCCCAGGCTGAGGAATTTCGGGCTTGCAGCCCTGCCGAGCTGTTTAACTTTTTCATCACAGAGAACGATTAGCCTCTGCTGTGGTCTCCATCAGCAGTAGGCATCTCGTTAGAATATGTGTTCTTTTGTTTCTTTAATTCAAAAAATGAAATTAGAAATGAACATAAGGCTAATATGGCGATTGGATAAAGGAAGAAAAGATAAAATCTATGCGCCTTATAGCTTTCCTTATATAATGAATATGTTGTATCATCTAATCTTTTTTGCCATTCATAAACTATTTGTTTTTCCCTTACTGAAGAATTACTAGAGTAATAATATTTTCTAAGTTCAGTTACGTCAGGATACGATGATTTGTAACAATACCTTAACTCAATGTGTGAATGAATGATGGCAATAAGACTTAGAAGAAGAATCAAAAAGAAGATAATCATAAAATATTTCATATTCATTATATTTCTAACTGTATATATACGAATATTCGCTTTTCCGGGCGGTTATCCGAGTTATGCGAATGTTCGCAGAACTGCTTACCTGGCGATATCGGGCTATCTACCTTGAAATTTGTTTTGACGTCCGAATTATTATTTTAACGTTTGATTCTGGCACCCCTTCAGGGTGCGATTTGACTTTCCCTTTGACCCGGGGGTGTCGCTAGGCTCAACCCCCGGCTACTGTCTTTCATCCCTCCAGGATGAGGGAATCGAAATATGCGTAAAGCGTATAATATATGGCGATATCGGGCACGGCAAAAATCATTAAAGGATAACAGTTGGATGTAAGTTCAACTTCATGGGGGGGCTCGAAATCAAGTGAACGGCGATCATTTTCTGAGCGCTTCCGTGGCTTCGATCACTTCCTCGGGGGTCTGATAGCGCTTCCCGGGCTCCTTGTCCATCATCTTTATGCACATCTCGGCTATGCCGTCGGAGAGCTCCGGCCTGATGTTCCTGGGATCCGGAACCGGGTCGTTGATGACCTTGAGGATGGTGTTGATGGCGTTGTCGCCGCGGAATGGGAGTTCGCCTGTGATGAGGTGGTAGAGAGTGGCGCCGAGGCTGTAGATGTCGGAGCGGATGTCCGCGCTCTTGAAGTCGCGGGCCTGCTCCGGGCTCATGTATGCGGGCGAGCCGAGCGTTGTGCCCTCCGTGGTGGTCGTGTTCTTGTCCGCCTGCTGTATCTCCTTGCCGAGGCCCAGGTCGGCGAGCTTCACCACGCCGTCGGACGTCAGCATGATGTTGTCCGGCTTGATGTCCCTGTGGATGATGCCGTTGCGGTTGGCGATGCTCAGCGCCTTGGCGACCGAGATTATGATGCTAAGCGCGTTCTGCTCGTCCAGCGGCCCGTGCTTGTTGATCACCTCCCTTATCGTTCCGCCCTCCACATATTCCATGATTATATAGTAGAGGTTCCTTATCTTGTCGAAGCCAGCGTCCATGACCGACACCACGTTCGGGTGCTTGATCTTGGCCGCCAGCTTGGCCTCCCTCAGGAAGCGCTCGGGCGAATATTCGTCTGTCCCCTTGTTCTGGAATATCATCGCCGAGAAGACCTTGACCGCGACCGGCAGGTCCAGCACCGTGTGGTGCCCCAGGTATACTATCCCCATGCCGCCGCAGCCTAGCATCCGATCGATCCGGCAGTTGCCTATGATGTTGCCGGAATTGAGAAGGTCCGTCTCCTGCGACTGCAGCATGGAGGCGCCGTCGGACACGGCCTGCGTCAAGGACGATTCGTATGAGGTGGCCTTGCCCGTGTCCATCTCGATCTTGCGGCAGGACTTTATCTTGCTGTAGGGGAATCTTACGGTGCGCTTCTTGTCGCCTTCAAATGTCTCGCCGACGAAGACGTCCGGCAAAGCGCTGACGATCCTTGCGATCTCGACCCTGCGCCCGTCCGCCATCTCGATTATGTAGGGGCCTAGCGGGTTTCCAGCCTCGTCGGCGGAGATGCCGGAGAAGAACTTCTGGTTGAACTCCACCACGTTTTCGAGGGAAGCGTCCACACCGCCCGTCCCTGCTTCCTTGAGCTTGGAGTCGGGCACGGCATTCTCCGGAGCCTTGTCCAAGCCTTCCTCCTCCGCCTTGGCCTTCTCATCTTCGTGGAGCTCAGTGATCCTCGGCAGCATGAAGAAAATCGTGACAGGATATATCCACGGCGCAATCAGCCCGCCCATGAAGTGCAGCAGCCTGTTCCTGCCGCGCGACTCAGCCACCGACGCCGCCGCGAAAGGGCTCCCGAGCAGGAAGGCCCAGAAGACCGTCCAGGAGATCAGCGACGGCCAGTCAGGTGAGAGGCCGCTGGTCATCACCTTGTCCCAGGCCGTGAAGATGATGCCTATCACGGTCTTGAATATCCCGAGAAAGACGTCCGTTATTATGGTCAATATGTCCATGGCGCAACGCAGCGTTGCTGGTAAATATTATAGTGAAAGGGCGTAGTTCACTGAATATTTACCGTTGTTGCCGATTGAAAGAGCCGGAATTACTGAAAAGGACATATTATAATCCATATCCCGCCTTTTTCGAGCGCGCGAGGACAGTTTTTGATTAGAATGCATGCAGATTCGAAATTATGGAGTATGGCGGCTTTCATCTCCGAGACCGGCTCTGCTTCACCAATCCATCCTACGGCTCGGAGTAGTGCGTGATCTTCGACTTCCCCAGGCCCCATGACACCGTCAGTCCTTTCCCTCCCTGTTGATTTTCGACTGTTTGAATGTATACTCATTTAGCGTGAAAATTTTTTCTCACAGCAGGGGCAAAATGAAGTTCATCACATACATGAGCCGTGACTTTTCAAGGCAGATCGCGGGGCTCTCTAGCCGCTGCGCCTATCCTCCGGAGATCGAGGAGCCGGTGCGAAAGATAATGGAGGATGTCAGGAGGAACGGCGACAAGGCCGTGAGCAGATACGCCCTGAAGTTCGACAAGGCGCGCATGAAGGCGTCCGAATTCGTTGTCCGAGCGGACGAGATATCGTCGGCCTCCGCGAGGACTTCGCCGGCACTGAAGAAGGCAGTCGCTCTTGCCGCGAAGAACATAGCGTCCTTCGCGAAGTCACGGATTCCCCGCTCCTGGAAAAGCTCTCCTCGCAAAGGCGTCGTCATGGGCGAGCAGTTCGCTCCATACAGGCGTATCGGTGTCTATATTCCCGGAGGCTTTTCTCCGCTCGTATCGACTTCCCTCCATACGATATGCATCGCCAAGGCAGCAGGAGTGAAGGAGATTGTGGCGGTCACTCCCCCCGGCAAGGGCGGCAGACTGCTTCCGGAAATGCTTTATGCGATGTCCGCGGCCGGCGCGACGGAAATCTACAGGCTCGGCGGCGTCTACGCGATAGCGGCGCTCGCATACGGCACTGAGACAGTGAAGAAAGTGGAAAAAATAGTCGGCCCTGGAAACGCGTTCGTGACCGCGGCGAAGAAGATGGCCTTCGGCGAAGTCGCCATCGACATGATCGCGGGTCCGTCGGAGATTATGGTCATCGCGGACGGGAAAGGGAATCCCGACTTCGCAGCCGCGGATCTCCTTTCCCAGGCCGAGCACGGAACCGGGCACGAGCAGGCGGTCGTCGTCTCCGACTCGTCTGACTTCCTGCGGATAACCGCTGCTTGCGTGAAGCGCCAGGCCTCCCTGCTCAAGCAGTCCCCCGGACTTCTGAAGGTCATGGAAAGGGGTATGTTCTTCATCCAGGTGAAGGACATGGCCCATGCCGTCGAGATCGCGAACTCATATGCGCCGGAGCACCTTGAGATATTCTGCGCCGGCGCCGCGAAACTCGCGGAAGGCATTCAGGCCGCCGGCGCCGTCTTCATCGGCGAATGGACGCCAGAGCCCGTCGGCGATTTCGTCGCCGGGCCGAGCCATGTCCTGCCGACAGGAGGCTCGGCGAGATATTTCAGCGGCCTGCGCGTCGAGGACTTCTTCCGGAGGTCGAGCATTCTCGCCTACACTAAGGACGCGCTAGCCAGGGAATATCCCGCCATTGCGAAGTTCGCGGAGGTCGAGGGGCTGCAGGCCCACGGCAGGAGCGCAGGGATACGCCTCCTCTGAAACTCGCCCGTCTCTGTCGCGAACTTTGTCGTTATCTTTGTCGTCTTCCGAAGGGTTGAGCCAAGCTCAACCGCGGCTCAGCACGGCTTCG
>CAZWRV010000120.1:0-17035 GCA_964636325.1 uncultured Victivallaceae bacterium | reverse complement strand
CTCCGGAAGCTGATGGGCCACCCCGACAAGCGCGTCGCGGAACTCCTGCCGGACAAGTGGAAGGCCGAAAAGGACAAGGCCGCAAAAGTCTGATTTTCAAAGAGCTTCCCCGCATTCATCCCTCGCCGTCAAATTTCATCCCGACAAAATCGTTTGCAAGCCGCCGGGGATATGGGTTCATTTGACGCTTACCATGTTGCGGTATCCGAACCCCCTGACAACACACGCTTGATGACATTGTTCATGCCTTCGACCATGCCGTTCGTTATCGGATGGTGGAAGTAGTTCAGCAGGTGCGGCTTCCATCCCGCCAGGCGCTTGGCCGGCTTGTTGAATGATGCGAGTCGGCTCCTGCGGCAGTATGATATGTATGAGTTCAACTGCTTCTCCGCCTCCGTCCTGTCTTCAAGGCTGAATATGGAGTCGAACTGATCCTTGAGCTGATAAGCCAGGGCCAGATCCTTGTTGAGTTCGAACAAGTTGTCGAGCCGCCATTTGTCGTGCACCTCCGGCTGGGATTTGAGAAGCAGCCACCTCTGGTTGAAAATGAATTTCCGGTCGTCCTTGTCGGCATCGGCCTGCGCCGCCTTCCTGACCTCCTCGACGGCTTCGTTCAAATACGTCTTCACATGGAAGCAGTCGAAGACTATAGCCGCCTTGGGGAGGCAGCCTCTGACGGACTTCTTGTAGCATGCGGCCATGTCGATGCAGACCGCCTCGACGTTCGCCAGAACATCCTTCCCCAGGGGGTGGAGAAGCCTGGACGCCACCCGGCTGCTGCGCCCCTCGGCGATCGCAAGTATCCGCCCGGTCTGCAGGTCGTAGATGATCGTGGCAAAGGCAGGGCGCACCACCCAGACCCACTTCCTTTCGAACCGCCTGCGCCTTTTCATGTTCCGCATTGCCTTCCGGTTGCCGCGCCCCTTCACGGGCAAGGGAACCTTAACGAGAACCTTGACATCCGAGCGCCTGACCATGATCTCATCGATGCCTATGTATTTGATCCCCTCCGTCGAGACACGGTGCTCCTCGTTACGGCGGCTGATCCAATACGCGTCAATCTCGTACAAGGTCGCACAGCGAGGCGCACAGCTGCTCGAACATGACCGTATGCCGCCGGTAAGGCCTGACCCACTCCAGATGCTCCGGCACTGTTCTGGGGCAGTGTCCGCAGAAGAAGCGCCTCTGGCTGAACACCACAAACATCACCCGGTGAAACTGGCGGAAATGCCGGAGCGGACGATCCGGCATGTTCCCTTTACGTATGAACACCAAGTTCCCGCAAAGGCCGCAGCAGGAATATCCGGTCTCCACCGGAACCAGTTTTGAGGTACAAATCGTTCCTGGCAAACCAGGAAGTTTCAGCTTTCCACCCTTGAAATCCAAGACTTTCCGTTATAGACTTAAATTTAAACACGGGGGAGGACATTCCTTTCGTTGTTTGGTTTCCCTCAGAATAAATTCAAACAATACGATTGGATGTCCCTTTTTTTATCCCCTTTCAGGAGCAAACTCCCGGAAAGATGCAACACAAGGAGGAGCATGTTAAACTGGTATAAGAAAGTGAACGAACTAGTGATAGATAAAACGCAAAAAGTTCTTGCCGATTAAGATAGAAGAGAAGTAGACATAAAAGGGGGAAATAAAAATGAATAAAAATTCATATTTGCACAAGTGTGTAATTTGTGAAAAAGACACAAATAGTGATTACGCATTTTTCCCATTACAGCGGGTAAATGATGATTTGAATTTTATGCAAATATATTCCAAGTCTGTCCCTTCTTTTGATGCTGGAGGACATTACCAATGCTGGATAAATTTCATATCACCTTTGTTGAATAAAATAATTCGTTGCCAAGATTGCTCAAAAGAATATTCGGTTGTAGAATTGACTAAAAAGAAAGAATTAGAAAATCATCCACTTCTTTATAATGCTTATGTCGCTCCTTATTATATGAGAAAACCATATATGAATGAAAGAAGTGAAGCTGTTTATATTTATATAGAAATGAGCGATAACGCATTCTGCTGTAATGAATGTAACGAAAGTCTTTTTAGGTCTGATCATATATGCAATCAGTGTAGTCTTCCAATTGAGTTAGAGCCTGAAGGCCAGGTCTACCTAGGGAAATATTCGGAATTTGGAAGAGACTTGCTCAATGGAGAATATAAAATATTTTTTCATAAGCGATGTCATGAGCTGATGTTGAAACGTGGTTTGATAAGCAAAGGGTGTTTCATCGCTACTGCCGCAGCGGGGGAATGCTCATATGAGGTTGCTACCTTGCAGAAATTCAGGGATACGCTTCTTAGAGACTACATCCTAGGGAGAGCATTCATAAATACCTACGAGCGCCTTTCTCCTTCCATTGCCGACATAATACGCCAAAACAATTGGATGAAGCTGCTTGCCAGGGGGCTGATGGTTCGGCCCGCATGCACGGCGGCGAAGGCACTCATGGAATGGCGAAAGCGTTGAGGATGCGAAGCGACTTTTCTAATGATAAGTTCGATTGGAGGACATGATACATGGACATAACTCAATTGACGGATGATGCCCAACAGTTGTTCAGCGTCTTACCTGCAAGCGGACGCATTACAAACAGCACGGGCATGAAACTCACGGGATGGGACTATGATAGACTCATCAAGGCGAAATACGAACTTAGGGACAACAGTTTTGTGGAGGTGAAGAGAGCGTTTGGAGGACCGTTTGGACGGTTACCTCTAAGCATGTCGAGTAATCCTGCAACCACAACACTCCTTGCCGTTGCAGAGAAAGAGTTATACGTGCCCGTGCAAGATTGGATTAGACAGGAGTTCATCCCTGATGATTTCGATGAATCTAAGGATTTATTTGAGGTTACAATTTCAGCTAATCGTCGACCTCCAACGGTGGGCACATGGGAAGTCCCGGACATTATCAGTGTATCACTAAAGAAATATAGGTTCGTACCTCAGGTTACAATGGAAATCGTTTCTTACGAGATAAAGAAGAATTCAGATGCCTTCAACGTGTATGGTATCTTTGAGGCCGTGTCACATTCGAAGTTTGCCCATCGTTCCTACTACTGTTTTGAGTCTGCGGATGACTCGTACTATCGTCGCGCGGACTACCAGCGTATCGAACAAGAGGCGAGAGCGCATGGTATCGGCCTGATTCGTATGCACTTTCTGGATTCGGACAAGAAGACAGTAGAGGCAGAAGAAATCGTCGAAAGTTCCCTGTTATCTCCCATTCCTTCGGCAGTGAATACATTGATTGACTCGTTTTTCGACGATACAGTCAAGAAGAGGATTCTCGAAAGAACAGGTTACAATCTGTATTGGTAGAGGTAGTCGAATAAACTTCGGCATTTTGCAGCTCATGGACCGAGTCAATACGTTGTTCTTCTGATACCTAAAAAAGGAGCCAGCCTCTCCAGCCGCCCCTTCATTGTCTCGTTCGGCCTATTCCAGCCCGAACATGCGGCCCAGCCTCCGATAGCAGAGGTCGGCACGCGCCGGGCTGTACTTCTTCACGTTTTCGGTGAAGCTGTTGTAGAGCGACCATCTGGTCCGCTCCCTGAACTCCTCGTGCTGCGGCTCCCTGAACTCGTGCAGGACCGGCAGTATGTCCGACGACGGTATCGCCCTCATCTCCGCCGCCCTGACGACCGCTATCCTGGCATCGTCCTCCGTCAACAGTTCGCTCTTGAGCCTGCCGATGTTGGCCTCCAGCCTGGCGAACTCCTCGGCCAGCTTGTCGAACGCGCCGGACACGAGCTCCTCCACGATGATGCCGGACGTGTGCTTGCGGTGGATCGTTATCGAACCGGACAGCAGGAGGTTGTCGCAGACCGTGATCCGTTCCCCGGCCACTATCGACAGGGCCAGCGACTTGTCGTTGCTGTTCCTGATGCCGAGCGCCCTGGTCATTCCGACCGGCCCCTGCTGGCTGAACCTCAGGACGCCGAACATCTTCGTGCCTGCCGGCGTCACGCCGTATTCCTCCCCGACTACGCCGTAGCCCCTCTTTTCCGCCGCGAACGCTATGAGCGTCGCCGCTTCGAAGTGGGATACCGGCCTCCATGTCCTCGTAGGCTGCGGCGTCGGGATCTCGCGCAGCTGTTCGCGGGTCATCTTCTCCGCCCCGCAGTGCAGTATCAAGCCTTCCATGCTTGGCCTCCAGTATTTCGGTGTTAGGTCTATCAGCCCGCTGTTCGTCATGAGGAACTTCGGCTCCGGCTCGCGGGTTTCGAGCTAGAGCCTGTTCGTGGCCTTCAGCGCCGCGCTCCATCGGGCGTTGCGCCGCCTGCCCTCCTCGGTGTCCAGGTAGTGCGGGGTGTTCATGCCGCCACGGATACAGCCCTGGTGCGCTGCCTGTGCCACTCCCTGCACGCGCCCGCGTAGACGCAGCCGCCGCAGTAGAAGCCCTGTTCGCTGGGAAGGAACGCCTCGGCCTTCACGGCCTTCTCGACGGTCTCGACCAAACGGATGAGCCGCTGGAAATGATCGTGGCCGCGTTCGGTGGGATGCTGGCTGTAGGTCGGCGTCTTCGCCTTGGTCAGCACGTCGAACCTGAACGACACGTCGCCCGGCGCGATCCGCCTTTCGTTGCAGAACGCATAGAGGTAGACGGTCGCCTGCAGCTCCTTGGCCGCCTTGTCGGTGGGCCACCTTCTTGCCGAAGTCTTCCAGTCCACGATCACATTACCGCCGCCGGGATTCGCGGTGACCATATCGAGTTCGCCGCAGATGGGCTTGTCGGACACGGCGATGCCGGTGTAGTCCACTACTGGTACACAGAAGACGGTTCCGGTCTCCGCGACCTTCTCGTCCTGCGGCCAGCTGGTGTCCAGGCACTCGACCATCTTCCTGCCCTGCTGGTCCAGGGAGTCCTCGGTCTCGTCCTCGTCGAAGGATATGTCCTCGGCGTCCTTGCACTCCGCGTGGAGCGCCTCGCTGAAGAAGTCCTCCGCGTCCTTGACGGTGTAGGGCTTGCCGTCCCTGCGCCTGGCCGCAAGCCATGTCGCCGCCGAGTGGAACGCCCTGCCGAATATCATCGAGACCGGCGTATGCTCCGGGACCAGCCCGTAGACATACTTGAAGGCGTAGGCGAGTTGACAAATATTTATAAATTGAGCCAGCCTAGAGTAGCTCCAGTGCGGTCGCTCAAGATAATTGTGAATTGTCCTGACCATGGATATGCTCCTAGTTATGGGGATCGGCGCAGCCTCCTCGTGGAAACTGCGCCCCTCCACCTGTTCTACTTGTTGTCCTTCTTGGCCGTGACGATCTACGCCGCCTTGCGGAAGCGCGTCGACTTGGTCCCGCCGATTTCGTCGATCAGCGCCGAGCACTGCGCCTTGTCGAGGTCGTATACGCTCGCCGCACGGTGCTTGCGGAGCATGGCGTTCATGTCCGCTCCGGCCTGGGCGGCCAGGTCGACCAGATACTTGATCTGCTTGTTCGACGCGGGCTCGCCCTTCCTGGCGTTGCCGTTGGTCTGGGCGCGGCCGTTGCCGTTGCTGTGTACGTAGCCGTCGACGCCTTCGGGCTGGGCATTGGCGTTCACCTGCGGAGCGGGTGTTTCTACGGTCCTGCCGCCGATCTCGTTCTCGACGGAGTCGCGGACGAGGGCGAAAGTGTCGTGGATGCGGCCCTGCAGCTGCTCCGGCGTGAGCCCGTCGGGCAGTTCGATCTCTATCGAGGCGTGGTAGCTCTTTGACGAGAACTGGCTTTCGGCGGGAACCTTCTTGCTGAACGATGCGTTGAGCTTCAGCATGTCTGTTGTCCTCCTTTATCTTGGTGTTCTGTGATGTGATGGTGTAAATGAAAAAGCCCGCCCCCGTGTTACCGGGAAGCGGGCTTTTGTTCCTACGGGCTTGACTAGAAGCCGGACGCGTTCTTGAGCTTGTCGAGGATCTCCCTCGTGCTCCTGAAGTCGCGCTCGCGCTGCTTCACGGCCCTCTGCGCGTCGTAGACCTTGCGCTGGAGCCCGGCGAGCATGTCGGCAAAGCCCTTCGCGTAGATCCTGATCTCGGCGATGGACTTGGCCAGCTCGTCGAAGGGGTCGGGGGTGAATGCGCCGCTGCCGTTGATTCCAGCGCCGTTCGCGGGCTGGAACGGTTTGACGCTCGTCCCGTTGTCCGGCTTCTGCGCCGTCGTCGCCGCCGTCGGCTCCTTCGGTGTCTGCTTCTGCTCCGGCTGCTGGGTGGTTGCCGGTGCCGTCCTGTTCTCCTGTGCCATGTTCTTTTCCTCCTGTTTGGGTTGGAGTATTCCGAGTTTGGCTAGGTGCTGGTTCTCGTCGTTGCCTCTGACTGGCATGAATACCATGAGCCCCTTCGGGCCTGTGGCGAGCAACACCGAGTATCCGCCGTTGAAGGCGAGCCGGTCGAACCCGAGCTCGAACGCCCGTACGAGGAAGTCGCGGTTGAACACTTTTATGTAGTGCTCTTCCTGCCCCTCGTATGTGGATCCGGTGTCGAGCCTGGCTGTGCTTTTCGCGTCCGACGAGAGTATCTTTACTCCAGCCTGCCCGCGTAGAGCGCGACGCTGTTGTGTCCGTCGATCTTCTCGAAGACCGGCAGCGACTTGAGCAGCGCGGCGGCATCGGCCTCGGTGAACTTCACCCTGGACTTCAGCTTGGCCGCGTCGGGGATGATCTGCCTGTAGTTCGGGAACCTGCCCTCGACGCACTTGACGGTGTAGCGCCATGGGCCGGATTCGAAGTGCGCGTGGCTGCTTTCCTTCTCGTTCGACACTGCCAGTCCGCCGTCCTGCTTCAGAAGTCCTGCTGTCAGGAACTTCGTCGTCGGGACTATAGCAGGCTCCGTCACGGGCAGTATGCAGTTCAGCCGGACAAGGTGCCTGCCGTCGGTCGCGGCAATGCCGTCTGATTCGAGGCAGATGCCGTGCAGAACCTTGCGGCCATCTTCCTTCGATACTGAGGGGAGTGCCAGGCGCATCAGCTCGAAGATGTCCGCATTCACCGGCAGCAGCTCCGCGTACTGCGCCTTGAAGACGGGCCAGCCCTCGGGATCTAACGTCTCGAATGCGCGTTCGACAGTGTGCCCGGCGACCGAGTAGGCCACCCTGACCCTGCCGTCCTCTGCCTTTTCGATAAGGACAGGGGCGCTGCCGTCACCGCCGTTGACAAACTCCTTGAGCCTGTTGTAGTTCACAAGCAGGTCGGTGTCGCCGGATATCTCGGCGTCGGTGATACGGTATTCGGCGAGCTGCTCCAGGTCGGTGGCGGAAATAGTGACCCGCCCGGCTTCGGCCTTGACCCTGACGTGCTGCAGTATGGGCAGGGTCGCCTTGGCGCTTATGATCTTGCCCAGCCCCCTGAGCGCCTCCTGCAAGTGGTGCCTGATTACCTTGAACATCGTGTTCCTCCTTTCAAGTTGTTGGTTATGCCGCCTCGTCGTCGTTCTCGAACTTGGCGGCGTATTTCGATTCGTTGCGTTCATGGACGGCCATCAGGTCTCGCCTCCACTGCGGTTCTGTCGTGATGTCCTTCAGTATGCCCGGCCCCATGAACGCCTTTATCCTCGTGCCCAGCTCGCGCTTGAGCTGTACGACGCGGGCGGGGCTGACGCCGAGGTCGCTTGCGGTTGCCTTGACCTGGCGGCCTGTTGCCGTGTCGTCGAGGATGCGCTGTTCTCGCCCGTCTAGTGACTCCATCAGGGCCTCCCAGTCGATGCGGCGCAATGCCTCGGTGGCCGGATCCTCGCGGCGCTCCTGCAGTTGGTCGTGCAGTGTGGTGTGCTGTTCCGAATCCTCGAACAGCGGGGCGTCCATGTACGACAAGCAGTCCTCGTTCGCCGTCCTGAAGACCGGGCCGAGTATGTCGTTCTTGGCAGCCTGGTAGGCGCGGCGACCGGATTTGGCCCTTTGTATCGAGTAGAACGCGATTGACCGGGGGATGGGCCTCTTCCCGGCCTTCTCGACCGAATCAAGCATTTCGGCGGCTGTGGCGATGGTGTCCTGGACAAGCTCATCGGCGTCCTCGCAGCCGGTGGGCCTTACCGTGCGGGGGACCGTAGCCGCGATAATGGGGACGATTTTCGCGAACAGCAGCTTCGCCGCTTTCGTCGTCATACGCTTCCTCCATGTGGTTGTACGGCGGCCACTGAGGGAAGCTGGACGTGAAGTCCGCCCCGTGGGCCGCCTTGGGTTTAAGGCAGCCCGGACGGGGCTGGTAACAGGTAAATCCTACTACGATAATTATACCCGGAATTTAGGGGGGATTCATCTGAGGGTAGGGAAGGGGGCATGACTGATAAGGTATAAGCGCGCTTCTTTTGGCACCTTGCGTGGTGAATGATATATTGTAGAACCAACACGCCTTACAAAGCTAAAGGAGGCTACAATGGTCGCACTCAAAGTATCCAAATATTATCGTAAAAGCGGTCCGGGGAGGAGCAGGCGGGACCGGGAGCGTAAATTGTTAGGGGGCATACTCGAGTCTGTTAAGACTAAAAATGCAGAAGACTTTCGCATCTATACCGGCAAACTGGAAGCCCATATGTTTAAGCACAGGTACAACAGAGAGGAAGTTCGTTCGTTATTAAAATTTTACCTTGTGGACCGAGTGGCAAACCTCATGACAGATGCCGATACTGCGTCACCCCCTTGGACAGATATGGGGATTCAGGAGTTAAGGGAGCGTCTCTTTTATCCGACTCTGCTTGCAGTCCGTTATTTCTTCGAAAGGATGTCTAATAGACTCGTGGGCGTACCCGTGTCACCCAAGGAGCATGAACTTCCTCCTGAATCCAGCTTCCACGGATGGCTTAAGTGACAAGGTGTCTTGACTTGCACCCATTTCTGTTATATTATGTTGCATTATGTGGTGCATATCTTGGACAAGTCTTTTTACAAGTGAGTGCAATTTATTGGTTTACAGGCATTTATGAATAAGTGGTAGAGATTCCCGCCCTCTCCGCCATCCTTAGTTCCGCGTCCGCTGAACTACGCCGCGGCAAAGCGCCAATCCGCCCTCTGCAAATCTCCTATATTCTGAAAAAAAACGCTTGAAATTTTCCGTTAGAAGCGCATATTAGCCGCGGAAAGTGAAATAGCGCTGCCTTGGTCAGCGGAGCCGGACAAGCTGCCGGGCTCACGGTTGCGGGAAGCGAGTTTCATCTGATAACTTATTCATCTTCATGGCGTTATACCAGTGCGGGTGTAGCATAGTGGTAATGCACCACGTTGCCAACGTGGACATGTGAGTTCGATTCTCATCACCCGCTCCATTCTTTCCAGCCTCAATTCACCTCAAGGCCGTTTCCCCTCGAAGATTTTCTGGAATCCGCAGTCTGCTATCATCCTTACTTCCTTCATGCCGAAACGGTTCGCGAGCATCTGGGCTCCGGTATCGTCCTTGGCGACGATGTAGCAGTCCGAGATGTCGCCGAGCGACTCGAGCTTCCTGAAGGGGCGGTCATAGAGCCAGAGTTCCTCGGCGAATCCGTTCATGCGTCCGTAGATCAGTATCGAAGGATAGTCTGCGGCGAAGTCGAGCAGGATTTTTCTTGGAGAATCATTTCCCAGCTCCTTCAGCTTCCTGACGGCGCCCCTGGGATTGAACGAGGATTTCATAAAGTATGGCTCGTAGAAGTCGTCCTGGCCGGATCCGGCGGGGAGCGTTGTCAACCTGGACATCTCGGTTCTGAAGCTGATCTGCAATGCCCCCCAGAGGACAATCGCCAGGAAAAGGGAGGATGCGAGCAGGAATATTCTTCCGGCGCCCATCTTCTTCCTGGCGAAGGAGAAGACTCGCATCGATAGAAATCCGAGAAGATATAGGCATATCGGCCAGCATGGGAAGAACGTCCTCGGGAAGGGGGCAGGGGAGCGGAAGACGAAGAAGATGAGTGGAATTCCCGCGATCGCGAAAGCCGCGATGAGGATTCTGCGCCTTCTCTTGGCGCCGATGAGGGCGAATCCGGCCGCCGCCATCAGGACTAGGGGGAGGCAAGACAAGAAAAAGGCACCGAAATAGTGCCAGGCCGCCGCCGGTGAACTTGCCCAGCCTTCCTTCAAGGCCATCGCCTTGAGGAACCTTCCCCAGATCGGCATATAGAAAAGCAGAAGCGCCGCAGGGGGTGCGAGAATCAGGGCCAGATCGGATTTTTTGAAAATCTCCCTCCTGTGGAGCAGAACCAGAAGAAGGATGGTCTCGAGGGCGACCAGGTTGCTGGGAATCGTTCCTACGGCGAGGAGGGAAATGAGGAAATATAGCGCGGCATAGGCGGCGTTAGGCCTCCTGAAATATTCAAGCGCTACCGCAAGCGCGGCCGTGACGAGCATGAAGCTCAGCATGTATCCGCGGACGGCGGTTCCATACATCGCGAACGGACATGAGAGCACCAGTGTGAAAGCGGCAAGGGCCGACGCGGGCAGGCCTATGCGCCGGCGCCATAGGAATGCGATCAGCAGGACAGATGCCAGCGCGGCAGCCACTGAGAAGAACCTGATCCCGCCCTCGTCCATGGCGATGAGATGCTGCATCAGGTCGGAATATTTCAGCAGGAAGATGTTGTATACGATATGGTTGTTGGGGATTGTATAGAGCCTGTATATGTCGGCCGCGCTGCCGCGGTTGACGAACTCTGTGAGGGTGAGCGCCTCGTCGAACCAGAGGGGCCTGTAAAGCTGCCCGGCGAGGAGGCCGGCGGCGACGCAGAGGACTGCTCCGGCGACGGAAATCATCAATGTCCGCCTAGTGATTGTGAACGGCATCTGTTTATTTCCACTGTGATGTGCGCGAGTTCGTGCGCTCCGGCCAGACGGCGCTTGTATTCCTCGATATTATAGTCCTTCCCGGTCATCAATGTTTTGATGGGCGTCATCCCAGTAAACAGGGACTTATTAATCGGCCTAAGGCGGGCTTTGCCCGCAACCCAAAATTCAATGAATTCCATAGACACATGCACGCTTTTGTGGTAGAAGTTTTTAAGAAAGTATCCTAATATAAAAATTATGCACTTGGCAAAAAGTTACGATATCCCCAGCGCCAACTTCATGAACTCGTCCCCCTTGTGGAAGCCGAGGGATCCCTTGGGGGCGAGCTTTTCGGAGTAGGCCTTGAGCTTGTCCGGGGCTATGTGCTTGCCGCAGATCGCGAAGGGGACCGGGGTCCTGGTGTGCTTCCGCATCTTGATGGGCACGGGATGGTCGGGAAGGACTGCGAAAGTAACATCCTTGCCTTCGAGTGCCTTCATAACCGGGCCGACTATCTTGAGGTCGAAGTCCTCGATGGCGCGCATCTTGAGGTCGAGGTCGCCGATATGCGAGCATTCGTCTATGGCCTCTAGGTGGAGGTATGCGAAGTCGTGCCTGTCGAGGGCCTTGACCGCGGCCTCGGCCTTGCCCTGGTAGTTCGTGTCGATGAATCCTGTGGCGCCCGGAACCTTCACGACTTCCATGCCGGTGCATACGGCTATTCCGAAGATGACGTCAACTGCGCTTATGACGGCGCCGGTCCTGCCTCCGTATTTCTGTGAGAAGGGTGTGAGGGCCGGTCTTCTACCGGGACTGCAGGGCCATATCCTGTTTGCTGGAGACTTGAAGCCCCTGTTCAAGGGGTGGGCCGCGAGGAAGACGGATGTCTTGTCGATGAGCGACTGGAGAAACTCCACGGTATGGGCTGACTCCCTTGAGTTGTAGGCCGGCTTGAGCTTCGTGTCCTCAAGCTTTTCGCCCTGGCAGGAGTCGGGCTTGTGGTAGATGACGTTGTCGGTGAACTCCTCGCCGTGCAGGACCAGGAGGTTCCTGTAGCTGACGCCGGGATGGAAGGTGGCCTTCAGGTTTCCGAAGCGGATCTGTAGGTCCTCGATTATTTTCCGAGAACGGTTAGTCTCGATGTGTCCGGCCGAGAAGTCCATGAGGACACCGGCTTCGGCATGGACGAGGTTGCAGCGGAATGCGATGTCGTGCGGACCGAGTGTAACTCCTATGCTTGCCGCCTCGAGGGGGCCCCGGCCCGGATACTCCTTGGCGAGGTCATAGCCGAGCACGGAGAGGTTTGCGACGTCCGAGGATGTCGGAAAGCCCTCAGGGAGGGTCAGCAGCGTGCCGCTGGCGCCGAGAGCGGCGATCCTGTCCATGTTCGGGGTTTCGGCGGCCTCGAGCGGAGTCTTGCCGTTCAGCTCCCTGAGCGGCTCGTCCGCCATGCCGTCGGCAAGGAACACTAGTGTCTTAGACATTTTCACCTGTAGCAGTATGCGAAACGCAGGATTCAGCTCCGATGCTGCGTCCTTAAAATTATATGATTCGATGCTTTTCGATGGTCGGATCGCCCTTGGAGTTGATGAACTCCATGGGATGAACGTCATAAATCGCAGACATTTTACTCATTTACCCTGTTATATCGCAGCTCAAATCCTATCGTAGAGACAAAGAGCCGCATTATAAGTCAACCTTCGACGTTTTTCAAATTCCGGATGAGCGAACTTGAAGACAAAATCAGGTATTTCATAGCGGCCGAGGCCGCAAGGCTCGGGATCGCCGCAGCAGCGTGCATGCCTCTTCCGCCAGAAAGGCTTCTCGCGGGAGTTACGCCCGTTCTCGGGGCCGGATATTCCGAATATCTAATGAAGTCCTGGGCCTCGCGCATGAATCCGGCGGCTACGTTCCCGTTCGCCAGGTCACTCGTCATGTTCGCGATACCTTTCGCCTCTCTCCCCCCTGTGAAAGGTTTCATCCCCGCCACGGACAGGGAGGAGTTCAAAGGTTTAGTGGCCGGCTATGCGGCAGCCAGGCTGGATTATCATGCCTGCGGAAGGCGGATCCTTGCGGAGTTCGCAGATTCGCTGAAGAAATTGATCGGCAGGGAATTCCGGACGGAATTCTGCGTGGACACCGCGCCGCTCGCGGAAAAGTCTCTGGGCGCAATTGCCGGTCTCGGCCGCACCGGTCTGAACACATGCCTGCTCGTCCAAGGGGGCGGAAGCGGATGCTTCATCTCCTCAATGCTATGTGACCTGGAGCTCCCTCATTTTGTTTTCACGGATGCTGACGGCTTAGAGGGCGGGGAGGACAAGGAGGATGAGGCATGCGGACGGTGCCGGCTCTGCATCGGCTCCTGCCCGAACGGGGTTTTCAACGGCAACCCCGGCAAGTTCAATGTCGGCGACTGCATCAGCTTTCTGACCACTGAGAAAAGAGGATGCCTGAACCCCGTGGAGCGGAAGAAGATCGGAGAATGGATTTTCGGCTGCGACTGCTGCACGCGGAACTGCCCCGGAAGCCGAATTCCCGACGCATATCCGGCGGACATTGAATGGATTCTGCTGGCTTCGCAGAAGAATCTCCGTGAGGCCGTCCAGGGAACAGCGCTAGAACATGCCGGAACAACCATGCTACGACGCAACGCCGTCGCCGTCCTCGGCAACAAGCTGACCGCGGATTCGAGGCGTCTCCTCGAAGGCTTCGCTAAAAAGACGCGGAGCGGACTGCTTCGAAAGACGGTGGCCGATCTCGGAAATTGAAGCTGGTACGCCCGGCGGGAGTTGAACCCACTACCTTCTGCTCCGGAGGCAGACGCTCTATCCAAATGAGCTACGGGCGCATGTCATGCCAGTTGTCATGCTTCTGAAAGCTGAATGCCGGTTAAGATATATTCTGGAGAAGGATTTGCAATCGCTGCATGAGTGCCAGCCGGGGATAAAGGAGAAAAAACTGGAATTATTTGAACAGGGCAGGGAAGACCTGCTTTGTTTCATCAATGTTGCTGCGGTTTATGAGGAGGAAGTGTTCGTAGAAGGTCTCCTCGGCGTTCTGGTCTGTGGGCTTGCGGCTGTTGGCGAAGCTGGCACCGGGGACGAAGGCGATGGCAGCGATGACGATCTTGTGCTTCAGAGCGATGTCCATGTATTTCAGGTTGCCGCCGAAAAGTATGAGCTGCGGGCAGTTTTCCTGATACCAGAAGCCGATGTTTTCAACGTCGATGGGGAGTCCTACCAGGGATATGACGAGTTCGGCTTCGGGATGGCTTTTGATTGCCCTGTCGAATTCTGATGCGACGAGCCAGTAGTCGCCCTTCTCCGCCGACCTGGCCTCTTCGACGCCGACGATCTTCATCCCGGCCGAACCGGCGGCCTTTTCCAGCCCTTCGAGGATGAATTTCGCCATCGGTGCCCTCGGGTAGGAGCAGTTCTGCGGGAAGGTGAGGATCAGGATGTTCGTGCACTGGTGGTCGGCCTTCGTCTGGCCCAGGTAGCGGATCAGGTATTTCGCCCCGAACTCCATGTATTCCTTCTGCTTCTTGAACAAGGCGGATGAACTGCCGGACATGTCTATGAGCATATAGGCGAAGTTGAGCCCCATTATGATGCAGGACAGCACCGCCAGGAAGAGGCAGAGGGTGCGGAGCCTTATGGACTCCGTCTTTTGATAGACGAGGAAGAGGATGCCGAGACTTATGAAGAGGATTGAGAGGATTGCCGGGAACATTTTTTTCCGCCGCCTGTTTGATGGCTGTTGATTTGTTAATATAGCATGGTTTTGCGGCGGATGGAAGTTCAGTTTCGAAAATCCGCCTCTATCTGCCTCCTAAGTTCAAGGGCTGGCCGGAAGCCAGGCCTTTTCCTGAGAACTTTGGAGAGCCTTTTCAATGCGTTCCGCGGGTCGCCCGAAGCGGACTCGGCGGCGGCGAGGTTGACGGCGAGGCCAAGGTTTCCGGGGTCGAGGCGGAAGGCGATGGCGAAGTGCTTTCTCGCAGCATCGCAGCTGCCGCGGGCCATTTCTATTGTGCCAAGGTTGTTGAGTGCCAGGCGGTGGACGGGATCCATCTCCAGGCATTTCGAATATTGCTCGGTGGCTTCCTGCAGCCGTCCTTGGCTCTGCAGGAAAAGACCGTAGTTGTAGAGGAGGTTGCTGTCGGGCTGGCCGAGCTCGAAGGCTCTTTTAAAGTTTGCCTCCGCAAAAAAGGCGCGGCCAGTCCTCGACAAGAATGATGCGGTGTTGGTGACTGCCGTCACCGCCCCGTCTGCGGTCCCGATGCCTGACATTGCATACATGGCCAAGGCCTTTTCGTCTAGGCCTTTCCTCTCGCAGATCATGCCCATGAGGTTGTAGTTCCTCGACCATGGCTCGGAAAGCTTGAACGCTGAGGAGATGCATTTTTCAGCCTCATCCAGGTTCCCGGCCTTGAGGTAGGCTTCGCCGAGTATGCTCATCGCCTCGCCGTCCTCCTTTGTTCTGCCCGACGGGGCCGGGATGAAGACAATTATGCAGGCGGCGAGGAGGGGGACGCCGCAGGAAAGAGCCAGGCGATTCCATGACTTGTCCTGGAGGAAAGACCGGGTGTGTTCCACAGCCATAGAGGCTGCGAAGAAAATCACTGCCGGAAGCATGGGGAGGCGGTATCTTCCGCTTGTCACAAAAAGAATCTGTCCGAGACAGAATGAGATGAGAAGCAAAAGGAAGTGGCGATTTTTAAACTGTAACGAGCCCTTGACGGAGAAAATGTATGCCAGCCCGAGGATCATAAGGACGGCGGAAGCCCATGCCCCATATTTTTGTAGTGGTGTGTGATATCTTAGCATCGGCGAGTCGGCGCCGGCGGTGAGTTCGCGCCAGTTCCAGGCATAGGCGGCCTTCTTCCCGAGGAGCAGAAGCCAGCCCAGGGGCTGGGAGGCTATGAACTTGAAGCTTTCCCTGAAGAAGTAGGCTTCCTTTGAAATGCCGAGTTCCTTTGCGGCCTTTTCGGCGTCCATGTGGACTTTCGACCATTCAGGCCCCGGGCGCAGCTTGCAGGTGCCGTCGGCGATGGAACTGTTCCCGAGGTAGAAGTTGAAGCCGGCGTTGTCCTGTATCCTGAGGCCGGCGGAAAGGACTAAAGAATTATATGAGATCACCGCCAGGACGGGTATGGATGCCCCGATGAGGAAGACCGCCGGCGATATCATCTTCTTGGCATTTCCCTTCCGACCCACCGCCTTGACGCAGAGGAATCCCGTCTCAAGGACGACGAAAAAGGCTGAGAGCGGGTGGGCTGTCACGGCCAGTCCGGCCAGGAGGCCGCCGGCAGCTAGAAATCCTAGCCCTTTCGCGAGGGGCTCGGCAAGGCCGTCCCCTTCATAGAGGCAGAAGATGGATGAACACAGGAGAAGGACGACGAGAGTTTCGCTGATGTATTCGCCCTGGTAGAAGATCAGCGGCGGGTAGGCCGCCCAAATCAAGGCTGTTCCGGCCACGGCGGGCGTGAATCTCCTGCCCTCGGCAAGCCATGCCGCTCCGCAGAGCGGGACAATCACAAGGAGACCAATGAGCAGATGCGCAGCCCGTATCAGTGGGTTGTCAAAGGAAAAGAGCCATTGCAGGAAGGCCAGAAGATATGGATACAGCGGTGCATGGATGTCCAGCTTCCGCCATAGGAATATGCCTCCGACGATCTCCCGCGCCCTTGCTGCGTATTCCTCCACGTCCGGACCGCATGGGTACAGGAACAGCGGCGAGGACGAATACTGCTGGAGATAGATGCATCTCAGGATCACCCCGAGCAGAACAGCGGAAGCGAATATCAGAAAATTTCTCTGCTGTGTCCCGTCTTTCAAACAGCCTCCGTGCTAGTTGCGTTGAATATCAGATTTCCTGCCCCGCCCACCATGAGAAGCTTAAAAACGGATGGGAAATGCGAATGTGGCTTTTCAGGGCGGGGCGCCGGGAATCTGAACTGAAACACCTTCCGGTGAGCGGTATTTCACTGCATCTCTATTATCCACGGATCAGGATGTCTGAATTTAATCCGAAAGCAGCCTAAATCAATAGCTTCCCGCCGCCGAAAAGAGACGATTGAATAGAATTCAAAGCCCCATCCGCCATTCTGCGGATATGTCACGAACAGTCGAGTTTCAGAGGAGTGCCGCTCTGGCGGGGAAATCCGCCAGTTCTGTCGGGGAGAAACTTGAAGTAGCGCAGGTATTCCTACCTGCGATTCCGCAGACAGGAATGTCTGCGTTACTTCAGGGGAAGTTTCAGAGGAGCGACCATCTGCGAGATTCGCAGTTCTGTCGATCAGAAACTCGATGGAGGGCGAAGC